>NZ_CP084469.1:2095153-2793538 GCF_020405205.1 Natrinema salinisoli | reverse complement strand
TTCGCGGAGCATCTGCGTCATCGTCGTCGCGAAGTAGACGCAGTAGCCCTCGTCCATCTCGAGCAGAAACCCTTCGGCGACGTTTCCGGCGGGCTGGGAGACGTCGAGCGAGTACCCCTTCGAGGACCGGAGGTGGTCCCGAATCGCGACCGCCTTCCCGTGCGGCGTGTCGCTACCGGCCGTAATTTCGTCGGTCCGCTCCCGGAACTCGCTCGAGGTGTCTTCGGGCGTCTGGAGGTAGTGGTCGGTCACCTCGTCGGGGTAACTCGTTCCGGCTATTCGGAGCGCGTCCGGCTCGGGATCGACGACCGCGCTCTCGACGGCGTAGCTGTCCCCCTCTTGTAGTGGCGTCTCGGGTCGCGGTTGGTCGTGTCTGGAGACGGTCGTCGCTCGCGTCACGTCGCCATCGAGCGCCAGCGGCTGGGGCGCGACGGGCATGATTCCGAGCTCCGTCTCGGCGGTGACGGTCTGTCGGACGGTCCCACTGCTGCTGGGTGGGTCCGCGAGCCGGCCGTCGTACCGGCGATCCTGCCCCGTCCGGACCCACTCGTCACCGGTGAACCGGTCGTAGACGCCGGTCCGCCAGTACGATGGCCGATCGGACTCGACCGTAAACCGAACCTCCGGCGAGAGATCCACCTGCCCGGAGATCCCCGATCGCTGGGGAGCGGAGTCGATCGTCGCCTCGAGCGTGCCGGATTCGCCCTGGACGAGGTGCGTCGGCCCCGTCGGCTCGCCGGGAACGATCGTCACCGACAGCGAGAGGACGACGATCACCGCGAACAGGACCGCGAGCAGATCCGCCTGTGCGATCGAGCCGCCGCGGCGCTCGAGTTCGCCGCCGGCGACGGCCCCGACGGCGGCGAGGGTCCCGGTCAGGGTGACGAGCGTCCCCGCGTCGCCGGTCAACACGAGAAAGCCCAGCGCGAGGCCGCCGGGGACGACGCTGAGCCCGTACCGGCCGCGAACGGCGAGATACCACGAGAGGAAGACGGGAGCGGGCGCGAATCCGAGCGTCCAGATCCCTGCCTGAACCATTCGGAGCACCGGGAGACCGGTCGCGAGCGCGACGGTGTCGGAAACGATCGCGTTCGTTCCGGTGAGGACGACGCCCAGCTCGACGCCGGCCGAAGTGAGGTAGTAGGCGAACCCGAGTCCGGCCGCCGTCAGCGCGAGCGTTCCCGCGGTTCGGGGGCGGATCAGCCGCGCGAGTACCGTCGCCGCGAGCAGCATGAGCCCGACGAGTGCGAACAGCGATCCGCTGCCGCCGACGACCTTCGTGATCCCGTAGAGGACGCTCACGTACGACGCCGTCAGGACCAACACGCACCCGAGGGCGAGCAGACGGACGACATCGGTACTGACGGTCCCCTCCGCGTTCAACGATACCGTTCGATCACCGGCGTGACTGGACGATTTCGTGCTCATGCGGTCATCCCTGGCCGTCTGTTGGTGTCGTGGTCACCGTGGCCGTCGTTCCCGGTCCGGTTTCGGCCCTCCGGTTTCTCCCGTTCCGCTTGCTCGGGCCCGCAGAGTCGATCGAAGGCCAACTCGCGATCGTCGACGACGACTGTCGTCCCGGCTTCGTCGGTTCGGACCAGCACGTCCGCGTTCTGACGGGTTCGATCCGCGAGTTCCCCGGGGCCAGCGACCGCTAACAATTGGAGCAGCTCGCGGTGGTGGGCCCGGCCCGATCCCGGTGGCTGTGTTCCCTCGGGCGTCGCGAGTCCGACCGTTGCACCACGCTCGAGGAGGTAGGTCGCGACGCTGGCAGCGGCCGAGGCCATCTCGTCGCTGCGGTCGACGAGGCAGTCGGCGGCGACCGTGACTGCGCCGGTTTCGTCGTCGTCGGTGTACTCCGTGACGACCAGGTCGTCCTCGGGTCGCTTGGCCGCGGTCTTCCAGTGGACGTCGCGCAACGGATCTCCGCGCCGGTACTCCCGGAGGTGGTCGAACTCCTCGTTCACGAGGCGGTCGGCGACGCTGGCGAGCGCCTCCACGTCGGCTGCGGGCCCGCGGCTCAGGTCCCGAACCCGCGGATAGACGAGAACGGGGGTCGTTTCCTCGTACGCGAATCGCCGCTCGACGAGTCCGAGGATGTCCGTGACGGTGATCGATAGCGGGCCGACCCGGCGCTCGCCCCGCGCCTCGAGTTGCACGTCGTACGCGAACGTCTCCTCGCCGTGGAGCGTGGTGTCTACGTGCGGATCGGTCGTCGCCGAGAGGCCGTCAGCGACGGTATCGCGGACGGTTGCGGCAGCAGCTCCGTCGGTTTCGATCGCGACCTCGACGGATCTCTCCTCGCGAATGAACCCTTCGGTGACCGGCTGGCGAACGACGCGCGGCCGGTCCGCTCGAGCGACCGTGAGCAGGCCGGCCAGCAGGACGACGATCAGGGGAACGACGACGGCGTTCAGCGCCCGGGGGCCGGACTGCCAGCTCAGCGCGACGGCCCCGGAGGCGACGGCGACGACGGTCCAGCCGCGGCGCGTGAGTCTCATTCGACGGCGACGTGCTGGAGTGCGTTTTCGACCACCGTGGCGCCGTCCCGGTCGTGGCCGGTCGTCTTGATTCGGTGGCTCATCACCACGGGCGCTTCGACCTGGAGATCGTCCGGAATGACGTAGTCTCGCCCGTTCGTGACGGCGCGTGCCTGTGCCGCCCGGAGGAGCGAGATCGTACCGCGGGGGCTCACGCCGATGTGTGCGTTCTCGCGCGTATACGCCGCGAGTCGCGTCGCGTACGTTCGAACCGGTTCCGCGACCTGCACCCTCGAAACCGTCTCGCGGGCGGCGACGAGCGTTTCGCGATCGGTGACGGACTCGAGCGATTCGATCGGGTGGTCGCCGACCGTCCGGCCGAGCAGTTCGGCCTCCTCGTCGGGATCGGGGTAGCCCAGATGCAGTTTCTTCATGAAGCGATCGAGCTCGGCGAAGGGCAGGTCGTAGGTCCGGTTCGGCTCGACGGCGTTCTGGGTCGCGATCACGGTAAAGGGCGTCGGGAGGTCGCGGGTCGTGCCGTCGGTCGTGACCTGTCCTTCCTCCATGGCCTCGAGCAGCGCCGCCTGCGTCTTCGGGGGCGCGCGGTTGATCTCGTCGCCCAGCACGATGTTGCCGAAGATGGGACCGGACTGGAAGTCGAACTCGCGGGTCTTCTGGTTGAAGACGTTCACGCCGGTGACGTCGCTCGGGAGCAGATCCGGCGTGAACTGAACGCGGCTGAACGTACAGTCGACCGACCTGGCGATCGCGCGCGCGAGCATCGTCTTCCCGACGCCGGGGACGTCGTCGAGCAGGACGTGCCCGCGTCCGAGGACGGCGGTAATGACGTGTTCGATCACCTCGTCGTGACCGACGATCACGCGCGAGACGTTCGCCTCGATGTCGGCACACAACCGCTCGACGGTCGAGACCTGGAGAGTGTCCTCACCCGTCGAATCGCTACTCCGCTTCGGTGTCGAACTCGCGTCAGTCATGATCTCGAGACGCTCTCCGTGCACCCGGGGACCTGTTCATTAGTACGTCATCGGGGTCTCTCGGACATATGTTTTGTGTCAAATAAATACCCTGCAAACCGAGGGCGCGACAGAACCGGTAGAACTGGTCGGGTGCAGTCGCTCGCGGCGTATCGCTCGCCCGTCTCTCGGCCACTGACCGAGAGCCCGGGTTTGAGAATGCGGTCGCTACCGGACTAACAATCAGAAAACGATACCTCCGTTCGAAACTGCCTAGAGCCGTTCGACGTTAGTCGCGCGCGGCCCCTTTTCGGCCTCCTCGATGTCGAACTCGAGTTCCTGTCCCTCTTCGAGATCAGGACCCCCGATGTCCTCCATGTGGAAGAACACGTCCTCGTCCGCGTCCTCAGTCTCGATGAATCCGTAGCCGCCAGTGTCGTTGAAGAAGTCGACCGTACCTTTCGCCATTGCATCTCAATAGAACCACGACAACAGTATAAAGCTTCGGGAGGACGCTCGCAGGCAGCCCCCCCGAGACACACGCTGTTACCGTCGGCAGTAACTGATTACCACGTTTTGCAGTCGATACAGACCAATTCGCCGTCGGAACGCCAGACGCGGGTACTCGCACCCTCGCACTGACTGCAGGTGTACGTTCCCCACGCGTACGTCGAAAATCCCGTATCGCCTGCCGTCTCCCCGGACCCGTCCTCGGACTCGTCGGCGTCGGGACTCGCGCCCTCGACGGCCGTCGGGGAGTCGACCGGTGGGTCCGAACGGTCGCTGTCTCCGTCGGCCGTGTCTCCGCCCTCTCGTGACGTCTCCGTCGCGCCGTCCTCGTCGGTATCCGTAGCGGCGAAGTCGGAAAGCGTCGCGTCGTCGGTCACGTGATCGGGTACGATCGGTGGCGACTTAGTCTCCCCTCATTCGGGACCGGCACGGCCAAGTAGTACCGGTAACAACCCCCGCGCATGGACACCGTCACGCCGCTGAACGTCATCGTGGACAACCTCGTCGAAATGACCCAACTCTTCAGTGACGTCGCGATGGGCGCGGGGCTCGCGCCACTGCTGGTCCTGATGGGCACGCTCCTCGTCGTCTTCTCGCTGGGCGTCTTCGGCGTTCTCACGCTCGGTGCCGTGGGCAACCTCTTTACCGCAGAATAACCGACTGCGTTTTTCGGCTCAGTTGTCGTCGATCGCACGTCCGAGCGCCTCGCTCGCTCGCTCCACCGCATCGTCGAGGTCCGGTCCCAGCGGGGAGCCGACGACGATTCCGTCGACGTGCTCGAGCGCCGCCTCGAATTGATCCGCGACGGTTTCGGTCGTCCCCGCGATACAGAACGCGTCGATCATCGCGGGCGTGACGCGGCCGAACGCGGTCGGAAGGTCGCCGTCTTCGAGCGCCTCGCTGACCGCGCTCGCCGCCGCCCGGTCGATATCGTGGCGCGCGAGGACCGGCTCGGCCGCTCCGCCGACGATGAACGCGACGGGCGGCCGCGCCGCCTCGCGCGCCTCGGCTTCGTCGCCGGCGACGCTGACGCTCGCGAACGCCAGTGACTCGAACGCCCCGGACTCTGCTGGTCGCTCGGCCAATCCCTGCTCGATCTGGCCGGCCGCCCACTCGAGATCGCGCGGATGCGCGGCGTTGACCAGCACCCCGTCGGCGTGTTTCGCGCTCATCCGGAGCATGTGTGGCCCCTGTGCGCCGACGTAGACGGGAATGCGATCGGACGGCGGCTCGAGGTTGAGCGCCGCGTCTCGAGCGGTGAAGGTACCCTCGTGCGTAATCGTCTCGCCGTCCCAGAGATCGCGGGCGAGGTCGAACGTCTCGAGGACGCGCCGGAGCGGGCTGTCGCGCTCGATGCCGAGGTTCGAGAGCGAAGAGCGGTCGCCCGCGCCGATGCCGAAGACTCCCCGTCCGTCGCTTATCTCGTCGATGGTCGCCGTCTGCGCCGCGAGTTTGACGGGATGGGTTTCGTAGGGGTTGACGACGCCCGGTCCGAGCCGGATCTCGTCGGTGGCGTCGGCCATTCGCGAGAGGACGACGAACGGATCGCGGTTGAAGTAGTGGCTACTCGCGAACGCGACGTCGAACCCCTCGTCCTCCGCGAGCGCGGCCAGCTCGGCGATGCGGTCCGGCGGGTGCTCGGGAGTGAGTTCGATACCCCACGTCGGCTCTCGCTCCGCTCGATTCTCGCCCGTCATCGGTCGAACCTCCACTCTCGCAGTGCCTGCCGGACGAGGTCGTCCTCCACGGATCGGAAGAGTTCGTCGCTGCCCTCGTGGGTACCGAACTCCCAGTCCCGGACGACCACGGCGGGGGTCCCGCCGGCACCCTCGCCGGTCACGAGGTTCGCGGCGGCGGCGAGTTCGTCGACCACGGACTGGACGGTAACGCCGAGTTCGTGACCGTCCCGATCGAGTTCGCCCCGCCAATCCCTGCTCGCGGGCATTCCCGCCCAGCCGATCGCGACGCCGGTCTGTCCGTGACGGAACGGCCGCCCGCAGGTATCGGTCACGACCACTGCGACGTCTTCGATTCCTCTCTCCTCGAGTCCCGTGCGAATCCGCTCGGCGCTCTCCGTCGGTCGCTTCGGCAGCAACAGGAGGTCGTGACCGGGCACGTTCGAGCGGTCGATCCCCGCGTTCGGGCAGATGTGACCGAAGCGAGTCTCCGCCAGCAGGAACGGACAGTCGATCAGCAGTTCCGAACTCTCCTCGATGACTGCCTGCGCGAACCGGGGATCTTTCTCCTCGTCCGCGATCTCCTCGATCCGGTCGGCGATCTCCTGGGCTCGCCCGCTGACGGGGTAGTCCTCGAGATCCGCTGTACGCCCCTCGGATTTCGAGACGATCGTGCTCGCGACCGTGAGCACGTCGCCGGGCTCGAGGGCTGCCCGATCCGCGACGAGGGCGGCGATGTCGTCGCCGGGGCGGATTTCGGGCAGCTCCGCCACGCCGTTGAGTTCCATACTGGTGGGTGGGCCAGCGGCGCTAAAAACGCACCGTCACCGGAGAATGGAGTCAGCGATCCGTGACGTTGGCAAAATTAGTACCGGACGTGACGGTCCGTGTTTCGAGTCAGCTCGAAGTCGATTCGTCTCTCATCAGTCGTCTTCCGACGATTTCTCGGCGATACGGTCGGCCTCGAGCGCCGCTTCTTCCCGCTCCTTCGGATCGCCGTGCCCCCCGCCGCCGGGCGTTTTGACTGTAACTGTCGTCCCGGCCGCCACGTCGACCGTCGTCTTCGCCGGGACCGGCTCGCCGTCGATCAGGTTCTCGCCGGTCGCGCCGTCCTCGCCGCCGGCGATGCCTTTCGGCGCGTGTCGGCGGCGCTCGGTCAGCAGCGACACCGTCGCGTCGGTTTCGACCGTGACCGAGCGCTCGAGTCCCAGCCCGCCCCGAAACCGTCCGCGTCCGCCGCTGCCCTCTCGGAGCGCGTACCGTTCGACGCGCAGCGGGTACTCGGTCTCGAGCGATTCTACGGGCGTGTTGAGCGTGTTCGTCATGCCGACCTGCACGCCGTCCATCCCGTCACGGTCGGCGCGTGCGCCGAAGCCGCCGCCGATCGTCTCGTAGTACGCGAAGGAGCCGTCCCGCGCGCCGATGGTCAGGTTGTTCATCGTCCCCTGGCCTTGCGCCGGGACACGATCAGGGGCGGCCCCCGCGAGCGCGGTGAAGACCACGTCGGTGACCCGCTGGCTGGTCTCGACGTTGCCGCCGACGACGGCGGCGGGCGGATTCGGATTCAACAGCGACCCATCAGGTGCGCTGACCGTCACCGGTTCGTAGCAGCCGTGGTTCGGCGGGATCTCGGGGTCGGTGATACAGCGAACGACGAAGTAGACGGCGCTCGTCGCGACCGCCAGCGGCGCGTTGAGGTTCCCCGCGACCTGCCCCGCCGTCCCCGAGAAGTCGACGTCGATCGTCTCACCGTCGACCGTCACTGTCACGGCGATCTCGATGTCCTCGTCGGTCACGCCGTCGCCCTCGAGGACGCCGGCTGCCTCGTAGGTCCCGTCGGGAAGCGCCGCGATCTCCGCCGCGATCCGCTCGCGGGAGTAGTCGATGACGGCGTCGAACCCCTCGAGCACCGTTTCGCGGCCGTGTTCGTCGAACAGCGATGCGAGCCGTGCTTCGGCGCGTTCGTTCGCCGCCTGTTGTGCGCGGAGGTCGGCTTGGCGCTCGCGCGGATTGCGGACGTTGGCGAGCACGAGTGAGCGGACGTCGTCCCGAAGCTCACCGCCCTCGACGAGCCGAATCGGGGGGAGCCGGAGCCCCTCCTGATAAATCTCCTCCGCGCCGGCCGGCATGCTTCCGGGGGTCATCCCGCCGACGTCGGCGTGGTGAGCTCGAGAGACGGCGTAGCCAACGATCTCGCCCTTGTCACCGGCTCCGGTGCTGCCGTCGCGTCCGGGGGCGATCGGCGACACCATCGTCACGTCCGGCAGGTGCGTGCCGCCGGAAAAGGGGTCGTTGAGCACGAACACGTCGCCCGGCCGCGGATCGTGCTCGCGGACGGCGTCGACGGCGGCCGGCATCGCGCCGAGGTGAACTGGAATGTGCTCGGCCTGTGCGATCATCCGCCCCTCGGCGTCGAACAGCGCCGTCGAGCAATCCCTGCGTTCCTTGATGTTCGGCGAGTACGCCCCCCGGATCAGGGTCTGGCCCATCTCCTCGGCGACGCTCTCGAGCTGGTTGCGCAGGACTTCGAGGGTAACCGGGTCGATGCCGTCGTCCGTGTCGTCGGCTGAATCCGGCGTCATCGCCCATCCCCCTCCGTTCGCGTCACGACCAGCGTTCCGTCGGCGAGCGTCTCGCCGGCCCACCCGGGCGGGACGACCGTCGTACTCTCGGCCTGCTCGAGGACCGCCGGTCCCTCGATCGACGACCCCGTCGCGAGCCGATCCCGGTCGTAGACGGTCGCTTCCCGCGCGCCGGTGCCAGGGAAGGTCGCCTCTCGAGTCCCGATGCGGGCGTCGCCGGCCCCCTCGTGGCGAATCGTCGGCTCCGAACCCGGTATCGTCGCGGTCGTTCGGAGATTGACGACCTCGATCGACTCGTCCATCGCGTAGCCGTAGGTCCGTTCGTGGGCGGCGTGGAAGCGATCGGCGACCGCCGCCGCGCCGAACTCGTCGTCGACGGGGACGGTCAGCTCGAAACTCTGGCCCGCGTATCGGCAGTCGGCCGCGCGCTCGACCCGCGCCGCGTCCGGCTCCGAGGCGTCCGCGAGCACGTCCTCGACGAGGTCGTCGTAGACGGAGTCGAGTTCGGCGGGTTCGGACCCCTCGAGATCCACGCCGACCGTCCGAACGGCGTCGTAGCTCTCGTCGGCCGCGAGCAGCCCGAACGCGGAGAGGACGCCGCTCGGTCGAGGGACGACGACGCGGCTGACCGAAAGCGAATCGGCCAGCGCCGCGGCGTGCATCGGCCCCGCGCCGCCGAAGGCCACGAGCGCGAACTCGCGGGGGTCGTGGCCCCGCTCCACCGTGACGGACCGGATCGTCCGCGTCATCGTGGCGTTCGCGACGCGATAGACGCCGCGGGCCGCCTCGAGAGCCCCCGCCAGTCCGGCCTCGTCGGCCAGTCGCTCGAGGGCCTCGCGGGCAGCGTCGACGTCGAGGGTCATTTCCCCGCCCAGTGCGGTGTCGGGGCCGATGTACCCCAGCACGACGTTGGCGTCCGTGACCGTCGGTTCCGTGCCGCCGCGACCGTAGCACGCGGGACCGGGATCAGCGCCCGAGGACTCCGGGCCGACCCGGAGCGCGCCGCCGGAATCGACCCAGGCGATCGACCCGCCACCGGCGCCGACCGTGTTCACGTCGACCATCGGCGTCCGGATCGGGAGTCCGTCGATTTCCGCGTCGGTCGTCCGTTCGGCTCGTCCGTCCCGGACGAGGCTCACGTCGCTCGAGGTGCCGCCCATGTCGAACGTGACGAGCCCCTCGACCTCGTCGTCGTCGACGGTCGCCGCAGCGCCGACGACGCCCGCTGCCGGGCCCGACAGCGTCGTCGTCACGGCGTGTTCGCGAACCGTCTCGGGGTCGGCGATGCCGCCGTTCGTCTGCATGATCCGCGGTGCCGGAATCCCGGCGTCGTCGGCCTCGTCGACCAGCCGGCCGACGTAGCGGTCGATCGCCGGACGGACGTAGGCGTCGACCGCCGTCGTGGACGTGCGTTCGAACTCGCGAAACTCCGCGAGCACCTCGTGGGAGGCCGAGACGGGGACGTCCAGTTCGTCCCGCAGCGTCTCCGCGACGACCCGCTCGTTTTCGGGATCCGCGTAGGCGTGCAGCAGGGAGACCGCGACGGCCTCGACGTCGCACTCCCGAAGCGTCGTGGCGAGATCGCGGACCTCCGCCGCGTCGATCTGCCGCTCGACGCCCTCAGCCGTCGTCCGCTCGTCGACTTCGAACCGGCGGTCTCGAGGCACCAGCGGCTCGGGCTTCTCCGCCTCCAGGTCGTACAGCGCCGGCCGATCCTGCCGGCCGATCTCGAGGACGTCCCGGAACCCCTCGGTCGTCACGAGCGCGGTCGTCGCGCCATCACGCTCGAGTAAGGCGTTGACCGAGACGGTCATCGCGTGGGCGAACCCGTCGATCTCCGCGGGCTCGATGTCGGCGCGATCGCAGGCCTTGCGGATCCCCTCGAGGACGCCGACGTGCTGGTCGTCGGTCGTCGGCACTTTGGCGGTGACCAGCCGGTCGTCGACGGAGAGGGCCACGTCGGTGAAGGTGCCGCCGACGTCGACGCCGATACGGGTGTCGCCGTCCGACTCGATAGACGTTCGTTCGGGAGTTCCCATCGATACGTGTCGGATTGCGGTTCCGGTGGTTTATAGTCCGTCGTGATCGCGGTCCGCGAGCGACCGGACGATAGTCGACGGTCGACCTACCCAGTCCGGTGTTCGACCTCGAGCGTTCCGTTGCCGACGGTGGCGACGAACATCGTCTCGTAGGTCGTGGGAGCGGCACCGGTGGCGCTGCCCGGATTGAGTACGCGGACGCGATCGACACTCCGTCCCCGGTCGCCGGCCGATCGATGATCGTCGATATCGACTGTCGTGTCGACCACCTCGTGGGTGTGGCCGGCGACGGCGACCAGCGTCGTTTCCGCGTTCGCCGCCGTTTCCTCGCGGGCCGTCTCGACGACTCGCTCCCGCCAGTCGCCCGACGATCCGTGGCCGTGAGTGACGACGAACGTCACGCCGTCGACCTCGAGCGTGGCGGTCAGCGGGGCGTCGAGCGTCGCCGGATCCACGTTTCCCCGGACGGCCGTCAGGTCGCCGTCGGCGAGGTCGACGATCCGCTCGTAACTTCCGAACGACTCGAAGTCGCCGGCGTGGATCGTGTGGTCGGCCGCTTCGATCTCGGCGACGACCCACGCCGGGAGCGCGGACTCTCGAGTGGGGACGTGCGTATCGGCAATGATCGCGATACGGGACATAGGCGAGCGTACCATCTCGAGGACGAAAACCGTAGCGCAGTAGCGATATCCGGCGGCCGCGTACTCGAGTTCCCGTCGCCGGACCGAGACGACCGGTGCTGTTCGTTTCCGGTGCCGTCCCGCCGACGAACGGGTCCGAAAACGACACCTCTGGCGTTCCCGTCGACTCTCGTATGGGCGCCAATACCGATGTCACCACCGACGCCGACGATTCGAACCACGTCGTCACCGCTTTTCTCCGTCATCGCGGCGACGTTCTGCTGCTGCGACGGAGCGATGCCGTCGGCACCTACGCGGGCCAGTGGGGCGGCGTCTCCGGGTTCGCGGAGGGGCAGCCCGACGAACAGGTCCGCGTCGAGATTCGCGAGGAAACCGGCCTCGAGTCCGATGCCGTCTCGCCGGTCCGCTCCGGGCGGCCGGTCGAGTTCGTCGACCCGGAGCTCGGACGCGACTGGGTCGTCCACCCCTACCTCTTCGACTGCGAGACTCGCGGGATCGAGCTGAGCGAGGAACACGACGCGTACGAGTGGGTTCCGGCGACCGACCTGCTCGAGGCCGTGGGAGACGATCGCGAGACGGTGCCGGAACTGTGGACCGCCTACGAGCGCGTGGCACCCACCGTCCGGTCGATCGCCGCCGACGGCGAACACGGGGCCGCGTTCCTGTCCGTGCGGGCGCTCGAGGTGCTTCGCGATCGAGCGGGCGTGCTCGTGGCCGAACGAACTGAATTCGGCTCCGATCCGGACGGCGAGTGGGACGAGCTCGCCGAACTCGCGGGTCGACTGCTCGAGGCGCGGCCGTCGATGGCCGTCCTTCGGAACCGGGTCAATCGCGTCATGGCCGGTGCGGACGGCGACGACGGGGATGCGCCGGCCGTCCTCGAGTCGGCGCTGCGAACTATCGACCGCGCGATCGGAGCCGACGAGGACGCCGCAACGACCGCGAGCGAGGTTCTGGGGGACAGCGTCGCGACCCTCTCTCGGTCGGGAACCGTCCTCGAGGCGCTCGAGACCGGCGAGCCGTCGCGTGTGTTCGTCGCCGAATCCCGGCCCGCCCGGGAGGGGATCGACGTCGCGGAGCGGCTGTCCGAGACGACCGACAGCACCGTGTCGGTCCACACCGACGCGGCGCTCGCGCACGTGCTCGCACGCGAGGATATCGATCGCGTGGTGATCGGCGCGGATACCGTCCTCCCCGATGGCTCCGTCGTGAACAAGACGGGCACGCGAACGCTGGCGATCGCCGCCGACCGCGAGGGGATCCCGGTTTCCGTCGTCGCGGCGACGGACAAAATCTCGACGCGCGAGGACGTGAACCTCGAGTCCGGCGACCGAACCGCAGTGTACGATGGTGACGCGTCGATCGACGTGCTGAACCCAACGTTCGACGTGACGCCCGCGGATTGCGTGACCGAAGTGGTTACCGAGCGCGGAGCGCTCGAGCCGGCCGACATCGAGGCCGTAGTGGAGGAATTGCGCGAACTCGAGGGGTGGCGTGACGTCGGGGAACCACCGGATCCGGAAACGACAGACCGAAACCCCTCGAGGGAGTAGCCAGCGATGGCGGCAGTGACGACGTGTTACCCCCTCTGAGCCCCTTGTGACGAGGATTTTTCCCGAGCCGCCACTTCTACGGACGATCGGTATCGATCCGTCGACGTCGATCAGTTCTCCGTCCGGATCGTCGACGCGCTCCGACAGCTCTCGCTCTGCCTCGTTCCGATACTCCGTGACTTTCTCGCGGAGTCCGGTCTCTTCCCGGGAACCGGACCCCGTCGTTTCGTCTGTTTTCAATCCGGTGAGACGCTGGCTACCGTCGTGACAAGTAGTCTGCCAAACCTTCAACTCCGGTTCGTTCGTACTGACGTCTATGACATTCGAACTCGAGCGACTCGGCGTCCACGACTCGGTATCGATGGTGTTTCCGCCGGCGGAACTCGCAGAGTATCTCGCCGACCTGCCGGTCGAGGTCGCCGTAATCGGCGACGACGGGATCTCGACCTGCGACGCGGTCGTCACGATGGAGCACCGCGATGCCTTCCTCGAGGTGGACTGGGTCCACTCGATCCAGGCGGGCGTCGACCGGTTCCCGTTCGACGAGTTCGAGGCGAACGACGTGATCCTCACGAACAGTACGGGGATCCACGACCGAACCGTCGGAGAGACGGTCGCGGGCTACCTCCTCATGTTCGCCCGGCGGCTGCACGATCACGTCGCGAACCAGCAGGAGCGCCGGTGGGAGCGCCCCGAGTGGGACGCGGCGTTTACGCTCGCCGGGTCGACCGCCTGCGTCGTCGGCACCGGCACGCTCGGAACGGGCGCCGCGGAGACCCTCGGCGGACTGGGGCTCCGCGTGACGGGCGTCCGTCGCTCCGGCGATCACGTCCCCGGCTTCGACGAGGTCTATTCGAACGACCGGCTGCTCGAGGCCATCTCAGGTGCTGACTTCGTGATCGTCACCGTGCCGCTGACCGAGGAGACCCGTCACCTCTTCGACGCCGAGGCGTTCGACGCCATGCGCGACGACGCCTACTTGGTGAACGTCTCCCGCGGTTCGGTCGTCGACGAACCGGCGCTGATCGACGCGCTCGAGGGCGGTTCTCTGGCGGGGGCGGCGCTGGACGTCTTCGAGGAGGAACCCCTGCCCGACGAGTCGCCGCTGTGGGGGATGGACGAGGTCATCATCTCGCCCCACTGCGCCGCCTTCACGCGGGACTACTTCCGAGACACCGGCGACATCGTCCGCGAGAACGTCGACCGACTCGCGGACGGCGCGGAATTCCGCAACCGCGTGGTCTGACGCTGAGTGGCTCGAGGCGGCGTGACCCTCAAATGAGTACAGATATCGGACAGCACGTGCGGTGGCCGGGCGCGCGACTCGAGTACCACGAGAGTCGCGCAACCCGGGGAAGGGCAGGCTATTGACCGATATTTGCCGCGAGCGAACGAAGTGAGCGAGCGGGCCGACGACCGACCCGGAGAGCGCGGCGCTCCGCGCCGCGTCGAGGCGAGCGGCAACGCCGCGAGCCAGGGGAGGGAGGAGTGCTTTTGATCGACCTTTTGCGGAGGGACATCGCGCTGTGCGGCAGCGTAGCTGCCGTCAGCGCGATAGACCGCAGAGCAAAAGGTCGTTAGAAGAACTTGAACAGATCGTCGCGTTGTTGCTCGTGCAGATGGGTGCGTATCGCCTCGTTCAGGGGCTCGAGTTGCCCCTTTTTGGCGCAGATCGGGGCGATCGTCTCTTGCCACTGCTTCCAGGGCGGGTAGAGGCCGAGGCGGTCACAGAGCGCGTCGAGCCGCTCGTCTTCGTCGTCGACCTTGTCCATCTTGTTGACGGCGACGACCGTCGGGACGTCCAGTTCCCGCAGGAAGTGGAACATCTCGACGTCGTAGGGGATCTCGTCGGGGCCCGAGTGGCGGTCGATGATGTCGATGACGCTCTTGCCGTCGACCACGAGGACGGCGACGAGGATGTTATCGGCGTACTCCTCGAGGTAGTGGACGATCTCGGTCTTGATCTCCTCGCGGAGGTCCTCGTCGACGCCGCTCATGAAGCCGAAGCCGGGGAGATCGGTGATGACGAAGTCCTCGGGGGCCCAGTCGTAGTGATTGGGCGAGCGGGTGACGCCGGGTTTGCCTCCGGTGTCGAAACTGTGGCCGGTCAGCTCGCGCATGAGCGTGGATTTCCCCACGTTCGAGCGGCCGACGAGCGCCACTTCGGCGTCTCGGTTCGGGCGCGTATCGAAGTCGATCATACGCCATGTAGGGCCGACCGACCTTTATACGCGTTGTAACGGTGATCGGCCGTGTGGTGGGTATTCACTCGAGTTAGTGTCGGACCGGTCGGGGGACCACTGGCCGCTAGACGCGGATCGCGACGTATAGCCCGATCCCGAACGAGACTGCCACGAGCAGGGTGATGGCGACGAGCCGACGGCTCGAGGGGGTCGCCTCGAGGTCGACGTGGCGGCTGTCGCGGGCGGTCTGGACGCCGAACCAGGCCAGTGACGTCCCTCCGACAGCCATCGCCGCGGCGAACAGCCACGACCCCCCGTCGCCGGCGACGAGCGCGGATCGCACTGCCGAGAGGGTGACGACGGCCGCCAGAACGACGTCAGCGATCCCGACGAGGGCGTTCCAGGGGACGCATCGACCGCCGAGCGTGACCGAATCGACGAGGCCCCCGACGACCATCAGGATCGCCGAGAGGACGAATCCGCCGAGGGCCACGACGGCGAGTGGTTCGGTAAGCACCGTCGGGCCGAAGACGGCGAGATAGGCACCGGCGAGTCCCAGCATGACGACGCCCAACAGCGAGGCGAGTCGTCGCTTCATACCGTTATTCATCGCCCTTGACACAAAACTGTGTGGAGCGAGACGACCGGCGGGTCGGCCGCTCGATCACGGGGGTAGAGCAGCGATGATCGCGATGAGCAGCCCGAGTCCCATCCAGCATACGAGGATGGCGATGAGGACGACGACGGGACCGGAGGGTGTCGTCTGGAGGCCCTTGAGGTCGACGCGGTGGGTATCGCGGGCGACCTGGAGGCCGTGCCAGGCCATGAACGTGCCGCCGGCGAGCAGTCCGAGGGTATCAATCCACGAATCTGCGTTGCCAGAGACCATGTCGGGGATCACTGCGGGAATCACAACGATCCCCAGAATGATGTCTCCGAGGCCGACGAGGACGTTCCACGGGACGGATCGGCCGCCGAGCGTGACCGAATCGCGGGATCCACCGACGAATTTCAGGATCCCCGCAAGGACGAGGCCGGGGGGAATCAAGATAACGGACGGGCTGGGGAGACCCGTTCGAGCAGACACGGCGAGAAGGAGGCCGCCGACTCCCAACATGACGATGCCAAACAGCGAGGAAAACCATCGGGTCATACCATCAGTCATAGCTTCCGTCACGAAACGATAGTAAGAGCTCCGATTTCCGACTCGAGTTCTCCCTGCCGCTCCTACGGTGTCGAATGCCCCGGAATTATGACCCCGCCGTGTCTCAGTCCGACACGTGCGGCTCGTACAGTTGACGGTTCCGACAGGGAAGCGGGAGACCATCCTCAAAACCCTCGACGAGCGGAAGATCGACTACGTCGTCTCGGACGAAACCAGCAGTCGAGAGTACACGGCGGTCGTCTACTTCCCGCTGCCGGATGCGGCGGTCGAACCGGTGCTCGACGAGATACAGGACGCCGGGATCAACGAAGACGCCTACACGGTCGTCCTCGACGCGGAGACGGTCGTTTCCCGGCGGTTTCAGGAGTTGCGCGAGGAATACGAGGAAGGCGACGTCGAGTCGGACCGAATTTCACGCCAGGAGCTGCAGGCGGAGGCCGACGATCTGACGCCGAGCTTTCCCGTCTACGTGGTGATGACGGTCATCAGCGCCGTCGTCGCGACCGCGGGCCTACTCCTCGACTCGCCGGCCGTCGTCGTCGGCTCGATGGTGATCGCGCCGCTAATCGGGCCGGCGCTGGGGGCGAGCGTCGGGACGGTGATCGACGACGAGGAACTGTTCGTCGAGAGCGTCACCTACCAGATCATCGGCGTCGTCGTCGCGATCGCGGCAGCCGCGATCTTCGCGGTGCTGGTTCGATCACTGAACATCGTCCCGCCGGATCTCGTTCTCTCGAGCGTCGGCGAGATATCGGAGCGCCTCGCGCCGGACTTGCTATCGCTCGCGATCGCGCTGGGCGCGGGCATCGCGGGGGTCGTGAGCATCGCGACGGGGACGTCGGTCGCCCTCGTCGGGGTGATGATCGCCGCGGCGTTGATCCCGCCCGCCGGCGTCGCGGGAATCGCCCTCGCGTGGGGAGAACCGACGTCCGCGATCGGTGCGACGGTGCTGGTCCTCGTCAACCTGCTTTCGGTGAACCTCGCCGGGCTGTTGACGCTGTGGTACGCCGGTTACCGCCCGGAGAACCTGTTCCAGCTCGGAGAAACGGAGCAACGCGTCCGCAAGCGGATCGTCGGCCTCGCCGTTATCGTGCTCGTCTTCGCGGTGTTTCTCGGCGGAATCACCTACGCCTCCTACGAGACGGGGAACTTCGAACAGGACGCCCGCGAAGAAGTGGAAACCGTCCTCGCACAGGACCAGTACGAGGACTACCAACTGCTCGAGTTTCAGGTCGTGATGGACGACAACTACCCGTTCCGGAACCCCGAGCGAGTGATCGTCACGATCGGCGGCCCGCCGGGCGAGTCAGCACCCGAACTGGCCGACATCCTCAGCGAGCGGATCAACGACCACGCCGATCAATCCGTTACCATCGAGGTCAGGTACGTCGAAGTCGTCGAGCGGTGATCGGGTCGCGGCGTCGATCCCGGATCGGTCGGTCCCGTCGGCCGGCAGCGTTATTTCGGTTCGGAACCCTGCCTCGAGACGTTCCCTATCGATGGTTCGCGCCTCGGTCGCTCAGCTGATACTGTTCATCGCGGCGATCAGCGTGTCGACGCTGTTCGTCGGTGTCATCGTCACCGAAACCGGACTGTACGTTCAAGCCGTCGAGGACGAAGGTGACAGGGAGACTGCAGCGATCGACGCCGAAATCGAGATTATCAACGATCCCGAGGCCAAGGCGGTCTACAACGAGACCGACGAGACAGTGACGGTATACGTCAAAAACGTCGGTGGTGGGACCCTGAACCCCGACGATCTCGAGGTAGTAGTAAACGGGGAGCTCGCGACCGTCACCGAAACGGACGTGATCGGCGGCGAGCCCTGGCGGCGGAACCGGGTACTCGCCGTGACGCTCGATCACGCGATCGAAGGAGGCACGAACCGCGCGCTCGTGCGGATCGACGGGAGCCGCGACCTCCTCTCGTTTCAGTACGCTGGTAGCCTGGACTGGTCGACGGACGGGGATTGGTCCGCGGGAACGCACGAACGGACGGTCAGCGACGGGATCGGCGACCGGGACGCCGACACGGTCAGGCTCGGCTACGATGCCGGCGACAGCGGACTGGTCGCCTACTGGCCGTTCGATGAGGACAGCGGGGACACGGCGTTCGACGCGACGGGGACCAACGACGGCAGACACGTGAACCACCCGACCCCGGGTCAGACGGGACTGGTCGGGACCACCGCGTACGACTTCGATCACACGCAGAACCAGCACGTCAACGTCTCGCACAGCGACGCGATCGAGATGAGTACCGACGACCGGGTCACGGTCTCCACGTGGATCAAACTCGACGAGGGATGGGGCGACACCGTCGACGACGCGATGGCGATCGTCCAGAAGTCGGACGCGTCGTACAACCTGCAGCTCATCCCGTCGTCGACGAGTCCGGAGGTACAGTTCGTCATCCATGACGGGACCGAGTACCACTTCGCGACCGTCACGCTCCCTGACGATCACGAAGGGCGGTGGGTCCACGTCAGCGGTCGATTCGAGGCCGATACGGAGTTTAGCGTCTCTGCCGACGGGCAGACTGCCACTGCCGACCCGCCGTCGAACATGCGCGCGACCGACGACCATCCGCTGGGGATCGGTGACAACATCGACGACAGCGCCTCGAATCGATCCTTCGCCGGAGATATCGACGAGGTCCGCCTGTTCGACCGCGCGCTGACGGACGACGAACTCTCCGACGAGTACCTTACGGCGACCAACGGAAGCCACACCACTGACTGGCGGACGACGACGGGCGACATGCGGGCCGACTCCCTGCAACTCGAGAACGTCTCGGCGACGCTCGACGGCGAGACCGTGACCGTGTACGTCGAGTCCGACACAACGGGCGACGGAACGGCCGACGAGGTGAGCGACCCGATTACGTTGACCGAAAGCGGCGAGGTCTACGCTGTCGAGGGGATCACCGCGGACAACGATCGGTTCCGGCTCCGCCTCGAGTTCGAAACCGGTTCGGTGACGCGGACGCCCGTCGTTTCGCGGATCGAACTCACGCAGGAGTGACGATCTCGTCGGACGAACAGCGGTCGGTCGCCGTGCTCACCGCGTCTCCTTATCGATCGCGAAGTCGACCGAGCAGCGGAACGGACGTCGACTCCTCGTCGGTTCCGCGTTCGACGTCAGTTGTCCCGTCGGACTCGTCGGCGGCGCTATCGCCATCGCTCCCGGCCGCGATGTCGTCTTCATCTTCGTCGCTGCGACCGATTCGCCGTCGAATCCACGTTCGCGGGCCGCCGATGTGGTTGACGAGATACGTCGGAAAGTAGAGCACGACTCCGCCGAAGAGCAGAAACCCGAGCCCCCATGCGTAGTTCCCCGAAAGCAGGCGGTTAGCGCCGAGGATGAACATCGGGCCGGCCATCGACATCCCGGCGACGGTCTGGAGCATCCAGAGGATACCGGGGCCCTTCATCGTGATCGAACCGCCGGTGTCGGTCGTGTTGCGAGCACCGTCACCCCTCGAAGGGCAACTCCGGCTCGTACCCGATGGCCTCGACGGCGGCGTCGAGTACCGTCTCCACGTTCGCGCCGGTTTCGACGCTCATGGTGTAGTCGGCAGCGACGGCATCGTCGAGGTCTCCGTCCTCGAACCGGTCGGACTTGTTCGCGATCGTGTACACCGGGATGTCCTCGAACTGGGCCGAAATCGAGTCTCGGAGCTCGAGTTGCGAGCCGATCGGGTACCCGCACTCGCCGGTGGGGTCGACCACGACGAGCATGCAGTCGGCGAGGTGCTCGATGGCGCTGACCGCCTGCGATTCGATCTCGTTGCGGTCCTGCGGCGGGCGGTCGAGCAGGCCCGGCGTATCGACGATCTGGTAGCGGATATGATCGCGCTCGAAGTGGCCGACGCCGATCCCCTTCGTAGTGAACGGATAGGACGCGGTCTCGCCGCGCGCGTTCGTGACGTCGTTGACGAACGAGGACTTGCCGACGTTCGGGTAGCCGGCGACGACGATCGTCGGCTCGTCGGGGTTGATCTCCGGCAGGTCGCGCAGGTCGTTGCGCGACTTGTTGATGTACAGCAGGTGGTCGTCGACCTGCTCGACGATGTCCGCGAGCCGGGCGAAGGCCTGTTTGCGGTGCTTGCGCGCCGTGTCCACGTCGGTCTTTCGCAGTCGCGGCTGGTACTCCTCGTGAATCTCGCGGGCCTTCCGGCTGGCCCACATGACCTCCGACAGCGCCTGTCGGAGCTTGTCCACGTCGACGATCGCGTCCGCTAACTCGTAGTAGAACGGGTGGACGTCGTCCTCGTACTCGAAATCCGGCCACGCCGTGACCACGTTTTCGAGATTGTCCGAAATGATGTTGGCCGCCGTCTGGAGCATCGACTGCTGGGCCTCGAGGCCGCCTTTGGCCTTGCCGGACCGCGCCGCCCGCGAAAACGCCTTGTCGATCAGCTCTTCCGACGTGGGCGTTGTCGGAAGGTCTTCGAAAATCATGTCCACAACTAGAGCGCCGGATCATAAAGGGCGTTCGTTATGGGCCGGATCCCAGTACGCGGCCTCGTCGGGACGCGGGCTCGTCGGTGCCCTCGACTCGAGTCTCGGACGCTTCGGACAGCAGGAGTCCGCCGCGACCTTATCCCCATCGCCGGCCTACGATCACCCATGACAGACTGGCGTGCCGTCTTCGTCGGGTTCGTCGTCGCGACCGTGCTCGGAATCATCGGGCTCGCCGTGCCCGGGATCGGCCAGATCGCGGCGGGGCTGGCCGGCGGCTTCGTCGCGGGCTACATGGCCGGCGGTGGCCTCGGGAGCGGGTTCTGGCACGGGCTGCTCGCGGGCGCGCTCGGGGGCATCATCGGCGGGCTCCTCATCGGCGTCGCCGTCGGTATCGCCGGCCTCGCGATCGGTCCCATCGGGGGCGCGGTCACCGGTGCTGCGGGAGTCGGCATCTTCGCGCTCGCCGTCGCGATCTCGCTCGTGATGGCGCTCGAGAGCGCAGTCGCCGGCATCGTCGGCGCGGCGGTCAGCAGCTGAGATTGGTTCTGTTAGTACGGAACCATTACAACGGACGGCGACCACCGATCAGTTGACGTGACACCCTCGGTATTCGATCCGCGACTCGAGTACACGACAGTCGCGGAGACGACGCTCAGCGATCTCGACGGCGAGAACGGCGACCTCGTCGTCGGCGGCTATCCCATCGAGGAGCTCGCGGCCAACGCGACCTACGAGGAGTGTCTTTTTCTCCTGTTCGAGGGACGGCTGCCGACAGGCGAGGAGCTCACCGACTTCCGCGCCGATCTGGCGAGTCGACGCGGGATCTGTGCGGAAACCCGCGACGTCCTCCGTCGGGCCGTCGACGAGGGGAGCTCCGCGATGGCGGCGCTCCGAATGGGTATCGCGACTGCGTCGCTCGGTACCGACGAATCGGAGCCTCACGCGGACGCGAAGCGATCCGTGGCCGTCCTGCCGACGATCGCCGCGACCTACTGGCGATATCAGCGGGGCGACGATCCGATCCCGCCGAACGACGCGTTGAGCCACGCCGCGAACTACCTGTTCATGCTCACCGGCGAGGAGCCGACCGACGCCGAAGTTCGCGGCCTCGAGACGTTTCTCACCACCATCGCCGAGCACGGGATGACGGCCTCGACGTTTACCGCCCGAACCGTGGTATCGACCGAGTCCGACGTCGTCTCCGCGACGACCGCTGCCCTCGGGACGCTCAAGGGGCCGAGACACGCCGGCGATCTCGGGGACATATTTGAACTGCTTCAGGAGGTTCACGAGTCCGGCGACGCCGAGGCGGTCGTCAGCGAGCGACTAGCCGCCGGCGAGGGGCTGAAGGGCTTTGGCCATCCGGTATACAGCGTTCGGGATCCGCGCGCAGCGGTCCTCTCGGCCGCGGCCGAACGGTTCTACGAACAATCGAACAACGAGGGCTTCCTCGAGAGCGTCCGGGAGTTCGAGGCGGTCGCGACGGAACGATTAGCGGAGCAGGACCCGAGCCGCGACGCTCGAGCGACCGTCGAGTTCTACGCCGCCGCCCTGCTCGACGGACTCGGGATTCCGAAGGCACTGTTTCCGGCGACATTCGCGATCGCGCGCGTCGGCGGCTGGGCCGCCCACTGTCTCGAGCAACTCGAGAACAACCGGCTCGTTCGGCCGACCGCTCGGTACGTCGGGACGACGGGGAAGACGTGGATGCCCGTCGAGAATCGGCACGTCGCCGGCGACTCGCTGGTCGGACGTCCCGTCCAGTCGGCGTCGCTCGAGCCCGTCTCGGAGACGCTGGCCGTTCTCTCGGAACCCAACCGTCTCGAGGTCCTCCTGCTCCTGTACGACGCCGACGAACCGCTGGCGTATTCGGACCTCCGGAGAGCGGCGTCGATCGAGGACAAGGGCCGATTCAACTATCACCTGCGCCAGTTGCGGGAGTACTTCGTCGCCGACCGCGGGGACGGCTACGAACTAACCGAGGTCGGTCGAACGTTCGTCCGGACCGTGCTGACCGAAGACCAGTTGCTCGACGACCTGCTGTAGCCCGCGTCGAGGAGAAGACAGTTACTCCATTCACCACCGGTGGTACCGACCGCGTCGAGCAGCGGTTCGACTCGAAGGCCGCCGTTTCGCCGATTTCCTCGGGATCGAATCGACACAGGCGGTCGACGGATCTCACCTATCACTCGACAAGGGGAACTCGAGTTCTCCGAGCGCTTACATGATATCGGCGCGTCGCTCGCGTATGGACAGTTCGGAGCTGAATCAGGGACTCGAGGGGGTTTCCGTCGCGGAAACGAGCCTAAGTCGTATCGACGGGGAGGCCGGTGAACTACTGATCGGTGGGCTTCCCGTCGCGGAGCTCGCGACCAACGCGGCCTACGAAGAAAGCGTCTTCCTCCTGTTCGAGGGCCGGCTACCGACGGCGGCGGAACTCGACGATTTCCGTGCGGATCTGGCTCGCCGACGCGAGATCTGCGATTCGGTCCGGGCCGTACTCCGCCGTGCTGCCGACGAGGAGAAACCCGCGATGGACGCGCTTCGGATGGGTGCCGCTACGGCGAACCTCGGGACGGGGACGGACTCATCGCGAGAGACCGCGCGGCGAGTCGTCGCCGTGTTCCCCACGATCGTCGCGACCTACTGGCGATACCGGCAGGGAGACGATCCCGTCGAATCCCGCGAGGATCTCGGGCACGCCGCGAACTACCTGTACATGCTCACCGGCGAGGAGCCGAGCGAGGCCGCCGTCCGTGGGCTCGAGACGTACCTCAATACCGTCATCGACCACGGCGTCAACGCCTCGACGTTCACCGCTCGGACCGTCGTCTCGACGGAGTCGGACCTCGTCTCGGCGGCGACCGCCGCGGTCGGTTCGCTCAAGGGGCCGCTCCACGGCGGCGCGCCCGGTCCCGTCCTCGATATGCTTCGAGACGTCCACGAACGCGGCGATCCCGAGGGATACGTCCGCGCAAAACTCGACGCCGGCGAGCGATTGATGGGCTTCGGTCACCGCGTCTATCGCGTCCGCGACCCGCGAGCTCCGGTGCTCTCATCGGCGGCGGAACGGCTGTACGCGGAGTCCGCGGATGAGGACTTCTTCGAGACCGTCCGCGCGTTCGAATCGGTCGCCGTCGACGCGCTCGCGGAGCACAAATCCGATCGCCGACTCGAGACGAACGTCGAGTACTACACCGCAGCCTTACTCGACGGCGTCGGGGTTCCCCAGGAACTGTTCACGGCGACGTTCGGCGTCTCGCGGGTCGCCGGCTGGACGGCTCATTGCCTCGAGCAATCCGAGGACAACCGACTGGTGCGACCGGTCTCGCGGTACGTCGGCGAGACTGATCGAACGTGGACGCCCGTGACTGACCGGTAGAACTGACGGATCGTCGGCCCGTTGCAGACGGAAAGAATCGAAGAGATCGGGCGGCAACCGCGTTCAGGCCGACGCCATCTCCCGGCAGCTCTCGGCGCACTTCGGCAGGATCTCGGCGCAGGCCTGACAGTGCTCGGTGTCGTGTTGCTCGCACTCCTCGGCGCACTCGTCACAGAGGTCCGCACAGAGTTCGCCCAGTTCCCCGTGATAGCCCGAGTTGCGAGCCATGAACCGTGCGTGTAGCGACGCGATGTCCGCCACGTCCCGACAGAGCCGGAGACAGCGGGCCATTCCCTCGCCCTCGCCGGCGCACTCGTCCGCACACCACTCGCAGACCTGCGCGGCCTCGAGACAGTTGTCGATACACTCCTGCATGTGGTCGTCGGCGTGCTCGAGCTGTTGTAGTGCCATGCAACTGGGTGCAACAGCAGCGAACGGTATGAAGCTGCTACGGGCTGTTGCAAGCACTGGGGGGCGGCCACGGTCGCAGTAGAGCGGACGCAGTGAGACGGTTCAGCGGGCCCAGTCGAACTCGTCGTCACTCTGCCGTTCCTCGTGTCGGTCTCGCGTCGATCTCGAGTCCTCGTCCTCGTCGCCCCCATCCATGATACCTTCCTCGCGCCCGGGCGCGGGTGTCGTTTCGGAGCCGGTGTCGGGTTCCGGATCGGGCTCGGTCGCGGATTCGGGGTCAGGGTCGGGTTCCGCGTCTCGTTCGGACGGTGGTTCGGAGTCCGTGGTGGCCTCTTCGGAGCCGGTGTCGAGGTCCGGTTCGGACGCCGGAGCGGGTTCGTCCGTGCCCGGTGCGACCGCCGGCACGTCGACCGCGTTCACGGCGTGGCGGACGACGGCACTCCCCTCGACGCCCTCGACGGTCGCTTCCGTCGTGAGCACGATCCGGTGGGCCATCGTCGGCTGGGCGAGATGTTTGACGTCGTCCGGCGTCACGTACGACCGGCCGTCGATCAGCGCCGCGGCGCGGGCCGCCTCGAACACGCGCTGGACGCCCCGCGGCGAGACACCGATCTCGGCCCGCTGATCCGCCCGCGTCTGCCGCGCGAGTTCGACGATGTAGCGGCGGACCTTCTCGTCGACGGTGACGTCTTCCGTCATGTCCTGGAGGAGACGGACCGCGTCCGGGCGCACGACCGGGTCGACGGTCGGGGACAGCGACCGCCGGTTCGCCCGGCGCTCGAGCAGTCCCATTTCGCCCTCGAGATCGGGATAGCCGAGCGAAGTTTTGACGCTAAACCGGTCGCGCTGGGCCTCGGGTAGGCGGAAGGTCCCCTCCTGTTCGATCGGGTTCTGGGTCGCGACGACCAGGAACGGCTCCGGCAGGTCGTAGGTCGTCCCGTCGACGCTCACCTGGCCTTCCTCCATGGCCTCGAGCAGGGCGGCCTGGGTCTTCGGCGGCGCGCGGTTGATCTCGTCGGCCAGGACGACGTTGGTGAAGATCGGACCCCTGGCGAATTCGAACTCGCCGGTCCCGTCGTCGTAGACCGTCGACCCGGTCACGTCCGAGGGCAGCAGATCGGGCGTAAACTGAATCCGCTTGAACTCGAGTCCCATCGCCTCCGCGATCACTCGCGCCGTGACCGTCTTCCCCGTCCCCGGTACGTCCTCGAGCAGGACGTGGCCACGAGCCAACACTGCCGAGAGCATGGCGTGGAGGACCTCGCGGTCGACGACGGCGGCTTCCTCGATGCGTTCGACGACGCGTCTGACGGCGCGCGCGGCGTCGTCGGGCGTCGCGTTCGTCTCGTCCATACACGACAGTGAATCTATATGCCCAAGAAGCCTCCCCTCGAGTCCGCCCGCCGGACCGGTTCGGAGCCGATGCCGCCCCTAGCCGCGCAACGGAATCAACAGGAGCAGTGCGCCCACCACGACGATGACGACGCCGCCGGCCGCGCCGCCGCTCGGGACGAGGCCGGCGCGAAGCAGTTCGAGGACGGTGACGACGACGACAGCGGCGACGGCGAGACCGACTGTGACAGCGCCGTGAAACAGCTCGAGCCGACGGGTTTCGGGCAGGTGGCCGAGCTCCGCCGTCAGCCCCAGTCCGTACGTCGCGCTGTCCCAGACGACGATCGCGCCGGCGATGCAGACGAAGACGACGAGGGGGTTGCCCCGTCCCACTCCGATCGCGGCGACGACGAGCCCCAGCGCGGCGATCGCCGGCCCCATCGCCCGTCTCGGTAGCAACCCGAGGGCGACACCGACGACGGCGCTCCCGAGCACGAACGCGACCGCGAGCGGGCCCAGCAGGAGGGTGACGAGCAGTGCCGCTCCGACCAGAAAGGTCCCGCTGGCGGCCCCGATGCCCGCGACGAAGAGGATCAGTCCGAGCAGGAACGGTACCGAGAGCACGACGCCGACGACGATCGCGGCGCTCCGGCGCGTCGTCCGGGCGGTGACCTCGTGGCTCATCCGGCGGAGCAGGACCGCACCGATGCCGGCGACGAGCGCGATCCCGCCGACGGCCACGATCGGCCAGACGACGACCGGCGACGAGAGCGCGCCGAGCGCGCTCGCGAGCACCGGGACGTTCGCTATCAGGCCGGCGGGAGTCGCGATCACGAGGATGGCGGTGCCGACGAGCCCGCCGATCGATCCGACGACGGCATACAGCAGCCGCCGTCGGAGGGTGGCGAGTCGCCGCTCGATTCCCGGCCGCCGGTCCCGCGGCGTCAACTGTCGAACCGGGAGCCACCGGAGCGCCAGTCGGACGACGCCGCCGGTGCTCGCCACGATCAGGAAGAAGCCCATGACGGACGCGACCGGCGTCGAAACCCCCGTTATTGTCGTCAGAACCGACCAGCCGAAGAGGACGATGCCGATCAGGACCGTCACGAGTATCGCCGAGCACAGCATCGTAACGTAGCCGATCATCGTCCCGGCCGCGGCGGGTTTCAGCTCGTCTCCGCCGACGTCGGCCCAGGCCGCACCGATTCCGGCGAGTGCGAGCGCGCACCCGCTCGCCGCGATCCCGGCTCGAGCCACGAACGGCGCTGCGAGCACGACCAGCGCGAACGCCGTCCCGAACGTCATGAGGAATCCGTGAGCGACGACCTGGCTGACGAACCCGTCGCGCTCGAGCAGGCCCACGCCGGCGACGCTCAGCCCGACGACGAGGCCCAGCGTCGGCAACAGCGACGACTCGCCGATTTCGAGGCCGACGACGCCGACGATGGCGACGACGACGAGGCTGGCGATCCAGAGGCTCGCCGCCCGCGGTCGCCCCTCGTCGCCGATCGCGGACGGTCGATCGAGGCGGGGGCCCGCGAGGGACATCTACTCGTCACCTCCCCGTCGCTGCGGATCGGTTGCCGAAGCCGACCCGGGGTCGTCGCCCGATCCGCGGTCCGTCCCGATTTCCGTCGTTCCGTCCACGCGTGTCGGCCCGCTCGTACTTTCGGCGGGTTCGCTTTCGGTCGAATCGCTGCCGTCCGTCTCGCTGCTCGAGTCGCCGCCATCGATTCCGCTGCTCGAGTGATTCCCACCGCCGGCCCCGCTCAGTCGCGAACTCGAGAGGCGCACGTCGGCGGCGAATGCGCGTTCGATGATCAGCGGGAGCGGCGTTCCGCGTCGCCAGTCGACGGTGCGCGCGCCGGCGGCCTGACAGCGGGCCAGTCGGGTTCGGCGGCGCGTCTGTTCGTATTGGCCGCTGACGGTGTTTTCGGGGATCACATCGGGTGAGAGGAGGACGACCGGCAGGCCCGCGCCGCGCCACGTCTCGACCGCATCCACGGGCTGGTCGTCGAGAACCGGCGAGAACAGCGCGAGCTGTGCGTTCGCTGGGACGAACTCGAGCACCTTGCGCACTTGGTGGGTCGTTCGATTCCGTCGGCGGAGTGCGGACCGGTACGCGTCCGAACTGCGGTCGGCCGTCGATCCATCGTCCTCGGTCACTGTCCGGAGCAGATCGAGCGCGCGCGTTCGCTGTTCGGCCCCGCTCGCGGGCTCGAGCCAGTAGCAGCCGGCCGGCCCGGGGCCGTCCATCCCGATGACGGCGACCCCGACGTCGTGGCCGCGTTTGAGAAGGTCGGTCAGCGCCCTGGTCGCGGCGTAGGCGCCGTATTCGATGGCGGTGGGCTGTCCGGGGCCGGCGACGACCCGGCTCGGCGCTCGCGCATCGAGGACCAGCACGACCGTCGCCGAGACCTGTCGTTCGTAGTTGACCGTCGCGAGGGTCCCGCGTTTCGCGTAGTGACGCCAGTCGATCCGTTCCGCGGGGTCGTCGGGGCGGTACTCGCGAGTCGAGTGAAAGGTGAGGCCCTCGCCGGGGTCGTCGGTCGTGAGTTGCCCGACGCGGCCCGAGCCGTCCTCCTCGATCGGCGGCGCGTCGGCGTCGAGTCGACAGACGACCGCCCGATCGCCCGACACCGACAGTCCCACCGTCGCCATCGCGCTCGCCCCCAGCCCGCGGACTCTGCACTGGGGCGGCTCGAAGTCGTACTCGCCGTGGCGGGCGACGACGACGTATTCGACGGTGAGTTCCTCACCCGGCTCGAGCGTCGCGCCGGCCCGCGGCGATCCCTCGAGGACGGCGATCTCGGCGGGGACGCCGTCGGCGACCCGGAGATCGGTGATCGTTCGATCGGAGTCGTTGACGATCTCGAGGGAGATCGTGACGGGTCGGCCGGGCGGTGCGGGCGTCGGCGTCACGGTCCTGGTCGCGGCGAGTTCGTCGGGGGACCGAACGCGGGACAGCGAGCCGTAGGCGACGAACGTCAGCGGAATGACGGCGCCGAGCAGGAGGATCTGGTTCCCGTCGATCACCCCGGCGACCGCGAGCGCGATCGTCGCCGCGACGGCCCCGCGCCAGCGCATCTGTCGGTCGATCATCGGTCGGTCACCGCCCCGTCGCCGTCTCGGGTGGCATCATTTTGGGCCTCACTCTCGCTGTCGTCGTCGCCTCGATCCCCGTCCGCTCGCTCGGCGTCTCCCCCCATTCGAGGCCGAACCGGTTGCGGTCCGCGGGCGGTCGCCCGGGGTTCGACGGCCCGCTGGAGTCGGCCGTCCGATCCGCGACGGAGGTCCTCGAGACGCGGTCGGAGAACGGGCACGTTTCGCGGGGCTGTCTGGCCGGGCACCGTCGGCAGTGCGTCGTTGGCGACGTCCGCGACGGCACTCGTCGCCCGGCGCGCTCGCTGGCGGACGACTCGTTCGGGGTACAGCCACGCGCGAAGGCGCTCGCGGAACGGACGGATCGGCGGTTCGATCTCCGCCGCGAGGACGCTCGCGGCGACCCGATCGTCGGTCCAGCTCCCGTCCGCGAGCGCCGCCTCGGCCGCCGACCGGGACCGGCCACTCTGCTCGAGGGCGTCCAGGAGCGCCTCCCGGAGCGGCGGTCGAACGACCGCGAGGCCGTCCTCGATCGTCCCCGAACTGCGGGCCTCCTCGCCGGCCGTCTGGATCACGCCGGCGAACCCGTCGCTCGAGAGCGCGGGGTCGCGATTGGTCCGCTCGGGTGCCGGGTTCGCGAACGGCTCGTCGGCCGCCCAGGGAACTGCCGGCGCGTCCGCGGTCGTATCGAGCGAGCCCCGGACCTTCCAGAGTCCGAGGGCGAGTGCGACGAGTGCGACCAGGACACCGGCCGCGTCAGCGCCGCCCGCCCCCGGGGAGCCGGCGACTCCCACGACCGCCCCGATCGCGACGAGCGCCAGTCCGAACAGGGCGACCAGCAGTTGGTAGCGCGCTCTCACGATCGACCCTCCGTGGTGGATTCCGTGGCGGACGGAGACTCCGGTTCATCTTCGTCCTCTGGCTCGGCGTCGCCCCGGTTTCGAGCCCGCTCGACGGCCTCGTACGCGTCGGCCGCGCGTTCCCGACGCGCGCTCGAGCGCGGGCGTCCGCCGTACTCGACCTCGCGGAAGAGCGTCGTCAGCTCCCGAACCGGTTCGCGCGGATAGCCCTTCGAGAGCGCGCGCCGCTCGATCTCGCCGGGGGTGCGCGTCCGCCAGCGTCGCGGCGCGACTCGCCGCGCGAAGGCTCGCCAGAGCTCGCGGAACGAACGTCGTTCGTCCGTCGAACCGTTCGCTTCGGCGTCGAACTCCGCGGATTCGTCCGTAGTCAGATCGTCGTCGGACGCCGTCGGCTCGGTCGCTTCCTCGTCGGATCGGAACAGCACGACACCGGCGACGGCGAGCGCCACCGTGACGAGGATCGCCCCCCGGACGCCGTCGACGACGTAGCCGCCCGCGATCAGCGGGACGGCCCCCACTCCGGCCGCAATCGCTCGAATCGGGAGCCCGCCCAGCGCCTCGAGTCCGGATCGGAGACGGCTCGGGAGCGTCTTCACCCAGTCCGCGAACCGCTCCCAGAGCCCTCGTCCCGACCGCGGCAGCGACCGGAGCCACTCGCGGACGGCGGCGGCCAGCGAGTACCCCCACGCGAGCAGCGCCTCGACTCGGTCCACGACTCGCAACGCGAGGGCGACGAGCCGCGACTCGAGCCGGTCAAGCCGGTCGCGGATCGACGGGAGGTCGTCGATCGCGGGTCTGCGCAGTTCCGTGTCCGACCGAGTCAGACCAACAGCGAGTCCCAGCAGCGCCACGACGCCGAGCGCGGCGAGGCCGCCCGTTCGTCCGTAGAACGCCTCGACGACGAGCACCGTGACGAGTACCGATGCGATTCCGACGACGGCTACGAGTCCGAGAAGACCGTGCCTGCGGTAGGTGAGCGCCGCTAGCCCGGCGACGACGAGCGCAAAGAGGAGAACGGCCCCGCCGTACGCACCGACGAGCGAGACGCTCGCGGTCTGCCGCTCCGTGCTGACCGTCACCGTCGTCGTCGGATCGAGCGGCAGTCCGGTAGCCAGTCGGCCGTCGGCGTCCGTCGTTCCGTAGGACTCTCCGTCGACGGTCACCGCCGCCCCCTCGACCGGCTCGCCGTCGATCGTCGCTTCGACTGCACCGGGGCTGCCGGGAACCGGCGCGAGCCCGTCGGGGGAGAACCCCGCCTCGAGCAACAGCACGTCGACGGTCGTCGTTCCCGCGAAGTCGCCGCGGGCGACCTCGAGTTCGAACGCGTCGGTGCCGTCGTCCGGAACCGTCACCGTGGCCCTCCCGTTCCCGTCCGTCTCGCCGACCGCCGTCCCGTCGACGGAGACCGTCGCCTCGGTCATCGGCTCGCCCTCGATCGCTGCGGTGACGGTGACCGTTTCACCGGGATAGGGGTCCCCGTCGACCCGCAGTTCGACGTCCCCGTCGACCGCGTAGGTGGCCGTCCCGTTCTCCGAACCGCCGTCCTGCGTACTCGCCGCGAGCGGAGCCGGCATCGCCACCGCCGTCGCGGCCGCTGTTCGAGCGGCGACCGTTCCCGACGGGTCCGTCGGGGCCGCCACTGCTCCCGGGGCGCCCGCGCTCGAGGACCGTGCCGTGGGCGTTCCGCCGCGACACGTCGCATCGGTCGCAGCGCCGACCCGGACGACCAATTCCTCGACGTACGGCACTTCGCCGGTCACCCGGCCGGTACGGTCCGTCTTTCCGACCCGCTGGTCGCCAAACCACACCGGCGTGTCGACGAGCGGCTCGCCCTCGTACCGGACCGTCGCCGTCACGTCGCGGCCGGGGACCGGCTTTCGATCCAGGGTGATCACGCACTGGGGTTCTTCGACCTCGGTCGGGCGATCGCCGCCGTCGTCGGGCCGGAAGTCGAACCACTCGAGCAGTTTCCGCCAGTCGAACCCCTCACCCGGCTCGTCGACGCCGTCGTCGGTGGGTTCGGTGGGTTCGGTCTCGACCTCCGACGGGTCGCCATCCAGGTCGAACTCGAATCCCGGACCCGAGCCGCCGTCGCTCCCGCCGGCCATGCCGGGTGCGAACACGGCCGCCAGCACGAGCGCGAGGCCCGCGAGCACGACGAACGAGACCTGCCGGTAGTCGGCCCCGCCCGCGGCGTCGTCGGTGGTGGAATCGTCGGACACGTGGCGTCACTCCGTTCGCGGTCGGCGCGGTCGCCGACCTGTCGCTAGCTCAATGAGTGAGTATGGGACCTACCCAACAATGAAAGTACACGTTCGCGTTTGGTTGATTGTCAAGGCGACTCGATGGCGAACGCTCGGAATCGCCAGTCGAGTTCGCCGACCGCGATCGCGGAGTGCGCGGACTCCGACAGCGTCCACGGGAGGGTTCTTTGTCGGCGCGACCGTACGTCGGCTGATGAGCGAGGAGCGACTCCGCACGGTGCTCGCCCGCGTCCAGCCGGCACCGCGGCTCGTCGACTGGTCGCTGTTCGTCCTCGTCTTCCTCGAGGTCGCGAGCGGGCTGCTCTCCTTTACGGTCGGCCGACCGCCGGGGTGGCCGGTCTTCGAGTTCCACCGCATCGCGGGGGTGGCCATCGTCGCGCTGCTCGCGTTCAAGCTGTACCGCGTTCGGCACCGGGTGCTCGATCGCGACCGCTGGGTGCCGTCGACCGTCCTGTCCGCGCTCACCGCTGCCGCCGCCGTCGGGGCACTGTTGACGGGATTCCTCTGGGTTGCCGGACTCGACGTCCGGATCGCGTACTGGACGCTCCTCTCGGTCCACGTCGGCTTCGGTCTCGCACTCGTTCCGCTGCTGATCGCACACCTGTCGACTCGGTTCCGGCCCCCGAGGCGGGTCGACCTCGAGGGACGACGGACCGCCATCCGCTTTACCGGATTGGTCGTCGGCGGTGCCGTCCTTGTCCGTCTCCAGGACCTCGCGAACGCGGTCCTCGAGACCGGCGGTCGCGACCGCCGGTTCACCGGTTCGCAACCCCGAGAGGGGGCGGGGAACGCCGCGTTCCCGGTCACCTCGTGGGTGGCCGACGATCCCGATCCGATCGATCGCGACTCCTGGGCCCTGTCCGTCGACGGCATGGTCGCGTCGCCGATCGAACTCGAGTTCAGTGCGATCGAGCCCGATGCCGAACGCGAGGCGCTGCTGGACTGTACGAGCGGCTGGTATACGGTCCAGCGGTGGGGCGGGATTCGGGTCGGCGACTTGCTCGACCGAGTCGACGCCGACGCGGACGCCACGCACGTCCGGTTCGTCTCCGTGACCGGCTACCGGTGGACGCTGCCGATCGACGAAGCCCGCGACGCGCTGCTGGCGACCCGCGTCGGCGGCGAGCGGTTGAGCCACGGCCACGGCGCGCCGCTCCGCCTCGTCGCACCCGGCCGCAGGGGATTCCAGTGGGTGAAGTGGGTCGACCGCGTCGAGGTGCGCGACCGGCCGGACCCGGCCCAGTGGCTGGTGACGTTGATCAGCGGCTTCGAGTGAGAGTCTCCTCGCTTCGGCTCAGCGCCGCGACTCGAGTTCCGCCTCGAGGTCCGAGAGCTCCATGTCCTTCATCGCGAGCAGGACGAGCAGGTGGTAGACGATGTCGGCGCTCTCGTGAGCGATCTCCTCGCGGTCGTCGTCTTTCGCGGCGAGCACGAGTTCGGTCGTCTCCTCGCCGAGCTTCTCCAGCACTTCGTTCTCGCCTTTCTCGTGGGTGAACAGCGAGGCGGTGTAGGAGTCCTCGGGCAGCGTTTCCTTCCGGTCTTCGATGACGGCGAACAGGTCCTCGAGCACGTCGTCCATCTAGATGTCACCCGACACGTTGCGGATGTCTTCGAGTTCGTCGAACTTTTCCCTGTCGTCTCGGCTGTCCGCGAAGACCTCCTCGGCCACTTCGATCGGCGCGTTCGTCCGGGCCGCCAGCGCGAGCGAGTCGCTCGGGCGGGCGTCGACGACCGTCTCGCCGCGGGGCGTCTCGAGGTGGATGTCGGCGATGTAGGTCCCACCCTGTCCGTCGCCCCGTTCCTTGATTTCGTTGACGACGACGCGGTCGATTCGACTCCCGAGTTCCTCCATGACGTCCAGGAGGAGATCGTGGGTCAGCGGTCGTCCGATATCTTCGGCCTCGAGGCCGCGGGCGATGCTGGTCGCCTCGCTGAAGCCGATGAAGATCGGCACGACGTCGTCCTCGCCCTCGATGGCGAGGACGACTACCGGGACCGGTCCCTGGGGCGTCCCCGCGACGCGAACCGCGTCGATGGATGCCTGCATACTCAGACCGTCGGGAAGCAGGGAGAAAACATGTCCGGTCGCGAATGCATGCAGGGAGGCGCCCGTCGAGACGGCCGCAGCGATCTGCTGGCAGTTTCCAAGCCGATCGGGACTATTCCATACTATTTAGCATTAGTCATAAGTACTATCACGTCAACGATTAGAATGGAAGCGACGCTCCAATCCGCCGCAGGGGGCATGCGTCGAAATGCCCCGGGTGTTAGAGCACCCGAGACGTGGCTTCCAAACCAGCGCGGTCTCGAAGCCATGATTTCGTACATCTTACTGGGATATAAACGTCCCGAACGACCGTCGTATCGCCTCTTACGCGGAGCAAGAGCGCTGAAACTCGCACTCTCGAGTCCGACCCGTCGGAGACCACATGCCTGCTGACGACGCCGATTCGTCCGCACCGGACTCACTTCCCGCCTGTCCCGGCTGCGGGAATCCGGTGACGATGACGGCCACCAGCGGGCCGATTACGGCCGTCGTCGCGCCGTGTGGCTGCCAGGTCGCACCTGGCGCGCTCGAGTCGTCCGACTCCGAATAACCGGGGTCGGTCGGCTCGAGTCACGGAAACGGGAGAGTGGGAGCTCTCCGGGGAGTCGATTTTTCGCACGCGTATTCGATCCGTCCGAGTTCGTCTCTCGGTTCCGACACGGGCTTCGAATCTGCGACTTGCGGACGCTCAGTTCTCCGCCGGGTCGACGACGACGTGCCCGTCGCTCGAGACGGTCACCCGACAGCCCTCGTACGAAAAGGAAACCTCGATGGGTCGGTCTCGAGCGGAGGTCACGAGGTCGGTGAGCGACTCCGGATCGACGGTATCGTAGAGGGGGGACATCGCGGTGAGGTCGCGATCCGTCGCGGCGGCCACGGTTTCGACGATCGCGAGGATTACCTCGGACCCGTCGTCGAATCGACCGTGAAACGGGTCCCCGATGGAATCGTATGCCGAACTGTCAGTACCGAGCGATCGAGCGGAAGAGGAATCGGAGTGGGCCGTGTCATTGCTCATTGAGAGCCAGTATCCCAGCCGACGTTCTAAGCGGTGGCGCTGACTAGTCAGCGTCCGCGCCGGACTTCTCGAAGAGATGCTGGAAGACGGTCTGCTCCGCCTTGCGGAGGTGCTGATTGAAGGTCTGGCGGGTGACGCCGAACCGGTCGGCCAACTCGTCACCGGTGCTCGACCGCGGCGTGTCGAAGTACCCGCTGAAGTACGCGGCATCGAGCGTGGTCAACTGCCGGTCGGTGAGCGCATCGGCGACGATATCGTACAGGAGCGAGGGCGAGTAGACGAGTTCCTCGGACACCAGTTCGACCGTGTCGTGGAACCGCCGAATCCCGTCCGCGGCCTTCCGGTGGTCCACATCGCCGGGGAGCTCGCCGCGGAACCTGACCTCGTCGGGCGCGACGACGATCTCGCGGGGGCGACCGCCGAGCGAGGAGAACATGTGGGCGACCGTCTCCGATTCCGAGTGCGCTTCGACTCGATTGTGACCGCCGACCGAACTGAGCAATCGCACGTCGAGGTAGTGGGGGACCTCTTCGACGGCGGTGACGAAGTCGCTCGCGGCGAGATCCGACGTTCCCATGTACTGGACGGTGGTTCCGTCCGGCAGCGAGACGACGGAGTCGATTTCGACCCGCGTTTCGCCGTCCTCGACCCGGATCGAGGGCGGGACCGCCGACTCGTCCGTGCGGAACTCGAGCAGTCTGACGTGGTCGCTGGTCAGGCGCTTCTCGCGTCGCTTCAACGACGTCACGTCCTCGAACGCGACGACGACGTACTCGACGCCGCCGTTTTTGTCGAACAGAGGTGCGGCGTTGCTCGAGAACCACCGCTGGGTTCCGTCCGGGCGTTCGATCCAGTGTTCGAAGCCGAACTGGGGTGTTCCCGTCTCGAAGACGCGCGTGACGGGGTGGTCGTCCACGGAGACCGGCGTTCCGTCGTCGTAGGAGACGGTCCACTCGGAGGGATCGAACGGTCGGCCGACGATCTCCTCGCGCGGGAGTCCGAGCGCCTCCGAGGCGCGTTCGTTCGCGAAGGCGACGCTGCCGGCCGAATCGATCACGACGGTCCCGACCGGACACGCGTCGAAGAGTCGTTGCGCGAGGCCCTCGGGAAGCGCCTCCGGCGACTCGTCGTCGTTCCGCTCCCGTTCGGACGATCCGTCGTCGCGAACGCCGCTCGCTGGGTCGGTCATCGCGTTCGCGTCCGCTCGCGGTCAGCGAGATTCTCCTCGAGTCGATCGGCCGATGACTCCGTAGCTCGATTCCAGTACATGTCTCCGGTACGGTGCCGACGAATAAATGCCTACCACCGGTCGGACCCAACGGGTCGGTCCCGTCCTATCACGTCGATCGACGCTGGTCTGCCGGAAAGAGGCCTTCCGGAAGGTACGCGGAGACGACCCAGTTCGGGGCGTTGACGACCTCATTGATCTTCAGGTCGACGGCCACCGAACACAGGACGTAGGCCTCGCTCCGCTCGAGTCCGCGCTCGTCGACGAGATGGTCGATCATGTTCCGGACGGCCGCTCTGGTCGCGGCCATCAGGTCGTCCGCGATCCCCGTCGTGCCGTACATCGGCTCGTCCCGTCCGGTCGGGGTGAACGGCCCCGTGGTCTCGAACTGGGGCTGGTCGATCGACAGGTCCGTTCGGCGGTCGAATCGACAGGTGACGGTCATCGGTGCCTCGATGCCGGTTCCACAGACTTCGCCGTCGCCCTGGGCGGCGTGACCGTCGCCGACGCTGAACAGCGCCCCGTCGACCGCGACGGGCAGATACACCGTCGAGCCCGCCGTGAGCTGTTTGATGTCCATATTCCCGCCGACCGACCGCGGCGGGAACGTCTCGTGCGTGCCGTCCTCGGCGGGCGCGACGCCCATGATGCCGGGGAACGGATCGAGCGGCACCTCGATGCCGTTCGCGAACCGACCGACGTCGCCGTCGTCGCCGCCCTCGAACTCCCAGACGTACAGCTCCGGCTCCGGAAATTCGTCGGCCAGGAGACCGAGTTCGGCTTCGCCCGGGAGGACCAGCGTATACCCCCACCCCTGGTGGTCGACCGCGAGCAGTTCGACCTCGAGGACGTCGCCCGGTCGAACGCCCTCGATCGCGACGGGGCCGGTCAGCGTGTGGACCTGATCGATGTCGAGGCTGGCGACGTCGGCAAGCGTCGAATCGGGACCGAGCTGTCCGCCCGTCGAGTCCTCGCACGTGAAGCGGACGATGTCTCCGGGCTCGACGGTCCGCACCGGTTCGAGGCCGTTGTCCCACGCGCTGTGGGTCGTTTCGTCGCTGGCGGCTACCTCGTGGTCTGCGTCGTGGTCGTTCGACATACGCCCGAAGTCGACATCACGGAGCGAAATAAAACAGTCGCCGGGTTCGCTCCGGCCTCGAGCGGTAATCGGCCCCTTCTCACCGCGCGGGACAGATTACTGTGCCCGCTCGCCCGCGGGGACGTCGGCGTCGTCGTTCTCGAAGAAGGCCAGCCCGTGGATGCGGCTATCGGGGGTCAGTTCCGGGTGGAAGGCGGTGCCGACGACCGGCCCCTGTTTCACGGCGACCGGGCGACCGTCCCAGGAGGCCAACACCTCGGCGTCGCCGCTGGCGACGTCGTCGATGGCGGGTGCGCGAATGAACACCGCCGGATACGGCTCCTCGAGGCCCGCGACGTCGAGCGGCGCTTCGAAGCTGTCCTTCTGGCGGCCGAAGGCGTTTCGCTCGACGCTCACGTCGACAAGTCCGAGTTCCTCGACTCGATCGTCGCCGGCGTCGCTCGAGGCGACGATCAGGCCGGCACAGGTGGCGAGCAGGGGCTTGTCGGCGGCCACGTGATCTCGGATCTCGGGGGCAATGCCCTCGCTGTGGAGCAGTCGGGAGATGGTCGTCGACTCGCCGCCGGGCATCGCCAGCAGGTCGCAGTCGGGGACGATTCCCGAATCGCGGATCTCGCGGACCGTGACCTCGCGGTCGCGGGCCGCCGCGGCGCGTTCGATGGCGGCGGCGTGTTCCTCGACGTCGCCCTGAACCGCGACGACGCCCGCAGTCAGTGACATGGGCGCGGGTATGGACGGTGCAGTAAAAAGCTTCGCGCCACGGGATCAGCGAGCGTCGCGCGGTCGATCGACGCCGGTCAGCTCGAAGCGAGCGCCGCCCGACTCGCTTTCGGTCACCGCGAGGTCCCAGCCGTGGGCGTCGGCGACCCGCGTGACGATGCCGAGTCCGAACCCGGTCCCGTCTTCGGCCGTGGTATAGCCGACGTCGAAGACGTCCTCGCGCTCCTCCGCGGGTATTCCCCGCCCGGAGTCGGCGACGTAGAACCCGTCTGCACACTCACCGACCGTAACGGTCAGCTCGGCGCTGGAACGACCGTCGGGAACCCCGTGATCGAGGGCGTTTCGGAACAGGTTCTCGAGTAGCTGCCGGAGCCGGTCGGGATCGGCCTCGATCCAGGGCTCTCCCTCGACGTCGAGGGCGGCGTCGTCGGTGTCGACCATCGACCAGGAAGCGGTCGCGAGCTCGCGGATCGAGACCGGCTCGCGGTCGGCCGTCGTCGCCCCCTGTTCGGCCAGCGTGAGCAGGTCCTCGATCAGCGTCTCCATCCTGTCGAGGGCCTCCTCGCAGGCCTCGAGCTGGGACCGGTCGCCCTCTCGAGCGAGTTCCAGCGATCCCTGGGCGACGTTCAGCGGATTCCGCAAGTCGTGACTGATGACGCTCGTGAACTCCTGGAGTCGATCGTTCTGCCGCTCGAGGGTCTCGCGGGACTGCGTGCGTTCGGTCTCGTAGCTGACCCACTTGGCCATCAGCTTGACCAGCGTCCGTTCGGCCTCGGAGAAGCCGTCGCCCTCGCGGGGATCGCTCGAGGCGAAGCAGAGGGTGCCCCAGATGGTGCCGTCGACGGTCACCTTCGCGCCGACGTAGCTGCCGAGTTCGAACAGTTCGTAGGCGGGATCGCCGGTCCACCCCTCGTCGGGAGCGTTCGCCACGGTGACGAGCTCGTGGGTCTTGATCGTCTTCCGACAGTAGGCTTCGGAGAGCGGACAGGATTCCCCCTGCTGGAGGAGCGGGTGATCGCTCCGGGATTCGACGACGGTCTGGGTCCGCTCGTCGAGGTTGATCCGGGTCATGAATCCGTAGGGGAGATCCAGGTACTCGCAGCCGAGCTCGAGCAGCTCCGGGAGCTTCTCTTCGAGCGACGCGTCGGGTTTCGTCGAGATATCGTACAGCGCTTGCAGCGCCGTGACGCTCGCCTCGAGTTTCTCCTCGGCCCGAATCCGGTCGGAGACATCGGTAAAGAAGATCGAAAGACCGTCCTCGGACGGGTACGCCCGAATCTCCAACCACTTCTCGAGGGGCCCGGCGTACTCGGTGAAGCTGACGGCGGTCTGATCGGCGAAGGCTCGCTCGAGTTGGCGCTCGATCTCACTGTCGACGACGGCGGGAAACACCGACCGCATCTTCGCCCCGATGAGCTCCTCGCGAGGCCGGTCGAGGAGTTCGACCGCCTGCTCGTTGACGTAGGTGTACTCCCAGTCGGCGTCGACCGAGACGAAGGCGTCGGCGATCCGCTCGAGGGTGGCCTCGCGTTCGCGCTCGAGGCGCTTGCGATCCGTAATGTCCCTGATAACCGCGGTAAAGAGGTGGTCGCCGTCGACGACGGCTTCGCCGAACGAGACGCCGATCGGGACCTCGCGGCCCTCGGCGTGGCGGGCGGACAGTTCGACCCAGTCCCAATCGATTCCTCGCTCGCCGGTCTCCAGATAGCGTGCGATCGCCTCGCGGTGTCGGTTCTGGTACCGGTCCGGGATCAACGTGGTGAGGCGCTCCCCGACGACTTCGGCCGGCTCGTACCCGAGGACCGTCTCGACGGCGTCGTTCGCGTACTGGACCACGCCGTCGTCGTCAGCCGTGAGGACGACGAACGAGGCGTTCTCGGTGAACGCACGAAACCGGATTGCCGACGCCTCGAGGTCTCGTCGCTCCATTCGCCGTTCGACCGCCCGCTCGATTCGCGTCGCGAGCCGGGTCCCGTCGAGCGCGACCGATTCGGAGACGCAACCCGTTGCGCCGGCCTCGAGCAAGTCGCTCGCAGTCGCTTCGTCCCGGCCGTCGGTGACGAAGAAGAGCGGTAGCTGTGAGTCTTCCGTCCGGACCAGTTCGAGAAGCGAACAGTGATCGGGGTCCGCCGCCGACGGTCGGCTCACGAGACAGTCCGCGCGTCCCGTCCGAACGCGCTCGCGCACTTCGGCCTCGTCAGTGACGCTCTCGACCGTCAGGCGGTCGTTCGCCCGCTCGAGCGCGCTCGGAATCGCGTCGTCGGCCGCCCCGTCCTCGCCGACGAAGATCACCGTGACGGCTCGTCCGCTGGGAGTGGCTTCAGCCGGTGTCGCGGTCGGGCCAGTCATAGAACCTCCTGAATACGTAGCGCAAACGGAAGACCGCGTAATAAGCAGTGTGGCTACTCGAGAGCGAAATCCGTCAGCGGTGATCGTCTCGAGGGACGTCGGTGACCGGCGGATCCCACCGAGTGCTCGTTCGTGACCGCCCGCGACGAGACGAGCGGGACCGCGACGCCGGCGATCGTACGGGTCCCACACCCGATCCGACCGACGTCGTTCGACCGGGTCCACGTCGACCGGCGACGGCTGTCAGTGCATGGCCATCGTTTTTTGCGACTGCCGTCCGGAACGGTATCGTGACGGTCCCATCCCGCGCGGCACGACTGCTCGAGAGCGAGCCGCTGATGGCGCATCTGGCGACCAGCGTGGACGGACGGCCCCACGTCGCGCCGGTCTGGTACCGGTACGCCGACGAAACCGTGGAGATCGTGACGACCGGCCGGAAGCTGGCGAATATCCGGCAGAATCCGCAGGTCGCCCTCTCGGTACAGAAAGACGAGGCCGGGCGGACCGAGTGGATGGTGACGCTGCTGGGAACGGCGACGGTGGTCGACGACGCGGACGAGACTGCGGCTGCCCGTCGCCGGATCAACGAGAAGTACGACGCGGACGCCGAGGCGTACGCCGACAACACGCTCGTTCGGATCGATATCGGCTCGGCATCGTATCAGACGTACTGACGCACCCGGAACAGCGAGATCCCGTCAGGGGTCAACTCCGAAAGAGATTCTCCGGAAGGTCTCCGAATCCGCCGCCATCGTACCGGTAGACAGACCAGCCAGCGTTGTTCGCCCCGTCGACGTCGGACCCGCTATCTCCGACCATTCCGTGTCGATCCGCCGGGAGTCGCTCCTCGAGCGCCCGATACGGTGCCGCGTCCGGCTTGTGCGCACCGACTTCGTAGGAAGCGACGATCGCGTCGAAATTGTCCTCGAGGTCGTGTGCTCGAAGCTTCGCCAGCTGCCAGTCGCGAACGCCGTTCGTGAGCACTCCGAGCTCGAACGATTCGGCCAGCCGCTCGAGGTCGTCGTGAGCGTTCTGGGGCGGGGACAGCGACTCGATTTCCGTCTCGTGGAGTGCTCTCGCGTACGCTTCCGGATCTGAACAGCCGTCGATTCGACCGAACGCCCGCCGTACCGGGTCGGGTTTGAACGCCGAAAAGAGGTCGAAGAAAGCCTCGTCGTAGGCCTCGAGCCACTCCTCGGGGGCCTCTCCGCGAACGTCCGCGATCGCGTTCGCCAGCAGGTTCCGATACTCTCGGTCGGTGCGGAGCAGCGTCCCGTCCAGATCAAAGACGATTGCAGTCATGGACGGACGTTTTTGCCAATAGATGAAAAGTAGGATGATTGAAACGAGAGGCAGCCTCGTCGCACGATTTCTAGCATTCGCTATCGGTTGGCCGACCGGATGGACACGGAACGCCGTCTCTCCGTTGACTGATTACCACCGTGCGGTGGCGCACGCTGAGCCGCGGTGAACGACGAGTGAACCGCGGCTCGATGCCGTGCGAGGGATGAGCGAAGGAGCGAGGCGACTGAGCGAATCGGCTGGGGAGGGCGTGGCGATTCCGTGGTGCCAGTATGGGCAGAACGCTTACCGTCTCTCTCGGTCGTCTCGAGTACCCGTTTCAATTCGTCCGGATCGGACGGCGCTACCGCGCTCGTCCCCCAATTCGGTTCAGTCCCGATTCCGGGCCGACTATCCGACAGCAGCGGTCGTCGCGAGCGATCGCGGCGGTCGAACGGTGGTGCCCCCCTACTCCCGACCGACCACTGTCAGACGGTCGGCTGTCCGTCGGGACTCGAGCCCGCCCTCGAGCCACGACTCCCCCTCGAGTCAGTACCCGCGGTCGGTCTCGAGGAGGCCGGGCGTGACCGTACAGCCACAGGGGGAGGCGCTGGCCTCGAGGGGGCCGATGACCGAGACGGCCCAGATGGGGGTGCCACAGAGGGGGCAGTCGGGGAGCGCGGGGTCGAAGCGCTCCTTCGCCCGCTCGATTGAGTACGGCGTGTCGGCGGTGGGAGCGGATGAGTCGCTGCTCGTGGGGTCCGCGCTGTCGTCGCTCATCGCGGCCTCCGGCGGCGATACGGCCGGTCCCCGTGATCGGGTGCTGTCGCTGGTTGCTGGGGTTGATTCCACTGTCGTGCGGGACGTTTATATCCCGGTAGGATGTATGCGGTCATGCTTTCGAATCCCTCGCGGGATTGGAAGCGAGTCTCGGGTGTTGCAGCACCCGGGGCGTTTCGATGCAGCCCCCTCCGTTCACACGTTTGGAGACCCGCTCCGATTGAACGTTCTCGTGAACTAACTTATAACTAATGCAAATTCGATGGATAAATGCGGTGGATCTCTACTCTATTTGGGTCGATAGCACTTCCGTAGTGGCTCGAGCAGTCCAGAACGTATCGAACTCCCTGTAACTGGGACACGGATGAAGCGAGCGTTCTGCTATCGTGGAACCACGGAATCGCCACGCCCTCCCCAACCGATTCGCTCGGTCGCGGTGCTCCCTCGCTCATCCCTCGCGCAGTGGTATCGACCGCCCTCACTGTGCTCACGGTTCCCTACGGTCACCGTCTGCTCACGGCGCTTTGCGCCGTTCGCATGGTACGCGGGACCATCGGTCCCGCGCTATTCGCTTTCCGAGGCGCTCACTCCGTTCGCGCCTCGCGCCGTTCGGTCGGTCGACAGCGCGCGCCACCGCATGTTGACTGGTCAGTCTAGCATGACAATCCGGCCACCCTACGGTTTGTTAGCAGTAATTGGCGACACAGTTTTTTACTCGGAGTTGAACGTGAAAATCGCGGCAAGTACAGACGAAGACGTTACCGAAACGACTACCCTACCTCTCTGGTAGTGATCAAATGCCCTGTTGAATACAATCCCGCGGTGATTTAACTATGACACGACACGACGACCGTTCCCGTGAGAACCGATTCAAGACGCTTGCTGTCGGGGCAGTTGAGAACGCGACGCGCCACGAGAATGGAAGAACGAGTGATGTCGTCCCCCCGTTACACCTTTCGACCACCTTCGAGTGGGCCAGCGGGGAGGATGGTAACGAACACGACTATTCGCGCGAGAGTAATCCAACGCGAGCGGCCCTTGAGAAGCAATTAGCCCTCCTCGAAGGCGGTGAACACGGGCTGGCGTTCGCCTCGGGGTTGGCAGCCATCTCGACGACGATGCTGTCGCTCGTTCCTCCGGGGGGTCACCTCGTCTCGTCGGACTCCATCTATAGCGGAACCGAAAAACTGCTAACGGAACTCGTCGCCGGACACTTCGGCGTTGATGTCGAGTTCGTCGATGCCCGCAACCCCGAAAACGTCGCCGCGGCAGTCGATTCAGATACCGACTTGATCTGGGCAGAGTCGCCAACGAACCCGCTGATGCAGCTGTGCGACATCCGAGCGATAGCCGACATCGCCCAAGACTACGACATCCCGTTCGGGGTGGACAGCACCTTCGCGAGCCCATACTTCCAAGCGCCGCTCGAACTGGGTGCCGACATCGTCGTCCACAGCACTACCAAATACCTTAACGGGCATTCTGACTCAATTGGCGGTGCGGTGATCACCGACGACGATGGGATTTCCGAGCAGTTGGCGTTTGCCCAACGGATCGGGCTCGGGAATATGCTCTCGCCGTTCGACTGCTACCTCGTCGCGCGAGGGATTAAGACGCTGCCAGCACGGATGGAACACCACGAGGAGAACGCGATGGCGGTCGCTCGCCTCCTCGAAGGCCACGACCGAGTCGCTCGCGTCCATTATCCGGGCCTCGAGAGTCACCCGCAACACGACCTCGCGGTCGAACAGATGTCGGGGTACAGCGGAATGCTTTCCTTCGAGTTCGACGGCTCTCTCACCGAAATTGAGGCGTTTGTCGAAGGGCTCAAGATATTCACTCCGGGGGCCAGCCTCGGTGGTGTCGAGAGTCTTGTCGAGGTACCATCGCTGATGATCCCCGACGAGGTCAGCCACGGATCGACTACCGCAGACATTCCCGAGAACTTGGTCCGACTATCGGTCGGTATCGAAGATGTCGACGACCTCTGCGGGGACCTCCGGTCGGCGCTGCCGTAGGCCTGTGTTCCCCTTTCTAAACGAGATAGTGCAGATTATTCGAGCGGTTCGATTTCGTCGCCGGGACGAATCGTTCCACTTTCGAGGATGTCCACTCGGAGCCCTCCTCGATGAGTGAGCGCCTGCAATACGCCGTCCTGAGTGAGGCGCTGAAGATGATCACACGGTTCACACAGTCGATCCCCTCGGCAGATGGCCTCCCCGACCCGGAACTGTTGTCCAACGAGATGATTGAGTGCGACATCGCGGGTTTCAATGTTCCGTCGATGTTCACCCGGTGCGAGTTCGATTCCTGCTTCACGCTCGATTGCTGTAACAGCCTCCTGTTCGATTAATGTGAGATCGTACCCATCGTGGCGTTCCTCATCTGACTCCCAGCCGACGAAGGTTCCCGTTTCAATCTCGCTAAAATAGCGATCTCCTCGAAGCCCGTTACCGGCGACCGCTTCAACACTGGACTGTTCTTCCATCTCCGCTTTGGCTTCAGGTGCGATGAAAATCTGTTCGACAGTTCCACTCCCGGTCATGCGTGCTATGCTGTTTGATAGGAGTATAAATTCCCCGATGGAGGAATTGTCGGCAGATAACTCAGCGGTATGTTCGCATCTGTAGTTACCGAATCAACCGATTCAGTTCCAGATAGAGCTATAATAAAGAAACTGTGGAACCATCTACTGTTAGCGAACGGATCTTATGGATTTGCGACCGGTCGAGCGCATCCTGTGTTCGGAAGATACGGGTCGACTGGGTGCTAGCGGTTCTGCAGTCGAGATCAGGATTGATTTTCGAGCCGTTCTCGAGCCGCGGCGACGACGAGCGGCAGCGTGATCGTCGCGTCGGCGTAGACGGAGACGTTGTCGGCGTCTGTCTCGAGTTTGCCCCACGAGCGGGCTTCGTCCAGCGTCGCGCCGGAGAGGCCGCCGGTCTGTTTGGGGTCCATGGTCAGCTGGACGGCGTAGTCGTACGCGCCGGGGGTGACGAGCATCGTCTGGAGGGTGAAGTTCTTGGGGACGCCGCCGCCGACGACGAACGCGCCGGCCTTCTCGGTGTCGTAGGCGATGTCGGTCAGGCCGGTCATGTCCGCCAGCGCGTCCAGCGAGAAGTCCGAGGTCTGGGAGTACATCCAGGCCTGCAGGCCGAGCACGGAGTCCTGGATCGCGGGACAGTAGATCGGCACGTCGTTCTCGTAAGCCGCGGCGGCGATGCCGGCGTCCTCGTCGACGTCCTCGCGCTCGTTGATCTCGGCGTTGGCCCGGCCGAGTTCCTCGGTGAGTCGCTGGATCGGGACGACGCCCTCCTCCTCGAGCACCGGAAAGACCTCCTCGCGCAGGTGCGATTCGAAGGTCGCGAAGAACTCCTGTGGGAGGTAGACGTTGTAGATTCGGTCGACGCCCTCGTCCCGGAGCGTCTCGTCGTGTTCGCGTTCGGTCTTCCCCTCGGCGTGGGCCGCGCCGTGATGGTGTTTCCCGCCGATGGCCTCGATGGCGTCGTGGGTGAGGTTCGCGCCGGTCGTGACCAGGACGTCGATGTAGCCGTCCCGAATCAGGTCGGCGACGATCGCTCGCATTCCTGTGGGAACCATCGCGCCCGCGAGGCCGAAGAAGACGGTCACGTCGTCGTCGAACATCGCCTCGGTCACGTCGACGGCCTCGTGGAGGTCCGCCGCGCCGACGCCCGCGTTGCCGTACTCGTCTGCGAGCTCGGCGACGGTCATCCCGGCTCTGACTTCCGCGTGACCGACCGGATCGTGCGAGAACGTATCTCGTTCCGGATCGTGGTGCCCGTTCCCATCGCCGTCACCGCCGTCGCTCTCGTGGTCGTGTTCGTCAGTCATACCCCTGAATCCGCGAGCCAGCGGTTTGAACCGTGCGGTCTCGAGTGCGATCGCCACTGCTCCCGCCGAGCGACTGACGCTTACAGCCCCGTCGGCACGTCGAGGAATGTCGTCTCGAGCCCCCGCTCCTCGAGGCGGTCCTGCAGCGCCCGGACGCCGAACGTCTCCGTCGCGTAGTGGCCCGCGAGGAACACGTGAATACCGGCCTCCTGAGCCTCGTGGTAGGCTTTCCCCTTCCCCTCGCCGGTCACCAGCGCGTCCGCATCGGCGGCGACGGCCTCGTCGAGCCAGTCGGTACCGCTGCCGGTGACGATCGCGACGTCCTCGATCTCGTCGGGGCCGAACGCGAGGTGCTGGACGGTCTGGTCGCCGGTCTCGAGATTCGTCTCGAGGCGCTCGCGCAGTCCCTCGGGGTCGTAGGGCTCGGCGGCCGTGCCGCGCTGCCCAATGTACTCTGGGCCGAGTTCGCCGAAGGGGATTCGGTCCTCGAGGCCGAGCAGGTCGGCGACGCCGGCGGCGTTGCCCAGGTCCTGGTGGCCGTCCAGCGGGAGGTGGGAGACGTACAGCGCGAGGTCGTGCTCGATCAGTGGGGCGATCCGGTCGTAGGTCCGACCGGTCACGCGGTCGAAGCCGCCCCACGAGAGCCCGTGGTGGACGACGAGCAGGTCCGCGTCGGCCTCGATCGCGGCCTCGAACGTTTCGCGAACACCGTCGACGGCGAACGCGACGCGTTCGATCTCGGCTTCTTCGGGACCGACCTGAAGCCCGTTCGCGCTGGCGTCGAGATCGGCGTAGTCAGCGGTTCGCAACTCCTCGTCGAGTCTATCGACGATGCTCGAGAGTTCCATACGCCTCGTTCGGTGGGGATCTCCTTGTATTCGGTTGATCTCCTCCGATCGGAGGACGGCCTCGAGGCTCCCTCGCTCGTCGCGTATAAAAAAAACAGTCCCGACCGCGCTACATGAGGTAGAACAGCGGGAACAGGATCACCCACACGATGTCGACGAAGTGCCAGTAGAGCCCGAAGAACTCGACGGGCCGACTGTCCCGGAGGTAGGCGTCGACGGTCACGATGCGGTAGATCATGAACCCGGCGATGAGCAGCCCGAGGATGACGTGAAGGGCGTGGAGACCGGTCGTCACGAAGTACATCGAGTACTCGAGGTCGGTGAACCAGTAGATGTCGTGGGCGAACTCCTGACTCCACTCGTAGCCCTTGACCCCGAGGAACGTGAACCCGAGTAACAGCGTGACGACCATCGACGCCAGCAGCCCGCCCTTGTGCTCCCGTTCGGCCATCACCAGCGCGAGGATGACCGTGAAACTCGAGGTCAGCAGGACGTACGTGTTGATGAGGCCGACAATCTCCGACGGCGGCACGGGTTCGATCTCTCCCCAGCCGGTGTGCAGCCGCAAGAAGACGTACGCGCCGATCACGGCTCCGAAGACGACGACGTCCGAGGCCAGGAAGATCCAGACGCCGGTTTTGGTCGTGCCGACGCCCTCGAACGGCCAGCGCTCGGCGATCGCCATCTGGGGCGCGTTGAACCGCTCGCGGCCGTATTCGAAGAGCGTGAACCCGAGGATTCCGACGCCGACGAGCGAGAGCACCGGATAGAGGACGTTGGTCGAGCCGATGCCCGACACCTCCGCGCCGCGCGCGGTGGCGAACTCGGCGACGTAGGGAGTCATCCCCGACAGTCCGAGGAACGTAACGAACATGCCGAATCCGATACCGAGGGGCCAGATGCTCGCGTGATCCTCGTGGTCTCCCTCGAGCGACTCGGCTTCGCCGACCCGCTCGTGTGCGGCCGCACCGCCGTCGGTGGCGGTCGAATCGTCGACGAACTCGAGTTTGCCGCTGGCGTAGCTGGGGCGGCTCGGCCAGTTCTCGAGCGGGGGCGGTGACGTGGTCGCCCACTCGGCGGTTCGCGAGTACGCCCACGGGTTGTCGGGCGCGTCGGGGCCCGTGGCGTAACTCTTCGCGAGGGTGACGAAGACGAGCAGGATCGAGAGGGCGAGCACGTACGCCCCGACGGTCGCCGCCTGATGGTAGAGCTGTGCGCCCTCCCCGTAGTGGAAGACGCGGCGCGGCGTCTCCCAGACGATGAACATCGGGAAGTACAGCAGGTTGAAGCCGACGAAGTAGACGGCGAAGCTGAGCTTGCCGAGTCGTTCGGAGTACATCTTTCCGGTGATCTTGGGCCACCAATAGTAGAGCCCGCCGATCAGTGCGGTGACGCCCGCGACCATCACGTAGTGGAAGTGGGCGACGACCCAGTAGGTGCCCCGGAACGAGTAGTCCAGCACGACGGCACCGAGGAAGACCCCCGTAATGCCGCCGATGATGAACAGGACGAGCGCGCCGAGGTTGAACAGGAAGGGGGTGGTAAAGCGCACCCGGCCCTTGAGCATCGTGTAGATCAGCGCGAAGACCATCAGGTCGAAGGGCAGCGAGATCCCGATCGTCGTCGCCATAAAGAGCGTCTTGATGGGGAGGTTGATCGTCGTCAGGAACATGTGGTGCATCCAGACGAGGAACGACTGCACCGCGACGAGGACCATCGCGATGATGACCCACTTCCGGCCGACGAGCCGTCGACCGCAGAAGGTCTGGAACGTCTCGAACATGATCCCCAGCGACGGGAAGAAGACGATGTAGACCTCCGGATGCCCGAAGAACCAGAACAGGTGTCCCCACAGGAGGCTCGAGCCCTCTGCCGTCGAGGAGTAGTACTGGGTCAGCAGGATGCGGTCGGTCAACAGGAGGATGAGCGCCGCCAGCAGCGCCGCGAAGGCGAACAGCATCATCCAGACGGTCAGCAGGATGCTCCACGTGAACAGCGGCATGTTCCAGAGGCCCATGCCTTCCGCGCGGCAGCGGTGGATCGTCGTGAGGAAGTTCACCGAACCGAGCGTGACCGACATGACGAACAGGGTCAACGCGAGGATGGTCGTGTTCCCACCCATCGTCAGCGTGTAACCCGGGTTGTAGATCGGCACGTTCAGCGGCGCGTACATGTACCAGCCGTTGGCCCACGAGGTCCCCTGGAAGAACGAGAGCAAGACGAGAACGCCCGAGAAGAGGTAAAACCAGTAACTCAACGCGTTCAGCCGCGGGAACGCCAGATCCTTCGCCCCGATCTGTAAGGGGACGAAGTAGTTCGCGAAGCCGAACCCGAACGGGGAGAGGAACCAGAACACCATCAGGAGGCCGTGGATCGAGACCGACTGATTGTACTCGGTGTTGCCGAGCAGCCCGGTGCCGCCGGCCTCCCACAGATGGGCGCGAAACAGCAGTGCGAGGACGCCGCCGGCGACGAGGAAGAACAGCGCCGTCCCCAGATAGAGGACGCCGACGTCCTTGTGGTTGGTCGTCACCAGCCACCGCTTGATCGTCGTCCGTGGTGGAAAATCACTCATACTCGGAGAACACCTCTTCCCTGAGTCGACGCCACGGCTCGGTGTCGTCGTCTCCCCGAACGCGATCAGTAACGGTCGTGAAACGCCGGCAGTGACGACTCGGAGACGCGACGAAATCCATATTCAACACATCCTCAATACGATTCGCCGTATCAAGATGTCCGGTGAGAATGCAGGCGGTACTTACGTACCCCGAACGGCGAGCCCTCGAACCAGCGATTTTGGGCCGCTACCGCTCTCTCGTCCGACGCTGTACGGTCGGACGCTCCCCGCGTATCCCGAAAACCCGAGTGACGTACATCGAACCGCCGGCAAGGGGTTACCAGCGCTGGTTCCATCGCCGGTCTCGAGTTTTCACGCCCGACTCAATCCCGGATAGTCAGCGATGATTCCGTCAACGCCCGCCGCGGCGAGTTCGTCGAACTGCACCCAGTTCGTCGCCGTCCAGACGTTGACCGTTCGACCCTCGTCGTGGGCCGCCTCGAGGACGTCGCGGTTCTCATCCGACCCTCCGTTCCCGGAAGCCTCAACGGCATCCGTCCCGGCGATCGCGCTTCGGGGCGGGTGAATCGCCTCGCAGTCGTAGCGGCGGGCGATCTCGAGGCCGGCCGCCACGTCGTCCGAGAGCAGCGGCGCGGCGGCGTAGTCGCCGACCGAACGGAGGGCTGCGATGGCTCCCTCGCAGAACGACGAAAAGAGCAGTTCGCCGCCGAAGGCGTCGCAGTCGGCAACGACCCGTTCGACGAACGGCTGCCAGACCTCGCGGCGCTCGGCGCGCACCTCGGGCGGGAGCGCGTCGCCGACTCGCAAGTCCGCTCGCCCCGGATTCTTCAGCTCGACGTTGATGCCGACCGTCTCGGGGATGGCGGCGAGCAACTCGGCGAGCGTCGGCACCGTCGCCTCGGTACCGAGCACTCGCGTTTCCCGCAGCTCCTCGAGCGGCGCCTCCCAGACGACCCCGGTCGCGTCGGTGAGTGGCCGCCCGTCGCGGGTCCCCTCGAGGCGCTCGTCGTGGACCACTACCGGGGTCCCGCAGGCAGCCGGCTGGACGTCGATCTCGATCATCGCGGTTTCCTCCCGCTGGGCCGCCCGCGTCGCTGCAGCGACGGTGTTCTCGGGTGCGATGCCGGCGTAGCCGCGGTGGGCGATGACGGCAGGGCGGGCCATATCGGAGCGACGGCCGGCCGGGTAATGGAAGCTGTGGCGACGGACTCGAGGCGGCGACGTGGCGCTTCCCGGCCGGTCGTTGATCCGTGTTCCCGCGGAAGGTCCGCTATGACCGAGACCACGCTTGCAGACGTCGAGCGCGCGCTCGATCGCGCGGCCGACCTCGAGACCGAGGAAGCCGTCGCCGTGTTGCGGACCGCCCGCCAGGACGTCCGGGATCTGGCGAACAACCCTGACGTCGACGAGGACCGGCGGCAGGAACTGGAGACGCGGCTCGAGCAGCGGATCCGCGAAGTCGAAGAGCGCGACGCGTACGACGGCGGACTGGGGTCGGCGATGAACCCGACCGAGGACGACGCGCCGTAACGAGGAGTCCGGAACCTGAGACGCACTCGTGGCGTCGGGACCCCCGGTCGCCGAGACCCTGGCGTCTCTCTTCGACTCCGTCCGAGAACCCGGCGATATCGGCCGATCTCCGGCCCTTTTATTCGGGTGCCGTCCGGAGAGGTGGGTATGCGAATTGCACTACTCGGCGGCACCGGCGATATCGGCGAGGGACTCGCGCTACGGTTCGCACGCGATACGAGCCACGAGATCCTCATCGGGTCGCGAGATCCCGAAAAGGCCCGCGAGGCCGTCGCGGACTACGAGGCGGAACTCGCGGACCGCACCGACGAGGTCGACATCAAGGGCTTCGGCAACGAGATGGCGGCCGACCGGGCCGATATCGTCGTTCTCAGCGTCCCGCCGTACTACGTCGGCGACACCGTCGAAGCGGTCGCCGACAGCCTCGACGCGGACTCGATCCTCGTCACGCCCGCCGTCGGAATGCAGGGCGACGAGGACGGCCTCCACTACCACCCGCCCGAGGCCGGCAGCGTCACCCAGCTCGTCGCCGGGCGAGCCCCGGACGACGTGCCGGTCGTCGGTGCCTTCCACAACCTCGCTGCCGACGCCCTGTCGAACCTCGAGAACGATCTCGACCTCGACACGCTCGTCGTCGCGGACGACGACGACGCCAAAGATACCGTTCTGACGGTCGCAAACGAGATCGACGGGCTGCGCGCGCTCGAGGCCGGCCCGCTGGCCAACGCGGCGGAAGTCGAGAGCGTCACGCCGCTGGTCATCAACATCGCGAAGTACAACGAGGATATGCACGACGTCGGCGTGAAGTGGATCTAGGCGACGGCGACTCGAGGTGAGCGACCGGTCCTGTTTCGAACGGTCCCGTTTTCGCCGGCACTGGTGCTCGATGACCAATTCGGGTCGGCATTGCTACCGCTCTTGCCGGTGGGTCGTAAATCGGGAGAAGATGCGTCGGTGTTACGCGCCTGCGGACTCGAGGGCGTCCTCGATGTCGTCGCGCTGGGTGACGCCGACGAAGCGCTCGACGATACCGTCGTCGTTCTCGATGATGAGAGTCGGCAGGGATCGAACCTGATACTCGTTGGCGATGTCTTGCTGTTCGTCGACGTTTACTTTCTCGACTTCGAATCGGCCCTCCCAGTCGTCCTCGAGCTCCTCGAGGATCGGGTCCTGGGTCTTGCAGGGGCCACACCAGTCCGCGTAGAAGTCCTTGAGTGTGACAGTCATACGGTTCAGCGCTACTTACCGCGCGCTGCGCATAAGGGTTTCCCACTCCCATTACGTTGCCGTGATCGACGACGCTGCCGGTCGAAAGGTTTAGTTCCGGGGGGACGTAGATACGGGTATGGATAAAGGACAGAACACTGGCGGGCTGATGTCCAGTGCCGGACTCGTCCGGTACTTCGACTCCGAGGACTCGAACGCCATCCGTATCGATCCCAAGACGGTCATCGCGTTCGGACTCCTGATGGGCGTGCTGGTCCAGCTGCTGACGTTCGTCTCGTAACGCGGCATCGGCCGCCTTCTTTCACCGTCGCCTCGAGTAGCGACAGCATCGGCCCTCCCACCGCGCAGTTCTCAGTACTCCGCACGGAGGCGCTCGGCGTCCAGGCGGAGGTAGTGCCACAGTGTTCCGGTCAATCCGTGCTCGGCGATCCGCCGTCCCGAACTTTCGACCAGAACCGTCGGATAGTAGGCCGTCGGCAGGCGATCGGCGAGCACTCGACTGAACGCCGTGTCTTCGTTGGACACCTCGGGAAAGCCGCCGATCTCCTCGAACGCCCGTCGGTGGACGAAACAGTTGAACCCCGGTAGAATCGGCCGCTCGAGGCGGGAAAACACGTGATTGATCGTGAGTTCCATCACCGCCGCTCGGTGGGGACCGGTGATCCGGCAGTACGAACTCGCGGCCGCGAGTCCGTTCGCCTCGACGAAGCCGAGCAGTTCGGTGAGGTAATTCGCCCGTACCCGCGTGTCCGCATCGACGAAGGCGAGCCACTCGCCTGTCGCGTGATCGGCTCCGAGATTACGGGCGGCCGCGATGCTCGAGCCGCCTTCCTGAAGGACGGTCGCACCGTACTCGCGGGCGATCGCCGTCGTGTCGTCGCTCGAGTCGCCGTCGACGACGATCACCTCGGCGGCGTAGTCGGTGTCCAGCGCGGCGAGGCTCCCGAGGGTTCCCCGGAGGTAGTCGCCCTCGTTTCGCGCCGGAACCACGAAGCTCACGTCCGGCTCGTCGCCGTCCCCGTCTCGCTCGTCGCTCGGCATCGTGTTACGCGTGAGGACTCGACCGCGGGTTCTCAAGGTATCGGATCGGGGCAGCTCGTGAGGGACCACGAGCGGACTGCCGAGCACTCATCGGTGAGCAACGGGCGCAAACTGGCTGCGTACCGGCTCGAGCCGATGTAATTCGACGGGTTCGCTACCGCCAGCAATTCCCTGTCCCGTGTTATCTCCCACCATGGTATTTGCTTTCAGACACCAGCTCGCAGAGACGATATCTATCATGAACTTTTATAACGAAGGAGCCGGAAGGGGTGAGTATAGATGTCGGTCGTACACGTAGCAATCTGAGTTCGTTTCCGACGACGAGTACCGATTTTCGACGATATCCACTACCCGACCGACATGAGCACACAACGCCTGCAGTCAACGACCGACGCCGAATCGACAACCAACCGAACCTCGACCCGCACGCAGACGCCCCCCTCGACTCCCGTCACCGAGGACCCGCGGACGGCCACCGACCGCGCCCCGCGGACGTTCTCCCACCGGAACGGCGCGCGACTCGAGAACCTGATCGACGAGTGGAACGCAGCCTTTGCGAACGAAACGACGAAGCACGGATCGTAACTCGAGGACTCGGGGCAGATTTCTGGCGAATCCAAACCGTCTTTTGAGCGACCGCCGTAGCGTCGCGTGGCCGATGACGATGCACCCGCTCCGAGCCGGACTCGGCATCCGGTGGTGACGAGCCCTATGAGTGCCGAGGCCGCTATCTCTGATGGTAGAGCGAGTCTATGGGGATCTAGTAGTGGTCACAGTAAACATAGACCACGGTCAGATTCTCGCCGATCAGGCGGACACGGATTTAAGAACGTTGCCGAGCAATCATACCGTATGGCCGCCGAAATTTCCGATCGAGTTCGAGAAATCGCTGAAGCCCGCGGCCTTCCGGAGTCCGAAGTATTCGAGCGGGCACTCGAACGCGGTCTCGAAGGCCTGTGGGAAGATCTCGTTCTCACGCGGTACTTCGACGGCGAACTCGACCGCGAGGAAGCAATCGAACGTGTCGGTCGGACGAAGTCGAGCGAGCGGAGCGAGAGTGTGAGTTCGTTGAGGAAGACGTCGATTGGGGTTTGAACGCGTGACGCTCGCGGCTGTCTCGGACGCAGGACCGCCCACACTGTCACACTCTCAGTTGGCGATATACCGGGCGATCAGGACGATCGGAACAACCGGGATCGCTGCCCCCGTAACGATGAGGACGACGGCGATGATCGCCTTCTCCAGTTGACTCGAGTCGTCCCAGACCGATCGGGACAGGCTGTCGATTCCCTCCGCGGTTCGCTGTAGGAGTCCGGCCATAGCAACTAGCTAACGCACCAGATGGGTGTAAAGCCTCTTCGTTCGAACCACACAGTCATCGACATCGAACTGGCTGCCGGACGAATGCGTCCCCTTCGATCGCTCCCGTTCCCGATACCTGTCCGGTCGTCGCGCGATCGTTCCTGCCACTGGCAGAACACGAATCGTCTCGGCATCCCTCATATGCTCACTGTTATCGGCCGTAGTAGGCTGTTAGTGAAAGGTGTGTGCGCCGATCGATCGGTATGCGGCTCGTTCAGGTCTTCGTTCCCAGCGAGGACCACGACGCGATACGGGAGACGCTGTCGGAGATGGACGTGCAGTTCGTCTTCATCGACGCGGACGGCCGTCGCGACGGACGTCTGGCGAACGTCCCGGTCCCGTCGGGGGCCGTCGATACGGTACTCGAGCGGTTGTACGACGCCGGACTCGACGAAGACACCTACACCGTCATCACGGACGTCGACCGGGCGAACGTCCCAAACGTCGAGGAGATGACGGACCGCTACGTCGAGGGCCCGAAAGGCGACCGCGGCGCCTCGCACGCCGAGATCCGAGAGCGGGCGAAGGACCTGACGCCGGACACGGCGACGTACCTCGCGTTCGCGATCGCGAGCGCGATCGTCGCGGTCGGCGGCCTCCTGCTGGACTCGGCCATCGTCATCGTGGGTGCGATGGTGATCGCGCCGTTTGCGGGGTCGACGCTCTCCGCGAGCGTGGGTGCCGTCATCAGCGACCGCGAGATGGTCGTCGACAGCGCCACGTCGCAAGTGACGGGGCTCGTCATCGCGTACGTCGGTGCGATCGCGATGAGCGTGTTCTTGCAACGGAGCGGGTTCGTCCCACCGACGCTGGATATCGCTCGCATCGGACAGGTCGGCGCGTTCGTCACGCCGAATCTCCTGACGCTCGTTATCGCCATCTTCGCCGGATTCGCCGGCGCGCTCGCGCTCGCGACCGATCTCCCCGTCTCTCTCGCCGGCGTCGCCGTCGCCGCGGCTATCGTCCCGGCCGCCGCCGTGGCCGGCATTGGGACGGCCTGGGGCGAACCGATCGTCGTCGCGGGCGCAGTCGTCTTGCTCCTGATGAACATCGTGTTCATCAACCTCACCGCGTATCTCACGCTCATCGCGCTCGGCTACCGCTCGTCGGTCATCCGCAACGTCCGCGAGAACGCCGCCGTCTCGCTCCGCACGGGCGCGTACGCCGTCATCGTCCTGCTGTTCCTCGTCGTCGTCGCGGTGACCGCCGTCGGGACGTACCAGCACCTCGTATTCGAACAGCAGGTGAACGACGAAGTCCAGGCGGTGCTCGACGACCCCGAGTACAGTTCGCTGGAACTCGCCGGCGTCGCGACCGAGTACAACGACGCGAGCGTGTTCAGCGACGACGTCTCGGTGACGGTGACCGTGGGGCGCTCGAGCGACCTGGATCACGACGGACTGGCGGACGAACTCCAGACCGAGATGAGTGCGGAGACGGACCGGTCCGTCAGCGTCGACGTTCGGTTCGTCGACTATCAGCGCGCGGTGGCAGTCGGTGATGCCGACGACGGGCGGAGCGCGTGGTGGCAGGTCGACGAGTGGCTGCCGCTCTCGTCGCGGCCCTCACTCGCGCAGTCGATGCCACAGGCTGTGACATTTCCGACGGACCTTATTGAGGAACGACCCGACCCGGCGTGACCCGGTGAGGAGACGTAGTGCGCGGATCGACCGGCCGATACGGAGCAGCCGAAACGGTCGGAACCACGGGACCACGGTGAGGATGAGGAACCAGTTCGAGCGGACGAATCTTCTGGGGCCGTGATTCGACCACCGGTAGAGGAGCACGACGTCGAGGAGGAAGACGACGAGGAGCCACTGGAGGACGCCCCGAATCGTCGCTGCGAACGATTCGGAGACGACGAGCAAGTCGAAGCCGACCGCGACGTCGACGACGAACAGCACGATCCACACGAGCGCCACGACCTCGACGAACGGTGGCCACCAGCGTTCGGCGTCCATCTACCGTGTCCTACGATGTCACGACGCAAAACGTTGCATCCGCTCGAGTATGGGACCCGGTCAGCGGACCGTCTCTCCGCTTCCGACCCACCCGTACGGAAAAGTAACCGTTTATTTCCGGCCAAACGACTACACATTATTTCGACGAATAAAGTATCGGTTTCTAATAATGGCAAACGATACCAATACTGGGGATGCGGCGTTCGTCGGAAGTCGACGAGACCTGTTGCGCAGTGGGGCTGGGGCCACGACTGCAAGCCTACTGGGGCTGACTCTCGGCTCGTCGGCCGCCGGCGCGACGCCGACCGGAGAGCCCGACCACCGGCTCCTCGCGTGGAACGCGTGGCTGCTCGAGGTATCGATCCTCGGCGTCACCGTCGAAAGCGCGCCCGAGCCCGACGAGCGCGCGTTCGAAATCGGCGAGGCGCTGGCGGCGAACGGCTACGACATCGCGGCTCTCTGCGAGGTCTTCGGCGACGGGTTCCGGAACGGCGTGCGGGACGGTCTCGATGCGGGCGGTGCCACTCACCGCGACCGCGTCGGTCCGACGGCGGAGTGGAACGACGTCGGGCCCGGGAGCGGCCTCCAGACGTTCCTGACGGGCGACAGGGCCGACCGGCTGATCGTCTCCGCGAACGAGATGGAGTTCGACGAGAAAGGCGCGGAGTGGTGCGATTCCGACTACTACGCGCGGAAAGGGGTGTTACACACCGAGATCAACGTCGGCCCCGGCAACGTCGATCTGTACTCGACTCATCTGTTCGCAGGCGGCGGCTTGCCCTTCTGTGATGACACGCCGACGGACAGGTACGAGGCGCGAGGGAACCAGGTCGAGGAACTGATCGCGTTCGTCGAATCGACGACGCGGCCCGAGAACGTCACGATGGTGATGGGCGACTTCAACATCGCTCGAAACCGAACCGAGTACGACCACCTCGTGGGACTGATGGACGACCTCGGGATGTACGACGCGTGGGAGGCCCACGGCGGGAATCCGGAACCGGGGGCTGCCGGAACGAACGACGACGCGTTCGGTGAAGGGTGTCTCGTCGATCCCGACGACGAATCGCCGTACTACTGTGACGAAGCCGACAGCAGCGACGCGGGGAACCGGATCGATTATATCCTGGTCGAGGAGCCCAAGCCCGACCACACGTTCGAACTCGACGTCAGCGGAATGAAGCGGGCCTCCTTCTGGCGTGGGAGCGGCGATCCCCTCGAGTTCTACGACGAGGACGGCAGTCCAAACTACCGCTCCGACCACATGGGACTCGAGCTCGGTTTCGATACCGTCGCCAGACACGACACGTACACGCTGGTCAACGCTCACAGCGGGAAGGTACTCGACGTCGACGGCGTCTCCCCTGAGAACGGCGCAAACGTCCAGCAGTGGGACGATCTCGGGCAGGCGAACCAGCGCTGGCGGCTCGAGGAACTCGCCGACGGACGCTACGAGATCGTCGCCGTCCACAGTCACAAGGCCCTCGACGTCGACGACGCCTCGACCACCGCCGGTGCGAACGTTCACCAGTGGGAGGGACACGGCGGCGACAACCAGCGCTGGGAGCTCGCGGAACGCGAGGACGGCACCCACACCGTCACGAACGTCAATAGCGGGCTCGTGCTGGCGGTCGAGGGGTCGTCGACCGAGAACGGAGCGAACGTCCACCAGTCCGAGTGGACCGGCGGCGATACCCAGCGGTGGTCGATCGTACAGGCGTGATATCGACGGTCGACGGGCGGAGGATTCGATCGGGGAGTCGTCCGTCGGAACTGTGCCGGGACGGCTGTTCGGACTCGGCAGTACGGTCTTCGACTCCGGCGTCGAGTAGACGAGTTTTTTCGGCTGGAGCACTTTCATTCGGTAATGCACGTACAATTCGGTTGTGCCGAATTTTTCGAACGGTGTCTACAATGAACCCGACACGCGTCGATTTCCTCGTCGACCTCGCGTACGGTGTGATGATCTTCGCTGCGGTCGCGCTCATCGTTGCGGTCGGGACCGGTGTCGGAGTGGCGTTCGGACTCGGCGTACTGGCCTCCTACGTCATTCACGTCGTGTGGAAGATGGCCCGGTTCGACCCCGACTGGATGACGACCGAGGTCGCCGAGCGGGTCGAACAGACGGTCAGTGACACGGTAAGTAAAGAAGTCGAAGAGACAGTCAGCAAGGGTGTCGAGGAGACGGTGAGCAAGGAAGTCGAAGAGACGGTGAGCGACACGGTGAGCAAAGAAGTCGAAGAGACGGTGAGCGACACGGTCAGCAAGGAAGTCGAAGAAACGGTGAGCGATACGGTGAGCAAGGAAGTCGACACCGTGGCCGAAAAAGTCGGGGAGACCGTTAGCGAGGACGTGACCAAGACGGTCGAGGAGACGGTGAGCAAGGAAGTCGAAAAGACGGTCGGCGGCGCGGCCAACGACGAATCACCTGACGGCGAATCGGGCGAATCGAGCGAAACGGACGACGACGATTCGGAGCAGGGTGGGCAAGAGGAACCGGTGCCCGCGAACTCGGACGGATGATAACCGGTGTGCTGGCAGGATTCGATAATACTCGTCCGTCGAACCCGTTCGAGCATCGCGGCCCGTTTTTGCGGATCGCGGACGACCCGGTAGGGCGACAGAGTGGTCGGTGAGTCGATCGCCGAATCGACCGCTCGAGACGATCAGCGGGCAGAGTCATCGTCCGGAGGGCGGAACGTACGGACGGTATCACGAGCGCCGGATTCGACGTCGATCTCGGTGAACCCCAACCCGGTAAACACCCGCTTCCAGTCGCGGTGGTAGAGGGGGAAGTCGTCGTTGACGTAGCTCACGTCGGGCTCTCCGGACTGCTGGCGGTCGTCGTCCCCTTCGTTCTCGATCGTGACGAGGAGGTCGTCGGTGATCCGAGCGATTTCCTCGAGCACCCACTCGCTGTCCGGGTGCAGGTGCTGGAGCGTCTCGACCGAGTAGACGACGTCGAAGCGGTCGTCGCCGAATTCCGCGACGACGTCTTCGATCGTCCCGTGGTAGAACGTGCCGCCGGCGGCGAGGTCGGGGTAGCTCTCGGCCATCACGTCGAACGCGTCGTCGTTGACGTCGATCCCGGCCAGGTCGCCGAAGCCGTGTTCGGAGAGGTACGCGAGGTGCCGGCCCGAACTACAGCCGAGCTCGAGGACGGACGCGTCTCGGTCGACGAACCGCTCGAGACGGCTGCGGATCGATTCGCTGCGGTGGTCCGAGCCGTACGAGGCGTAGTACTCCGGCGAGAACTCTCCGGACCGTTCTGCCCACTGGCGGCGGACCTCCTTGGAATTCACGTGTGCTACTGGCGGCGCGTACCTAAAGGCTAGTCGCCTCCGTCCGGTCCGCGTCGGTCGCTGGACGACGGATGGTTCCGGTCACACGACCCGCTGCTGAACCGGTCACAGTACACGTGCTGACTGGTATCGTGTGCGATCGTGGAATGGACTGACACGACCGGCGATAGCAGACGAGTCGGAGTGGTGAGCCCCTCGACGACCGGTCGGCGAACTCGGGACCGTGGAACTGGCCCGATTTTCGAGAAATATACTATCTCACTTATATTATTATATCTGTCCTAGAACACATAATAACCTATGAAAACATCCATTGGTGGTAAAATATATCTGTGATGTTGAAATATCCGAATGACAATCACTGTGCAACCGGCGCAGTGAGACGATCACTATGTCACCACCAGAATCAACGGAGACCGACCAGGAGTCGATCGATTTCCGCTCGAGCACGCCCGTATCGCGGCGCTCGATGCTCGCGATGCTCGGCGTCGGCAGTTTCGGCGCGATACCACGATCGAGCAGCGCCCACCCGTCGACGGGAGTGTCGGACGGCCACGACGACCTGTCCGAGCGGATCCGTCACGACGATTCGGTCCGGGACCCCAGTCGACGACTCATAGAACGAGACGCCGCCACGAGCGATGTCGTCAGCGACGGCCCGTTCGCCGACGTCACGAAGAACCTCGACGTTGCTGGGCGCGGCGAGCGCTTGCTACCGAACGGGACGACGGACGTGTGGGCACTCGACGGCTACGCGTATCTGGGAACGTTCGAGGAACCCTGCGGTACCGGCGAGGGGTTCGGCGAGGACCGACTCGTCGACGACCTGCGCGGTCCGGGAATTCCCGTCTTCGACGTTCACAATCCCAATCGTCCGACCTACGTCGGCAGCCTCCCGTCGGTGGAGGGCAGTCGAATCAACGACGTCAAGGTCGCGGACATGAACTCCGGGGCGATTCTGGTCCACTCCAACGAGCCCTGCGATGGCGGTCCCGGCGGCTTCGAGGTGTACAACGTCGACGACCCGACCGATCCGACGCATCTGGCGTCGGTTCAGGTGGACGACGCCAACGAAGTAGTGCGAGACGTTCTCGGCATCGTCGACGTCGGGGTGCACAACCTGTTCCTCTTCACCCAGGGAAAGCGCGACTACGTCGCCCTCCAGTCCGAGGGCTACTTCGGCGGCTTCCAGATCTTCGAGCTGACCGATCCGACCGACCCGGAGTTCGTCAGCGCCTGGGGCGCCGAGTACCTGTGCGAGGGCGAGTTCTGCAGCGGCGATCCCCACGAAGAGGACGACGTCGACGTGATCCTGGACGTGATCAACAACTGGCTGCTCGACGGCGTCGGGCAGTCGCAGAACCGGCTGCTGCACGACGTCACGATAAGCGAGGACGGTACCCGCGCCTATCTCGCCCACTGGGACGCCGGGCTGATCCTGCTCGACATCAGCGATCCCGCGAACCCCCAGTTCGTCTCGCAGGCGATCGATCCCACGGCGGGCGACGGCGAGGTCAACAGCCACCAGGCGTGGCCGTCCGAGGACGGCAGCGTCGTCGTCGAAACCGAGGAGGACTTCGACCAGTTCGCGCTCTCGTTCAGCATCGCCGACGGGCCGAACGCCGGCGAGTACGACGCGGCGGAGGGGGGCTTCACTACCCCGATCGCAGAGCTGTCCGAGCAGACGCTGGCTGGCCCCACGACGTACCTGGGGCTGGCGTGCGATCCCGAGGGCGTTCCCGAAGCCAGCGGCGACGGTGAAATCGCGGTCGTTCAGCGCGGTCAGTGTCGCTTCGACCGCAAGGCCCAGATCGCCATCGATGCCGGGTACGACGGGATGGTGGTGTTCAACGAACCGGGCGACGAGTCGTTGACCTCCATGGGCGGCGATTCGCGCGACATCCCCGGACTGTTCGTCGGTCACGCCACCGGTCTGGCGATCTTCGACGCCGACAGCGCCGACGACCTCGCCGTCGGCGATACCGGCGCGAGTATCGAGGCCACGGCCGAACCCGAGCGCTGGGGTAACGTGCGCATCTGGGACTACTCCGACGAGGAGAACCCGGTGCTGGCAAGCGAGTTCGACACGCGCTGCAGCGCCGACCCGGCTCACGAGAGCTGTGATCCCCGTGGAACGTACTCGGTGCATAACACTATCGTCGAGCGCGACAAGGCGTACTTCTCCTGGTACTCCGACGGCGTGCTCGTCCTCGACATCAGCGATCCCTATGATCCGGTCGAAACGGCCCGCTACAGCCGTAGCGGGGAGGAGTTCGAGGACCAAAACGGCGGTATCCAGGACGTCTGGGGGATCTACAAGGAGCCTCGCGAGCCCTGGATCTACGCCTCCGATCGTAACGGCGGCCTCTACGTCCTCAAGGAGTACGGGTCCGGATCGAAGGGCCGCGATCGTAACGGACACTGACGCGGTGTAACGGCATCGCGTCCGTGCTGCGGGCGAGCGCGGTTTCGACCGATGGACCCCCACCGCGATATCAGCCTCGAACTCTCGAGCGCGGGAACGACGGAGAGTAACGCGTACGGGCTCGGATCTCACGCGCCGACCCGCGAATCGGTTCGGAACGCGAGCGGTCGCTTCTACGGGGTCCGTCCCGATTGAGGCGAGACCGGTCCCCGAACGGTGATCCGAGGGCCTACATGTCTCGCTCCCGGAGTACGGCTGTCGAATGACGACCGAAACGGAGCCCGGGGATCGCGATCTTCGAGAAACCGTGCGGTTCTATCTGCTCGATCACCGAACGCCGCTCGGGAAGGCGGTCGATATCGCGCTGCTGGCGTTGAACCTCGCCTTCGTCGCCGTGTTCGTCGCGGAAACCTATCCCCTCTCCGACGCGCTCCGCGCTCGACTCTGGCAGCTCGAGGTCGCCATCGCGGTCATCTTTCTGATGGAGTACGTCCTGCGACTGTACGGCGCTGGGAATCGGTTCGCGGAGTTCTCGAACGCGTACAGCGTGATCGACCTGATCGCGATTCTCCCGACGTTTCTCGTGGTGCTCTTGCCGGGAGCGACGATCGCCAACGTGGGCTTTCTTCGGGTGGTCCGAGTCGTTCGTGTCCTCCGCTTCTATCGGTTCACGGACGACGCGGAGTTCTTTTTCGGACGGGTTTCGGACAACGCCCTGCGAGCACTGAAGTTGCTGTTGACGGTGTTAGTGCTCCTGTTCGTCTCCGCCGGCCTGTTCTACAGCGCGGAACACGCCGCCAATCCCGAGGTCGCGAATTTCGGCGATGCCTTCTACTACGTCGTCGTAACGCTGTCGACCACCGGGTTCGGCGACATCATTCCCGTCACGACCGCGGGACGGTGGGTCACGGTGGCGTCGATTCTGGCGGGCATCATCGTCATTCCGTGGCAGGCCAGCAAGATCGTCCGCGAGTGGAGCCGCAAGGAGACGGTCGACGTCACGTGTCCGAACTGCGGGCTGTCGTCTCACGATCGGGACGCGTCACACTGCAAGGCGTGCGGCCACGTCATCTACCAGGAATTCGATTCGCGCCGATAGCTGCCCGTCGCTGCCGGCGACGAGCCAGTGACCGATCTTTTCGAGTCCGAAACCGACGCACTGATCGAAACTCGTGGAGGGACGACCGAACTACGGGCGGAACCGGCCGCAGTAGCACCTCGAGCGACCCCTCACCGATACGTCGAATGTCGATACCAGTCGGCCGAACAACGAGGTGCTTTCGAGACGAGTGCCGGGAGCGACGACGCGACCGCGGAAAGTCAACGAATCGTGAATGATCGATAGCCGACGGGAGAGTCCAATTTACCGGTCGATCGCCTGCTTCGAAGCCGAAATCTCACACCCGGCTTACAGTCGTCGATAGGGGTTTCGACAGTCGTCGATATCTCGATCAGAAAAATATGAGTTATAGGGCTGGAGTCGAGCGATTGATATACCGACCCATACAATCCAATAATGTCTGGTAAATACGACTTAGTAATCGTCGGCGGCGGTATCAGTGGCGCGTCACTCCTGTACACGACCGCGAAGTTCACCGACATCGACTCGATCGCGCTGATCGAGAAGGAGTCGGAGATCGCGGCGATCAACTCCCACCACACGAACAACTCCCAGACCCTCCACTTCGGGGACATCGAGACCAACTACACGCTCGAGAAGGCCGAAGAGGTCAAAGAGGGGGCGGAGCTCCTCGCGGGATATCTCGAGAACCACGATCCCGACCGGGAGATGCACGCCAAGCGCAGCAAGATGGTCCTCGGCGTCGGCGACGAGGAAGTCGCGGAGCTCGAGGAGCGCTACGAGGACGAAGGGTTCGGCGATCTCTTCCCGAAGCTTCGGCCGATCGACCGCGAGGAGATCGGCGAGATCGAACCCAAGGTCGTCGAGGGTCGCGATCCCTCGAAGGACATGCTCGCCCTGCAGACGCCGGACGGCTACGTCGTCGACTACGGCGAGACGACGAAGTCGTTCGTCGCGGAGGCGGAGGACGAGGCGTCGGTCGACGTCTTCACCGGCACGGAAGTGACGGACATCACGCCGACGCTCGAGGGGTACACGATCGAAACCGACGCCGGTCGCTTCGACTGTGACGCCACCGTCGTCGCCGCCGGCTCGCACAGCCTGCAGATGGCGAAGGAACTCGGCTACGGCCAGGACAAGGTCCTGCTCCCCATCGCGGGGAGCTTCTTCCTCGCGGACGACCTCCTGAACGGCAAGGTCTACACGCTCCAGATGAAGAAGCTGCCCTTCGCCGCCGTCCACGGGGACGCGGACGTCCACGACTCGTCTATCACGCGGTTCGGACCGACCGCGAAACTCGTGCCGACCCTCGAGCGCGGCCGCATCTCGACCGTGAAGGACTTCCTCGACGTCTTCGGGCTGAACGTGGCGGCGTTCCTGAGCTACGCCAACATCCTCTCGGATCGGATCCTGCTGCCGTACGTGCTCAAGAACCTCGTCTACGACCTCCCGAACGTCGGCCGGAAGCAGTTCCTGCCCCACGTCCAGAAGGTCGTTCCGAGCGTCGAACTCGAGGACATCGAGCGCGCCGAGGGCTACGGCGGCGTTCGCCCGCAGATCGTCGACACGAAGAACAAGTCCCTGGACATGGGCGAGGCCAAGATCGTCGGCGACGACGTCATCTTCAACATCACCCCCTCGCCGGGAGCCTCGACGTGTCTCAAGAACGCCATGCGCGACACGCACACGCTGCTCGAGTTCCTCGACGGCGAGTACGAGTTCGACGAGGAGGCGTTCCGCGACGAAACGATCGACAATTTCCCGCGCGGGGACGAATCCGACGGCAAAAAGGCCGTCAAGCCCAGCGCCGACGACTGACCCCTCACTCCGTTACCGACTGGGTTGGTTGCTATTCGGATTTCTCGCTCGAGCCAGCGCCCATCCGCTCGCTGTAGTCCCAGCTGTAGATCTCTCGGGGCTCGATCCGGAGAGCGACTTCTTCGCGATCCTCGTCGAGCAACCACTCGGCGAGCGAGGAGTCCGTGTCGTCGAGGTAGCGCTCGACGAGATCCCGCAAGACGGGCCTGCCGTCGTCGTCGATTTCGACGGTCCCGTTGCCCCTAATTCCGCGGTAGGGGATCCGATTCGTCGAGATGTCGAAGGCGATCTCCGGGTCGGTGCGGAGGAAGCGAACCACGTCCGCGTTCGCCTGCGTCGCACACTCGAGGACGCCGTCGCGATAGCGATACCACAGCGTCACGAGCCACAGGGAGCCGTCGGGTCTGTGCGTCGCGATCCGGATCGGAACCGTCGTTTCCTGCAGGAACGCGTCGGTTTCCTCTTCGGTCCAGGCCCCGCGAAACTCGGTCATACGCGAGACGTTCGGAGCGGAGTTTCAAAAAGCTCGACCGTAACTAGCGGGGTGGGCTCCGAATCCGGCGGACTCGACCGCGACGTGCCGTCGATAGCCCCACCTCCATTTCGGGCAGTAACCGACTCCTGACTCCCCGACGAATCGACCGCCCCGGCACCCGTCGATCCGAGCATATCGGTCCGGAACGTTCGGTTGTACGAGAGGAAATCCAGCGGAAGCTCCCGCTCGAGGCCGGCGTACTCGAGGGTCGCGGTGAAATCGACGGTCAGGGTCGAGGTCTCGTCGTTCCGGAGGTGGGTGACCCACCACTCGTCCAACCGGTCGTTGTCGATCGTTGCGTTGGCCGCGAGCGTCCGCGTGCTGTTCGCCGGGAGAACGGTCCGTTCGCTGGCGACGCCCTCTCCGACGCGGATGCCGTTCAGCCGGACCGCGTATCTGACCTCCGTGATCGGGATCGGGAGCGACGTCGGGTTCGTGACCGTCGCCGACGCGTCGATCGGGGTTCGCTCGGCCGTCGCGTTCCCCCACCGTGCGTCCGTCTCGTTGACGACGAACACCGGCTGGCCGCCAGCCTGGAACTCCCGTGGCTCCGTGGTTTGCAGGGGCTCGAGCAGGTCCGTCCGAACGGTGTGGGTTCGGGTCCACTCTTCCGCCGGAAGTCGGAGGCCAGCGTATTCGATGACGACGTCCGGTTCGACTCGCACCGTCGTCGTCTCGTTTCGCCTGATGTGGGAAGCCCACCAGGCCGGAATGTCATCGTTGTCGAGCCAGGTCGAGACGGTGACGGTCGCCTCGTCGCCTGCGGCGTCGACCTGCCGTTTGCGCTCCGAAGCGACCTCGAGGTCGTTCATCGAGACCGTATACGAGACGTCCGCCGCCGCGTCGCCGACGCGGAGCAGTCGCGGATTATCGACGCCGATTCGGGTTTCGACTTCGGTCCGCTCGCTCGTGACGGTTCCCCACTCGCTGTCGACCGAGTCGACCCGCGGTCGTTCTACCGCGAGCAGTCCGTACGTCCCGGCTGCGACGAGTACCACGAGAACGACGAGAAGTACCGTCCACGTCCTGCGGCCGAATCTCATCGATCCAATTCCCGTGCGGACGTAGTTCGACCCGTGCGTTACACGTTCAGGTCGTTCAAGTCGGGGTCGACGTGTTCCGTCTGCCGGCCGATCGCCCACGAGTCGGTAGCGATCGGCGGCGACGCGTCCAGAGCCCTAACAAAACCTATAACTCACTGTATCCGAACTATCGGCAACGACATGAGTATCTTCGGAACGGTGGTCGTGGGGTTTGGGGGCCTCGTCGTCGGATACAGCGTCGTTCGGTATCTCTCGCACGCACAGGCGCGGCTCGTGGAGGCCCACGAGCGCTGCGAGAAGACCTGGGCCGACATCGAAGTCCTGCTGGAACGGCGACGATCGGAACTCGAGCAACTGATCGATCTGACGAACGAGCACGTCTCCCACGAACGGGATCTGCTCGAGGGTCTCGTCGACGCTCGCGAGGGAGCGATCGACGCGCAGTCACCCGAAAACGCCGCCGCGGTCGCGGTTTCGCTTCGGGAAACGGCACAGGAGGTGTACGCGCTGTCGGACGAGTACCCGGAGCTGGCGTCGAACGACCGCTTCGAGGAGCTTTCGGACTCGATCCAGCGCCTCGAGCAGCGGCTAGAGGATCGCCGCGAACAGTACAACGAGGCCGTCGCCGCGTACAACGCGTTGCTAAATACGTTTCCGGAGTCCGTGTTCGCCAGCCGTCACCGGTTTACCCGGCGACAGCCCTTCGTCGCGTCCCGGGGCGCCCACGAGGGCGTCGACGTCGGTGAGCGTCTGGCTGTCGGGTCGTCAACCGAGACGTGATCCTCGCGATCGCTCTCTACGCGGCACTGGTTCTGGGCTCGGGCGCGCTCGTCGTGGTCGGGATCGAGACCGTCCACTCCGGATTCGAGCGGTACGAGGAGCGGGCCGCGATCGTTGACCGGCCGCGATCGTCACTCGAGTCGGTTGCTCTCGGTAAAACCGCACTCGTGGGGACCGCCCGACCCGACGGACGGCTGGAGCGAGTCCCGTTCGGCGGGCGGGAGCGAGCCGTCTGTTACGAAGTGACGGTCGAGGATACCAACAAACTCGAGACGGCCCACGTCGACGAACGGATCGCGCCGCCGTTCCTCCTCGAGCAGGCGGTCGATGCCGACGAGACTGACGTGGCCCGCGTCCGCGTCGACGCGACGGACCTGCGACTGGACCTCTCCGCGGATCGGCAGTGGTCGCGGGAGATCGCCAGTCACGAGTCCCTCGATGATGATCTCGCCTCGTTCGCTGCGGCGAACGACCTGCCCGAACAGGGGCTCGAGCGCGACCGAAAATACGCCTACGAATATCTCGCACCCGGCGACGAGGTGTTCGTCTACGGCCGGGCGGTGCCGGACGACGATGCCGCTGCGATCGACGGGAAGGCGGTACTCGTGACGGCTCACGAAGATGGTGGGGGACTCATCTCCGATAAGCCGCCAGAAACGCTGCTCGCGGAGCGACGACGAGTGCTGTTCAAAAGCGTCTCGCTGGGCGTGCTCGAAGGTGTCGTCGGTCTCGCGGTGTTCCTCTGGCTGACCGGGATCGCGCAGTTCCTGCTCGGAGCCTGAACTACGACCATTCCTCGGCGGCCACGACCCGGAGGCCGTCGTAGATGCCACCGACGATCGCTTTGACGAACCAGGCCGTGTACACGCCGAGGACGACGCTCAGTAGCAGGAGCCCGATAGCGACGCCGTCGGAGAGATCCGGGCCGAAAATCCGGTCGTGGACGGAGACCGTGACGAGCAACCAACAGAATGCGGACCCGAGATAGAGTGCGACGTTCGACCAGAATTTGGTGATCCGATAGATCGTGTGCACCGATTCCGGGAGGTCTCGAGCGGACCCGGTACCGGGACGCGGAAGCCGATCGACGACGGGACCCAACAGTGCGACGAACTCGATCACCGCGAGGACGGCGAACCCGATCGGTGCCAGGAGATAGTCCACCCACGCTCGGCGATTGCCGTCCGCGTCGGTACCGGTCGCGTCGGACTCCGCATTCGTTCGGACGACCCAGTCGTCGGGGACTGGCGGTTTCGGATACGTCGCGTCGTCCGTGAGCGCGTTCCAGCAGTCCTCGCAGTAGGTCGTCGGTGCCGCATCCAGCTGGCGGCGGGTCTCTCCGGGTGCGACGACACACGGCTGATCCTCGCCACGCATATGCAGGTACGTCCGCAGTCCGAGCATAGTGCCGACCACGGAGCGGCCCTCTTTGGCCAGCCGCTCGCACTCGAGATCGGTCGGTTCGCGGCCCTCGAGCAGACGAGCCGTCGAGACGACGCCGACCGTATCGAACTCGCCTGCGACGCCGAACAGGGCGGTCTGGTCGCGACTCATTCTGATCCTCTCGTCGGTGACGCCGACGGCGAGATCCGCGTCCGACGTTTCGTCCCTGAGGTACTCGAGGAACCGCCTCCCGACGTGGGCGTTCGAATCGGTTCGGGGAGGCGCTTCGATCGGGTCTCGAATCGGAACCGGCAGTTCGAACGTCTCGCGGAGCGCTTCGGCGACTTCCTCACACGCCGCCGGCGACGGATCGCCGACCGGTATCACCACGGTACGAGGAGTGTTGCCGTGGGGAAAGACGGTCATTATATTCGCAACTGAGAGGTACCGAGAAATACATTTCGGTGTCCGTCGGCTACAGTCAGGAATGAACGTACTCGCTGCGTTCGTGCGGTTTCCGTCCGGACTCCTCCTTGATTGGTTGGAAAACCGAGGTGTGGGGTCGCCCTCTTCTCGAGACCGTGGTGACGTCGGCTCACGACAGCCGCCGCGACATTCGTTGAAACGTTTATGATAGTTCCCTCGAACGGTATGATATATCATGACAGGGGACGGGCGGTCGTACGACTACGTTATCGTCGGCGCGGGACCGGCGGGCTGTGTACTCGCGAACCGACTCTCGGCCGATGCGGACACCGAGGTACTGTTGCTCGAGGCCGGAGAGCCCGACGAGAAGCGCGAAATCGGGATTCCGGCGGCGTTCTCGGAACTGTTCCAGTCCGACGTCGACTGGAACTATCACACCGAACCGCAGTCGGAACTCCGCGACCGGGAGCTCTACTGGCCCCGCGGGAAGACGCTCGGCGGCTCGAGTTCGATGAACGCGATGATCTACATCCGGGGGCAGGCCGAGGACTACGACCACTGGGCGGAGCTGGGCAACGAGGGATGGGGGCACGAGGACGTGTTGCCGTACTTCAAGCGAGCCGAACACAACGAACGCGGAGCCTCGGAGTACCACGGAACCGGCGGGCCGCGGAACGTGGCCGATCCCCAGTCGCCGAACGAGCTCAGCGAGGCGTTCGTCGAGGCCGGGCAGGCGGTGGGGCTGCCAGACAACGGTGATTTCAACGCCGGCGAGCAGGCGGGCGTCGGACTCTATCAGGTGACACAGGAGGGTGGCCGTCGACACAGCGCGGCCGACGCGTATCTGAAGCCGGTCCTCGACCGCCCGAATCTGACTGCGGTGACGGGGGCACGAGTGACGCAGGTCCGATTCGACGAGCAGGAGGCCGTCGGTGTCGAGTACGCTCGCGACGATGCCGACGGCAGTCCCGCGACGGTCGACGCGACCGAGGAAGTCGTCCTCTCGGCCGGTGCGATCAACTCACCCCAGTTGCTCCTCCTCTCCGGCGTCGGCCCGGCGGACCACCTCGCCGAACACGACATCGACGTCGTCGAGGACCTCCCCGGCGTCGGCCGAAACCTGCAGGACCACCTGCAGGCCGGCGTCGGCTACGAGTGCGAGAAATCGATCACCCTCGCCGACGCGGAATCGATCTGGAACCTCCTCAAGTACCTGGTGTTGAAAACGGGACCGCTGACGTCGAACGTCGGCGAGGCCGGCGGGTTCGCGACCGTCTCCGAGGACGCCGACACCCCTGACGTTCAGTTCCACTTCGCCCCGTCACACTTCGTCGAACACGGACTCGAGAACCCCGACGGGCACGGGTTCGCGCTCAACGCGCTCCGACTGCGACCCGAGAGCCGCGGCCGGATCACGCTCGCCTCCGCCGACCCCTTCGACGACCCGGCCACCGATCCCCAGTACCTGACTCAGGGCGAGGACCTCGAGGTGCTGCTCGAGGGCGTCAAACTGGTCCGCGAGATCCTGCAGTCCGAGCCGTTCGACGAGTATCGCGGCGAGGAGATACTACCGGGGTCGGGCGTTCAGAGCGACGACGAACTGATCGAGTACATTCGCGAGAACGCCGAGACGCTGTACCATCCCGTCGGCACCTGCAAGATGGGCGACGACGACATGGCCGTCGTCGACGACCGGCTTCGGGTCCGCGGACTCGAGGGACTCCGCGTGGTCGACGCCTCGGTGATGCCGACGATCACGAGCGGCAACACGGACGCGCCGACGACGATGATCGCGGAGAAGGCGGCCGATTTCATTCGCGGGGAGGCCTGATCGGTACATCGGCCTGCCCCGAAGCTGATACACGAGTAACTATTTGACCGATCGCGACAAACGGGATCGGTGAGCCGAATTTCGGCTCGATATACCATGAAAATCGACGAATTCGTCAGCACCAACGAACCCGAGGCGGGCGGTGACACGTTTCAACTCGAGAACGGCAAACTACTGGACGTCGCCCTCGACGGGTCCGTGATCGCGAAGGCCGGATCGATGATCGCCTACGACGGAGACATCTCGTTCGAGGGGAAGTCCTCCGCCGAAGGCGGGATCACGGGGTTCCTCAAGGAGAAGGCGACGGGGGAAGGGACGCCCGTGATGGAGGCGACCGGGAGCGGCCACCTCTATCTCGCTGATCAGGAGAAGAAGATCCAGATCCTCGATCTCGACGCTGGCCAGTCGATTTCGGTCAACGGCACCGACGTGCTCGCCTTCGAGTCGTCAGTCGACTACGAGATCCGAACCGTCGAGAGCATCGCGGGCTTCTCGGCCGGGGGCATGACGAACGTCTTCCTCGAGGGGCCCGGCAGCGTCGCGATCACGACCCACGGCGAGCCGCTGGTCTTGCGGCCGCCGGTCAGGACCGATCCCGGCGCGACTGTCGCCTGGAGCGGGACGACGCCCGGAAGCCACGTGGATAGCGCCTTCTCGAACATGATCGGTCAGTCCTCCGAGGAGACCTACCAGCTCGAATTCACGGGCTCGGAGGGATTCGTCGTCGTTCAGCCCTACGAAGAGCGCGCTCCACAGCAGTAGCAGGCAGCATCGTATCACGTATCGGAGGTCGATGGGTATGCGTTCCTAGACGATTCCATGAGACGACGAGCGCTCGGCGCGATATCGGCTGCAATTGCACTGACACTCCCCTGGGTCGCGGTCGTGGGGGCTACCGGCCTCCTCCCCTGGGTCGCGGCAGTCGGTGGGCTCGAGTATCAGGCACCGCGCCTCTTCCGTACGCTGTCCACGTTCTGGACCGTAATTCTGACCGGACTCGCCGTTCTCGGGGCGGCGTTCCTGCTCGCGTGGGCGGCCGAGACAGCCGAGAAGGACGTGCCCCAGGCGTTCGCGATCGCGGTCCTCGCAGTGCTGGCAGTCGCGCCCGAGTACGCCGTCGATGCCCTCTACGCCTGGAACGCGGGCGTGTTCGCCGGGACCGAACGCGGGATCGAGGCCGGCAATTTGGCCGTCGCCAACATGACCGGCGCGAACCGCATCCTCATCGGCATCGGGTGGGCCGGCGTCGCCCTCTTTACGATCTTCCGTCGGGGCTCGTCGGCCGATCCCGCCGTCGAGAGACGAGACGGCTTCCTCTCCGACGTCGTGATCCTCGATCGGCAGATCGGACTCGAGATCGTCTTCCTCCTGCTCGCGACGCTCTGGGCGTTTCTCGTCCCGCTCAGGGGCGGGATCGACATCTTGGACATGCTGTTTCTCGTCGGCCTGTACGTCTGTTACATCGCGGTCATCCTCCGGGGCGAGGTCGAACGGGACACGGCCCACGTCGGCGTCCCGGCGTACCTGCAGCAATTCTCGAAAGCGAGCCGGGTGGCAACCGTCCTCGTCCTGTTCGCCTACTCGGGGACGATGATCTTCACGGCCGTCGAACCCTTCGCTCACGGGCTCGAGTCCCTCGGCGAGAGCGTCGGCATTCCCTCCTTCTTCATGATCCAGTGGATCGCGCCGCTGGCCTCCGAAGCGCCGGAACTCATCGTCGTCGTCTACCTCGTGAACAAGGCGCGCTCGACGGCGGGCTTCAACGCGCTCATCTCCTCGAAACTCAACCAGTGGACGCTGCTCATCGGGACGCTCGTCGTCGTCCACTCGCTGGCGTTGGGCCGGTACGGCGTGCTCGCCTTCGACTTCAAGCAGTCGGCCGAGATCTGGCTGACCGCCGCCCAGTCGTTCTTCGCGATCGCCCTGCTGCTCAAATTCCAGATCTCCGTCCGGGAAGCGCTCACGCTGCTCGTCCTGTTCCTCTCGCAGGTCTTCCTCGAGTTCGCCCTCATCCGCGAGTTCGTGGCGTTGCCGGTCTCGAGTACCGACCTCCTGCTCATCTACAGCGCGATCTACATCGTGCTCGGGGTGGCGCTGTTCGTCAGCCGCCGTCGGGTGTTCGGTCGGCTCGTCCGGCGGACCGCGGGGACGATCGGCGACGCGATGTCGACCGGTGGCGAGCAACCCCACAGCGCCGACGACTGAACGGACCGGTCACGAACCTACATTTCCGTTGCCGGTATACGTCATAGGGCGATGGTCCCTCTCGGCTCGTTCGCTCTCGAAGTCTTACTCACTCCCGCGCTCGCGATCGCCCTCGCGCTCGTTCATCTCTTCGCCGGCCGCCTCGGATTCGGCGGCCGGATTCCCCGTAGCGGGTGGCTGTCCGCCGCCGGCGGCGTCTCGGTCGCGTACGTGTTCGTCCACCTCCTCCCCGAGGTCGGGGAGGCCGCGGCGACGCTCGAGCGCTACGGGACAGCGACGATCGCCGCCGAACACCACGGCTATCTGATCGCGCTCCTCGGATTCGTCGTCTACTACGGCCTCGAGCAACTCGCTCGCCGGACCAACGGTCAGTCGGAGCGGAACGACGACGTAGCCGGCAGCGGCGTCTTCTGGATCCACGTCGGATCGTTCGCGGCCTACAACGCGATAATCGGCTACCTCCTGTGGGACCGCGAACTCGGTAGCGTGCTCCTCTTTTTCGTCGCGATGGCGTTGCACGTTCTCGTTACGGACGACAGTCTCCGGGAGCACCACGGCTCGGCGTATCACCGCCGCGTCCGGTGGCTGCTGTCCGCGGCGGTGATCGTCGGATTCGCCGGCGGATACGTCCTCGAGGACGCGGAACTCCTCCTCGCCGTGTTCGTCCCGTTCCTGGCCGGCGGGATCGTTCTGAACGTGATCAAAGAGGAACTGCCCGCGGACCGCGAGAGTCGGTTCTGGGCGTTCGCCGCCGGAGCGGCCGGCTACGCTCTCCTCTTGGTGTTCCTCTAACGGGATTCGTCGAACGGGAGCGTTTTACCGTTTCACCGTAATCCTCCGGTATGAAACTTCGACGCCCGCGCCGTCCGCGCGACTTTCGGCTCGCGGACTCGGCCCAGCAGACCGTCGGCGGGTTCCTGCTCGCGGGTCCGTTCGTCGTTACGGAGGAAGTCTGGGTGCTCGCGGGGAACATGCACATCGTGCAGTCACTCGTGATCGTCTCGATCGTCTTCTCGATCGGTTACGCGGCGCTGTACAAGGCGGACACGACCCGCGACCTCGACGACGAACAGGAGGTAGCTGGCGTTCCGCTCCGTTTCATTTCACTGATGGTCGTCACGTTCGGCTCGGTGTCCGTGCTCGCCCTCCTCTTCGGTGCCCCCGGGACGTTCCTCCCGGACGCCGTAGCCGATTGTGGCCCCGGAGCTCTGTTCGGGTCCTCCGGGCCCTTCTTCGAGCGCGTCGCGACTTCCTGTGAGCGCGCAGTGACCTCGTTCAAAGCCGTGACCGTGGGGTCGGTCTTCAGCGTCGTCGGTGCGGCGACGGCAGACAGTATCTTCGCGAAATAACGCGGGAGCGGCTTCGGTCTCGAGGGGCCGACTCGAGGCTACGGCGCGATTCGGCGGCCGTCACGGCGACTACAGGTGCGAGTCGTCGTACGACTCCTCGGATCGCTCCGCGTGCTCGTTTCCGCAATCACTGCACTCGAGACGGTCCATCTCCGCCATCGAGACGTCGAGGGAGCCACAGTTCGCGCAGTAGAAGCCGTACTGCTCCGCGTGGTCCTCGTCCTCGTAGGTGACGAAAAACGGCGCTGCGGTGCCGGATTCGTCCTCGTCGCGGGCGACGTACACCGTTTCTCCGTCGTCGGTCGTCGTCGTCAGCTGACCGTCCGTCGTTTCCGTGTCGGGAAGCTCGTCGGTTTTCGCGTCCTCGTCGTCCGCCGACTCCGCGCCCGACTCCGTGGGGAGGTCCACGTCGACGTCCGAATCCGTGTAGACGTATTTCACGAGCGACTCGCCGGCGACCTCGATGCGCCGGTCGCCGTCGTGCTCGAGGCCGAACTGTTCGACGTACTGGTGACCCTCGATGTTGGCCTCGAGGACGGTGACGTAGACGTGCTCGGCACCGCGTTCGCGGAGCGTCTCCGTCGCGGTTTCGTACAGCTCCGTCCCGATCCCCTGTCCCCGATGTTCCGGGTCGACGAACAGCCAGTTCACCTCGCCCCAGCCGTCCTCGAGCCGCCCTTCGACGAACCCGGCGATCGTCGTCCCCTCGATATCCTCGCCGCTTTCGACGACGTGAAGCAGGGTGTCCTCGTCGTCTATCTTCTCGGTAACGGAGTCGTCCCCGAACTGGTCGTCGGTGATCCCGTCGATCTGTCCCGGACTGAGCCTGAACGAGGTCGTCATCGAGCTGTCGACGACCTCTCGAATCCGCGCCGCCTCGTCCGCTTTCGGCTCCCGAATCTCCATACCGGACACTCGGTACCGATCCGGATAAGATGGCTGCCGGCGGGAACATGGACGCTACCAGCAGTCGTGACTGCAGTCCTCGAATCGGCGATCCGAAAACCGAACGCTCGTCCGGCGGCAGTCGACCTATCTCTCGCCACTTCCGGTGACGACCACCGGTCGGTCGGAGCTGAGAATAATTCCCTGAGCGACACTTCCGAAGATCGCTTTGCCCACGGGCGAGCGCTTCCGGCCGCCGAGAACGATCGAGTCGACGTCGTAGGCGTCCGCCTCCGAGAGAATGTCGTCTTCGGTGTCGCCGCTGTCCTCGAGGATCGTCACCTCGACGCCGGCTTCCTCGAGGGCCTCCTGTGCGCGGCGGACGGAGCCGATCCGCGAGGCCGATTTGAACTTCTCGAACTCCTGGGGCAGGTCGTCGCTGTCATCGGTGAAGACGAACAGGATGTAGGCTTCGACCGCTTCGTCGGCGTTCGGAAGCGACGTGACGTAGTCGACCTGTGCCAGCGCACGGTCTTCGTTGGTATCGACGGGTATCAACACGCGGTGCATAGCCACCCATTTAGATGGGGAGACAATAAAACCGACTCCGAATCCCGACGGCTGGGGGCGTGTCGGCGGTCGACTGCGGCGTCTCTCGGTTACTCGTCGATTCCCTCGCGCTCTCGCAAGGAGCGACGGCGGATCTTGCCGGTCGTCGTCGTCGGCACCGTCTCGACGAACTCGAGTTGGTGGGGGTACTCGTACTCTGCCAGTCGGTCCCGAACCAGATCGCGAATCTCCGTGCGAAGCGTGTCGGGGTCGTAGTCGTCGACGGCGGGTTTGACGAATGCCTTGATAGCCTCACCGCGGGTGTCGTCCGGAACGCCGACGACGCCGACCTGCTCGACGGCTTCGTGAACGAGGATCGCGTCCTCGACTTCCATCGGGCCGACGCGGTAGCCGCTGGTGAGGATGACGTCGTCGGCTCGAGAGACGAACCAGACGTAGCCGTCGTCGTCGCGCTCGACGAGGTCGTCGGTCAGGAACCACTTTCCGGAAGAGCGCTGCTCTTCCGACTCCCCGCTCGCTCCACTCGCGGGGACCTCCGCTGTCTGCTTGTTCGCCGTTTTCTCCGGCAGGCCGTGGTACTCGTCGAAGAAGACCCGTCGATCGCCCGGCCGAACCGCGAGTTCGCCGACCTCGCCGCGCTCGAGTCGCTCGTGCGTGTCGGGATCGAGGACGGCGATCTCGTAGCCGGGGAAGGGCTTGCCCATGCTGCCCGGCTGCGTGTCGAACCACCTCGACGAGTTTCCGACGACGAGGTTGAGTTCCGTTTGCCCGTAGAACTCGTTGATCGCGACGTCGTCGAACGTCGACCCGACCCAGTCGACGACCTCCGAGGTGAGCGGTTCGCCGGCCGAGGCGAACGTTTCCAGCGAGAGGTCGAACCGATCTTCGGGATCGTCGAGATCCATCAGCATCCGGAGCGCGGTCGGGGGCATGAAGGCCCCGGTCACGTCGTGGCGCTCGAGCAGCTCGTAGACCGCCTCGGGGTCGAACCCGTCGCGAGGCCAGCCGACGACGGTACAGCCGTGGTGCCACGCGGCGAAGAGGGTCCCGCCGAGCGCCGCGCCCCACGCCCAGTCCGCCGGCGTCCACAGGGTGGCCTCGCCCGCCGCGAGCCCTCCATCGAAGTAGTTGTACGCCGCGGCCGCCCGTCCGAGCCAGAGCGCGTGGCTGTGTCGGACCCCCTTCGGCGGTCCCGTCGACCCGCTCGTGTACATGATCGCCGTCGGCGTCGCCGGCGTGGCATCGTAGACCTCGATCCCCGGCTCGTGGGCCGCAAGGAGGTCGTCGAAGGCGTGTGCATCGCCCGCGACTGAATCGCCGTCGCCGAGTTCGATCACGTGCTCGAGCGCCGGACAGTCGTCGCGGATCTCGTCGACGGTTTCGCGAACGCTCGGGTCGACGACGACCGCCTTCGCCTCGCTGTCCGCGAGGCGATACTGGAGGGCGTCGCGACCGAAGAGGACGGTAAGCGGTACCGAAACCGCGCCGAGTTTCCAGTTCGCGAGGTGCGCGAGCGGGTTCTGTGGTTTCTGCGGGACCACGACGCCGACGCGGTCTCCCGCCTCGATTCCGAGGTCCGCGAGCGCGGCGGCGAGGCGGTCAGACCGTTCGTCGAGGTCCTCGAACGAGTAGGCCTCGTGACCCGAGTCGGGATCCTCGTACCGAAGCGCGGTCCGACTCGTGTCGTCGTGTTTCCGGAGGAAATCGACGGCGGGATTGTACTCGTCCGGGAGATCCCACGCGAATTCCGTACGGGCCGTCTCGTAGTCGTCGTATGTCGGCATCACCGTCCAGGCCATAGAGAGGCGTAGCGGAGCCAGCACATAGCGCTTTTCGACTCCGCCAAAATAGTGAGCGCGTTCGATTCGTGTCTCGAGAGTCGTGCCAACTCAGTCTTCTTCGGTCTCCTCGTCCTCCTCGCTGCCGCCCCCGTCCGTACTATTCTCGCTCTTACCCTCGCCCTCGACCTCGATCTCCGCTTCGACTTCGATGGTCAGGCCGCCGGCTTCGAGTTCGCCCTCGAACTCGCGTTCGTCCCCGACCTCGATCTCGAGCTCGTTCGAGTCCACTTCGACTTCGACCTCCACGTCGACGGTGACGTCGTGATCGTCCATACTCGTCCTTCAGCCGGCTCCCCTAAAGGGATAACGCGCGCTCCCGGGGGCCGAATTCGACTCCCCCATCGTCTCCGAGGAAACGCGCTCCGGAACGTACTTTAGGCCGACCGAAAATACGTGGATATGACCGACCCCGTCCGAGTGACGCTCGAAGGAGACGACGAATCGGCGGCCGTTCGCGTCTACGACGACGAGGGGGACGTCTCGACCGACGACGCGACGTTCCGATTCAGCATCGATGGCGGACGGGAGGGGGACTCGAGCGGCGACGAGACCGACGGAAGCGCCGACGATCGAGACGCGCCCACGGACGAGGAAGCCCGCCGCATCGCTCCGCTCGCGGACGTTCCGACGAACGGAACCCTCCGGTGTGAAGCCCGCCGCGATCGCCGCGGGACGGAACTGATCCTCCGACGGGAGGGAACGGACGTGTTCGCGTGGCGGAACTCGTGTCCCCACAAGCCGGAGGTCCGACTCGATCCCGGCCCCGGTGCGATCGTCCGCGACGACCAACTGGTGTGTCACGAACACGGCGCGCGCTTCGAGTGCGGTGACGGCGTCTGTACGGCGGGACCGTGCCGCGGGGACGCGCTCGAGTCGATCGCCGTCGCCGTTCGCGACGGAACCGTCTACCTCACCGACGAGCGGTTCGACTCGTGCCGGCGGTTGGACGACCCGGCCGCGTGATGCGCAACCACCGAACGGAGTAGCCGGTTCCGGGAGTCGGCAATCCGTCGGAGCACGCCAGCATCACTACCGGCCGACAGTGTTCAAATAAACACTTTCTCGACCGATAACCGTACGTCTCTTTTGGGAACGGATCTAAACAGTAGTATGTCTCCACCGATCGAGGACGCCATCACGATCTTGCTGATCGAACCCAATCCCGGTGACGTGCGCCTGTTCTCCGAATCGTTCGACGACGCGAACATCGCCTGTGAAATCCACACCGTCACCGACGGCGCGGACGCGCTCGATTTCGCCCACCAGCGCGACGACTACGCGGATAGCCCGCGTCCGGACATGATCCTGCTCGACTTCCGGCTGCCCGATATCGACGGTCCCGATGTCCTCTCCGAACTCAAGTCGGCGGACGCGCTGCGGCCTATCCCAGTGATCGTGATGACGAGTTCGGCGTCGGAGGAGGACATCGCTCGGTCGTACGACCTCCACGCGAACGCGTACGTCCAGAAACCGGTCGAACCGGACGAGTTCATCGAGCTCGGCCGCTCGTTCGAGGACTTCTGGCTGACGTTCGTCCGCTTTCCCGGCGAGCAGTCCTGACGAACGATCGCTGGGGCCCGTTCCGACGAGCCGTTACGACTCGAGCCAGTCCGGAAGCGCGTTGATCGACTCGAGGACCGCCCGTGCCCCCTCGCGCTCGTATTTCTCACGCCCGTCCTCGCCCGTCAATCCGCCGGTCAGCACGCCGATTCCGTGGTACTCCCGACCGGAATCGGTCTCGTTCGCATTGACCGCCGTCCGAACGTCGTCCAACGTGTCGCCGACGAAGACGACCGACGCGGCGTCGAACCGCTCCGCGAGCGTCGTCAGCGCCCGCGGGTGGGGCTTCCCTTCCTCCCAGTCGTCCATCGTGAAGCGGTGCTCGACCGGAACCGCGTCGTCGAGTCCCACCCGCTCGAGGGCGATCTCGGCTTCGGCTTCCGGCCGCCCGGTCAGGACGCCCACGTCGTACTCCGCGAGCAGCCGCTCCCGAGCCGTCGACTCGAGTAACACGGGCTCGTCGTGGATGAACCCCCTCGTTTCGCGCTCGAGGTCGGGATCGCCGCCCTCGAGCCCGCGATAGAGTTCGTCGCCGAGGTACAGTTGCTGGAAGACGTCGCGCAAGCGCTCGCGATCCCAGCGGCCGGTCACGCGCTGGGTCGCCCGCGCGCCGATCGCCTCGCGGACGACGGTTTCGGCCGCCTCGAGGCCGCCGCCCGCGGCGGCGATCGCGTCGGTGTAGGCCTCGAGCGACTCGCCGTACCCCTCCTCGGTCGCCAGCACGTAGAGCGCGGCGGCGTACGTCAGCTCCCAGTCGTTGTTGAACCCGCCCGCGTCCTTGAACTCCTGAATATCGTCTTTGCGGATCGTCCGGTCGTAGACCGCCTCGACGGACTCGACGATCGCCCGCCGGTAGGAGTCGGCGACGTCGACGAGGACGCCGTCGATGTCCAGGACGACTGCATCTGCGTTCATACCCGTGGGGACGGGTCGATGCGGATAAAAACCACCCGTTTACGCCGCGCTCGCTTTCGACGCGTTCGATGGGCCACGCACAGTCTCGACTGCGCGGCGGACGATCACAACAGCGGTACCCCGACGACGGAGAACGCGATGACCCCCAACCCCACTGCGTAGAGGACGTCGGCCCAGAGCCACGAGAGGAGGTTCGCGACGTAGATCACGATCACGAACGGAACCCCGAGCAGCACCTGTGGTGACCGCCGCCACTCGGCCCGCGATCGCTGCCAGAGGGTGTTCGCATCTCCAGTGCTCGGAAACGCGTGCATCCCGATCGAGAGCGCGAACCAGCCGAGAACGATCATCGCGGCGATCCGCTCGCTCGAACCCCCTCGAATATCGCCACTCGTCGAGACGAGCGTTGCGAAACCGAGAAAGGCGACGAACGCGACGACGGTATTAACCAGAAACGGTGCGACGCTGACGACGAACGACGCTCGGTACCGCTCGGGCTGGGCGTGGCGGACGTACCCCGCCGGATCGCCGAATCGGAAGTACACGACGTCGAGGACGGGCACGCCGACGAGATCACAGGCCTGCTTGTGGGCGAACTCGTGGACGACGACGCCCGGAATCGACGCGATACGAATCAGGAGCCAGAAGAGCGTGCTGATGCCGACGACCAGCGCTATTAGCACTGCAACGGCGACGACGACGACACCAGCGTACGTGAGAGACTCGACGTTCACGGCTACCGGAACGTCTCGGGCTCAGATAATTCATTCGAGCCAGTTCGGAGCGCTCACTCCGGATGCGCTCGAGCGGCGTACAGCGTCCCCTCCTCGATCGTCGTCCGCTCGACCGGAACCGCCGGCTGGTCGCCGCCGAGGGTCGTAAACAGGAAGTCGGCGTCGGCTTCGCGAGCGACCGCGAGCGCCGGCCGGTGGAGTTCCGGCGGCAGGTGCCGCGCGTAGATCGCGTCAGCACCCGCGTAGATCGACGGTTCGGGGTCGACGACGTCGTCGCGGACGAACTCGACGCCCTCCGGAACGTCGCGATCGTGGACGTCAGTTGCTGTGACTGTAACTCCGACCTCGGCAAGCGCTCGAGCGAGCTCGGGTCGGCGGCCGATCCCGATCTCGACCACCCGTTCGTACTCGGCGAGGTGATCGAACATCGACTCGAGATTCCGGCGAGAGTGGGCCACGGCGGGACGTTTATGCCACCCGCGGCCATAGCCCTTGCCATGCTCGTCGATATCGTGCCGGTCGGCAACGTCTCCGCCGAGGTCAAGCGGGCGGCCTCCGCCGCGTTGCGATCGGTCTACGACTGCGACGTGTCGGTCAACGACTCGCAGTCGGTCCCCAACGGCGCTTACGACTCCGACCGGAACCAGTACTCCGCGGAAACCTTCATCCAGCTCGCCGAACGGGTTGGCCGCGGCGAGAAGAACATCGCGATCACCCCGCAGGACCTCTTCTACCGGCGACGAAACTACGTCTTCGGCCTGGCCTACCTCGACGGCAGCGGCAGCGTCGTCTCGACCTACCGCCTCCAGACCTCGAGCGACGGCGGCTTCTCGAATCAGAGCGCCGCCGACATCTTCGAAGACCGCGTCCGCAAGGAGATCGTCCACGAGATCGGCCACACCTACGGGCTCGAGCACTGCGACAACAACCGCTGCGTGATGAACTTCTCGCCGACGGTCCGCGAAGTCGACATCAAAGAAGAGAACCTCTGTGGGAGTTGTCAGCGGCTGATTAGCTGATTTCGGGTTCGCAGTACCGGTTCCGGAGAAACTACCGACCGCCGAGCCGACGACTTACGGCGCGTAATAGTACTCGCCCTCGCTTTTCTGCTGGCGATCCAGCTGTGACTCGGGCTTGTTGATCCGCGGTCGCGAGGTGCGCTCGTCTCGGCGGAACGTGACCTCGAGGTTCGCGAGGAACTCGTTCATGCCCTCGCGCATCTGCTGTGGCTGGCCGGCGCGGCCGTGGACGGCGGGTTCGCCGTCGAAGACCATCAGCCGGTCCGCGAGCAGGTCCATCATGTAGATGTCGTGGTCGATGACCATCACGGTGGCGTCCTGCTGTTCGGCGAAGCGCCGGATGGCCTTCGCGGCCTGGACCCGCTGTTCGACGTCGAGGTGGGCGGAGGGCTCGTCGAGCAGGTAGAGGTCCGCCGAGTCCGACAGGCAGGCCGCGATCGCGACCCGCTGGCGCTCCCCGCCGGAGAGGTCGGAGAGGTTCTGCTCCATGATCCGTTCCAACTGGAGGGGCTGGGCGATCTCGGTGTTCCAGTAGGAGGAGCCGAACTGGTCGGTGATCGAGGAGAGGAAGGCGTCGACCCGCATGTGCTGGTCGATGGTGACGTACTGGGGTTTGTAGGCGATGTCCAGATCGAGATCGGCGTCGCCCTCGTCCGGCCCGAGGTTCCCGGTTAGCAGCTTGGCGAAGGTCGACTTCCCGATCCCGTTGGGGCCGACAACGCCCAGGACTTCGTTCTCCCGGATCGTGCCGCCCTCGACCTCGAGGCTGAACTCGCCGTCGCCGTAGCTCTTCGTGAGGTCCGGGTACTCGACGAGCGTGTCGGCGCGGGTCACGCTCCGGGGCGCGTGCTCCTCGAACTCGATGGGGTTCGGCCGGATCCGCATGTTTTCGTTGTCGAGATAGCCCGAGAGGTACTCGTTGATCCCGTTGCGGACGGACTTGGGCGAGGTGATCACACCGTAGGCACCCGGCTCACCGTAGGCGACGTGGAGCGTGTCCGCGAGCAGGTCCAGAATCGCGAGGTCGTGTTCGACCACGAGCACGGACTTGTCTTCCTTCTCGGCGAGTTCGCGGATCAGCCGCGCTGCGGTCACGCGCTGGCCGATGTCCAGATACGGCGTCACCTCGTCGAGGAAGTAGAAGTCCGTATCCCGGGCGAGCGTGGCCGCGATGGCGACCCGCTGGAGCTCCCCGCCGGAGAGGTCGTCGATCGACTGCTCCATGACGGGCCCGATCGAGAGCCGTTCGACCAGTTCGTCGAGGGCACCGCGCTCGTCGGTTCGCTCGAGCAGTTGCCGGGTGTTCCCGTCGAAGCTGTTCGGGATCTGGTCGACGTACTGTGGTTTTCGCGCGATCGTGATGTCCCCGTCGCGGACGTCCGCGATGTAATCTTGCAGTTCGGTCCCGCGGTAGGCCTCGAGGACCTCGTCCCACCCCGGCTCTTCCTCGTGACGGCCGAGGTTGGGCTCGAGTTCGCCGGCGAGGATGCGGACGGCGGTCGTCTTCCCGATCCCGTTGGGACCGAGGATACCGGTGACTTGCCCCTCCTGCGGTGCGGGGAGGCCGTACAGGGAAAAGGCGTTCTCGCCGTAGCGGTGGACCGGTTCGTCCTGGAGTTCCTGGGGGAGGTTGATGATCTCGATGGCGTCGAAGGGACACTTCTCGACGCAGATCCCACAGGTCTCGCCCAGACAGATCTCTTCGGAGATGTGGATCTGTTCGGGCTGGCCCTCCGCTGCGTCCTCGCCGCGGAGTGTGATACACTCCTTCCCCGTGCGGTTCGGCGGGCAGTAGTTCTTGCATTCGTAGCTACACCGGTCGGGTTGACACCGGTCCAGGTCGACGACTGCGATGCTGTCGTCCGCCATGGTTAGCCCGTGTACTCCGACATGAGCAGGATGCCCCACGTCACGAACCACAGGGCGAAGGTCATGAACGCGATGAACAGGTAGTGTTTCGTCCCGAACTCGTCCTCGCCGTAGATCCCCGAGACGTTGATGAGGAGATACTGGACGAAGATCGCGCCGAAGACGAACGCGAGCGTCTGCGTGTTCTGGGCCGCTGCCTCGGATACCCCGACCCAGGCCGCGGAGGCCAGCGCCGCACCGACGCCCAGCAGCGCGGACAGCGCCGTCACGCTAACTGAGCGGATGTGCTCGCGCCGGTCACTGATCGATTCGGTCGACATGGGAAGGAATCCGGTGTCGGTGATAAAAAGGCGTTCGGGTTAGGCGCGTGCTCGCTCGGGGTCGAACCCCCTACCGATCCGTTCGATGATGGTTCCGTTGCGAACGCCGACTCGAAATCCGTTTCCGTACTACACCTGACGGCCGGAGGGCGTCCCGAGCGGGACGAGATCGGTACCGGAAAAGACCACACCGTCGTGCGACGGGGCTCACTCGCTCTCTTCTCGGTCACCCGCAGTTTTCACTGATCTCGCCTTTGACTTGCGCCCCGGCTTCGAGCGTGACGCAGCCGCCGGCGGTGACGTCGCCTTTGACGACCGCGTCCTCTCTGAGCACGACGTCACCGCCGGCGACGACGTCGCCGTCGACCTCTCCTTTCGCTCCGACGGTCACGTTTTCGCCGGCGTCGACGGTTCCCTTGATCGTGCTTTTCTCCCCCGTCGTGACGCTTCCGTCGCGAGACGTGACGTCGTTCTTGACGCTGCTTTCGAGACCGGTGGTTACGTCGCCGCCCGCGTCGATCGTGTCGACACCCTCGACGCTTCCGCCGAGGTCGACTTCACCGTCCACGTCGACCGCGCCGTCGATCTTGCTGCTATCCTTTGCGATCAGGTCGCCACCCGCATCGATGCTGCCGGACGTCTCCTCCGCCTCGAGGATCACGTCACCGTCAGTCGTGACGGCTTCGCCGCCGGTCGGGAACACCGGGACCGAGACGGTTACCTGGTCGAGGCGTCCCTTCGATCCGTACAGCGAGACCGTCACGTCCTCCCCTTCGACGGAAACCGGGTCGCCCGCACCGGTCTGGAAGCCGTAGATCCCGACCGCCACCGTCTCGCCGGCACCGACTTTCCCCTGCCCTCGTAGATCGTACTCTCCACCACCGATCAGGACGACGTTGGCCTTGGTTTCCGTGCCGCCGAATTCGACGGGTGGCGGGTTTCCGTTGCCGTCGTTTTCGACTTCTGTCGCGGCCGTCGTGGTGTCCTCGACGCCGATCCCCTGTACTTTCGCCTCGCTGTTGCCGACGTTCTCGAGGCCGAACTCGAGTTCGTCGGTATCGGCTCCGAGTTCCGGGTTCCGCACCTCGACGTTCGCGTTGCTGCCCTTCCCCGTACAGCTGTAGTCGACCGTGGTGGTGTAGCTGTCCGCTCGCACTTCCAGCGTCGATCCGACGGCGTTCGCGTTTACGGTCACCGTCGCCGTGCCGTCACCGCCGCCGTCACAGGTCACCTCCAGTCCAGTCGTCTCTCCCGACGAGAGCGCCGCCGCGAACCCGCTGCTGACCGCCAGTGCACCGTTCGGGTCGTCGATCGTCACGTCCGTCTCGAGCGGATCGTACGCCTGATTCGCGTTGTTCGTGATTTCGACGATGACGGCATCGTTCTTCTTGTCCGGCGTCTCGCCCGTCGCCTCGATTCCCACGAGGGCGTTCGCATCGCTCGCGGTTTCGGCGGACACGCCCCTGTCCGCCGCGATCGTGGTGAACCCGAAGACGGGCCCGACCATCGCGACGGCGCCGAGCGCGACGAACACGAACCCGAGTTTGACAACCGTGTTCATGATTACGGTGGCCGCTCCATCTCGCCGAGTCGCATCCGTCGATTCTGTACCACGTGGACGACCGCCGAGACGGCAAACAGAGCGAACACCAGCGTCGCCCAGCCGAGCTCCGGGACCGTCTCGGTCGGGATCACCTCGAGCCACAGCCCGGCCATCACGACCGATCCGACCGCAGCCAGCCCCAGATAGTAGGTCCCCCACGGAATCGAGTCCGCCGGCACGACGTCGAGGTAGACGTCCAACTCCGCGGCCTCGTCGGTGAGCTCGATCGTTCGATCGTCGAATTCGATCATGTCGGCCCGCTCGAGCGTCGGAAGATGGGTCTGCTGGAGCGACGTGTACACTCGCTTTCGCTCGGCCGAGGTGATCGCCGCCACTTCCTTGTCGAGTTCCCAGGCGGCGACGTGTTCGGCGAGCTCACCCAGCGTCACGGGGTCGTCCTCGCGCTTGCAGTAGTGGATCGCGTAGCGGCGACGCTGATTGCTCAGTAGGTCGAAAATTTCGCCTTCCCGTGACTGGTCGTCGCTACCTGGCGTCTCTACGGTAGTCGGCTCGCTCTCACTGGTTGTCGCCATCCCCCTGTCAGTACGAATGACTGGTCTACTGATGCATAACGCTTGTTGCCGAGCACTGGCAGGAGAGGACTGTCCGAGTGGTCGCAGGTACTCGCTGATATCCCGTTCGATCGCGGTACCGATGAAGCAACGGTTCGATGGGTTTCAGCGGCCGGAGTTCGATCCGGACGAGCCGCCGTCGGATACTGGTAACGCTGCGCGCCGGACGCGGATCAGTTGACCTCGACGACGTCCACGTCGATGTCGATCTCCGAATCGCTTCCCGCTAGGTCGTCCCCCGAACTACTCGCCTCGCCGGGACCGACGTCGGGTTCGCCGTCGTCGTCGATGCTCCCGTCTCCGGGGGCCGGACCGACGCCGGGCCCGTGCGAGGCTCCGGGCCCGTGTTCGGCCGGCTCGATGGTGATGGGTGCAGAATCTTCCGTATCCTCGCTCCGAACGCTGACCTCGGCGGTCCCGTTGTCTTCCGAACCCGTCTGCCAGACGAGTTCGATGGTTTCCTCGTCGGTCTCTCCGAGTTCGCTCGAGAGGGTCACCGTTTCCGTGTCCACCGTCCGCCCGTCGGGGTCTTCGAGGGCGATCGTCTGTTCGACGTCCGTTTCCTCCCTGTTCTCGTACAGGCTCGTGACCGTGACCTCGACCGTGGCGGCTTCGCCGGCGGTCACGTTCTCGACGTCGTCGATGGTGACTTGGAAGGCTCCCTCGGCGGCGAGCTCCCAGGCGAATCGTGGGTACTCATCGGGAATCGCGACCCAGGGACCGCCTTCGTCCTCGTAGTCGAGTTCGCCGAGGTTGCCGCTCTCCGTGACCTCGAGCCCTTGCATCTCGTCGGTGGTCCGTTCGTTGACGTGGATTTCGTCCCCGATGACGTGTTCGCCGAACGGGGAGGAGTGGTGGTACTCGTTGTAGTAGACGCTGTCGTCGAATTCGTCGTTGGTGTCGTCACCGCGACCGAAGATCGCTCCGCCCGTGTTCCGATCGGTGTGAGAGGGTCTGTCCATCTGACCCAGGTAGTATTCGATCTCCGGCTGAGTCATCGTCAACTCGATGTCTCCCTCGGCCCAGTACATCTGTTCGTTTTCGCTGGCGTAGTCGGAGGTCCAGCCGACGATGCCGCCGACGGCGAACGGCCCCTCGACGTCGGCCTGCGAGTACGCGGTCGATACTTTGGTATTATACCCGGTCGACCCGACGACACCACCGATACCCATGTTTCTGGCATCCCAGGGATGGCTCACTTCGTCGGTCGCTGCCGCCGGAATTCCGCCGCTGACCGTCGCTTCCGAGACCAGCCGGTTGTCCAGATCGGCGTTGTGTGAGGAACCGACGATTCCCCCGACTTCCTGATGTTCGGCCGTGACGTCGCCGCTCACACGGACGTTCTCGATCGTGCCGCCGGCCGCACCGACCAGCCCGCCGGTGACCTGTCGCCCGTGGACCGAAACGTTCTCGAGTCGCAGGTTGTGAATTTTCGATCCTTCGCCGATACCTCTCCACGTTTCGTGGAAATACGTGTTGATGGCAAACAGCCCGACGAAGTCCTCGTCCGGACGGTCGATGTGAAGCCCTTCGATCGCGTTCCCGTTGCCGTCGAAGTTACCCGAGAATTCCCGTTCCCCTCTCTCCTGATCGCCAATCGGTTCGAAGCCGGCACCGCCGTTCCAGTATTCGGTCCCCTGGGCGTCGATGTCGTCGACGAGCTCGTAATTCGCATCGAGGTCGGTATCGATGCACTGGAGCTGGTCGACGGTGCTGACCTCGTACGGATCGTCGCTGGTTCCGCTCCCCGCGTAGCGAACCGCACTACAGTCGGGCCCGTCCCGTTCGACCACGACGACTTCCTCCGTCTCGTCGTCGTCGGTCCGGACGGTGACGCGGTCCGTGATTGCGTTCCCGTCCGTCTCGTACTCGAGTTCGACGGTCTCGCTCTCACCGCCCGATACGGTGACCTCCTGTGAATCGACCCGGTCGCCGTTCGGGTCCTCCAGAACGACGTTCTGAGTGGCATCGCCCGCGACGCCCTCGACTTCGGCGTCGATCGCTACCGACTCCCCTTGCGCGACCGGATCGTCGACCGTGACGTCGTTCACCAGGAGGAGCGGTTCGACATCGATCTCTGCCGTGTCCTCGTCGCTGTTCGTCTGGACTGTGACGGTGGTGTTATCGACCGAATCGGGGACTCCGACGCTACCCCACTCGAGCGTGGCCGTCGTCGACGTCCCGCCGTCGAGTGCTACCTCTTGGACAGTGACGACGTTCCCGTCGAAGCCCTCGATCCAGACGAACTGCTCGCCGTCTTCACCCCGATTTCGAATATCGACCTCGACCGCCAGCGGCTCACCCGGCTTGACCGACTCGTCGACGACAGTGGTCTCGTCGATGAACAACTGGGCAGGCTCGTCGATGACGAGGAATGACCCCAGTTCGTCGAGGGAATCGCCCTCAGTACGAAGGTCGTACTCGTAGATCTCCCCAGCATCGACCGGTGGGGCCGTCAGTTCGACTCGCTCCGTGTCGCCGGCCCCGATCGTGACCTCCGTTTCGACGCTGTCGATCGCGTTCCCGTCCTCGTCCAGCACCTCGAGCGTGACGTTCTGGGTCTGTTCGGCGGCGTACGTACTGGTTATATTCGCGCCGATCGTGACGTCGTCCTCTTCCGTGATGACCTGTCCGTCGGACCCGTTGAGCTGTTTTTCCTCCGGGATTCCCAGATCCTCGCTGATCTCGAAGACGCCGCCGTTTTCGACCTCGAACGTCCCGCTGGTGTCGTCGTCGTCCGTCTCGACAGTGAACTCGTAGTCTCCTTTGGGCCACTTCGATTCGTCGAGCGACCACGAAACGTTCGCAGCTTCGGTGCTGTTGAGTTCGACCTCCACGGTCGACGTGGCGGTATCGTTTCCGTCTTCCGGCGTGATCTCGAGGGTGACGTTCTGTGCGCTTCCGTCCGTGTTTCCGAGGTTTTGTACGACCGCCGAGATGTTGACCAGTCCGCCCGACACGGTGGTCGTGCTGTTGACGACGCTGTAGTGTGGATCCTCGTTCAGGTAGTAGAACGATCCTCGCTCGTTCAGGGTGTTCCCACCGGGGTCAGTCTCGATATCGTACTCGTATCTATTCCCCGGATCGAGGTCAATCGATTTTGATCCGCCAGATTCAGTATCAAAGAATTCGTTGCCGTCGTTCCAATCTCCGTTCTCGTCGGTCCGTATTTCCTCACCGTTACCGATCGGATCTTCTGACTCGATTGTTCGTTCCTCGACGAGGTCAGATCCGTCCCAAACCGAGACGGTGGCGGTAACGGTACTCTCCGTTTCACCGGAGTTTGTCAGCGTCGCGTCGATCCAGAACTTATCGTCTTTTTCGACTAAATTATTGTCGATAGAATTACCGCTCTGATCAATCAGTCCGCGGTCGCTGTCTATCTCGATGGAACTACTATTCGATACGTTCCCTATCCCTCCGGCTGTCACGACGACGATATTCTCTCCCGTTCGGTTTACACTGACGTTCCACTTGGTAACGCCCTCGGCTTCCTGCTCGAAGTGTCGTTCCCACCCGTCGGCGTACTCGCTTTCGATCCTGATGGCAAAGTCGTCGGCAGCAGGGTCTTCCGTGATGTTAGCGAGGCGTTTGGTCAAGTTCGTACCGGCCTCGTGGTTCCGTTGAGCCTTCGGCGGCGCTCCGTCGTTGTCAGTGCCATTGAGTTGCATAAAATTCAGTTGCAGGGAACTGTTGGACCCGAAGCCGATATCCGGTGACTTATCGACTCTGACCCCGGAATCTGTGCGCTCCCAGACGCCGCCCCCCTGATGGGCGAGCGTTCCGTCCTCGAGTTCGAACTCGTAGGTTCCGAGATCCTCGGAGACGGCCCGGTCGTCGTCGGACCAATTCGGGTCGCCGTCCGAATTGTTATACCAGGTGACCGAGAGCGTTCCGTGGCCGTCGATCTGCGGTTGACAGACCTGATCGTCGAACCCCATCGGCTGTTCCTGGCCCGTCATCGCGACGGTGTTGAGTCTGTGATCCGACTCGTCCATACACATGTATACCTGTTCGCTATTGGCCTCCGACTGGACCCCGTCAAGTACTGACGACCCCACCGTCAACACTAGCGTGACACCTATCAGCACGATCGCCACCAGTAACACGACACCGACGACCGGGCTCACTCCTCGACCGGTCTTGCCGCCCCCTCTGAATTGGTCCGTCCACATCCTTCGCTATGAGACTATCCTGATACCATAAAAATGTATGCGATTATTGGCTGAGTATAAGATTTGATTTGAGTTCAAATATTATATCTATATGGGCGAAGAAGCCGCTACATCGTAATTCGATGGGGTAACGGCGATACCCGGCGACGGACGCCGGTCGGATGACAGTAGCCCGTTCGTTAAGACCTGTTCTTGATAAATGATAATATGTTGACTATATCTCCGACGGGTCAGAGCACGGACCGACCCCAGGTCCGATACCTACGCGCACTGAATCGCGATTCGACGATCGAGACTGATCGTGATTTCTCCGTCGCCCGTTTCGATATCGAACGTGAGTTCCGTATTGGCAGGTTGTTGGGCTCCGAACGGTGCATCACAGCGGATCTGTCCCGCTACGACGTACCCGCCGTCCACTGTCGTCACGTTCCACTCCTCGAGGGTGGGATTGTCACCGGATTCCACTTCCAGCGATACGTCCCCCTCTCCAACGACCAGAGGGGGAGGTGCCGTTCGATCCGTGATCGTGACGATCTCGACGTCGTACTGGCGATAGCCTCGATAACAAAAGAACCCCTCACAAACGAGGGTCCCGTCCGCTAATTCGATCCGCTCCGGAATGTCAAGTGAGAGGAGTGCCCGTTCGTCGTCCGTCGTTTCGATCCCCACCTCTCGATCGGCATCCAGCGAGTCGAACGCACCGCTCGAGGCGGCGAACAGAAGTCCGCCGACGACGAGGAGGGCGACGCCGAGGGTGGTGATCGATCGCATGAACTCGTTGGTCCGTGATGGGGTATCTGATCTTCGCGCTCTCGAGCACCGACGTCGACGAGTACCCGGTCGCGAATCGCGTTCGACTCGAGGGCGGTGGTCCCGTCAGCCGATCACGACGTGGTCGGTGTCGATCTCGATACCGGTGTTGCTGCTGGTTCCGCTCGTGCCGTCAGTGGTGGTGGAATCACCGGTTCCGAGGTCGGGAGCGCTGCCTTCGTCAGTGTCTCCCTCGAAGCGGGCGTCGATTTCGTCGACTCTGCCTGCGGTACGGCCGTCGCCGGCGTCGACGTCGGTCGAGCCGCCGCCGCCGGGTGTGATCGTGATGCTGGGAGTTCCGGGGTCGACGTTTGCGCGTTCGACGCTGACGTAGACGATCAGGTCGTTGAAGTTGGGATCACCCGAGCCGGTATTGTCGCGTGCGCTGTCCCACAGCGCGTCGATGTCGTCGTTGCTCTCTGCACAGCCGGAGTCGTACATTCCACACTGAGTCGTGGCCTCAAACAGGAAAATGAACTCGTTCTCGTCGAGAGTGAGTTCGCCGTCGTTCCAGAGACTATCGCGGTCGATGACCGGATCCGACACGTCGGCGAGAACTTCGTCGACGCTCTCCTGCTCTTCGTTCCCCGGCTGGAGACCCGGTACACTGTTGTCTTTAGCCGTTCGAACCCGGAGGTTCTGCTCCCGTGAGTCGGCCGTCGCGTTGATCTGATCGACGAGATAATCGTCCGATGACGTGTCGACTTCTTCACACCATCTGTGCTGGTCGACTGGACTGAAGTAGTTCGATTCCGCTTCCTCCTGAACGTTACACCCTGACGTACCGCTCGGGAGCCCATACGAACTCGATGCGAGGGTCAGCGTGGCTTCCTCCTTGATCTCGAGGGTGGTATTGTAGACCGGATCGCTCTTGTCTTGCCAGCTGGGGTACGTGTTTATGTTTTCCCCGCCGGAGGGGTTCTCGAATACGTGTTCGGTCGTCGTCGTTCCCTCCTGTTTGGTCAGCACCTCGAGAGTCATGGTTCCCAGTTCGTGATCGCTCGGGTAGCCGTTGATTCCGGAAACCTGTGAACTCAGCACCGAAATATCTACGGTGGCGTTATCGAGACCCTCGAGCCCCGCTCGCCCGGGATCGACACCAGCGGTAACGGTAAACGACGCGGTCGCCGACTCGTCTTCCGTCTGAATCGTCGCTCGGTACTCACCGTCGAGGAGCCTGCTCCTGTTCAGGTTCAGTTCGATCGTGTCCGATTCGCCGAACGACCGATTGATTTCTCCATCGAAGAGCGTCCCGTACGGAGCCTCGTCCTCGAGCTCGGCCGGCATCTCGTCGAGATATTCGAGGTCGACGGTCACGGTCTGTGAGCCGGAATCGACGCCGGTGTTTTTCAGATCGGCCGTGACGGTGACGTTATCGTCGGCCGTCGCGTTTCCGTTCGATAGTTCGAAATTGGTTCCGGGCTCCCCGATGTAGAACGATCCGGGAGTACTCAGGCCGGTACCGTCGGCACTGATGTCGTAGTCGTAGACCGTTCCCGGCTCGAGGTCGTACTTGTCGGGATCGATCCAGAACGAGATCGTGTTCTCTTCGCCGCCCTCGAGCGTTATCAGCTCGGATCGGTGGACGTCGGTGCCCGGAATGGACAGATTGACGCTTCGGGTCTCCTTGCCGCTGTAGGTGCTCACGACGCTGGCCTCGACGCTGAACGGCTTGTCATCCGCGACGACTTGATCGTCGCCGACCCCCTCGTCCTCGACGACGACGAAGGCGTCCTCACCGCCGGTCGCTTTCCCGGTGACGGTTCCATTTGCAGTATCGTCACCCGTGTCGATCGTGAACGCGTTCGAGCCGATCGGAAGGTCGCTCTCGTTGACCGTCCAGCTGACGGTCCCGTTCGCACCGTAGTCGAGAGTGAGTTCCTCACTGGCGGTGACGTTGTACTCCTCGAGCTCGAGGGTCACGTCTCGGGTCCCCTCCCCGACGCCGCGGTTCGTCACCTCGGCGCTGATCGTGACGTTTCCGTCGCCGGTCGACGTCGTCGTAACGTCGCTGTCGGTCACGTTGAAGTGCGTCCCAGGTTTGCCGAGATAGAACTCACCCGGACTGTCGAGCGAGTCTTCGACGTTGCCCGAATCGTCGAGCGACTCGATCATGTACTCGTAGGTCCGTCCAGGAACGAGTGTATTTTTGTACGTAGCCTTATTGACTACGGCCTTCTTCGGATTAGTTTCTCCACTTTGTAGGTTGCCATTCCCGTCTTCGACGATCGCTCCGCCGTCGATGGAGACTCGCATCGGAGGCTTAATTTTTTTGCTTCCAGTATTGTTCAGGGTCGCATTAAACTGGAGCGTCTTTCCGTATTCGATAGGCTGGTCGTTCCCGCTCGTTTTTCTGAGCCCATTATCTGACTCGATGAGAACGGTCGGGTTGCTGGTAGGACTCCGAACGTTTGCGATCTTCATTTCCACGGTCTGGTTGCCGGAATAGGCCTCGACGTTGCTGTCTCCGACCGCGTCCTCGAGATACCGATTCCACCCCTCGTAGTACGAGCTTTCGATCTCGACTTCGATGTCGGTGGCGTCGGGACAGTCGCTGGCAGCGTCGTTGATGTCTTCCGTGAGGCTCGTCGACTTGCTGTGGTTCGCCCTCGCGACCGTCTCGGGGCCCTCGAAGTCTCCCTCCTCGAGCTGGAGGATCTGGAGCCGTAGCGAGTCTCCGTCGTACTCGATCTGCGGTTCCGAGTCGACGGTGACGCCGTTGTCGGTTTTCACCCAGACGCCACCGCCCTGATGGGCGATCGTCCGATCGTTCAGTTCGAACTCGAGAGCGCGTAAGTCTCCCGTAACGGAGGGTGTACATGTCGTCCCGGTCGAGGCGTTGTACCACGTGACCTCGATCGAGCCGTCGTTCGTGATCGACCCCTCCATCTCGGGAAGTTCCTGTTGCGTCCCCGTCGCTGCGACCGTCGCGATCCTGTGGTCGGTTTCGCTCATGACCTGCTGGGCCCGTTCCGCGTTGGCATCCGATTCGAACGCATCGAGCATCGACGCGCCGGTGACGAACACCATCGCCGCACCGATCGCGACGATGGCGAACAACAGGATGACCCCCACCAATGGACTCACTGCCCGTTGTTCGTCCATTGAATTGCATCTCTGACCTCGATTACTTTTCCCCATTTCTGTGTTAATACCTGATTCATCTGGTAAAAATATGTATGATTATACGAGAGAGGGTAACCGTAGTCGGGTGCTCAAGTAACCCTTGATCGGACTCTAGATATCCTATCGAAGGGACGGCTGAACGTGACAACCGGTGAATCTGTGACGGAGGGCGTCTTGTGCCCGATTTACGTTTTAGGCCAAAACTCGAGACGAACTCATCGCGTTCGGCTTTAATCCGACTCGCGACATGTCACGTCGATCCAATCACTGCTGTTTCAGGAAACCCTTGGAACGATCGATGCTCGATACCGCCCCTTCAGCGACGCCTTGAACCGACGTATGGACGGTCTTTCGGCAGTTCTGCCTGCTCAATACAAAGTGGGTTACAGTCATGGAGTGGTGTAAGAACCGCGTACCGGCATCCCTCGCGGATCGGTGCTGGCGCGTGGTACGGAGACCATAATCAATGAAAATGAATCGACGCAACGTGGTTGTTGGACTGGGAACGATCGTCGCGGGTGGCGGAGCAGCGCTCGGCTCGGGTGCGTTCAGTACCGCGAGCGCGGACCGAACGCTCGACGTCAACGTCGTTACGAACACCGATATCGCGGCCGATTTCGTCGATATCGTCCTGCACGTGGGCGACCACAGTAGCATCGCACTCGGTACCGATGACGACGATCCAGTCAATCTCTTCCCGGATAGCGGTGATACCTACGAGTCTGACTTTTCACCGAGTGACACCGACGTCAGCCTCATGCAAAACGACGTGACAATCGTCGTTGGCCCTGACGGCAGCGAGCTTCCGCCGAACGCGACCGTGTCGTATACCGACCTCTTCACGGTCGTCAACGACGACGGATCCACCAGCCAGGCCTTCGATGTCAAATTCGAGGCGACGGGCGGCCCGAGCGTCGAATTCAACGGGGCTTCTAACGCACAGTCCGCGTCGTACACAGCAAATCTCGGAACGGGAGGCGATACCGAAGCGATCAGTACCGATATCAATACTGGTGGCAGTAACGACAGCGGCACGCTTGAAATCACGATCACGGAAGCCTGAGTTTGGCAGGCTGCTCATCGAACGAGATCGGTCTCGAGTATCGCATCGCCGGACGTAATATACTGAACCGTACAATGATAGTATGAAACGCCGGGCATTCATCGGGCTTGGAGTCACCTCGATCGGCGTCGGGACGGTGCACAACACCGGCGCGTTTAGCGCGACTACTGCCGCTCGAGGGGTCACCGTGAGCGCTGCCGACGATCCGAACGCCCAGCTCGGCCTCGTCGGCATCGAGGACGCCAGTACGACGCCGGAGTTCGTCAACCGATCGTCCCAGACGCTCGCCGTCGAACTCGACTCGTCGGACGCGAGCGTCGAGGTCGACGTCGGGAACACCGACTCCTTCGAGTCGGTTCCGGTCTCGTTCGAAATCGCAGTCGACGACGGCGTCGAAGCGCCGATCACTGCCGATAGCGAGGAAGCGCTGCTCGACATCGCCGCGGACTTGGTCGCCACCGACGGCTCCGTCGCCGGATCGATCACTGCCCAACGGAACGCGGCGATTCCGCAGGCCGAACAGATTCAGGTGACGGCCAGCGTGAAGTCCGCGGGGAACAGCGGGAAATACGAGTTCGAACTCGAGAACACCGGCTCGATCGACGTCACGATCGTCGGACTCGGTATTAACGAGACGACGAACGGCAACGCGGTTCGGGTCGACGGCGGTCCCGACGAAATCCTGGTCGATCTCGACCGTGGCGTGAGCCTCGTTTCCGAAGGTATCCCGATCGATAGTAGCGACCCCGAGAACGCGACGGTTATCGGGTTCAACGACGGCGACGAGGTGACGCTAGCCGTAACCGAAACGAACGGCTTCGAGTTCGTTCGGTTCCTGGACGGTCGAGGAAAGAACGCCAAAATGAAAGGCGAAGACGTCAGGGTGACGTTGGCGTTCAGCGACGGCAGCACGAGCGTCGAGACGCTCTGTTTGAACGGCTGTGACTTCTAACGGTCCCGGGTTTTCGCTCTCAGCGAGGCCGTTTTTCGCGACGCTCGCTGGGTCGGAGCCATCGTAACGGATTCGATCCACCGAGCTCGGGCGATGATCGAGTCGAAATCAGTCAGACGTCCCTGGACGCGAGTGCCGTGTGCCGTACTCCGTGCTGTCACACTGCGTTCCACCGTGACGCTGAGACCGTCGATTTCGGTCGCTCAGGCTCGGCTTGAAGATCGATCCGTTCCGTCCGTCGCGAGTATTGGTCTTCGTGTAATCGTTCTCGGTGATCAATACAAAGTAGGGAGACCGTTTAGGGAGGAGCAGAGTCGTACGGCACCTGTAACTGGTGCCGGGCGAACCGTACGGTGATCATACCATGAGAATGAACAGACGAAACGTGTTAGTCGGGCTCGGAACGATCGTCGCCGGTGGCGGCGCCGCACTGGGAACGGGCGCGTTCAGCAGCGTGGAAGCAGATCGAGAGATGACCATTCAGACGACCGGCGATGGGAGCGCGCTGTTGGCCCTATCTGCCACTACTACTGAATTTAGCGGAGTGAGTAACAACGGCACTGGTGATGTACTCGCTCTACAATTCTCGGACCTCAATGCTGATGCCGTTACTACTTTCAACGGTCTGCTGACGATTTCCAACAACGGAAGCAACGAAGTCGATCTCGACGTCTCGACCAATGAGGACGTCACGTTTCTCTACGATCCGGATGGAACCGGTGGGAGAGATACTGCACTGAGTGGAAATACGGCGACTATCGGTGCTGATGGGAGTATAACGTTCGATGTCGAAATCGACTTGCAGGGCCAGAATAGCGTGGACGCCACCCAGACGATTACGTTTACGGCAACGGACACGTCAGCGTAGTCACGATTAGCGACAGTCCCTTCGGAATCGGTCTCGGGTACCGTTTGGACGAGTCCTATATATGTCATCAGTAAAGACCCCACTCGTCGCCGCGATGCTCTGTTTTCTCCTCGCGCTCGTAGTTCCGACTGCGGCGATCACCGTGGGGGAGGATCCGACGGACGACGACGTCGTTCTCGAGTCCGTCGACGATCGGTACGCGACGATCGACGACGGCGAACTCAGGCTCGATCTCGGCGTGGTCGCCAACACGGAGACGCGGTTTGCCGACGTGTTCACGATCACGATCGGCGACGACGCCGACGACGTCGAAGCAGTGTGGATCGATCACGACGTCGAGGGCGTGACCTTCCACGCGGACGGGTCGGCGGTGACGAACGAGTCGCGACTCGAGCCGGACCCCGGCGACAGTATCAGGGTCGGAGTGACAGTCGACTCGTCCGTCGCGACGGCCGGAACGGAGACGTTCACGGTCGCGGTGGGGTACGCGGACGAAGACGACACGAGCGAGGACGGGACAGGTGGGGATGGGACGAACGGGGGTACCGGCGACAGCGCGGACGACGGGCCGAGCTCGTCGGCGACTATCCTGGGGTCGGGGCTGACTCTCTCGCCGACGACGCTCGAGACCGGCGAGACGCTGACGGCGAGCGCGACGTATCGAAACGCCGGTGATGCGAGGGGGACGGCTGTGGCGACGCTGACCGTCGACGGAACCGTCGTCGACCGACAGCGGATCGAACTCCGGCCCGGGGAAGAGACGACCGTGACGTTCGAGCGCCGCATGGACTGGCCCGGAACGTACGCCGTCGGTATCGACGGCGTCGGGAGCGAATCGGTTACCGTCGAGGGGCCGCCGGTCGCCATCGTCGATGCGGGCCTCGTGGACGACGCGGCTATCGACGATACCGATACGACCGCCGATATCACCGTTGGCGAGTCGACGGCGGTTCGGGCGACGGTACGGAACCCGACTAACGCGACCGTCGAGCGCACGCTCGAGCTTTCCGCCGACGGAATCGTCGTCGAGAGTCGGCTCGTTTCGATCCCGGCGAACGGCGAGCTGACGGTATCGTTCGACCGCAGGTTCGACCGCGCGGGTACGTACGAGATCAGCGTGAGCGGCGTCACTGCGGGAACGGTGACCGTCTCCGACCGGCCGGCTCCGGTTCCGATCCCGAACCGTGAACTCTCACCGGCAACGACCGCAGCGCTCGCGCCGCCGACGACGGCGGGGCTGTTATTCCTGGCGGTCGCCGCGAATCGGAAATGGGCGTTCGTCCGGTAGCCGCGAGGGTATCCCACAGCTGTACGCTCCGCTCGACCAGTCGGTCGGTTCTCTCGCGAGCTTTATACTCCTGGAAACGAAGTATAGTCCAGTTGTACCGTCAGCCACCCATGACTGCCCGTTCCACCGGCCAATGACTCCGGCTACGCTCGTCAAGCGAGGTGTCGGCCTCGTCGTCGTACTGGCTATAATCCTCCTGATAGTCGGACAACTCCTCGGACAGCCGATCCTGCTCGGGTACGTCGCGACCGGAAGCATGGAACCCACGATGGACGCAGGCGACGGCTTCGTCGCGATTCCGAGCATCGTCGCCGGTCCCGTCGAGGAGGGCGACGTCGTCGTCTACCAGGCCAGAGAGCTCCATGACGGCGGACTGACGACTCACCGCGTGGTCGGCGAGACGGAGGAGGGATACGTCACGAAAGGCGACGCGAACCCCTTTACGGATCAGGACGGCGGTGAGCCCCACGTCACGGACGGCCGGATCGTCGCCAAAACCCTGCAGGTCGGCGGCGAGGTCGTCACGATCCCGTATCTCGGCACCGCGATCATGGGGGCCCAGGGACTCGTCGAGCGAGCGTACGGGACGGTCGCCTCGGTTTTCGGGCTCACGACGACAGCGTCATCGAACGGACTGGGCTCCGTGCTCGTCGCACTCGGCGTCGCCATGCTCGGCTTCGGGGTATTGCTCGAGCAGGTGGGACCGACGCGACGCGAGGCGACCAGATCGCGCTCGCGCGAGAACGTGATCGCGTTCTGGACCGCGCTCGGACTCGTCCTGGTCGTGTTCGTCACGTTCGCGACCGCGGCGATGGTCGTCCCGTCGGGAACCACCGAGTACGGACTGGTCAGTTCCGAATCGCCCAGCGACGACCCACAGATCGTCGCCCCCGGGGGGACGACCGACTTCACTCGTACCGTCGACAACGCCGGGTACCTCCCCGTGGTGGTCGTCCACGAGGCGGAAAGCGGGGGGATCAGTGCCGATCCGACGTGGCAGACGGTCGGCATTCGGGGGAGCGGGGAGACGACGGTGACGCTGTCCGCTCCCAGCGAGACGGGCGAGCACGTCCGTCACCTCGGCGAGTATCGGTATCTCGCCGTGCTGCCGCCGTCCGTGCTCGTCTGGCTCCACGGAGTCCATCCGCTCGCCGCGATCGCGGCAGTAAACGGCGTTATCGTCGGGATCGCCGTCGTACTCGTGCTCGTCCTGTTCGGTAGCAGTGACATTCGGTTTCGATCCGCGGGGAGTCACGTCCCGCTGTCGACCCGGCTCGAGCGGCGGCTTCGGAAATGGTTCGAGGACCGAGAGTAACGACCCGGGGCCACTACCCTTATAGTGGTTCATTTCTTTCACTAACGCATGAATTGTCCCGATGACCGAACAGTTTGGAACCGAACCGTTCGGCCAGCGGGCGCGTCCGGGCAGGCGAGTGCTGGAGCCAACGAATGATCGACAATCCGCGCCTCGAGTTGTTGCTCGCCAAACAGGGACGGTCGATCGTGATCGCGTTGGTCGTTATCGGTGCCCTCGCGATCGGTGCGACCGGGTGGGCGGTCGCGAATCCGGAGACGACGACGTCGCCGACGTTCGAGGAGGAACGCGTCACGACTGACGCGCAGACGAGCGCTGTCGTCACCGAAAGCGGCACGCTCTGGACCGAAGGTGAGCGGCTCACGAACAGTTCGGTCTACTTTCTGAACACGTCACCGGAGTTGACGGTCGAGCCGGAAACGAGGCTGCGAAACGGCTCCGGCGGCGTCCCGGTCGAGGACGGAAACGTCACTCACGAACTCAGGCTCCGATTCGAGGCCACACGCGACGGGTCATCGTTCTGGAACGAAACCCACCAGGTGCTCCGGGAGTCGCCGTCGGTCGAGAACGGCGTCGCGACGTCGGAAGCCACGATCGACGTCGAATCGTACCGCCAGCGACAGCGCGAACTCCAGCGGGAGGTCAGCGGAATCGGAACGGTCCAGCTGACGCTGGAACTCCGCGTCGAGTACGATACGGGTCGCCAGCAGGGAACGCTCACGACGACGACGCCGGTACGGATCACGGGCGACGCCTACTGGCTCGAGGAATCGCTGTCCGACTCCGCGACGCACAGTTACCAGAGCGGCACGAACCGGACGACCGAATCCCGCAGTCCGGCACTCATCGGTGGCCTGTCGGTGCTCGGAACGCTCTCGCTCGCCGGTGCGGCGTTCGTCTCACGCCGGTCTCCGACCGACATCGAAGCTGCCCGCCGGGCCGTCCACGAACAGCGATACGCCGAGTGGATCTCGCGGGGATCGATTCCGATGTGGATCGGCGACTATCACGTCTCCCTGGACACGCTCGAGGACGTCGTCGACGTCGCGATCGATACGAACGAGCGCGTGGTCCACGACGAACAACGAGGGTTGTTCGCGGTGGTCAACGACGGCGTCGTCTACTACTACAGCGACCGCGGTCTCTGGGAGGAGACCGCCTGGCCGGAGATGGACTTGGAGGAGCAGCCAGCCGTCATCGACGGCGATGGAGACGTCTCGGCCGAGGATCTCTCGGAACTCGACCCGAGCGACGAATTCGCGTCTCCCGATGATCCGGACGGCTTCGAGGACGACGAAGCGGTCTGGGAACAGCTCTAGACTCAACCCGCTGACACCATGCCCGTGTGGAGCGTCTGCACGTCCCTCGAGCCAGCAGATCAGTCGAAATAATTACAAATGATTGGATTGTTCAGTATCCGCAGACAGAGAGCTATCGTCCGACTTCGTTCCGGAGATACCGGCACTGAAACACAGATACGTGTCGAGTAAAAAACAAAATATGTATACGGCGGATTCGCGACATTTGTACCGTATGGAAACGCCACTCATTGTCACGGATTTCCTCGAGCAGGCGCGGGACTATTACGGGGACCAGGAGGCCGTCGTGGGTGCAGCGGGTGATCGATTCACGTACGCCGAACTCGGCGAGCGGACCGATCGCTTCGCGGCGGCGCTCCAGGAGCGAGGGATCGAAAAAGGGGATCGGGTCGCCGTCCTCGACCCGAACACGCACTATCACCTCGAGGCGGCGTTCGGCGCGATGCAGCTCGGTGCGGTTCACACGCCGCTGAACTACCGCCTCGAGCCCGACGACTACGAGTACATCCTGTCGGACGCGGGCGTCGACGCGATCTACGCCGATTACGAGTACGCCGACAAGATCGAAGCGATCCGGGACGAGGTGCCGACGGAGACGTTCGTGACGAACGACGCGGACGCCGTCGACGGCGAGTGGGAGGACTTCGACGCCGTGATCTCGGACGCCGGGACCGAGTTCGATCAGCCGGAGATGGCCGAGGACGAGATCATCACGATCAACTACACCTCGGGGACGACGGGGGATCCGAAGGGGGTCTGTCGCACCCACCGGACCGAGACGATCCACGCCTACCTGATGTCGATCTACCACGAGATCACCGACGACGACACCTACCTGTGGACCTTGCCGATGTTCCACGTCAACGGCTGGGGCCACATCTACGCGGTGACCGGGATGGGCGCGACCCACGTCTGTACGCGCGGGGTCAACCCCGATCAGGTCGTCTCCTCGATCCGCGAAGAGGACGTGTCCTTCCTCTGTGCGGCGCCGGCGGTGCTCAACCAGTTGATCGACTATTACGAGAGCGAGGGCGAACCGAAGATGATGGGCGAGAAGCAGGTTCGCGTAACGACCGCGGGGAGCGCGCCGCCTGAGGCGACGATTCGGGCCGTCGAGGACCGGTTCGGCTGGTACCTCAAGCACCTCTACGGTGCGACCGAGACGGGGCCGCTGATCACCATCTCCGACGCGAAGCGACTCATGACCGACGACAACCGCTTCGAGATCAAGAAGCGCCAGGGGATGGGCGTCCTCGGCACCGACGTTCGCGTCGTCGACGAGGACGGCGAGGACGTCCCCCGCGACGACGGGACGCTCGGCGAGATCGTCGTCCGGGGCAACCAGATCATGGACCGCTACTGGAACAAACCCGAGGCGACCGAGGAGGCCTTCAACGACCGCGTCGAGGGCTACTACCACACCGGCGACCTCGCGACCGTCGACGAGAACGGACTCATCGCGATTCGCGACCGCAAGAAGGACATCATCATCTCCGGCGGCGAGAACATCTCGAGTATCGAACTCGAGGACACCTTGTTCGACCACGATGCGGTGGCGGATGCGGCGGTGATTCCGGCACCGAGCGACGAGTGGGGCGAGACGCCGAAGGCGTTCGTCGTTCCGTCGAACGACGATCCGGATAACCCGCCGGTCTCGGCGGACGAACTGACCGAATTCACCCGCGACCAGTTGGCGGGGTACAAGGTCGTCCGCCGGGTCGAGTACGTCGAGGAGCTGCCGAAGACTGCCACCGGGAAGACCCAGAAGTACGAACTGCGCCAGCAGGAGTGGGCGGACGAAGACCGGATGATCGGTGAGGGATAGTCGCTGCCGGTTTCGATCCGATCAGGGGTCGAATCGTTTCTGGGCCGTTAGAGAGAATACGTACGAATCGATGACTGTCCAGGGTCACGACGGGTTTCACGCTTCCAACCCTCATCTAAAAATATGGTCTCTCAATGCCTCAGAAAGCAGTTTGCCGGAAAAAATATATTGTAATATATTGGAGTCCCCTCTCGGTAAGGCTCAACTTTTATACTGCTGGCGCGTTTCGAATCGTAGTATGGCAGAGACCGACGGGGAAGAAATCGAAGACTTGCCACCGAGTGCGAAACTCGTTTTCAAGGTTCTCGAGTACGACGGGCCGCTGACGCAGAAACAGATCGTCGAAGAATCGATGCTCTCGGCCCGGACGGTGCGATACGCCCTCGAGCGCCTCGAAGAGATCGGGATCGTCGACGAAGATATCTACTTTGCGGACGCTCGACAGAGCCTCTATCGACTCGAAGAGCCGGTCGCGGCCGACGGAAACGGCGTCGAGGAGTCCCCGAAAAAAGACGCCTGCTGCGCGGAATAACGGCGAGAGCGCCAGGATTATTTCCCAGCGGTGAGCGGGTTCGGTATGGAGAAAGAACGACTCCCGCGATGGGGTTGGTTGCTGCTCGGCCTGTTTCTGGCATCGCTCGTTTCGTCGGTTCTCAATCTGTTGTTAGTGCCCGCTGTCTTTTCCGAAACGTATCAATCGATCACGGTCATCACGACCATGGCTCCGGTGTTGATCTACGTCGGCGTCTGGTACGACGAGGAGCGACGACACTACTGGCAGCATTCCCGAACCCGAATCGTCGGGGACGTTCTCTTCGTCGTGACGGGGGCGGCACTCGGGTCTGCTATCGTGCTCGTCGGGATCGCCGGGCTGGGGCTTCCGAGCTTCGTTCAGGACGTGATCGCGATGGGGGGTGGATTCCTTTTGGCCTGGGGGCTGTTCTGGTGGCGCAATCCCGAGGTCTACTCTATCGAAACGGACGGCTGAGCCCGGCACTGAACGAGCCGCTCGCCCGATCACTGGCGGTCCGTCGGGTACTTCGTCCCGGTCGGCGAGAGGTGCGGCGCAACGCGATCGGGAGGTTCCGTTCCTACTCGAGCGAGCGCGACTCGTCACCGCCCCGCTCGTCGGTTCGGCCCGCGATCCCCGGCGTCGGCGGTGTCGACCGCTTGTGAGCGGTCTCCTCGTGGATGGCTGCGATTTCTTCGGCCGTCTCGCGGTCGATCCGGAGATCGGTAACGGCCTCCTCGAGCGGGAGCTCCTCGTCGACGAGCCGATACAACAGCGGGTCGATCACGTCGTAGCGCGCACCGAGCTCGCCGGCGTCCGTCTGCGTGGCCCAGAACCCCGCCGTCGGTTCCTTGCCGATGATTCGGCGGGGAATCCCGACGTGTTTCGCCAGCGCCCGAACCTCTGTCTTGTAGCAATCGCCGATCGGATAGGCGTCGGCCGCGCCGTCCCCGTACTTGGTGAAGTAGCCGAGTAACTGCTCCGATCGGTTCGCGGTGCCGAGCACGAGCCGTGACCCCCTGTTCGCCGCGTAGTACGCGGTGACCATCCGCAACCGCGCGACGACGTTGCCGGTTTCGAGGGCACGTTCGTCGCCCCTCTCACTCGAGGCCCCTTCCGGCTTGAGTTCGCTCGCGACTGTCCCCTCGAACGCCTCGAAAAGCGGCCGCAACTGAATTTCCTCGAAGTCGATTCCCATCCCCTCGGCGATCGTCCGGGCGTCGCTGACGTGGGTGCCCTCGGCCTTGTGGCAGGGCAGTCCCAGCCCGAGGACGCGGTCGGTACCGAGGGCTTCGACCGCGAGCGCCGTCGTCAGGGTCGAGTCGATGCCGCCGCTCATCGCGACGACGACGCCCGCCGCTCCCGCGTTCCCGACTCTCGTCCGGATATCGGCGACGATTCGCTCGCGTATCGTCTCGAGTGAGCGGTAATCGGTGTAAAACGGTCCGTTCGTGCGTTCGACGTCGGAATAGACGAACGTCTTGCTATATGCGCTCATCTGTTGGAATCACTCTGGTTCACTCTATCTCAGTAGACGATCGTCCTATATATGAAGTTAATCCTTAAACTGCTAGTAGTTCTATTGGTGGTTCGGAGTCGCATGCTCGCGTCTGCTCCTTTTCACTGACCGTTCGTCGAAATCCTTCCCTCGAGAATCTCGATTTCTACACGGACGGGATCCCGCCCGGATCGGCGACGCTACGACGGGACGATCGTCACCGGATCCGTCACGATGGACCTTTTTCCGCTCGGGTCGCTGGAGGCGACCGCTCTCTGCTCACGGGCCGGAGGCCCGTTCGCACGGCTCGCGGGACCGAAGGTCCCGCGTTGGCGCAAAAAATTTCCCCTGCGAGAGCATCACTCTCGCCGGTCCTTCACACACTTCGTTCGTGAAGACACCAAAAAAGAGCCGCTCGCACCCTGACTCGCGGCCGTGGGCCGCTCGTCCTACCGCGGCGCGTAGCGCCGCGATTCCGTTCGCTCGCGGTTCGATCACTTACGACGGGACGATCGTCACCGGATCCTTCCGATCGATCGCCCGCTCGAGCTCCTCTGCAATCGCGCTCCCGCGCGACACTTGAATCTCGCCGCCGCGGCTCACCGTCGCGGTGAAGAGGTACTCGCCGCCGGCCTGGACTTCGACGGTTTCGCCGTGGTTGCCGTCGACGGGGATGACGATGTGTCGAGAGGTGATCTCGGGCTGGACCATCTGGCCCGCCTCGGAACCGCTGCTACCGCCGCCGTTGGCGCTTGCGCTCCCGGAGCCGCCGCCGGAACCGTAGTTGGGGTTCTCGTCGTGGGTTCGGACGTCGATGTCGATCCCCAGCCGGTTCTCGATGTCGGTGATTCGACCGCCGCCTTTGCCGATGACGCTCGAGATGTCGTCCTCTTCCACGTAGACGACGGCCTTGTCCTGGCTCCTGAGTTCGACGTCGACGTAGCCGTGTGCGATCGAGCGGATCTCCCGTTCGATCTCCTGTTTGGCGATGCGGTCGACGCCGGACTCGTTGGCCGGGCCGCCGTCCTCGTCTTTGAGCGGGACGGTGACGACCTGCCGGTTGAAGGTGTAGATCTCGTACTCGGGGTCGCCGGTCTGGAAGTTCGTGACCTGAATGACGGGGCGCGCGAGGTCCTCCTCAGTGAGTCCGGCGGGGACCTTGACTTCCGTCTTGACGTCGTAGACGGTCTCGACCTCGCCGGCTTCGATGTAAACGACGGTGTCGACGACCTGCGGGATCATCCCGAGTTCGACGCGGCCGACCAGCCGCTGGAGCGAGTCGATCGGGCGCGTCGCGTGGACGACGCCGATCATCCCGACGCCGGCCAGACGCATGTCGGCGAAGACCTCGAAGTCGTCGGTCTTCCGGACCTCGTCGTAAATCGTGTAGTCCGGCCGGACCATCAGCAGGGCGTCGGCCGTCTTCGCCATCTCGCCGCCCAGTTCCGTGTACTGGGTGATGTCGGGGCCGACCTGCAGGTCCCGCGGTTTCTCCATCGTTTTGACGGAGTAGTCGTGATCGGAGATATAGCGGGCGACCGCCTGCGCGAACGTCGACTTCCCGGCTCCGGGCGCACCAGAGATGAGAACGCCGCGCTGGCGCTCGAGCAGCCGCTCTTTCAGTTCGTCGGCGTGCTCGTAGTCCTCGATGTCGGTCTGCGCGATCGGGCGGACGGCGGTGATCTCGATGCCGTCGGAGAACGGCGGGCGGCCGATCGCGATCCGGTAGTCACGGAACTGGACGATCTTCATGCCCGGCTCGGAGAGTTCGATGAACCCGTCGGGGGCCTCTTTCGCGCCGTCGACGACCTCTCGGGCGTACTCGTCCATGGTCGCCTCGTCGAGCGGTTCGTCGGCGATGGGTTCGTAGGCCATCGCGCCGAGTTCGCCGCGTTTGGCCTTCGGGACGGCGTCGGTCTTGAGGTGGACGCTCATCGTCTGGTCGTCGAAGAACTCCTCGACTGCCAGCGTTCCGACCTCGCGGACCTCGGGAGAGACGTGTTCGACGTCGAGTCCCTTCGCCCGGGCGACTTCGGACTGGACGATGTCGCTGGTGACGAAGGTCGCGTCGAGATCCTCCGCGAGATCGCGGATCAGGGCGTCGATCTCGCCCTCGGAGGCGTGGCCCCGCTCGATCGCGCTGGGCCGCTCGCCGACGTACCGGAGTTCGATGACCCCGTCGTCGGCGAGATCGGCCAGCCGCTGGAGCTCCTCGAGGCCGTCCCAGCCGCTGTCGATCCCGTCGTTTGCCTGCGCCTCGAGCTCCGCGACGACCGCCTCGGGGACGCAGATCGTCGCTCCCTCGAACTGCCCGTCTTCGATAGTCGCCGAGACGCGGCCGTCGATGACCACGCTCGTATCCGGCACGACGTTCATAGGAAACCTAGGTGCCCCGACGCCTTTAAGGGTGTCTTCGTGAGGGCACGCGCTGCCGTCTTACCGTTCGATTCCTTGCGCAGTCTGCCGGCAGCGACCCCAGCGGTGACCGGTGGGATCAACACGCTGTCGCTCGAACCCGTAGCCATGTCCCTCGTCGAACTGACCCGCGACCTCGTCTCGATCCCCAGCCACGAGGACGAGACCGCCGCCGGTGACTTCATAGAGCGGTGGCTGCGCCGCGAGACCGACGCCGACGTGACTCGAGATTCGGTCGGCAACGTGATCGCTCGAAAAGGGGCTGGCGACGAGACGCTCGCGCTGGTCGGCCACCACGATGTCGTCGAGCCGGCCGAGTCACAGGTCGCGAGCGCGGACGGGAACGGAGCCAGCGAGTACACCGTCGACGAGCGAGACGGTCGCCTCTACGGCCGCGGGACGGCGGACATGAAAGGCGCAGTTGCAGCAGCCCTGCTCGCCTTCCGTGATGCTAACCCCGCGGGGGAACTCGTCGTCGCGAGTTTCGTCGGCGAGGAGATCGGCGGCGTCGGTGCACAGCATGCGATCGACGAGGGGTTCGCACCCGACTACGCCGTCGTCGGCGAGGGATCGACGAACTACTCGGGCCCGGCCGTCACCGACGTCGCCGTCGCCCACAAGGGCCGGCGCGGGAGCACGATCACCGCCCACGGCACCGCCGCACACGCCAGCGAGGCTGATGCCGGCGACAACGCCATCTACCGCGCCACCGCGGCCGTCGACCGCGTTCGGGACCTCGAGCTTCCGTCCGTCGACGTCGCGGGCGAGACGCTCGACGGGCGGCTCACCGTCACCGAGATAGAGGGCGGGTCGGCGATGAACGTCGTTCCCGCTCGCTGTGCGTTCACGATCGACGAGCGGACGGTTCCGGGTGAGCGGGCCCCTCTCGAGCGAGTCGCGGACCTCGAAGGAGTCGAGTGGACGGTCGATCAGGACTTGCCGCCGATGCGGTGTGAGGACGAAGCGTTTGCCCAGACGGTTCTCGAGGCCGCGACTAGCGCACAGGCCGCCGAGCCGGAACTCGTGACGAAACCCCACGCGACCGACGCGGGCTGGCTCTCGCAGGCCGGAACCGAGTGCGTGATCTACGGGCCGTCCGAACCCGGCGAAGCCCACACCGAGGACGAGAGCGTCTCGATCGACGTCCTCGAGCGGTGTCGCGAGACGTATCGGCGGGTTGCAGAACAGTGGCCGACGGCTCGGTGACGTCGCTCCGGCGAGCGCGGCCGTTCGGTGACCGACCTCAGACGCCCGGCACCCCGACCGCGTCGAAGGCGGTGATCCCGAGCGCGGCGAGGACGTAGAGGGCGATCAGGACGGTGACCCACGCGACGAGGCCGATCATCGCCGCGGCGGTCCAGTCGCCTGGGTACCGCCAGTTGATGACGGCGATGTACGCGATCAGGGCGATCAACGGTCCGACGAGCGGGACCCAGCCGACGAGGAAGCCGACGATCGCCCAGACGATCGCCCCGATCAACGCGGTGACAATGGCGTGATCGTAGTCGGCTCTGCCGACGATGACTCGAGCGCCCGCGTAGATGCCGAGCGCGCCGATCAGGAGGCTCACGACGAACACGATTGCCGACGCGACTGGTGAAGCGAGGGCCATAGTAGTTCGACGGACATCAGATCAGCGGAATAGTTCGGTGCTTGCAAGTTCCGCACGTCTCTCACCGGTCCAGGAAACGGTCCTGAAACCGTCGAACGATACTGTTACTACGAGATATTGATTGTCTCACCGATCGACACATCCGCACACCGTCTCCAGAAAACATTGCCCCTGCTCGATCGCAAGCGAGATGCCCGGAACCACGACGTTGATAGCACTTCCGAGCGAACGGTACGGCTATGGCGACCGATCAGGCTCAAAGCGATGCGAGCGAGACCGACACGTACGACCGGTTCGAAGAGCGAGTCCAGCGCATCTCGAACGTCGGGAACGCCGCCGGCATTCTCGGATGGGACCAGGAAGTCATGATGCCCGACGAGGGAACCCCTGCCCGAGCACAACAGCTCTCGACGCTGTCCTCGATCAGTCACGAACTCCTGACCGCCGACGAAACCGGCGACCTGCTGACCGAGCTCGAGGGAAGCGACCTCGAGAGCGACCAGGCCGCGGTCCTCCGCGAGATCCGTCGGCGGTACGACCGCGAGACGAGCGTCCCGCAGGAACTCGTCGAAGAAATATCGGCGACGTCGTCGAACGCCCACCCCAAGTGGAAGCAGGCCAAGGCGGACGACGACTTCGAGCACTTCGCGCCGACCCTCGAGAAACTGGTCGACCTCAAGCGAGAGTACGCCGAGCACATCGATCCCGACGCCGACCCATACGCCGTGCTCTTCGCGGACTACGAGCCCTACATCGACCTCGAGACCGCAGAGCAGATTCTCGAGCGGCTGCGGGAGAACCTCGTCCCGTTGATCGACGCCGTTCAGGACAGCGATGCTGATCTCACCACGGACGCCTTCGCCGGAGAGTTCGACGACGACGATCAGGAGGCGCTCGCGCGCGACGTCCTCGATTCGCTGGGATACGATTGGGGCCGCGGTCGACTGGACACGGCACCCCATCCCTTCTCCTCCGGGACGCAGTTCGACGCCCGCGTGACGACCCGGTTCGAGGAGGACGATCTACTCGGATCGATCACCTCGACGATCCACGAGTTCGGCCACGCCAACTACACGCAGGGCCTCCCCGACGACGGCTACGGCACGCCGCTGGGCGAGGCGCGCGACCTCTCGGTCCACGAGTCCCAGTCCCGCCTCTGGGAGAACCACGTCGGCCGCTCCCGTCCCTTCTGGGAGCACTTCCTGCCCATCGCCCGCGAGCGCTTCCCCGAACTCGAGGACGTCACGCCCGAGGACGCCTACGAGGCGGCCAACCAGGTCCACGACGACAACCTCATTCGCGTCGAGGCGGACGAACTCACGTACCACCTCCACATCGTGATCCGGTTCGAGATCGAGCGCGACCTCATCCGGGGCGACCTCGAGGTCTCGGAGGTTCCCGAGGTCTGGAACGACAAGTACGAGGAGTACCTCGGCTTGCGGCCCGAGACGGATTCGGAGGGCTGCCTGCAGGACATTCACTGGTCCCACGGCTCCTTTGGCTACTTCTCGACGTATTCGCTAGGATCGGTGCTCGCGGCGCAGTTGTACGCCGCGGCGGAAGACGACCGTGGCTCCTTCGACGATGACATCCGGCGGGGCGAGTTCGACGAACTCAACGGCTGGCTGCGCGAGAATATCCACCAGCACGGCAAGCGCTACGTCACGCCCGACCTGATCGAGCAGGCCACCGGCGAGGGCCTGACCGCGGACCACTTCCTCGAGTACGTCGAGTCGAAGTACGGCGAACTGTACGACCTCTCGGCGTACTGACGGCGCGAAGGCTCCGACGAGTCGACCGCAGTATTCTCACCCCCGTTGTTCGGGGATCCGTCTCGGTTTCGAACGAGTCACTGCGCGAGTCGTGCGACGAGCGCGACGTAGACCCTCCGCCGAGTCGCGAGGTAGCCACTGACTGCGACGGCGATTCCGAGGATCGCCGTGCTGGCGATCGGCAACTCCGTCCCTCCGGGGACGGCTGACACAGCGCCGGTTGCGGCTCCGAACGCTCCACTCGTTCCGAACAGGCCCAGCGACCACGCGAACAGGCCGGCGATTCCGATCAGAACGGTCGGGAGTGCGACGAGTGTGCGCGTCGATACGGCGCTGCCGTCTCCGTCTGTTCGCGGCGGCCGTTCGACGAAACGGACCGTCCCGGTTCCCCTCCCGGAGCGCCTGTGTTTAAACTCGCGCCACTCGTTCGGCGAGTCGGTGTGACACGCCGTAGAGTAGACCACGACCTCGCCGAACCGTTCGGTGAGAGACCCGATGTCCCGCCTGAGCGCCGGATTCAGTCCGTGTGCGAGCACGACCGCGACGCCGTCGACCAGTGCGTCCGCCGCCCCCGAATCGCGTCGCACGTCCCCATTCGGGAACGCCCTCGAGAGTCCGTCGACGAGCGCGTCCCCGTTGGACGGCTTCGCGCTGTAGGTCCAGTCCTCGAGCACCGCTTCGATCGCTGCCACGCTGGTAGTCCCACCGCTGTCTCTCCCCTGAATTACCCCCATCGTAGCTGTATATTAACAGTAAATACCATATATTTACCGAATGTGAGGTATGTATTACCGGGAGAATCGGTCGACGAGACCGACTGTCCGACCGGTTCGGCCACCGAAGAACGAATGACTCCGCCGCAGGCGCCGCCTCTCGCTCCGATCGCGGGTGACGGGCGATCGACACGTGGCCCCCGTTTTTAGGGTCGACGCCCGCTTACCTGTCGCACGATGTCAGAGTCACTCGAGCAGGGAACGGCGATCGTCACGGGCGCGAGTGCCGGAATCGGTGCCGCGACCTGTTACGAACTCGCGGGCGCGGGCGCGAACGTCGTCCTTGCGGCCCGCAGCGAGGACCGGCTAACGAATCTCGCGGACGACCTCGAGGCGGAGTACGGCGTCGAGACGCTGGTCGTGCCGACGAACGTCCGCGAGGAGGACGACGTGGACGCGCTGATCGAGGAGACCGTCGAGACGTTCGGCGGCATCGACGTGCTGGTGAACAACGCCGGACTGGCCCGCGGGAGCGAGGTCGAATCCCTGTCGACCGAGGGGTACGAGACGATGCAGGAGACCAACGTCGACGGCGTCTTTTACGCCTCGCGGGCTGCGATTCCCCACATCCGCGAGCGCGAGGGGCACCTCATCTTCGTCGCCAGTTTCGCCGGCCAGCACCCGCGGCCGGCCAATCCGGTCTACGCCGCGTCGAAGTGGTGGGTCCGGGGCTTCGCCAAGAGCCTCGCGGCCCAGATCGGCGACGACGGCGTCGGGATCACGATCGTCAACCCGGCCGAGGTCCGCTCCGAGTTCGAGACGCCCGACGGCGAGACCTTCGCCGAGCGATTCGACGAGGACGAGGCCAGCGACCCGCGGGAGGTCGCCGAAGCGATCCGCTTCGCGGCGAGCCGCGAGGGCTCGAGCATCAGCGAACTCGATATCACCCGGCGGGACAAGTTTACCGACACGTTCCACTGACGGCGCGGCGTTCGGATGACGGCCTATAAAATGGGGTTGGGCCTGCAGGGTCCGGACTCACCCCCGCCCAGCCCTCTCCCACGAGTATGCGAGTATCCATTCCGCGCGTTCCGGGCGTCTACTTCGACACCGACGCGGAGTCGACGGCGATCAACGTCGCGCTGACCGCCGCCGGTCGGCGCGCACCGAAACCGCAGGGCTACGCCATCCAGTTCCTGCCGTACCTCTGGTCGTTCGACGTCGACCTCCAGGAGGTCCCGACCGATCACCCGATCCAGTACCTCCACCCCGAGGGAGCACGGAGCCTCGGCGACCTCTCGCCACGACGCGGCGTCCGCGAGGCGGGCACCGAACTCGAGTCCGTCCTCCGGTTCGTCTGGTCGGTCAACGAGGAACTCGAGACGGCGACCACCCAGCTGCTCGGCGCGAGGGGCGAAACCGAGGACGAGGTCACGATCGAGATTCAGGACGGCCGGATCGGCGTCGACGGCTCGGAACTCGAGACCGACGAGTTCGACATCGACGAGGGTGCGGCCGAGGAACCGGGCTCCGACGAGTTCGGGTTCGACGACTCGGAGACGGAGGAGTTCGATACCGGCGACGAACTGTGAGGTAGTCTCGAGCGTCTCGTCGAATCACTCTCACCGTCGCAGTTCCGGCTGCGGTACGCTGACTCGTGCAGCGGACGTGCGAACTGAACGTCGGATTTTCTCTCGGAGCCGCGTCTCCCGTCCCAGTTCGTCCGCCCTGACTTCGGGGTCACGAGACCGAGAATCCGATATGGTCCGGCACGATTTCGTAACTGATGCTTACGGTTTGACACAGTTGGTGTAACAATAATTAGAATTTTTATAGAGTGGGTTGATGACACCACTCATGGTGGAGCATTTCGGCGTACTCGCACTGGCGCCGCCACTGCTGGCGATCGTCCTCGCGATGACAACCCGACAGGTGCTGGTGTCGCTGTTTGCCGGCGTCTGGATCGGAGCGCTGCTCGTCGCTGGCTGGAACCCGATCGCCGCCACGGCGCTGACGATGGACTGGCTCGTAGAGGTGGTCCGGTCGCCGTTCGACACGAAGTTCATCATCCTGATCCTATTCATGGGTGCCGGTGCGGCGTTCATCTACCGATCCGGCGGGATACTGGCGCTCGAGCACTGGATCGGCGACCGCGTAGACACGGCACGCGATTCGCAGATTCTCACCTGGCTGATCGGCGTGTTCATCTTTTTCGATTCGTACACCAGCACTGTCGTCACGGGCAACGCGACCCGGGAACTCTCCCAGGAGAATCGCTCCTCGAGGGAGATGCACGCGTACGCGCTCGACTCGACGACGTCGCCGGTGACGACGTTCGGACCGGTGTCGAACTGGATCGGGTTCCAGGTGTCGATGATCATCACCGGCTTCGAGGCGGCGCAGTTCACCGCCGACGAACTCGGCGTGACGGCGTTCGGACTGTTCCTTCGGTCGATCCCGTGGAACATCTACTGCTTCATGGCGTTCTTCATGGTCGGATTCATCGCGATCACGCAGCGGTTTTTCGGCCCGATGCTGGACGCCGAGTGGCGCTCACGGACGACCGGAAAGACGATTCGCGACGACGCAACGCCGCTGTCGGACGTCTCCGCGGACGTCGGCGAGCCAAGCGAGAAGAACCCCTCACTGGTGAACTTCTTCGCGCCGATCATCGTCCTGCTCGCGGTCGGCCTCTTCTCGATGTGGTACCTCGGCGGCGGACACCAACCCGGCGTCGATATCGCCACGGCGTTTCAGGAGACAGACGTCGCGCTCGGCCTGCTGCACGGCGCCTTCGCGTTCATGGTCACCGGGTTCGTCGGCTCGCTCGTGTACCGGACGATGGATCTTGAGGAGGCCAGCGAGACGATCATCGACGGCTTCGAGACGATGGTGATCGCGCTCGCGATCATCGTGCTCGCGTGGGCCATCGGCCACGCCGCCGAGCAGGTCGGGACCGCGGAGTTCATCGTCGACGTCATGGTCGGCAGCGGCGTCCCCGGCGGCTTCCTCCCGCTGATAATCTTCGTCGCCGCGATGTTCGTTGCGTTCACGACCGGGACGTCCTGGGGGACGATGGCGATCTTGACGCCGCTGGCGATCCCGCTGGGCTACCAGCTCGTCGGGCCCTCTGTGCTCCCCGTCCTGGTGGCGGTGCTGTTCGGCGGCGCCATCTGGGGGGACCACAGCTCACCGATCAGCGATACGACGGTGATGTCGTCGATCTTCGCCGGCTCCGACCACATCGACCACGTCAACACGCAGATTCCATTCGCCGCGACGGCCGCCGGCGTCACCATGATCGTCCTCGTGCTGTACGGCTTCGGGCTGCGGAGCCCGATCGTCGCCTTGCCGCTCGCGTTCGTGCTGACCGCCGCGGCGGTCCTCGCCCTCAACAAGCTCGACGCGCGGCGCAAGGGGCTCCCCGAGGTGATGCCGACCGCCGAAGCCATCGAGTCCGGCGCGGTCGACGTCGAGCGCATCGAACGCGGCGAGGTCGACGGAAGCAACGGCAGTTACGACCACCTGTCGCTGGTCCCGGTCACGGCGGTCGCCGTCGTCGTCGCGTACCTCGCGCTCGTGTTCGCGTTCGCGGCGCTCGGAGGCTGACCCATGGCGGACGAGTACATCCACTTCGTGACCACGGGCGGAACCATCGACAAGGACTACCTCACCCACAAGGGGACTCGCAACTTCACCATCGACGACCCCGCCGTCGAGCGGATCCTCGAGACGATCGCCCCGGAACCGAACTTCGACTACGCCGTCGAGTCGATCATGAAGAAAGACAGTCTCGACGCTGACGACGACGACAGGGAGAGAATACGCGAAGCGTGCAGGGAGGCACCGGGCGAGAACGTCGTCGTCACGCACGGGTCCGACACGATGATCGAAACGGCAAGACAACTGGACTGCGACAAGACCGTCGTTCTCACCGGGGCAGCGAGACCACAGCGGATGACCGACTCCGACGCGGCGTTCAACGTCGGGATGGCCGTGGGAGCAGTGCAATCGCTCGACACCGGCGTCTACGTGGCGATGAGCGGCAGCGTGTACGAACACGACGAGGTCGAGAAGCGCGAGGACGGACAGTTCGTCTCGCGGTGAGCCTCCCTGACAATAGACGAGGGGACGAATCGCTCTCGAGCTGACACGATATATTCGACTCACCAAGCAGTAGTTATAAGTAACAACGCGATGACGATTAAGCCGGAGGCCACGTCTCCGATAGGGGGCGTTCGCAAACGCCCCGGGTGCTAGGAACACCCGAGACCTGGCTTCCAGATCCCACCCAAGGGATTCGAAGCCATGATTCCGTACATTCTACCGGGATATAAACGTCCCGCACGACGGCCGAATCGTCCGATACGACCAGTCTCGACTGCAAACGGGCGCTCGAGGCGCGATCACCATGCCTGACGATCCCGACGGCAGCGAGGATCGCCCGTCGTCGCGCCCCGACTGTCCACATTGCGGCGAGCCCGTCAGCATCCTGACCTCGAGCAGGCTGTACAGGGGCACCGCCTACCCCTGTGGCTGCTCGGTCAATCCGTCTTGCTCACGTGCGACCCCGCCGACCGCGGACTGGGGACCGGCGAGTGATGACCGGGTTTCGAGCCGATGAACCGAAACGCTGCCCCGACTGTGAGGCGGTGCTCCCGCTCCGCGATCCGCTGATCGGGTGGTGGCTCTGTGACGACTGCGAGTGCGCGGTCGACGCCGAGGGGAAACGGATCGCGTAACTCACTCGTCGAGTCGGTCCGTCTCCCCTCGCCGTCACTCGCTTAATCAAAAAACAGACTCGAGTGAATATGTCGCATCTTTACTCTCTTTCGGTTCCACTTACCAATATGTCCAACGCGGGTCGTTTTTTCAAAGCAATCGGGAACGTTCAACGCCGTCGATTGCTGGTCCACATGTTGTCTCACAACCCGGAGGACGACTCGAAACTCTACATCGGGGATATGGAGACGACTGACGAGGAACTGGCGGCGCTCCTCACCGAGATGGAACACACGCATCTCCCCCTGTTGGAAGACTACGGCTTCATCGACTGGGACAGGGAGAATCACGTGGTGACGAAGGGACCGCGGTTCGACGAAATCAGCCCGCTCCTGGAGATGATGGTACGGCACCGGGACGAACTTCCCGAGGATTGGATCTAACTCGCCTGCGGTGCGGTGCTCTCCGGCCCCGATCCGGTCGGCGGCTGGTGGCTCCGTGGCGACTGCGAATTGGCGATCGCCGACGGCGACCGGATCACGCAGTTCGATCGAACGGCCGATTTGTCGGCCGAGGTTCGAGCGCGGCTGTTCCGCACTCCCTTTTGAGTGTGCTGTTCGGAAGTGGTCATCGCAGCAGTTGGTCGGTGGATCTCTTCAGTTAGAGCTATTCCTGTAGCTGAATGGCGGGTTCGATATGTACATTTGCGAATGTACCGAAACCGCCGATCAGCAACAGCCGTTTTCGCCGGGGTTCCACTCACATGCGTCGCCCGTGGTAAGGCTGTTCTCGTCAATGTACGCTGAGAGACAGGCGTAGTTACAGAAGTACAGAGGAGAGCCACAGTCGTCGTCACAATCGCGGACACAGATGGGATCGTGATCGAAAATACGGGACTCACAGTATACACAGGTCTCTTCCGCGTCGGGTGTTGCAACAGTCGTGGACATACCTGTCTCAAGGGAGTTGCCACAGAAAACGTTTCGTGAGGGACGGTGAGTTGCTTCCGTACTTACCGCTGACTCGAGTTCGACTATCAGACGTTACTCTGATTCTCGGACGTAGCACTCGCAGTAACTACGGATGCGAACCGAACGGAGATCCGTCCACTCTTCACAATCGAATCTGCTGAATTGTGGCGCTACATCCGCTTCCTCAGTCGCGTAGTAGTCCCAACTTCTGTACCGTCGGGAGATGCCAGTTATACGTGACAGCGGCTAACCGAGTCACAACGGTCACGACCGCACACGCGACAGCAGCCGTACTCTCGGTCGCCCCCACCGTTCCCGCGAGCCAGTACGCACTTCCACCGAGGACGGCGCAACTCGCATAGAAGTCCTCGAAGAGGATGAACGGGGCTCGATCGAGGAGGATATCCGCAACCGCACCCCCTCCGACGGCGTTGATCGTCGCGATCGCGACGACACCGAACGCTGACACACCCGCTTCAGTCGCGACGATAGCACCGGTCGTCGCGAAGGCAGCGAGTCCGATCGCGTCCGCGACGAGCGTAATCGGATGCGTATCTGGAGACGACAAAACGACGCTCAGAGCGATTGCCAGGACAACGCCGAGTAGTCCTAAACCGATCTCGAGCGGGGACTGGAGTGCTAACGGCACTCGTGTGACGAGGAGATCGCGCGTTGCGCCACCGGCAAACGCCATCGCCAGCCCGACGATGAGAATTCCGAAGACGTCGAACTCCTCGCGAATCGCCTTCGACGACCCGACGAGTGCGAACGCGACCAGGCCGATCGCGTTCATAACGGCAAACGGGTCGCCGAACAGTACTCCGATGACGTCCTGACTCACTACGCTCGCCTACGAGAGCGAGTCTCTTGAGTGCCACGTCTCGGTACGTCCTTCTATTCACGTTCACGGTAGTGTTGAGCGTACATCTCGGCGAAGATGCCGATCACGAGTACCAGATTGGCGACGGCACCGCCGAGTTCGCTCAGTGGGACGAATTGAAACAGTCCTCGAGTGATCCCCTCGAGTATCAGGAGACAGCCGGCGATCACCGTCAGCGGCCGGCGAAACCCGTACAAATGGAACCGCGAAACCCCCCAGAGAACGACGGTAATCGGGATCGACCACCTGACGACGTGGTAGAGTGGTGGATACAGCGTCATCGCTCCGTAGAGGCCGACGATCCCGATCAGAACGATCGCGATACGACCGAGCATATGCTCGGTACATCGTCGAGCGGACTCGACCACGTTCATCCTCGCATAATCCTCCATGAAAAGTAATAAATTCGACTGTTCTTGAGGAGTACACGAAGTGCTGGTGAACGGACGTGCTCCAGCCACCGGAACAGCGAACAGTATAACACGCTGGCCCCGCTGGATCGACTCGAGACCCGATGGCTCCTCGCGCGTTCCGGATCGCCTACGACGGCACGGACTATCACGGCTTCCAGCGCCAGCCAGACGTCCCCACCGTCGAGGACGCGATTTTCGACGCCCTCCGCGCACTCGACGTTTTGGAGTCTGATGCGGACAAACCCGACGGCTACGCCGCCGCCGGCCGTACGGATGCGGGCGTCTCCGCACTGGCACAGACGATCGCGCTCGAGGCACCCGACTGGCTCGCGCCGCGAGCGCTGAACGCCGAGCTGCCGGCCGATATCCGTGCGTGGGCGGCGGCCGACGCGCCGGAAGATTTCCACGCAACCCATCACGCGAGCCGTCGGGAATACACGTACCATCTGTACGCACCGGCCGTGGAAGACGGGGGAGTCGCGCACGCCGTCGACGACGACCGATTCCACGCGGCCTGCGAGCGGCTCTCCGGCAGCCACGATGTCCACAATCTCACGCCCGACGACCACAACACCGAGCGCTCGCTCGCCCTTGAGGCGAACCGGGACGGGGACTACCTCGTCGTCACGGTCAGTGCTGGCGGGTTCGCACGAGAACTCGTCCGTCGGCTCGTCTCGCTCGCTCGCGCGGTCGGTGCCGGCGAGTCGTCCCTCGCGAAGATAGACCGCGTTCTCGACCCCGAGCCGCTCCCGGGCCACGAGGGAGTCGCACCCGCACCGCCCGAACCGCTGGTCCTGACCGACGTCCACTACCCGGATCTCGCGTTCGAGATCGACGAGGCGGCGGCCGAGAGCGCTCGAGCGGTGTTCGATCGCCGCCGCATCGACCGGCGAACGGGGGCTCGAGTCACCGGGCAAGTGGCGGACGGGATGCGCTGACGGACGACCGACGCGCGTACGAGCGTTTTTCACGGCCGAGGACACACCTCGGCACATGGAACTGTCGCCCGAAGAGTACGGTGCGTACTGGCGTGCGTCGATTCGCGTCGCTGCAGGCGTCCTCGTCTTCTTTTTCGGACTCCGCCTCACGTTGCCGCTGCGGAACCACCCCGAAGTGGGTGCGTCCGCGCTCGGCGTCGTCCTGTTCGGCTTGCTCGTCCTCGTCGGAACGTTCGTCGCGACGCTGGGCGTCGCTCGCATCGTCCGGACTGCGGTCGACGCCGAAACTAGTAGACACTGAAACGATTCACACCTCATCGCATACCGCGTTGCGATGAGGTGGGCAATGACTTTCAGTGCCTACTATAGTTTACGACCATTCCGCGGGCCACATCTCCGCGGCGCGCATTCCGGACTCGTACTCCTGGTCGCGCAATCGTTCGCGAAGCTCGTCCACGTCGATCCGCGGCACATCTCGAGCCGTCAGCTCGTGAACGAGTAACGCCGTCAGCACCGCGTGTTCCCGGAGGTTCCGGGGATCGACCTTGTCGCGCGTGTCCGCCGTCGTGTGCCCCCAGCCCCGCCCTCGCTCCTCGCCAGCCGGCGGCTCGCTGTGGAGTTGCAGTGTCGGGACCCCCGCCCGCAGAAACGGCCAGTGGTCGCTGAACGGATGCGGATCCGGCTCGTGAACGACCGGGTGTCCGACCGCGTCGGTCACGTCGTCGGCGAGATCCGCGAGCGCCTCGGTGCCGTGGGAGAGCGCTCGCAGGTTCCGAAACCGCCCCGCACCGTCGACGTTGACGACCGCGCGGACCGACTCGAGGTCCAGCTCGTCGGCCAGCGCCTCCGCACCCAGCAGGCCGATCTCCTCGCAGCCGACGCCGGCGATCCGGACGGAACACTCGAGTTCGTCTTCGATCGCCGCGAGGACCGCGGTCGCGCCGACGACGGTCGCGATTCCACAGCCGTTGTCCAGCGCGCCTTCCCCGATGTCGTGGGCGTCGTAGTGAGCGAGGAGGAGCACCTCCGCGCCCGTTTCCGGACCCAGCGTTCCGTGGACGTTCTGGCTCGAGTCCTCCCGGGTCGTCGCGTCGACCCGAAGTCGAGCCCGCGCGCCGCGCTCGGCGTAGTCGACGAGCCAGTCGTGGGTTTCGGCGCTGACGCCGATGCCGGGAACGGCGGCCTCGGCGTCGAACTTCAACGCGCCCGTCGGCGGCAACTGGCCGGGGACGTGGTTGCCGAAGACGAACGCCTTCGCTCCCGCTGCCACGGCGTGGCCGAATTTCTCCATCCGGTGGACGAACCGCTGGCCGGACGGCGTCATCGTGCTCGCGACGGCGATCCCGCCTCGGAGATCCGCGTCTTCGATCTCCTCGGGCGTCCCGTAGCCGATATCCACGAGCGGTCCCTCGACGTCGCCCGCCGGCGCGTACGGCAGCGCGATCGCCTCGAACGAGCGGTCGATTCGATCGGCGTCGTCCGCCGCCCCCTCGAGTACCGCGAACTCGGTCGTCCCTCGCTCCCAGTGTTGCATCGGGAACTCGTCGATTCGCACGGTCTCGAGACCCGCGTCGCTGAGCGCTTCGCGGACGATCTCGGCGGCCCGGCGCTCGCTGCTGGAACCGCCCATCCGATGGGGAAGTTCGGTCAGTCGGGTGAGCAACTCCCAGGCTCGATCGTCGGTCCACCCACGGCCGATCGCGAGCTCGAGGGCCGGATCGCTGTCGTTCATACTCGTTCTTCTGCGGCGATCGAAAAAAGCGGTCTGGCGCGGTCCCCGGTTTCCGAACGGCGAGTCGCGCCCCTTAGTCGTCCGCCGGTGCCGGCACTTCCGATTCGTCGATGGCGGCGTCGGGCTGGAGGATACGTCCGAAGTCGAACGCCTCGAGCGGGCGGCCCTCCGCGACGCGGGTCGGCCAGTCGGGGTTTGCGAGCGCGCCCGTCCCGAGCGTGATCAGGTCTGCACCCCCTTCGACGGTCGCTCGCGCCGCGTCGGTATCCTCGAGTCCACCGTTGGCGATCACGGGTGCGTCACCGTACCGATCCGCGAGTTCCGAGAGCGTCGGCCCCTCGTCGAACGCCGGTGCCGTGACGTCCTCCTCTGTGACGTGGATGTAGTCGGCACCGGCGTCGGAGACCGCGTCGAAGATGACCGCAGCGTCGTCCTCGCCGCCGGGCCAGCGGTAGTCCGGGTCGTTGACCTTGCTCTGGGAGAGGCGGACACCGACGACGAAATCGTCGGGCGTGGCGTCCCGAACCGCCTCGAGTACCTCCGCGGTCAGGCGGATCCGATTCTCGACGTCCCCGCCGTACTCGTCGTCGCGCCGGTTCGTGTAGGTCGTGAGGAACTGGTCCAGCACGTAGCCGTTCGCGCCGTGGACCTCGACGCCGTCGAAGTTCGCCTTCACCGCGCGCTCCGCGGCGGCGACGAACCCCTCGATCACGTCGTCGATATCGTCGCTCGTTAGTTCCCGCGGTTCGGGGAACTCCCCGTCGCCGCCGTACATCTCGAGTTGTTCGCCTTTCGGCTGCACGGCCGAGGGACCGACCGTCTCGTCGGTGTAGCGGTTCCCCTGGGAGAGCGCGCCGGCGTGCATGAGCTGGGCGAAGATCGGTGCGCCCTCCTCGTGGACGGCGTCGGTCACTCGCCGCCACGCCGCGACGTGCTCGTCGGTGGCGAGGCCGGGCTGGTTGTCGTAGCCCTGACTGTGCGCGTCGTCTGGATGGGTGCCCTCGGTGATGAGGACGGAGAAGCCTCCGCGGGCGAACTTCGCGTAGTATCGGGCCATCTCGGCCGTCGCTCGCCCGTCCTCGGTGGCGCTGGTTCGCGTCATCGGCGCGAGACCGACCCGGTTCGCGAGCGTCTCGTCGCCGAGATCGACCGCGTCGAACAGGATATCGTCCGTGTCTGTCATCGGCTACGATACCGCTCTCGTCCGTATAAGCGCCAGTCCGCCGTGTGCAGCCCGCGAAATACCGATGATAGACCACACGGGTTCGGCGTTCGGAACCGCGTCACTGCCGTCCGGCGTGTTCGGTCGGTGACAAAGATAAACCTTACCTCCGGGGATCGACTCATACGGGGTATGAGTTCGGTATCCGAACGCTCGGAGATAGACGCCGAGTACAAGTGGGACCTCGAGAGCATCTACGCGACCGACGACGACTGGGAGGACGCCTACGAGGCCGTCGCCGAGCGCGTCGACGAACTCGAAGCCTACGAGGGCCGCGCGACCGAGAGCGCCGAGACCCTCCTCGAGACCCTCGAGTTGCGCGACGAGATCATGCGCGAGGTGTCGACGGTCGCGGCCTACGCTCGCATGCGCCGCGACGAGGACACGACGAACCAGGAGTACCAGGCGCTGACGGCCCGGTCCCAGTCGCTGGCGGCCGACGCCCGATCGGCAGCGTCGTTCATCGACCCCGAAATCCAGACGCTGACCCGCGAGGAGTTCGACGCGATGGTCGAGGAGGTCTCCGCGCTCGAAACCTACGACCACTACGTCGACGACGTGCTTCGGATGAAGCCCCACACGCGCTCGGCCGAAGTCGAGGAACTGCTGGCGGACCTGAGCGAAGTGACGGGCGCGACGGGCGAGGTGTACCAGATGCTCTCGAACGCCGACATGGCGTTCCCGACGGTCGAGGATCCGCAGGGAGAATCCGTCGAGATCACCCAGAGCAACTTCACGAACCTGCTCAAGCGACCCGATCGAGACTTCCGGCAGCGCGTCTACGAGGGCTACTTCGACGAGTGGGAGTCGGTCCGAAACACGGTCGCAGCGAGTTACAAGAACAGCGTCAAAGCCGACGTCAAGACCGCGCGTGCGCGAAACTACGACACCGCTCGCGAAGCCGCCCTCGACGGCCCGAACGTCCCCGCAGCGGTCTACGACACACTCGTCGACACCGTCCACGACAACATCGATAAGCTCCACCACCACGCCGAGCTCAAGCGACAGGCACTCGACGTCGACGAACTGCAGATGTGGGACCTCTACATGCCTCTGACGGGTGATGAGGGCCCCGACCTCGAGTACGATCGGGCGACCGAGCACGTCGTCGAGGCGCTCGCACCGCTGGGCGAGGAGTACCAGTCCCGCGTCGCCGAGGGCCTCGACTCGCAGTGGGTCGACGTCTACGAGAACGAGGGCAAACAGTCCGGCGCGTACTCCGGCGGGACCTACGACACCCAGCCGTTCATCCTGCTGAACTACCAGCAGGACATCTCCTCGATGTACACGCTGGCCCACGAGCTCGGACACTCCATGCACTCCGAACTCACCAAGGACGAACAGCCCTACATCTACTCGAACTACGAGATCTTCGTCGCCGAGGTCGCCAGCACGGTCAACGAGGCCCTGCTGACCAACCACCTGCTCGAGACCGTCGACGACCCCGAGTTCCGGAAACACGTCCTCAACGAGTTCCTCGAGCGCGTGCGCTCGACGCTCTACCGACAGACCCTCTTCGCCGAATTCGAGCACGAGGCTCACCGGCTCGAGGAAGACGGCGAGCCCCTCACCGCCGACCGACTGGACGATCTCTACCGCGGACTGAAAGAAGACTACTACGAGCCCGCCGCGATCGACGACCGCATCGCGCGCGAGTGGATGCGCATCCCCCACTTCTACCGCGCGTTCTACGTCTACCAGTACGCGACCGGCATCTCGGCCGCGCTCGCGATCGTCGACGACGTCCTCGAGAACGGACAGCCTGCCGCCGAGGACTACCTCGACTTCCTCCGCCGGGGTTCCCGGGAGTACCCGCTCGAGCTCCTCCGAATCGCCGGCGTCGATATGAGCTCCTCCGAGCCGATCGACCGCCCGCTCGAGACCTACGGCGATCGACTCTCGGAGTTCGAGGCGCTGCTGGACTGATCGAGCCCCTCCGACCGCCGCTTTTCGCATCGTTCGCTGGCAATCGCCGCTCCGTACCGTCCGTCGCCCGTACTGGCGCGGCGCGTCTCGATCTCGTATTCGAGAAATCCCTCCGGGACCCAAAGGCACATTTACTGTCCAAATCCTAACGGCCTATATCAGGATGTCTCGAAGCCCGTCTATTCCCGACCGACCTCACCGCGATATCGACTCAGACCTCCCCGACGACGAGCGGCTCGAGGCGCTCCGCGGGCACTACGAGGACCTGGTCGACGTCAACGACCAGCTGTCCGCCCAGCTCGAGGACGCCGAGGACCGCCGCGAGCGCCTCCGGGAGAAAGTCGATCGCGTCGAACGCGAAAACGAGACGCTGAAGAGTTCCTCGCTGTACATCGCGACCGTCGAGGACGTGCTCGATGACGACCAGGTCATCGTCAAACAGCACGGAAACAATCAGGAAGTGCTGACCGACGTCGCCTCGCGCATGGTCGACCGCGTCGAGCCCGGCGACCGGGTCGCGGTCAACGACTCCTTCGCGATCCAGACGGTGCTGGATACGGAGACCGACGCGCGCGCCCAGTCGATGGAGATCACCGAGAAACCGGAGGTCACCTACGCTGACATCGGCGGTATCGACGAGCAGGTTCGGGAAGTCCGCGAAGCCGTCGAACAACCCCTCACCGAGCCCGAAATATTCAACGAGGTCGGTATCGATCCGCCCAGCGGCGTCCTCCTCTACGGGCCGCCGGGGACGGGCAAGACGATGCTCGCCAAAGCCGTCGCCAACGAGACCGACGCCACCTTCATCAAGATGGCCGGCTCGGAACTCGTCCGCAAGTTCATCGGCGAGGGCTCCCGACTCGTCCGCGACCTCTTCGAGATGGCCCGCGAGCGCCAGCCCGCCATCATCTTCATCGACGAGATCGACGCCATCGCGACGCGGCGCACCGAATCAAAGACCTCCGGCGACGCCGAGGTCCAGCGGACCATGATGCAACTCCTCTCGGAAATGGACGGCTTCGAGGCCCGCGGCGAGATCCGCATCATCGCCGCCACCAACCGCTACGACATGCTCGACCGCGCCATCCTTCGCCCCGGCCGCTTCGACCGCCTCATCGAAGTCCCCGAGCCCGACCGCGACGGCCGCGAGCAGATCCTCGGGATCCACACCCGCAACATGAACATCGCCGGGGACGTCGACTTCGCCGACCTGGCCGACGACACCGACGGCTACTCCGGCGCCGACATCGAAAGCCTCGCCACCGAAGCCGGCATGTTCGCTATCCGCAACGAGCGCGACGAGGTCCGCCACCAGGACTTCGCCGAGGCCCTCGAGAAGATCGAAGACGACGACTCGAGCGACGTGGTCTCGTCGGCGGGCTACTTCTATCAATAACGAACTTTTGCTCTGCGGGCGCGGCTTCGCCGCGCCCTCGGCAAAACTTCGATGAAAAGCACTCCTCACTCCGTTCCGAGCGCTTCGCGCTCTCCACATCGATCGTCGGCCCGCTCGCTCGGCCTTCGGCCTCGCTCGCGGTCAGAACCGGACAACCGCCTGCCCTCCCCCGGCTCGCGGCGCCCTCAGTTCTTCGGGCTCCGCTCGCGGCCACTGGGCGAGACGCGTCTCATCGATCCCGGATCGCAAGTCCTTACGCCGCTCGTCCCCGAGTACAGACATGAGCACGATTCGAGTCGTCTGGGGGACCGCGTCGGCACCCACGGCGATGGCCTCCTACGACGCGGCCCTCGCGGAGGCCGGCATCGAGAACTACAACCTTGTCTCGGTTTCTTCCGTGGTTCCCGCTGAGACCTTCGTCGAGGCCGTCGGCACCGCTCCCGATCTCGGCCCCGCCGGCGAGCGCCTGACCGTCGTCGAGGCTCGAGCCACCACTGCCGGTCCCGGCCGCGTGAGCGCTGCGCTCGCGTGGGCCCAGTCGGTCGACGACGGACCGGGACTGTTCTACGAGACGGCGGGCGAGATGGACAGCGAGGCCGTCGAACGACGGGTTCGCGAGGGACTGGCTGCGGGTCAGGAACTGCGCGACTGGGAGTTTGGAGACCCACAGGTCGCCGTCGAGAGCCGACAGGCCGAATCGGGACTGTACACGACGGCGGTGGTGCTGGCCGTCTACGGCGACAGCGAGCCGATCCTCTCAAATTGACTGAAGGCGAACCCTTTTGAACCGCGGGCGCATTGCTACTGGTACACACTTCTCATGAACGGAAATACGCCGTACGCAGGGCTACCGGGCGAGACTGGTGCTGGGCAACGTGCAGCGGCGGACGTTCCTGACCTCTCGAGTGCGCAGAAACGACTGCTCCACCGCGACGTCTCGCGAATCGCCGCCCGTACCCGCGAGTTCCTCCCGAACGAATACGTCGTCGACGCCGACGTCTCGAACGGCATGACCGGCCCGGAGGTCACCGTCGCGGTCCGGCCGCCCGTCGGCCACGCCGTCAGCGCCGGTTTCACGCCGGACCTCGAGGAGGCGGCGGCCGCCGAGGAGGTCATCACCGCCGACGAACGCGACGAGGTCGCTCGCGGGCTGGCCGCGAGTGCGGCCCTGCAAGTGAAACAGGCGATCAGCAACAACGTGCGGCCGACCGGAAAGTAGCCGAGTACCGCTCTCGGACTCCCCTGTTCGATCGTCTCGTCCCAACCGCTGGGATCGATACAGCTCCGTTTTGACGAACAGACGATGCCCGTCCCGGAGTGGTGACATTGAGGACCGAAGACGGTATCGTCAGTAGAGCAGCTGCTCGAGCTGGTGTCGCCGCCGCTCGAGGTCGAGCGCCGGCTCGACCGACGGATCTGAACCGAGCCGATCGAGCACCAGCAGGGGATCGGCACCGGCCCGTTCGACCGCCTCGAGCAGTGACTCGATCGCGGAGCGGTTCGTCGCGAGCGACGAACACAGCCCGATCGCGAGCGCGAGCGGGATCGCACGCTCGGGGTTGGTGGGAAAGGCGTCGCTAACTCGTGAGAAATCGGGATCAGTTGCGTCCTCGGATGACGCCGGCTCGAGGGTCAGACAGTGCGAACAGAACGAGACGACGGCGGCCTCGGACGGTGCGTGTGTGCGATATTTCTCCGGGACGGAAACCGAAATCGTCGCCGAGTTACATTCGGAACAGACCATCGGAATCGAGAACGTGAGTGGATATCCGGCCGATCGAGGGCGCGACGTGGTCAGTGTCCCTACTGGTTCGCCGTGGGTGACTGAGCCGCCGTGTCCGGCTGTACCTCGTCGAGTTCCTCCTCTTTCGCTTCCGCTTCTTCGGCCTCGGCTTCCGCTTCGGCCTCCCGCTCGGCCTTCTCTTCGGCTTCCTTCTTGTCCTTGATCTTCTTCAGACGGAACGTCTCCTCGCGTTCCTGCTCCTCGAGTTTCTGCTCGATGTACTCCTGGTTGTCGTACAGTTCCGGCAGGAGCTTGAACTCGAGGGCGTTGACGCGTCGCTTGGTCGTCTCGATCTCACGGAGCATCTTCTTCATCGCCGTTTCGACCTCGGCGGCGAGGATGATGCTCTCGAGGAGGTCCTCGTAGGCCTCGGCGGCCTCGTCGATGCGGGCGGAGGTGCCCATGATGCCGTAGCCGCGCTGATCGAGGCTCTTGGAGACCCGCGAGGACTCGATCTGGGGAACGACGACGCCCATGATGTTCTTGGACTCGGTGGTGATCTCGGGGTGTTCCTGCAGCGCCGCTGCGGCACCGCGAACCGCGACGTCGCCTTCCATCGCACGGGCCATGTTGATCTTCTTCTGGGCGTCCTCGTAGTCCTGTGCGAGGTCGCCGCGGACGTCCTGGGCCTTGTCCAGGATGTCCATGAATTCCATGATCAGCCCGTCGCGTTTCTTCTCGAGCGTGCCGTGCCCCCGCTCGGAGAGCTCGATGCGATCCTCGATCGCCATCAAGTTCTTGCGCGTGGGCTTGACGTCGTTGGCCATCTTGTGGGGGGCTAGCGCCCCCAGTCGGATAACTGTTTACAGTTTCTCCGCACCGCCGCGCCCGTTCCGAGGCGAATTGCCGCCTCCGGTCGAGGCGTCCCATCCTAGCCGAGGAACAGATCGATCATGTCGCCCGACGACTGGCCTTTGTAGAGCTCCGAGTAGCCGCAGTTCGTACAACTCACAACCATGAAGCTCCGATTCTGAATATCGAACATCTTCGAGAGGCCGCCACCGGTCGTCGAAATCTCGTCGATCTCCGTCTCCGTATGGTCGCACTTCGGACAGCCGCGATCGTCGCCGTTCATATTCCAGCGTTTTTGTTAGGTGACAAAAACTTTTGTGTCCTGCGACTCGAGTGATCGACGAGTCATGGCAGTCGCCGTTCTCGCCGTACTGATCTCGCTCGGGATTCCGCTGATCCTCTGGCTGGCGATCAGTCAGGAAACGTCGAACCCGACCGTAGTCGACCGCGCGGAGGCGGAACGGATCGCGAAAGAACGCGGCGGTCGCGATACGTCGCGCTCGCCGACTGATGCGGACCGGAGTTCCACCGGTGACGACCGCACGACGGACGGCCGTCGCGATCACCGCGCGGAGACTGATCGAGAGGAGGGCGACTGGGAGACGGGCTTCGATCGCGACGAGCGCGACGACGGATGGGGAAATCGACGCGCCTGACGCTCGATCGGACTGGAGCCCGCTAACTCACCCCTCCCCGACCATTCGATCCTCCTCGCCCCACTCCTCCTGGCGGAGTTCGTACTTCTGGACCTTCCCCGTCGCCGTCGTCGGCAGTTCCTCGACGAACTCGACCCGGTGGACGGTCTTGTACCCCGCGAGGTTCTCGCGGGTGAATGCCTCGAGGTCACCTTCCGTCACGCCGGGATCGTCGGGATCGCCGCTCGCGGGGACGACGAACGCCTTCGGCGTCTCGCCCCACTCGTCGCTCGGGGACGGGATCACCGCCACGTCAGAGACTTCGGGGTGGTCGAAGAGGGTGTCCTCGAGTTCGATGCTCGAGATGTTCTCGCCGCCGGAGATGATGATGTCCTTCTTGCGGTCCTGAATGGCGATCATTCCGTTCTCGTCGACCGTCGCGAGGTCGCCGGTGTGGTAGTAGCCTTCGATTCGGTCGTTGAAGGCCTCTTCCGTCGCCTCGGGTTTCTCCCAGTACTTCTCCATGATCTGGTTGCCCCGGACGACCACCTCGCCGAGCGTCTCGTCGTCCCGGGGGACGTCCTCGCCGTCCTCGTCGACGACGCGGATTTCGGTCCCCAGATAGGCCAGCCCCTGGCGTTTCTTGATCCGGAACCGGTCGTCGCTGCTGTCCTCGAAGTGTCGGCGGGCGTCGGAGGTCGTGATCAGCGGCCCGGTCTCGGTCGCGCCGTAGACGTGTTTCAGGTACCAGCCGAACTCGTCCTCGACGGTCCGGATCGTCGCCTCCGGCGGCGCGCTGCCCGCGGTCGCGAGTCGAACGTCGGCCTCGCCGGTCGTTTCCGGCTCGTTTTCGTCATAATACTCGGTGAGCATGTTCAACACCGTCGGCGCGCCGCACATGTAGGAGACGTCCTCCGACCGCACGGCCTCGAAGATGTCCGCGGCGTCGACCCCGCGCGTACAGACGTGTTTCGCGCCGATCCCCGTCACCGCGAAGATGTGGCCCCAGCCGTTCGCGTGGAACATCGGCAAGGTCCACAGGTAGACGTCGTCGTCGGTGATCTCCTGATGACCGACCAACAAGTAGGCGTGAATCGTCTCGCAGCGGTGAGTGCGACAGACCCCCTTCGGATCGCCCGTCGTTCCCGACGTGTAGTTGATCGTGATGATCTCGTCCTCGGCCATCTCGGGGCGGTCGTACTCGGTGCCCGCGTCCTCGAGCACCGCGTCGAAACTCTCCCAGTCACCGTCCACTTCGGTGGGATCGTTCGTGATGAACGTCTCCGTCGGCACCTCGTCGCGGATTTCCTCGATCCTGTCGGCGAAGTCGTAGTCGGCGTAGATCGCGTCGACGCCTGCGTCCGACAGGATGTACTCGAAGTCGTCGGGCGTGAGCCGGTAGTTCAGCGGCGTGTGGACCGCACCCAGTTGCATGATTCCGTAGGCCGCCTCGAGGTGATAGTGCGTGTTCGGGTCGAGGACGGCGACCCGATCCCCTTTTTCGACCCCCCGTTCCTGCAACGCCGCGGAAAACCGGTCGGCCCGCTCGCCGAGTTCGTCGTACGTGAATCGTTCCCCCGTCGTGGCGACGACCGCCTCGTCGTCGCCGTAGTGCGTTCGCGCCCGGTCCAAGAACTCCGGCACGAGAAGTGGTTTGTGCATGCATACCATGGTTCATTGGCGATCCATACGGTAGTTTCGATTGGTCGCACTCACTGACAGTTCTCGGCGTGATTCGCTAGTCGGAGACGGCACGCCGACGTGACACGAGAGGCGGGGCACTGGCCGTTACTCCATCGGAGAAAGGCGCGGCAGCCGAAACTGATCGCTCGGATCAGTCGTCGGCCGTGACTTCGGCGGCTTCGGACTCGTCCTCGCGGTAGTGCTCTGCGATGAGCTCCTCGTCGATGCGGTTGAGCGCCTCCTTCGGCAGGTCCGACAGCAGGTCCCAGCCGATCTCGAGCGTCTCGTCGATCGAGCGGTTGGTATCGTACCCCTGCTGGACGAACTCTTCCTCGAAGCGGTCGGCGAAGTCGAGGAACTTGTTGTCCCGCTCGGAGAGCGCTTCGCGACCGACGATGTTCACGAGGTCGCGCAGGTCCTCACCCTCCGCGTAGGCGGCGTACATCTGGTCGGAGACGTCGCCGTGGTCTTCGCGGGTCAGGCCCTCGCCGATCCCGTCGTCCATCAGCCGGGAGAGGCTGGGGAGGACGTTGACCGGCGGCTCGATCCCCTGACTGTTGAGGTCCCGATCCATCATGATCTGACCCTCGGTAATGTACCCGGTCAGGTCCGGAATCGGGTGCGTGTCGTCGTCGCCGGGCATGGTCAGGATCGGAATCTGCGTGACCGATCCCTCCTTGCCCTCGATACGACCGGCACGCTCGTAGAGCTGTGCCAGGTCGGTGTACATGTAGCCGGGGTAGCCACGGCGGCCCGGGACCTCCTCGCGTGCGGCACCGATCTCGCGCAGCGCCTCACAGTAGTTGGTCATGTCCGTCAGGATGACCAGCACGTGGTAGTCCTTCTCGAAGGCCAGGTACTCGGCCGTGGTGAGCGCGAGTCGTGGGGTGACCTGCCGCTCGACTGCGGGGTCGTCCGCGAGGTTCATGAAGACGACCGAGCGCTCGAGCGCGCCCGTGCGTTCGAAGTCGTCCATGAACTCGTTCGCCTCTTCGGCCGTGATTCCCATCGCGCCGAAGATGACTGCGAACTCCGACCCCTCGCCCTCCTCGTCTTCCTCCGGCACCGTCGCCTGACGGGCGATCTGGAGCGCGAGTTCGTTGTGGGGGAGCCCCGACCCGGAGAAGATCGGGAGCTTCTGGCCCCGAACCAGCGTGTTCATGCCGTCGATGGCGGAGACGCCGGTCTGGATGAACTCCTCGGGGTACTCACGCGAGTAGGGGTTGATCGCTTTGCCGACGATATCCTGTCGATCGTCCGGAACGATCTCCGGGCCGCCGTCGATCGGGTTCCCGGAGCCGTCGAGCACCCGCCCGAGCAGATCCTCGGTGACGGGCATCTTCATCGTCTCGCCCAGGAAGCGAACGGAGGCGTTGCGGTCGATCCCGCCCGTACCCTCGAACACCTGGATCGAGACGATACCCTCGCTCGATTCCAGCACCTGGCCGCGCAGCGTTCGCCCGTCCTCGGTCTCGATCTCGACGATCTCGTCGTAGCCGACCGGCTCGTCGACCTCGGCGAACACCAGCGGACCGCTGATTTCCGTGATAGTCTGGTACTCTTTCATTGTTAGTACAGTGCGCGCAGTTGTTCTTTGAGGTCGTTCTCGATCTCGTCGATGAACTCCTCCCACTCCTCGGCCGTGCCCATCCGGTTGAGCTGTGGCGCGGCGTCGACGTCCTGGATCTCCTCGACCGGGACGCCGGCGTCGAGCGCTTCGAAGGCCTCGTCGTTGAACGTCTTGATCGCGCCGAGCATCCGGTAGGTCTTCTCGGGTTCGCAGTAGGTGTCGACGTCGTGGAGCGCGTTCTGCTGGAGCCAGGCCTCACGGATGTAGCGTGCGATCTCCATCGTGAGCTGCTGGTCCTCCGGCAGCGCGTCCTTCCCGACGAGCTGGACGATCTCCTGCAGTTCGTCCTCCTCGTCGAGTATGTCGACCGCCCACTGGCGGGTGTCCGCCCAGTCGCCAGCGACGTTGCTCTCCCACCACGGGTCGAGCTGGTCCTTGTACAGCGAGTAGGACTCGTTCCAGTTGATCGAGGGGAAGTGCCGACGCTCCGCGAGGTCGGCGTCCAGCGCCCAGAACGTCTTGACGATGCGCAGCGTGTTCTGGGTGACCGGCTCGGAGAAGTCACCGCCCGGCGGCGAGACTGCGCCGACGACGGAAATCGACCCTTCGCCGCCGTTGATCAGCTGGAACTTGCCGGCGCGCTCGTAGAACTCCGAGAGCGCGGCCGCCAGGTACGCGGGGTAGCCCTCTTCGCCGGGCATCTCCTCGAGTCGGCTCGAGATCTCCCGCATGGCCTCTGCCCACCGCGAGGTAGAGTCTGCCATCAGCGCGACGTCGTAGCCCATGTCGCGGTAGTACTCCGCGATCGTGATTCCCGTGTAGATACAGGACTCGCGGGCCGCGACGGGCATGTTCGACGTGTTGGCGATGAGACACGTCCGGGCCATCAGCGGGTTCCCGGTCTGCGGGTCGGGCAGTTCCGGGAAGTCCTCGATGACCTCGGTCATCTCGTTGCCGCGCTCGCCACAGCCGATGTAGACGACGATGTCCGCGTCGGACCACTTGGCGAGTTGCTGCTGGGTGACGGTCTTCCCGGAGCCAAAGGGACCGGGAATCGCCGCCGTCCCGCCCTTCGCGAGCGGGAAGAGGCCGTCCTGCACGCGCTGGCCCGTCACCAGCGGCTCAGTCGGCGTCTCCTTGTCACCGGCGGGCCGGGCTTCGCGGACCGGCCACTCCTGGTGCATCTGGATCTCTTCGCCGTTGTCGAGTTCGACGACGGTCTCCTCGACGGTGAACTCGCCGTCCCCGACGGTGGTGACTTCGCCACCCTCGTAGTCCGGCGGCACCATGACCTTGTGGTCGATGGTGACGGTCTCCTCGACGACCCCGACGACGTCGCCGGGTTCGACGGTATCACCCGTTTCGACCTCGGGGGTGAACTCCCACTTCTTCTCGAGGTCGATCCCCGGGGCGTCGACCCCGCGGTCGAGGAACGCGGTCCCCATCTTCTCCTCGAGGACGTCGAGCGGGCGCTGGACGCCGTCGTAGATGGAGTCCAGCATGCCGGGTCCGAGGTCGACGCTCAGGGGCTCGCCCGTGTTCTGGACGGGTTCGCCCGGGCCGACGCCGGAGGTTTCCTCGTACACCTGAATCGTGGTCAGGTTCCCTTCGATTTCGATGACCTCGCCCATCAGCCCTTCGTCGCCGACGTAGACGACGTCGTTCATCCGGGCGTCGAGGTCCGTGGCGGTCACGACGGGACCGCTCACGCTTTCGATTACACCGTCTTCGTCGACGGATTCGATGTCTTCTGCCTGGCTCATAGTTTAGCTGTCTTCGTCCTCGTCCATCAGGTCGATCCCGATCGCGCGTTTGATCTGGTCGCGCAGCCCGCCGCCACCGGTTCCGCTGCCGATCGTGACGACGACCGGCTCGACGCTCGTCTCGACTTCCTGGCGAACGTTTCGCGACAGGTGCTCGAGGTCCTCGTCGTGCATGACGACGATCCCGACGCCCTCGTCCTCGAGGGCCGCCGTTGCAGCGTCGTCCAGTCGGTCGTCTTTCTCGTCGTCCGGGACGTTCTCGAACCGACGGACGCCAGCGAGGCGAAAGCCGGTGGTAAACTCCGGACTGCCGACGACTGCGATTTCCTGGCTCATAGGATCACCAGCTCCTCTTCGATCTCGTTCTCTGCGAGTCCGACCTCGCGACCGCGCGCGATGGCACGGATGTTCTCGACCTCGCGCTCTTTCGCGAGGATGTACGAAAGGACGGCCGAGACCGAGGCCGGATAGATGCTCGAGAGCGTGTCGGCGTACTCGAGCAACGCAGCGTCTAGTGCGTGCTCGAACTGGATAAGGCTGTCAGCATCGCGCAGCCGACCGAGCGCAGTCGAGAGTCGGTCGCCGTACCGCCTGCTATCGGCGATGTGATCGACGAGCGCGTCGTAGTCACCGACGAGCCGGTTGAGATCGGACGCGTCGAACAGGACGCCGCCGTCGATGTAGTAGGTCGCCGGATCGAGGTCGGCACCGCTGCGTGCGAGTCGCAACGCGTTCCGGGCGTTCCGGAAGTCGATCTCCGCCTCGAGGAACTCGACGTACTTCGCTTCGGGCCCTTCCTGAGGCCGGCCGAGGTCCGCGAGCAGGTTCTCGTAGAACTCCCGATCGAGGGCGTTCTCGAGGGGAACGAGCGCGCCGGTCTCCTCGAACTCCTCGTAGGCGACCGTCAGCGACTCGTAGTAGCTCGTGTTGTACAGCATCTCGACGACGTCCTCGATCGTGTCGGCCTCGAGCAGCCGGTCGATCGTCCGCTCCTCGAGTTCGCCGGCACGGATGAGGTCGGTCTGGATATCCTCGGGGTCGGTGTCGGTGTAGATCCCGCGGATGATCGTCTTCAGGTTCCAGACGTCGAACTTCCGCAGGTAGCGAGCGATCAGGTCGTAGAGTCGTCCCTGCGACCACTCCAGCAGGTCGTCGAAGTGCTTCGCGAGGTTGCGGTTCAGGGCGTATTCGATCAGGTCGACGCCTGAAAACCGCGTACCGAGCTCGTTGATCTCGCGTTCGTACTCCGTCTCCTCCATGAACCGCGCGATCTCGCTCGGCCCCATCCGGATCAGCTTGCGGTAGTCTTCGTCCGAGAACAGCGAGGCTCGGCGCGACCGTACGCGAGCGTTCACGTATTCCGGATTCGAGGCACCTGCGCTCATTGCTCGAAGAGTCGGTTGCTGATCGCCTGAAGGTTGTCTTCCCATACGTCCTCGAGCACCGAGTCGAACGTGTTGTTGACTCGAACGCGAGACTGCTCGCTCTCGACGACGACGCCGCCGAGGCAGTCGAACTCGCCCGCGTACTCGTAGCCGTCGTAGTCCTCGAGGATCGACTCGAGCAGCTCCTGGTCGTCGCTCCGACCGTAGACGGAGACGTCGTCGCCCTCGTCGAACTCGTCGCTCGCGGCTTCGAGCAGGTCTCGCGTGAGTTCCTCGCGGGTGTCCCCCTCGAGGGCGGCGAGCTCGTCCTCGACGGCCTCCCGGACCTCCCCGAGCACGTCGCGGCGGGCCTCCAGGCGCTGTTGTTTCGCCTCCAGCTTCGCACTGGAGAGGCGCTGTTCGCGGAGCTGGTCGATTTCGCGCTCGACCTCGGCCTCCGCGTCGGCGAGGATCTCTTCGGCGTCGTCCTCCGCTGCCGATTCGATCTCCTCGGCGCGCGTCTCGCCCTCTGAGCGGATGTCCTCCGCACGCGCGTGGGCTTCTTCTCGAATGTCTTCTACGACTGTGTCCAAACTCATTGGTGAGAGAAAGGGGGTGCGTTTATACGATGAAGACGACGACCAGAGCGAGGATCACGAGCGTCTCTGGGAGGACGGTCATGATCAGGCCCGGAACGAACATGTCGTCGTCTTCGGCGATCGCGCCGACTGCCGCTGCGCCGATACCGCGCTCGGCATAGCCTGCTGCGAGCGCCGCGAGGCCGACAGCGATCGCCGCTGCGCCCGCGTTCTCGAGGGTCGGACCGGCCGCCTGTTCTGTTTGCAGTGCAACATCCGCCGCAAGTTCAAGTCCACTCATTGTTAGTAGTCCTCAGTGTGCTTTCGATCGGTTCCGAACGGTTCGTAGTTCTCCCCACCGCCTTCATAAAACTTGTTAAAGAACTCGACGTACTCGAGGCGCACAGCCTGTAAGCCGGCGCTTGTCACGCCAAGCGCTAACACGACAATGTGTCCGAGTACGAGAATGACAAGTCCGCCGACCAGGGCTGCAGTGCCGGAGTGCATCAGACCGCTGAAGACGACCTCTGCACCCTCGCCGTAGTGTTCGGCGACGTAGCTCGGCTCGTGCGTTCGAAGGAAGTGGAACTCGCCGTCGGGGTCCTCGTACGCGCCGAAGAACAGCAGGTTGACGACGAAGGCCATGCCGGCCTTCGCAAGCAACACTGCGCCCATCCGGGTGTACGAGAAGACGTTGACGACGACGTCGAGCGATTCGACGAGTTCGACGGGTTCGCTGACTCCGAGCATAACGAGCCCGATCAGGAAGACGAGCAGCGGGGCCGTCAACGGGAACCCGCCGAGTAGCGGAATCCATTCAGGGAATGCGAATAGCTCCCACATCGGGAACCCGGTGAACCCGATCGGGAACGGCCCGTCGCTGGCGAAGGTCGTGAACAGGAAGTCCGGCTTCGAGCCCTCTGCCTGGGCCGAGAAGATCCAGATCCAGATCCCGTTGATCATCAGGATCCACGACCCGCTGTGGAAGAGGGCGTCCTTGACGCCGTGGCTGAGATTCTCGTAGAAGTCCAGGATGTATCCGATGTTGAGGTGGACGATCCCGGCCAGCACGCTAATCACCATCCAGCCAAGTGCGAAGTCGGCAGCTGCCGGCTCGAGTCCCTTGTTCAGCGGGAGCAACTCGACGTCCAGCATGTCATGCCAGACGATCTCTCCGAGGACGTGCAGGCCGAATATTTCACCGTACACGAACCCGAAGATGGTCGTAAACAGGCCAGCCCAGATGGCCACACCGCCGAGACTGGCGATCGCCTCGCTGTCGACCTGGGTCGCCATGTAGGCCCCGATGGCCATGTAGATGATGCCGTATCCGACGTCACCGATCATGAACCCGAAGAACAGCGGGAACGTCAGGAACAGGAAGATCGTCGGATCCAGTTCGCTGTACTTCGGTCGGCTGACAGCCTGCACCAGCAACTCGAACGGCTTGCTGATCGACGGGTTGTCCTGGATCACCGGCGGCTCGTCGTCCATCGTCACCGTCGAGCCACCGTCCGTGACGGCCTTCTGTTTCTGCTCGTCCGCATCCGCGGCCGCATCGTCGTCTTCGTCGGCCGCCGCGGGCGTCCCTTTCTGCACGTCTTCCGTGTGGGAGTGTGCCCCGTGACGGTCGTAGTCCGCCCGCTCGAGTTCTTCGACCTCGACGCTGTCACCGACGGCGTCGCGCAGCGTGGCGACGAGCCGGTCGTACTCGGCGGTCGGGATCCAGCCCTCCGCGACGAACGCGTGTTCGGTCGTCGCGAACTGCAGCGGCGCTTCCGCCTGCTGGACGTCGATCGTCAGCTCCTCTTCGACGCGCAGGAGGAAGCTCGCTTCCGTCTGCTTGATTTCCGCGAGCTCCGCGTCGATCTCGTCGATCTCGGACTCGAGTTCCTGCTGCCGGCTCTGGAGTTCGTCGACGTACGCCTCCGGGCTCTGTTCGGTGTCGGGCACCTCGTAGCGGGTGAACTCGACGCCGACCAGGGCGTCGTCGATCGGATCGTCGTCGGCGTCCTCGGCGGGTGCGGCCACGATGGCCACGACGTCGCCACCGGTGAACGTCTCGAAGGCCCGAACGTCGTCGGATGCTTCGACGGCCGCCTCGACCTCGTCGAGGGGGCCCTCGCCGACGAGCACGTCGACCGTCTCGTACCCCGACAGCAGATCGAGGTCGATGCCGAGCTCCGCGAACGGAGCCACGCGGTCGATCTTCTCGTTGACCTGCCGCAGTTCGTCGTTGATCTCCCCGCGGCGGTCGTCGAGGTCGTTGACACGGGTTCGGATCTCCTCGAGCCGGTCTTCCCAGTCGTCATCGAGCGTTCCCGGCTCGGCCTCGTCGGCCGACAGCTCGAGGGTGCTCTCGAGGGCGCGAACGGTCACCAGCTTCTCGGAGGCGCGATCGGCACCCTCCATCGGGTTGCCGTTGTCGAACCCCTCCCAGGAGCCGTCGTAGTCCGAGAGATGCACCAGACTGAGCTCGTGAACCGTCTCGATGACCGTGGGCATGACGCCCCTGGAACCGGTCACCGAGACCTTGCTCATTCGTTCAGGTCTGAGCATGGACGTCCTCCTGGAACAGTTCGACGACGTGGTCGGTCACGTCGCCGACCCGTTTCCGGGCGCGCTCGGCGAGTTCCTCACGCTCCTGTTCGCCTGCTTCGAGGACCTGCTCGCATTCCGCGTCGATCTCCTCGCGAGCTTCCTCCAGACGGCGCTCTTTCAGCTCCTGCGCCTCCTGTTCCGCTTCCGTGCGAATCTCCTCGGCACGTTCCCGGGCCTCGGCTATTCGCTCGTCGCGGTCGTTCTCTGCCAATGCGACGATCTCGTCGGCCTCGTCCTCCGCCGACTTAATTCGTTCGAGAACCTCTGGCCTCGGCATACTCTACATACTCTAAGCAATCGGACGTTTGCCAGAGCGCGTATATGGTAGTTGCGAAAGTGGCTCAGCGCGATTCGCTTTCCGAGACCGGTAATTATCTGTTACTCTCCCTTTCTTCCGCCGGGAACAGCAGACATATGCCGATCGGACCGAAACTCCTCACTAATGGGACTTCTCGAGAACAAGGCCCGTGCCCGACTGTTCTACAAGTACCTCTCACGGGTCTACGATCAGGTGAACCCCTTCATCTGGACCGAGGACATGCGAACCGAGGCGCTCTCCCTGCTCGATATCGAGGACGACATGACGGTCCTCGACGTCGGCTGTGGCACCGGCTTCGCCACGGAGGGGCTCCTCGAGCACGCCGACGAGGTCTACGCGCTCGACCAGAGCGAACACCAGCTCGACCAGGCCTACGAGAAGTTCGGTAAACGCGCGCCGCCGGTCAACTTCCATCGCGGCGACGCCGAACGACTCCCGTTCGCGACGGACACGTTCGACGTTGTCTGGTCGTCGGGATCGATCGAATACTGGCCGAATCCGATCCTCGCACTCCGGGAGTTTCGCCGCGTCCTCAAACCCGGCGGGCAGGTACTCGTCGTCGGACCGAACTATCCCGACAACGTCGTCAGTCAGCTGCTGGCGGACTCGATCATGCTCTTCTACGACGAGTACGAGGCCGATCAGATGTTCAAAACCGCCGGTTTCGAGGATGTGAAACACGCGTTCATGGGCCCATCGTACGACCCCGACGTCGCGATCACGACGATCGGGCGCGCACCGGAATAATTCCTCACCTTGCCGTCGTCTCGAGTTCGGCTATCCGTCGGCCGTCGACGACGAGCGTCACAGCAACCGAATCGCCAGCCTCGAGCGTCGGCGTATTCGTGTCTGCGACCGAAACGCCGGCTTCCTCTCCGGGAGTCCATTCCGATCCGCTTCTCGCGTTGAACGGCCCGTCCGGTGTGCCACGAAATCCGTTCGCCCCGACGAACGGAATCGGCGGTTGAGCGGATAGTTCCGTCCCGTTTACTGCGACCGTTACGGACAGCGCCTCGACGTCGATCGGATCGCCCGCGACGTGCTCGAGCACGATCGACGACCCGTCGGCGTCGGCCGACAGCTCGAAGGTCGCGTTCGGACCGGGCGACTCTGGCGACCATCCGCCGATCGCGACGGCGACGACGGTCGCGAGACAGACGGTGAGCGCCAGCAACAAGACGACGCCGAGTATCGGACTGACGCCGCGTCGATCGCCCACCACCGATGCTCGCCGGCACCGGCAGTTCCGCTTTCGGTACACGCTACACGGTGGCTTCCCCTTTTCGTATAAATCACAGCTCGAGGTTACGCAGAACTCGCCGTTCGACTCGAACTGCTACCCGTACGGACTGATCCGGTATCCGACGGTCACTAGTCACCCGTTATCGTCGCGTTCACGCTCTCCGCTTCGGTCGACACTGTAAGGTCGTACGTCCCGACCGGTTGCGCGATCCACATGGATCCGTCTTCGCCGGTCTCGCCGACTTCGACGCCGTCGACCGTAACCGTCGATCGGACGGGATCTCCGGTCTCCGGATCAGTCACTGTGACCTTGGCCGGCCCGTTCGCCGGCGTCTCGGTGACCGTCAGGTTGAGTTCGTCACGGGGCCACGAGGTGGCCTCCATCGCGGGAAGGGACGATGCGGACAGTTGCTGCATTTCGCGGTAGACGTCTCCCGTCCCACTGTCGAAGTAGAACTCGAGTCGACCGTGATCGTGTCCCATTTCCGCCCAGTAGTAGTCGGGGCTGTTGTCCTGGAAGTGGGGGCCGTATTCGCTCGCCCACGGGTAGAGCTCGGCCGTGTGATCGTACGCTTCGCCGTTTTCGAACCGGTCAGGTGCGGTTTCGTCGCGGTTATCGAACCGACTCGTTTCGACGACGTACTGACTCCCGTCTATGACCGCAACGCTGTATCCGGTCTCAGAGGTCGAGACGACGATATCGCGATGGGTACTCGTCGGTCGTTCGGACAGTCGCTCGAGGGTCGTCCGAAGGGAGGTCTGGTGGTAGTCCAGGGACTTGTGGTCGGCACGCACCTCGCTCGCTGACAGCGAGTATCCCGGGACACTGGCTGCCCGATCCTCCAGTGTCTCGAGGTCGCGGGACAGCATCGCCGCCTCGTTGTGATTTCGCACCAGCGTCTGGAGGAGCTCGGTCGACGAGCGCTCGCCGGCCGCGTGTGCTCTGACGGCCTCGCGTTCGCGTTGATCGAGTTCGTCCGCTCGCTCCGTGAGCCGCTCGTAGGCCGTCTGGATCATCGCCGCTCGTTCCTCGGCGGTTGCGCCGTCGAACTCGCTGTCGACGATGGTGTACTGATCGTGGTCGACTCGAAGGTGATCGTCGGCGCTTGCGAGTGCCGTTCCGAGATTCGGTCCGTACTCGGTGTACTCGCTTCTGACGTCTCCGGTAAGCTGGAGCCTGTTGGTCGTATTGTCGACCGCCGTCGGCTCCGTTCCCGAGGTGGTGTCTTGGAGGAGGGCCGCCTCGGGGCCGTCGATACTCCCGTCGTCGGGACCTGCCCCGACGAGCGGTATCGCGGGCAGGGACAGAACGAGAAGTACCGCGAAGAGAGCGGGGGTCGCGTTAGTCATCGGGGTTCCGTATGGGCTCTTGATACAAAAACCGGTCGTCTGTCGGTGATGAGAAGAAACCGATCGTAGCGAACCTCTCACGGCGAATTAGAGCTTTCAACGCCGCCAGTAACGTTTTATTTTCCGATGGAAAGTGTTTTTTCCCCCGGGAAACCACCCGTTGATACGCATGCGGATGTCCACTGCCGCCACACTTGCCCTCGCGGTCCTCCTCGCGACAACCACGATGGGGGCAGTGGCCGCCACGCCGTCGGCATCGACCCCGGCGACTATCGAGCGGCCAGCCCCAGACCCCTCATCGCTCTCCACAGCTCCCGAGCAGTCTCAGTCCGTTTCGGCCTCGTCCACCGCACCACCGCCGCTCGAACGACCCGATACCTGGCAGGTGATCAGGATTCGGATCACCGATACCGGGGACGCGAAATGGACGGTCGAGAGTCGGTTCCGCGTGACGGACGACGACGATGCCGAAACGTTCGACGAGTATGCCGATGCGGTCGTCTCGGGCCAACGAGACGCCGGGTACGATCCCCAACTGTTCGAACGGTACGCGAATCTCGCGTCTAAGTCGACCGGCCGCAATATGTCGATCGAGAACGCAGCGTGGGACGACCCCCGAATCGAAACCGTCGACCTCGACGCGGACCGATCGGTTGACGAAGAGCCGTATCGAGTCGGGATCATCTCCTACTCGTTTACGTGGACGAACTTCGCCACCGTCGACGGCGAACGGATTCACGTCGGTGACGCCCTCCAAACGTCCGACGGGACGTTGTTCCGGACGTTGAGTAGCGGGCAGCGCCTGGTTATCGAACCCCCATCGAACTACGGATTCGTCGATGCGCCGACGAGTACGGAGGACGGCGCACTCGTCTGGGACGGCCCCCACGAATTCGGCGAGAACGGAGTCCAGATCACGATTCTCGAGGGTGCCGGCGGCCCCTTCTTCCTTCCCGGAGCCGGATGGCTGATCGCGTCAGTTCTCGCCCTCGTGATCCTCGTCGGTGGGATTGCATACCTGCTCACGCGTCGTGATATAGACGTCGGCGTTCCGATTCCGTCCGATCGGTTGTCGGTCCTCGAGAACGCGGAGTTGCCCGGCCGTTCGAACAGTCCCGCGGACGGGCACAAGACCGCAACGGCCGATGGAAACGGCGGCTCCGACGTAGTCTCGACGGCCGATTCGTCAGCGTCCGGTGATCCCGAGTCGGGGACGAGCCTCGAGTTCGAGGAATCCGTCGACGACGAGATCGACCCAGAACTGTTGAGCGACGAGGAGCGCGTCCACCGCCTGCTCAAGCAAAACGGCGGGCGGATGAAACAGGCCTCGATCGTCTCGGAGACCGGCTGGTCGAACGCCAAGGTCTCACAGCTCCTCTCGAAGATGGACGACGACGACGAGATCGAAAAGCTTCGGATCGGGCGCGAGAACCTCATCACGCTGCCGGGCGTCGATCCGACCGAAGTGGAGTGAACGACGGCCGGTGTTCACCGGAGCCTCGACGAGCGTCAGTGACACCGGCCGCGAGTCGGACGGACAACCGTGGATAAAAAGCCGCTCACTCACTCGTACACGGATCACTTCGTTCCCCGTCTGCTCGCGGGCCGACGGCCGGCTCGCATGGTCCGAGGGACGCTCTGCGTCCCTCGCTATTCGCATTCGCGGTTCTCACTCGCTTCGCTCGTTCCGAACCGCGCAGCGCTCGCGGTCCTACGCTAGTGGCGTCCGCTCGACGACCTGCCACGTGCACCTTTTTCCTCCTCGGGTGCGCACAGCGCACCGCTCGGAGCAAAAATCTGCACCAAAAAAGACCCGATCACTCACTCGCGGCCGCGGGCCGCTCGTCTTCCCGCGGCGCGTAGCGCCGCGCTTCCGTTCGTTCGCGGTTCTTACGCTAGCGGCGTCCGCTCGACCACTTGCCCGTCGTAGGTCGGGTACTGCTCGACGATTTCGCCGTCCTCGAGGTCGCCGTCCTCGATCATTTCCTCGAGGAGCCACCAGGCGACTTCGACGTGGTCGGTCTTGACGGTGTAGAACTCTTCGGGGACGCCGAGGGCGTCGAACTCCTCGGGGTCGGCGTGGGTCTTGCCGTAGACGAGGGTTCCGTCGTCGGTGACGTCGTCGAACTCGCGGCGGATGTTCCGGGCCATCCGTTTCAGGCGGCGGCGGTGCTGGGCCGCGTCCTTGAACACGGACGTACAGAAGTAGACCTTCTCGTGGTCGCCCATGACGTCGAGGATGTCCTCGCGAGAGCCCTCGACGGCGCTCATGTGGTCCTCTTTGAGTTCGTACCCCTGTTCCTGCATCCGGCGGTAGTTCCCGTCGCTCATCTCGAACTCGTTTATGTTGCAGAACTCCGCCGCGCCCTCGTCGAGGAACTCGAGGAACTCCTCTTCGGCGCGAATGCCGGGGATTTCGAAGGCGGGAGTCAGGCCTTCTTCACGGGCGATGTGGAGGATCTCCTCCCACTCGGTCCCGTGAAGGTCGCCCCACTGTTCGTAGGGCGGGTGGAAGCGAATCTCGTCGAGGCCCGCTTCCGAGAGGCGGCGCATGTTCTCGCGGCCGCCGGTGATGCCGGTGTAGAGGTGCGTGTGATGGTCCTCGCCGAACTCGTCTTTCAGGAGCTCGAGGTAGTGGCAGGTCCGACCCAGCGCTTCCTGGGGCTCGCCGCCGGTGATCGACGTGCCGAGCGCCTCCATCCGGTGGGCCTCGGTGAGGACGTCCTCGTCGCTCTCGACGAGCCGTTCGTTGGCGTAGACGTCGGTGACGTTCTTGCGGTTCTCGCCGAGCGGGCAGTAAAAGCAGTCGCGCTGGTCGCAGTATCCGTAGACGAACAGCACCATCTTGCCACCTTTCGCGCACTGCTCACAGCCCTTCGAGATCATTCGAGGGAACATAGCCACTGGAGCCTCAAAAGCAGTCCGAAACTGACGCGGTCCATGTGTGGCGATCGCTGGCACCTGACTCGTAGCCACATATTATTATACTGTGGAGTTAGAACGTAGCGTATCTGATGGGATCGGGGATTCACGTCCTGTGCGTCGACGACGACCCGAGCGTCTGCGAACTGGCGGCGACAGTTCTCGAGCGAACGGACGAGGGTCTCGACGTGACGACCGCTGGCAGCGGCCGCGAGGGGCTGGCAGTTCTGGACGACAGCGATATCGACTGCATCGTTAGCGACTACGACATGCCCGAGATGGACGGACTCGAGTTCCTCGATATCGTTCGAGACCGCGATCCGGCGATCCCGTTTCTCCTGGTCACTGGCACGGACCCTTCGGACATCGCACGAGAGGCCATCGAGGCCGGCGTCACTGACTATCTACAGAAGCGACGGGGGACCGTTCAGTACGAAATACTGGCACACCGGATCAGACAGGCCGTCGAGAAACGCCGTGCGGAACGCGCCCGAGCGGCCGCCGACCGCCGCCTCGAGCAGTACCGAACGCTGGTCGAAAACGCCGCGGATCCGATGTATCTGCTCGACGAGACCGGATCGATCACGATGGTCAACGACGCGCTGGTCGACCGTCTGGGCCACGACCGCGACCGGCTGGTCGGATCGAACATCGAACGGTTCGTTACCGACGAGACGTTCGAGCGCGCGACCGATGCGCTCAGGGCGGCCCTCGAGTCGGACGCGACTACCGGATCGAGCTTCGAGTCCACGTTCGAAACCGGAGACGGGAGTCGGAAGATCTGCGAGACGAGCGTCACGCCGCTGCTCACTGAGGACGGCGAGCTCGACGGGTCGGTCGGTGTCGTTCGGGAGATTACCCGCCGCAAGGAGCGCGAACGCGAGCTCTCACAGTACGAAACGATCCTCGAGACGGCACCTTTCGGTCTGTTCGTGCTCGACGCTGACGCCACTATCGTCTGGATGAACGAGGAGTACGCGTCCGGGTTCGAGGAAGAGAGAGACGAACTGCTCGGGCTCGAATTTCCGACACTCGTCGAGCGCGGGTACTATCACGAGGCGGCGATCGACCGGTACATCGACGACGTCCGAGCGCTCCTCTCCTCGAACAACGACCGCGAGCTGGCGACGTACAACATTCAGTTTCGGTCCGCCGAGGGGGACGAGCGGATCTACGACGTTCACACCAAACTCCTTCCGCTCGAAGACGGCGAGTTCGCCGGGACGGTCCACGCGCTTCGCGACATTACGCAGCAACAACACTACCGAGACGAACTCGAGCGCCAGAACGAGCGCCTGGAGGAGTTCGCGAGCCTCGTCAGCCACGACCTCCGGAACCCGCTGAACGTCGCACAGGGCCACCTCGACATGCTCGACGAGCAGGTCGACAGCCAACACGTCGACGAACTGCGCTGGTCGCTCTCTCGGATGACGGAACTGGTCGACGGACTCCTCCGGCTGGCTCGCCAGGGAAAGACGATCGGCGATCGGGAATGGTTCCCGCTCGCCTCGGCGGCTCGGGAGGCGTGGTCGACCGTTGACACCGGTGATGCCCGGCTCGAGGTCGACTCCGACGTCAGAATCTACGCCGACGAGGCTCGAGTCCGGGAACTGCTCGAGAACCTCTGCCGCAATGCCGTCGAACACGGTTCGACGGATCCCGAGTCACGGACCGATTCGGACCCGGTCGGACGAGACCTCGTCAACGGCGACGGCAGCGGAACTAGTGAGTTGACCGTCACCATCGGAACGGTCGATCGGGAGCAGGGATCGACCGACGACCCGACAGGCTCGAGCGGGTTTTACGTCGCGGATTCGGGCCCGGGACTGCCCGACGACCGCGAGTCGCTGTTCGAGTTCGGCTACACGACGGCGGCGGAGGGAACCGGCTTCGGGCTGGCGATCGTCGAACAGATCGCCGAGGCCCACGGCTGGGACGTCAGCGCAGGCGAGAGCCGTGACGGCGGCGCGCGCTTCGAAATTCGCGGCGTTTCCCTCGACGCGGACGAGACGGACCTCGAGTATCCCTGAGTCCTCCGTTTCCGCGACGACCCCTTCGCGTCGCCGGCCGACCCCACGTCCCTCTCGGACTCGAGGCCCGCCTCGCATTCTTTCGACCCCAGAAGATGGAAATACCCCGCGCTCGAACGTCCGATCGATGCTGCTGGTCCTCTGTGTCGACCTCGACGACGACCTCGGTCGAAAGACCGGCTTTTCGACGCCGGTCATCGGTCGCGATCCCGTCGAGGAGGCGGCCGTCGCGCTCGCGACCGCGGACCCGGAGGACTCCGACGTCAACGTCATCTTTCAGGGACTGAACATCTACGACGATCTCGACGAACGAGACGAGAGCGTCGAGGTCGCCGTCGTGACCGGCAACGACGAGGGCGACGTCAGCGCCAACCGGGAGGTCGGCGACGAAGTCGATACCGTCCTCGCGAGCCTCTCGACGGCCGAGGACGTCACGACGCTCGTCGTCACCGACGGCGCACAGGACGAGTCCGTCATTCCGATCATCCGCTCGCGCGTCCCCATCGACGGCGTTCGGCGGGTCGTGGTCCGACAGGCACAGAACCTCGAGTCGATGTACTACACGATCAAGCAGGTGCTGGACGACCCCGAGACGCGAGGGACGGTCCTCATTCCGCTCGGTATCCTCCTGCTGATCTATCCGCTCGCGCTGATCGGGTCGGTGCTGAACATGCCCGGGTTCGTCCTGGGGACGACGTCGGCACTGCTCGGCTTCTATCTCATTTCGCGCGGACTGGGGCTCGGCGATCGACTGGACGAGACCGTCGAACGGGCCCGCCGATCGCTGTACGCCGGCCGAACGACGCTACTGGCGTACGTCGTCGCCGCGGCCCTGTTCGTTCTCGGCGGCGTCAGCGGCGTCGAGACGCTCGAGACGGTCCAGCGAACGACGGCCGGCGAGCTCGACGTTCCCGTGATGCTCGCCGCGCTCGTCTACGGTTCGATCCACTGGTTCGCCGCCGCGGGCCTCACTACCAGCCTCGGGCAGATCACCGACGAGTACATCGCCGGCTCGCTCGAGTGGCGATACCTCAACGCGCCGTTTTACGTGCTCTCGATCGCGGTGGTCCTCCACGCGGTGAGCGCGTTCTTCCTCGGCGACGTCGAGATCGCCTATCTCGCGGCGGCGCTGACGGCGGGGACGCTGCTCGGGATCGTGAGCACGCTCACCTTCGCCGTCGCGGAGTCGCGCTTTTCGGATACGGACCGGGAGGAGGGATCGCGACAGGCCGGCCGTGTCTGACTCGCGTCCCTACCGCTCGCGCTCGACGACGAACTCCGCCAGTTCGAGCAGGTAGTCTCGCGCCTCCGGATCCGCGACGTCGACCCGGTCCAGGGCGTCGATCGCGCGGTCGGCTTCCCGCCGGGCGGAGGCGTTGGCCTCCTCGGGCGTGAGATCGGTCACCTGCACGACCGACGGCCGCTCGAGGGCGGCGTCGTTGCCGGTCGGTTTGCCGAGTTCCTCGGGGTCGGCGACGGCGTCTAACACGTCGTCCCTGATCTGGAAGGCGACGCCGACCCGCTCGGCGTACTCGCCCAGCGCCTCGACGGTGACGGGGTCCGAGTCGGCGGCGATCGCGCCGAGTTCGGCCGCGGCACGGAACAGCGCTCCGGTCTTTCGCCGAGCGAGGGTCATGTACTCCTCCTCGTTCGTCGGCTCGGCCGACAGCTCGGTCGCTTCGCCGATGCCGAGTTCGACCATCGCCTCGGCGACGACGCGGGTCGCGTTCGGATCGGCCGAAAAGAGAGCGAAGGCTTCGCCGAGCAACCCGTCGCTGGTGATGATCGCCGGGCCGTGACCGAACTCGGCCCACGCGCTGGTCGTCCCGCGTCGCAGCTCCGAGCGGTCGATGATGTCGTCGACGACCAGCGAGGCCGCGTGAACGAGTTCGATACCGACGCCGAACTCGACCGCATCCTCGGCCCGTCCGCCGACTGTCTCGCAGGCCAACAGTGTTATCATCGGTCGGACGCGCTTCCCGCCCGAGAGCGCGACGTGACGAACTTCCTCGCTGAGCGTCTCGGGTTCGACCCCATCGACGACCTCGACGAGACGCTCCTCGATCAGCGCTCGTCGACGCTCCAGCAGTTCCATTGCAGGGGTTTAGGAGAGGGGCGAAAAGTACGTAACGGATCGACCGTCCTCGCACTCGAGTCAGTCACGATCGCTGGGAGAGAACGTGAGCGCCCAGAACGGTCACGATCGGGATGGCGGCGAACACGGCGGCGAAGGCGAGCTGCCCGTCGAAGAACGCCATCGACGCGCCGATCGCACTGATGGCCACGAACGCGACCGTCACCAGTCCGAAGACGTCGTCTTTCACCATTCGCTTGAGGAGACTCCCCTCGTCCGTCTGAACCTGCTCACGGAGGTCGTCGATCTCCAGATGGAGGGTCTTGAGGTCCGACTCGAGCTTTCCATTGATCCCGTCGACCCGCGCCTCGATCTCGTCGACGCTCGATTCGACGTCGTCGACGGTCGCTTCGAGCTCGGTGTCCGACTCGACCGACGTTTCGACCGTCTCGACGGTCGTCGTGAGCCGTTTCAGCTGTTCTCGATTGGCGTCGACGTCCGTCCGGAGGTCCGTGACGGCCGGTTCCAGCGTCTCGACGGTCTCTTCGATGTCTTCGACGGTCTCTTCGGCGGTGGCTTCGACGTTCTCGACTGTCCCTTCGACAGCCTCGAGCCGCCGGCGAGTCTGGGCCAGCTCCGCCTGCAGCGTCGTCACTGACTCCGTGGTGACGGCGTCTTCCTCGAGCGTCTCGAGGCTCTGACGGAGGTCGGTGACGGTCTCCGCGAGACCCTCCACTCGGTCCGAATCCGCGGCGTCGTCTGGGACCTCGGTGACCCGAGTTTCGACCGCATCGATCCGCTCTCGTACTGCCTCGAACTCCTCGCGGATCGATCCGACCTCTTCCCGTAGTTCCCCTCGGACGGCGCGGACGGTCTCGTCCGTCGACTCGACCGACCGTTCCAGTTCGGGGACTGTCTCGCGAACCTCCGTGAGCTCCGCGTCGAGCGTCGACAGCTCGCCGTGGATCTCCTCGAAGCGCGTCTGGACCCGTTCTTCGAGGGCACCGATGGACTCGTCGGATGCTCCGCCGTCGTACGCGTCGAGCCGCTCGAGACGTTCTGAAATAGCCGTTTCGAGGTTGTCGACCGTCTGGGTGATCATCGGCACGGCCTCCTCGAGCTCCCGGAGGCGGTCCGCGTCGGCCAGCCCCTCCGTCGCCGCTCGCAGGTCCGATTCGTCGACTGCAGTCTCGGCAACCGACTCGAGTTCCGCCGACAGCGATTCGATATCGCTCGCCAGCGACTCGAGGTCGCGCTCGAGGTCGGCGGCCGCTCGTGCGTCGCCGGCCGTCGACGACTCCGACGCCTCGATCGACTCGACGGTCTCCGAAAGCGATCGCAGTTCGGTTTCGAGTTCCTGCACGGAGTCGTCGACCGTGTCGACCACGGCCGTGAGCGCGTTCAGCTGGGTGTCGACCGCCTCCCGCTTCGGCCGTTCGGAGACCTGTTCCTCGAGCCACTCGAACTCGTCCGACAGCGCCTCGACGTCGGCCTCGAGGGCGTTGACGGCCGCCGCGTCGACGTCGGCCGCGTCGTCGCCCGTCTCCTCGAGCGCCGTTTCGAGGTCTTCGACCGAGCTATCGACGTCCTCGATCACGGCGGTGAGCGCGTCCAGCTGGGCGTCGACGTATTCCCGACTGGCTCGTTCGGAGAGTCGGTCCTCGAGCGATTCGAGCGTCTTCTCGGCGCTGGCGACCTCGGCCTCGAGATCGTCGATTCGATCTCCGATTCGGTGATCCTCTTTGGCATCCGAAACGGTTCCGCCGTCGGTCATGACCCGTCGTGAACCGGGACCGTCTGCCGGGGAGCTATCGTCCGGCCACGACCGATCGCGTTCCACGAGCCGGTCCGGCGAGACCCCAGCATCGACTGTCGCCGTCCGTGAGGATCGGACGACGACTCGCCGACTGCCACGCTCCCCCCCGAATCCGATACGCATCGTCAGTTTCACATCGGTTCCAGTTCGCATTCTACGCATAATTAATTCGAAGCTATTTGGATTTTACTGATTGTTTGTCAAGATATTAGAACGACGGCAGCGATCCGATCGTGTTCAAGCGGCATACGCGGCTGAGTAGGGACGGCGATTTCTCACGCTGGCGAAAAAATACAGCTACAAACCGAGCGTCCGTTCGCTCACGGGTCACTTCGTTCCCCGTTCGATTCGCGGTTCTCACTCGCTGCGCTCGTTCCGAACCGCGCAGCGCTCGCGGTACGATCGCTTACCCTTCGAACTCTTCGATCAGTTCCGGCACGACGTCGAAGAGGTCGTCGACGATCGCGTAGTCCGCGATGTCCATGATTGGCGCGTTGGGGTCAGTATTGATCGCGACGATCGTATCGGAGCCCTTCATTCCGGCGACGTGCTGGACTGCGCCGGAGATGCCGATCGCGATGTAAACGTCGGGGGTGACGACCTTCCCGGACTGGCCGACCTGTCGGTTCTTGGGCAGCCAGCCGTTGTCGACGATCGGTCGCGAGGACGACAGCGTCGCGCCGAGCGCGTCCGCCAGGTCGCGGATCAGGTCGAGGTTCTCCTCTTCCTCGATCCCACGGCCGATGGAGACGAGGAGTTCGGCCTCGCTGATGTCGACGTCGCCGCCGCCGACTTCCTCGAAGCCGTTGACGGTCGAGCCGATCGCGTCCTCGTCGATGTCCGCATCGAAGGCCTCGATCGCGGCGTCGCCGGTCCCTTCGGCGGCGGGCCACTCGGCACCGCGGATCGTAATGACCGCGTCGCCCTCGAGTTGGTTGGTCGTCTCGACCTTGCCACCGTACATCTCGCGGGTCGCGACGAGCGTCTCGCCGTCGTTGTCGAGATCGATCGTGTCAGTGACGACCGGCAGGTCGAGCTGATTGGCGATCGCGGGCGCGTAGTCGAGCCCGTTGACGCTGTTGGGCGTCAGCACGTACTGCGGGGCGAGTTCGTCGTAGAGCTGCGTGATCGCCTGCGTGTAGACGTCGTGGTTGAACTCCTCGCCGTGGGAGACGGTGTGAATCGCGTCGACGCCGTCGCGGTTGAGCTTCTCTGCGAAGTCGTCGACGGTGCCGCTGATGACTGCGAGGTGGAGGTCGCCGCCGGTTTCGTCGGCGAGCTGGCGACCGGCGGTGATGATCTCGTAGCTGACGTCGCGCAGTTCGCCGCGTCGGTGGTCCGCGACCGCGAGGACGTCCGTCATTGTGCCACCCCCTTGTCGCGGAGCAGTTCACCCAGCTCCGAGGCCGTCTCCTCGGCGCTGCCCTCCCAGAACGTCGCGTCGGTTTCGCTTTCGGGCTCGTACATGTCCGTCAGCTCGAGTTCGGTTTCGATCGTGCTCTCGTCGACGCCGATGTCGGCGAACGCTTTGACGTCGAGCTCTTTCCGCTGGGCCTGCCGGATGCCGCGCAGGCTGGCGTAGCGGGGCTCGTTGATACCCGTCTGGATCGTCAGGACGGCCGGGAGCTCGATGTCCGTCAGCTCCTCGACGCCACCCTCGAGCTCGCGTCGCACGGACGCGATCCCGTCGTCGAGATCGTGCTCGAGGTGGTTGACGACGGCACCCCACTGGAAGCCGAGGTTCTCGGCCACCGAGACGCCGGTCGCGGCGAAGCTGTCGTCGCCGGCCTGGACGCCCGAGAGGACGAGATCGGGGTCCTCTTCCTCGACGACGGCGCTCAGGATCTCCGTCTTGGCGTTGACGTCGAGGAGGTCGACGTCCTCGAGCGCGTCGTCCCAGACGCGGACGGCGCGGTCGGCACCCTTCGCGAGCGCCTGCCGGATGGTCTGTTCACAGTCTTCCGGACCGATGGTAACCGTCACGACCTCGTCGGCGATGCCGTCCTCCTGTAGCTGGACAGCTTCTTCGATCGCGTAGTCGTCCCACTCGTTGAGATCGGCCCCGAGGTACTGGTCTGCAATCTCCGTTCCCTCGATTTCGAACTCGTCTTCGACGGTCGCCACCTCTTTGACCGTAACGAGAATTTTCATCATCTTACACTGCTACGTCCATACCGTAAACCTTTTCGAAACCGCCGGTCCCGCAGGAAGGGTTCAGTTACCACGATTTATAGATTCGTTCAATTATCTTATGTTCGGTGTCCCTGACATCGGTGTTTGCTACCAGCGTTTCGTCCGAACTCGGAACCCATCCCGAAGACGGAAACGGTTTAACGCCACCGCTAGTAGTGACGAGCATGGCAGACTGTCCACTCGCCGACGACTGCCCCGAATTCTCCGAACGGATTTCGGGAATGGGATGTCAACACTACGGTGACCGGGGTGGCAAGGAGTGGTGTAACCACTACGGCCAGCCGATCGAGGATCTCAAGACGCAGCCGGTCAAATCCGGCGAGGAACTCGTCATCGACGTCGTCGACATGCACGAAAGCGGCGCCGGCGTCGGCCGAACCGAAGACGGATTCATCGTGATGGTCGACGGCGTCCTGCCGGACGCCCGTGCCCGAGTCGAGATAACGCGGGTTCACAGCAATCACGCACGCGCGGAGGAACTCGAAGTGTTGCCGATGGATCCGGACGACGAAGCGGAGGATGCCGACGGCGATGTGGACGGGGACGACGCCGAGGAGACGCCCAATGCGCCCGACGATGACGGCGGCCCCGAGCGCGAGCGACTCGGCAGCCGCGACAACTTCTGGGGCTCGTAACGCGACGCTCTCGAGTGGACAGATCGCGCGGTGCGTTTTCGGGTAGCCTCGTCTTCACGGTCGATTTTCTCCGCCCCTCCCGTCTCTCCCGCCGTTTTGGCAACAAAGTGTAAATATCGCTTGCATCTACTGTACGCTAATCGATGGGGAGTGGACCGAGTGCCGGGAGCCGATTCCTCGCAGTCGCCGCGGTGGCGTGTGCGATCTGTGGTCTCGTACTGGCAGCGAGCGCGATGGGGCCGCTCGCCTCGGCCTCTCCGGCGAGCGACGTTTTCGGGGATGGATTCGGAGATCGAACCGACGGGGAATCGACGTCACGGCCGATGCCCAGCGGTGGGAGCGACGGCGGAGGGCCGGAGAAACCGTCGGGGGGATCGGGCCTCCTCGAGGGAATCGACCCTGCGGAGATCCCGATTCCCGCCGGACTTCTCGAGGAACTGATGGCCCTACTGGGCGGGAGCAGTGCCGGTGGATCCGGTGGATCGACGGCGAGCGACGGGGGCGAAACGTCTACTGCGGACGGCTCCGGTAGTCAGGCGGAGACGACCGACGACTCCGCGGAGTCCACCGACGACGGTAGCGAGGACGACTCGTCGACGACCGAGCGGTCGCTCGACGAGACCGGCGAGTCACAGGCCGCGGCTGATCAAACCGGCGGCGGGTCCGACGCCGCGACCGACGGCAGCCGGCAAGACGGCGGAAGCGATGCGGACGATTCGTCGCTCCCGGAGTCCGTCTCCGGACTCTCCGATCGCGCTCTGATCGCCGGATTCGCCGCGATCGCGCTGTCGATCGTCGGCTACGTGTTCTACACCCGCGACGATCCGATCGGAACGCTGCGCTCGATTCCCGGACGCATCGTCTCGATCGCACTGGCGGGAGTCGTCGCCTGTTCACAGGCTCTCGAGCGCGGGCTCGCCGCGCTTCGCGGCGTGACATCGATCGCGGACCTGCCGGGGCTCGTGTTCACGGCGATCGCGAACGCGCTTCGATCCGCACGGGCGCGCGCTCGAGCCGCCGGCTCGTCGGTTTCGGCGTCCCTGTTCGGCGGGGCGGAAGACCGGACCGACGGCGACGCGACCGCGGAGGAACACGTCCCCGCTCGCGAACGCATCCGGCAGGCCTTCGAGAGCGTGATCGAGGCCTCGCCGATGTATCGGCGTCGCGCCGCGACCGCGACCCCCACCGACGTCGCTCGAAGCGCCACGGACGCCGGCGTTCCCGACGAGCCGGTCGAGACGATCACCGAGTCCTTCCGGGACGTCGAGTACGGCGACCGCGATCCGGCGCGCTACCTCGAGCGAACGACGACCGCCCACGATCGATTGCGCGACGCGCTCGCCGCGGACGTCGATGAGGAGGCGGACGAGTCGGGAACGGTACCGGTCGCGGAGGCGGAAACCGATGAGTAGAGCCCCGTCGACGGGCGGGCTCGCCGTCGTCACGCTCCTCTCGGTGGCGCTGCTCGCCGTCGGGGGGATCCTGTCGGTTCGGCCCGGATTGCTCCTCGAGGCGGCTCCCGCGCTCGAGTCGCTGTTGGCGACGCTCGATCCCGGAACGGTCGTGTTAGCGGTGATCGGCCTGCTCGTCGTGGCCGCGGCGTCGCTCGGAATTATCGGTCGGGTTCGGTTCTCGTCGGCGCCGCTACCACTGGTCGATTCGACAGCCGAATCCGGGGCTGCCTCGTTCGACGAATCGACTGCCGACTATCCCGTCGCCGGTGCGTGGTTCGATCGCCGGCTCGAACTCGCGACGGCCTACGACGACCGCTCGCGGTCGACGCGCGAGGAGGCGCGCGAGCGACTCGTCGACTCGCTCCGGCCGATCGCCGCGACCGCGTACGCGAACCGCGCCGGACTGACGGAAGACGATGCAATGGCCGCGATCGAGGCCGGCACGTGGACCGACGACGCGAGAGCTGCCGCCTTCCTCGGGGGCGACGACGGGCCGTCGACCCCGCTGTGGCTCTGGCTGGTCGACCTCGTGAGTACCGCCGATCCGTTCCGCCGGAGTCTCGAGCGGACGATCGCGGAGATCGACCGGGTGCAGTCGACGCCGGCGGTCGCGGTCGAGACGGGATCGACGGAGACCGATCGAACGAGTCCCGGGACGGATTCGAATCCGGAGGCCACACCGTGACGGAATTCACCCGTCAGGCCCGCTGGCACGGCGCGCTCGTGATCGCCCTGGTCGCCGCCGTGCTCGCGGTGGCGCTCGGGCGTCCGTCGCTGTTCTTCCTCGGCGTCGTCGCGCTGGGGTTCGTCCTCCTCGGACAGGTCAGCTCGGTTCCCGACCTGGGGGGTTCTGACGACGAATCCGATGCAGACGGCGGTGCCGAAGGCGATACGGATACCGACGGCGGTTCCGGGGCGGATCTCCGCCTCGAGCGCAGCCTCGAGGAATCGCGCGTGCGACCGGGCCGGTCGGTCACGGTGACGCTGTCACTGACGAACGACGGGTCCGGGGTCGCCTCGGACGTGCGCGTCGTCGACGAACCGCCGGCCGAGGTGCCGGTGACGAGCGGGTCGCCCGCGTTCGCGACCGCCGTTCGACCGGGCGAGACCGTCACCCACGAGTACGAACTCACGCCGCCGCGCGGCGAGTACGCGTTCGGGACGGCGACGGTGCGGCGTCGATCGCTGACGGCGACGGCCGTCACGACCGACGCGGTGACACCCGGCGGCGATACCGGATTCACCTGCGAGACGCTGCTGGATTCGTTCCCGTTTCAGGACCGGACGATCCAGTTCGTCGGCCAGACGCCGACCGACGACGGCGGGAGCGGTGTCGAGTTCTTCGCGACCCGGGAGTACCGCCGCGGCGACCCGATGAACCGGATCGACTGGCACCGGTTCGCCCGGACGGGCGACCTCGCGACCGTCGAGTACCGCGAGGAGCGGGCGGTGACCATCGTGTTCGTGATCGACGACCGAGCCGATGCACACCGCGAGTTGCCCGGCGGCGGGCCGAGCTCATACGATCTCACGCTGTACGCCGCCTCGCGGGGCGTCGTCGCGTCGCTCGAGGACGGCAACCGAACCGGACTGGCGACGCTGTCGGGCGAGACCTGGATCGAACCGGGAGCCGGCGGCGACGTCCGGAGTCGCGTCGAGGAGGCGATCGGTAGCGGTGGATCGGGAGCGACCCCGGCGGGCGATCAGCCCGTCGCGGACGGCGGATCGACCGGTGGCGGGTCGAGAGACGACGAATCGATGGCCAGCCGATCGCTGGCGGTCGACCTCGAGCGACGGCTGCCCCAGCGAGCGCAGGTCGTCCTCTGTACGCCGCTCTCCGACGCCGAATCGGTCGGCCTCGTCGAGACGCTGCGAACCAGCGGACGGGCGGTGACGGTCGTCTCCCCCGACGTGACGACCGGTATCGCGTCGTCGTCGGTCTCGACCGGTCTCCGAATCGCCGGGCTCCAGCGGGCCAACCGCGTCGACGCCCTGCGCGGGCTCGGCGCGACCGTCGTCGACTGGCAGCTCGAGGATCCGATCTCGGTCGATCTGGCGCGTGCGTTCCGCGGCGGTCCCGGCGGGTCCGGCGGTGGTTCCCTATGACGAACGACGCGCTCACCGGAACTGGGGATCGAAACGAGTATAGGGGATTCGACGGAGACGAGTCGGGAACGACGCGAACGGTAGCTCTCGAAACCGCGCGCGACACGCTCGAGTCGGCGGTCCGCGGCGTTCGACGGACGCTCCGCCAGCCGACGGCGAGCGACGTCGCGATGCTCTGTTGTACGCTGGCGATCGGACTCGCCGTCGGAACGACGCTCGTCGGCGGTCGGCTCGCCGCGCTGGCGATGGGAGCCGGGTTTGCAGCGGCGCTGACGACCGTCTTCCTCGCGAGCGAGCGCCCCCTCGTGCGGGGTCTCGGCGGCGTCGTCGCGGTGCCGGTCGCCGTCCTGGTTTCGTCGCCGCTACTCCTCGCTGGCGTGCTCGTGCTCACGTCCTCGAGCGTGGGGGTGATCGCCGGCGGTGCCGTCTGGGTCCTCGTCGTCGCGTCCGTCGCCGCGGGGCTGGTCTCCTGGCAGCAATTCGGCCGTGGCGGCGTCCGACGCGGTTCGACGGGAACGATGCTCGCGACGAGCGGAGTCGTCGCCGTCGTCGTCCTCCCGATCCTTCCGCGGGCCGATCTCCGCGATCGCGCCGTGGCAGCCGCCGCGGACGTTCTCGGCGTGATCCAGGACGAGCTGATTACGCCCGAGGGATCGCTCGCGGTCGTCTCGTTTACCGGACTGGTGCTCGTCGCGGCCGTTCTCTCGAGCCGGGCGCTCGCGGCGGTTCCCGCCGAGCGACTCGTGCCGCCGGATCGCCGCGACGCGCTGGCTGCGGCCGTCGACGGGCTCCGTCGGGGCTGTTCGCTCGCGACTCGCGCTGCGATCGTGCTGACCGTCGCCGCAGTCGCCGCCCCGCTGATCGTCGAGCAGTTCGGCACGCCGCCGGTGACGCCCGTCGAACTTCGGGCGGCGCTGCCGGCCCCGGCCGGTGACGGGCTGGCGACGCTCGTTACGACACCGGGGATCAGATCGGCGCTGGTCGCCCTCGCGGCGGTCGCCCTCGGACTCGTCTCTCTCGAGCGGCTTCGTGGAATTCTCGGCCGGGGACCAGCCATCGTGGTGGCCCGAATGGTCGCGCCGATGGTCGGCGGCGGGCTCGTCGCGCTCGTCCTCGCGACAGCGCTCGCCGACCCGGCGGCCGAGGCGGACCTTCGGGGCATCCTCCAGACGGCGCTCGCGGGGCGGGCTCCGCCGTCGGTCCTCGAGTTCCTCACCTCGGTCCCGCCGCTCGTGCTCGTTGCGGGCGTGCTGGTCCTCGCGCTGAGTTCGCTCTCGTCGCTCCTGTGGACCGTCACGATGCTGCGAGCGGTGCGGCTGCTTCCCGGGCGAGCGACCGGTGCCGCGCTCGCTGCGGGTGCGGTGTTCGCGTTAGCGGTCGGCCTCGCCATCAACGGCCGACTCGAGCCGGCGATCTGGACGACCGCGGGGGCGTTCGTCCTGTGGGATATCGGCGAGTACGCCGACGGGATTCGGACGGAACTCGGCCGCGACGCGGCGACGATGCGGGCGGAACTCGTCCACGTCGGCGGGACGATACTCGCCGGCGGTGTGGTCGCGGGCGGGACTATCGTCCTCTATCGCTGGAGCGCGACCGGTCCGTCGGTTTCCCATCCGGCACTCGCGGCCGTCTCCGTCGGAACGGGCCTACTCGCGGTCGTGCTCGTGGCCTGGACCCTTCGCGGGTAGCGGGCCGGGTGACCGGTCGAGTACCGGTCCCCCGTTCGCGACGTTCCGCTTTACACAACGTTTTCTCGATCCCCGTGAGACGTGGGTGCATGGAGCGCATTTCGCTCTCGAACTCGGCGTTCGAGGGAGACAACAACGCCTACCTCTTTGCCGACGGGCGGGAGACGGTACTGATCGATACGGGCGACTGGATGGCGACGACCCGCGAGCAACTCGAGGCGGCCTTCGCTGACCGCGGCCTCGCGTTCGCGGACGTCGACCGGATCTTCCTCACCCACTGGCACCACGATCACTGCGGGCTGGCCGGCGAGATCCAGGCCGAAAGCGGGGCCGAGGTGTACGTCCACGCGGACGACGCCGCGCTCGTCGAGGGCGACGAGGACGCCTGGGAGGAGATGCACGACCGCCAGAAGCGGTACTTCGACGAGTGGGGGATGCCCGAGGACCAGCAGGCGGTGCTCCTCGAGCGGATGGCGGACGGCGAGACGACGGTCGAGGCGCCGACCGTGACGACCTTCGAGGACGGCGACGTCTTCTCGGTCGGCGACACCGAACTCGAGGTCGTCCACACGTCCGGCCACGCTGCCGGCCTCAGTATGTTCGAGGCGGATCTCGAGGGCGAACGGCAGGTGTTCTCCGGTGACGCACTGCTCCCCGTCTATACCCCCAACGTTGGCGGCGCAGACGTCCGCGTCGAGAACCCGCTCGAGAAGTATCTCCGCGCGCTGCAGGGGATCGTCGACGCCGAGTACGAACGCGCGTGGCCCGGGCATCGCGATCCGATCGACGACCCGGCCGACCGCGCGCAGTACATCATCGACCACCACGAGGAGCGCTCGTGGCGCGTCCTCGACGCACTCGACAGACTCGGTCCCTGTGACACCTGGACGGTCAGCGCCGACCTGTTCGGCGATCTCGAGGGCATCCACATCCTCCACGGCCCCGGCGAGTCGTACGCACATCTGGAACACCTCGAGCGGGCGGGGACCGTGGTCCGCGAGGGACGCGAATATCGGCTCGCCGACGGCGTTTCCGAGGAACTCGCGGCGACGGAGGAGGAGCGCTGGGAACTCGAGTACTGACACGGGTTTCGGTACTCTCGCCGCAGTAGTCCACGGTTCGACCGCGCTCTCGTCGTGCGTACCGGTATCTCTGACGACCGAGTCACTATTACGAGTATACGTTGAATCGGTAGCATGGATACGTTCCAGAACACGGGACAACCGGACTGGGATTGGTGGGGGCGGCTGTGGCCGACTCCCGGTGCGACCCTCCGTCGCCTCGGGGTCGCGTCCGGCGACACGGTAGCCGAGATCGCCTGTGGGAACGGGTATTTCTCGTTACCCGCAGCCCGGATCACCGAACCGAATTCGGTGTACGCGCTCGATATCGACGAGTCGCTGCTGGACGAACTCACCGCGCTCGCCGAGCGACAGAAGATCGAGAACGTCGTGACGCTTCGGGGTGATGCTCGAGAACTGACGCGGCACCTCCCGGAGCCCGTCGACGCGCTCGTGGTGGCGAACACGTTTCACGGGATCGAAGACAGGTCGCGCTTCGTCGAACAGGCGTTCGAAGCGATCCGTCCCGGCGGCCAGTTCGTCATCATCAACTGGCACGACTTGCCCCGCGAAACGACTACCGTCGCGGACGAGCCGAGAGGCCCGCCGACCGAACTGCGGATATCCCCCGACGAAACGGCGGGTATCGTGCGAGATGCGGCCGAGTTCGACGCGACGGAACTCGTCGAGTTGCCGCCGTATCACTACGCGATCCGATTCGAGCGATAGGACACGACGAGAGACCGTACGCGACGGCTCGAGCCGATCTTATCGGTGTAGTCGAACGAGCGCCGATGTAGCTCTCAGTTCTCCATCGACGGGACGGGAACGCTGTTCAGCGCGCCCTCGACGATCGACCCCGGATCGACGTCGCGGACGTCGGCCTCCGTCGTCAGGACGATCCGGTGGTCCAGCACGGGATGGACGACCGCGTGAACGTCTTCCGGGGCGACGTAGTCGCGACCCGCGATCGTCGCCCGGGCGCGACTCGCCTCGAACAGCCGCTGGAGACCCCGCGGCGAGATCCCGACCTCGACGCGCTCGTCCTCGCGGGTCGCTCGAGCGACGTCCACCAGATACTCCTGCAGGGCCGGATCGACGGTGACCGACTCGGGAACGGTCTGGAGGTCGAGCACCGCGTCGCGATCGACGACGCTGCCGACGTCGGGGGTCCGGGCCCGTCTGTCCGCGCGGCGACTGATCAACTCGAGTTCGCCGTCCCGGTCGGGGTACCCCATCGTCGTCTTGATCATGAACCGGTCGACCTGTGCCTCGGGGAGGGGGAAGGTCCCTTCCTGCTCGACGGGATTCTGCGTCGCGATGACGAAGAACGGCTCCGGCAGTTCGCGGGTTTCGCCGCCGATCGAAACCTGCTTTTCGCCCATCGCCTCGAGCAGGGCGGCCTGGGTCTTCGGCGGCGCGCGGTTGATCTCGTCGGCCAGGACGACGTTCGTGAAGATGGGTCCCTCCTCGAACTCGAACTCGCCGGCGTGTTCGTCGTAGACGTGCGTGCCGGTGATATCGGCCGGGAGCAGGTCCGGCGTGAACTGGATCCGCTTGAAGTCGAGATCCAGCGCCGTGGCCAGGGACTGCGCCGTGAGCGTCTTGCCGGTCCCGGGGACGTCCTCGAGGAGGACGTGCCCGTTCCCGACGATCGCAGTGAGGATGGTCTCGAAGCGTCGTTGCTCGCCGATGACTGCGGTCTGAATCTCCGTGAGGACGGCCGAACAGGTCTCGGCGGCCGCAGAAACGTTCATACACCGGGTGAATCGCCCGACCACCATATACAGTCCGGCCGATAGGTCGATCCCCGTCGGACCGAGGGATCGGGAGAACGTCGGTTCCGGGACCGTGGAAGCTATGATCCCGCCGAGGGCTAGGTATTCGTATGCATACGGGAGTCTGCGGTTCCGGAGGGGGAATCGCACCGTGATCGACGACGTCGAGGAGCTCCTCGAAGAGATCGGGTTCGATCCCGAGACCAGCGTCCTGACGTACCGACAGGCACAGGTCCTCGCGTTGCGCGAACGCGACGTCTCGCAGGCCGACATCGCCGAGGCGCTCGGGACCTCGCGGGCGAACGTCTCCTCGATCGAGTCCAGTGCCCGCGAGAACGTCGCGAAGGCTCGCGAGACGGTCGCGTTCGCGGAGGCGCTCCGGGCGCCGGTTCGGGTTCGCGTCCCGTCCGGCACCGATCTCTACGACGTCCCGCAATTGGTCTACGCCGCCTGCGACGAGGCGGGGGTCAAAGTCGATCACACCGCGCCGGACCTGATGAAAGTCGTCAGCGACGCCGCTGGGTCGGCCGTCACCGGTCGGCAGGTGTCGACGCCGCTGATCGTCGGAGTGACGTCGGAAGGAATGGTTCGCGTTCGCCATCAGGATTGAGAGCGATACCGTTGGAGCTCCGTGTCTCCGTGTAGTGGCGCAGCAGTCGGCGTCGCGCCCTCAGTGGCCCGCCGAGACGAAATGGAGGCCGACGATTCCGACGACGATGACCCCGATGAACGCCAGCCGGGCGGTCGTGACCGCTTCGTCGAACAGCACGATCCCGAGCGCTGCCGTCCCGACCGCCCCGATCCCGGTCCAGACCGCGTAGGCCGTTCCGATGGGGATGTCTTCGACGGCCTGGCCCAACAGGATCAGACTCACGACCATCGCGATGACCGTTCCGACCGTCGGCAACGGTTTCGAGAACCCCTCCGAATACGCCAGCCCGATCGCCCACGCGATTTCGAACAGTCCCGCGACGAACAGGAGCGGCCACGACATGGTTGCTAACGCCTCTGCGCTCGCCGACCTATAACACACCGATCTCTGATCGCCGCTCACAGTGAGGCCCATCCGATTCCCCGACTGATTTGTACGGCCCCGCCGTCGACTCCGGTATGGACTTCGACCTCGACGGGAACAGCGCACTGGTAACGGCCTCCTCGAGCGGTCTGGGATTCGCGAGCGCTCAGGCGCTCGCCGAGGGGGGTGCGAACGTCGCGATCTGCGGTCGGGACGAGAAACGACTCGAGGACGCCCGCGACGAACTCGCTGAAACGGCGACGGGCGACGTCATCGCCGTTCAGACGGACCTCACGGACCCCGCCGACGTCTCACACCTCGTGAGCGAGACGGTCGACGCGTTCGGCGGGATCGACCACCTCGTCACCTCCTCGGGCGGCCCGCCCAGTACGACCTTCCGCGAGACCGACGAACAGGACTGGTACCAGGCCTACGATCTGCTGGTGATGAGCGTCGTCTGGACCATCGAGGAAGCGCACGACCACCTCCTCGAGTCCGAGTACGGATCGATCACCTGCATCACCTCGCGGACGGTACAGGAGGTCGCGGACGGACTGCTGCTCTCGAACTCGGTGCGGCGGGGCGTGATCGGACTGGTCAAGACGGTCTCCCGGGAGTTCGCGCCGGACATCCGGGCGAACGCAGTCCTGCCGGGCACGATCGAAACCCCCAGAATCGAGGAACTCATCGAGGCCGGCGTCGAGCGCGGGACCTACGACGATTACGAGGACGGGCTCGTCGAACTGGCGAGCGAGATCCCGATGGAACGCATCGGCGAACCGCGGGAGCTCGGCGACGTCGTCGCGTTCCTCTCGAGTCCGCAGGCGAGTTTCGTCAACGGAACCGAAATCCCGATCGACGGCGGACTGTTGCGGAGCTAAGCGGGCGTATCCGGCCGGTTGTCGACAGGGAGTCGAACTGGACATTATTTCAACCTATACGAGGTAATACCAACTCCCTACAGATATGCCTCCGATCCGAAATTCCCTCGCGGATCTGACCGCCGCACGGTTTCGAACGGCGGTTCTCGTCGGGCTCGGTTCGATTCCGTTTACTATCGCCCTTTCATGGGAGTCAGCGCCGTCGTCGGTTTCGGGCACGGCCGTGTTCCTCGCGGGGTTACTCGTCGGATTCCACTGCGGCGATCGATCGGCCGAGAATCACCGGGTCGGCCCCCTCGGTGGATACCGCTACGGCAAGCGCCCGTCGGAAAGCTGCCGCGCCGGTGTCCTCACTGGCCTCGTCGGCTCCGTCCCGGCAGCGATCTGGCAGCCTCGCCCGTTGCTCTCGAGTCTGTGGCTCGAACTGAACGAGAGTCTCGTGGCTGTTGTCGTCCTATTCTCGATCGCGGCCGTCATCGCCGTCGGAGCTTTCGTCCTGCTGGGGGTAGTCGGTGCGACAGTCGGCGAGTGGCTGGCCGAGCGAGTGGACCGGGTGCGAGACAGGGCAGCGTTGCGACCGAGCACGGACGCCGCCGGCCCCGGCCGGTGGCGGTACGTCGCGGCGTACGTCCTCCTCGCACCGATCGGGTTGCTCTCCGCGTTCGAGGTGTGGCCCGCCGTCGGCGTCGGAACTCCCGTCGCTGTGGCGTCACTGTTCGTGCTGGTCCCGCTCTCCCTCGTCGCTTTCGGTGCGCTCTCAACGGCCGTAATCGTCCATCGAAAGGTGGAACGTGACTGGATGCCAAACTACTGGGTGTACGTCGGTACGCCGCTCATCGGGTACGCGCTCGTCTATTTTGCTGCGACGCTTCATCGATGGGGGAATCCGTCCGGTGATGGCGTGTTCGGATTCCTCGTTGCACTCTGGCTCTCGTCGATCGTGTACCTCACCGACAGACACCGGCACGTCGGCGCTCCCTGAACCGCGTCGTTCGGCTCGCGGTTCGACAACTCGCAGTCAGTCAGCCGAAATCTCGCAGGTTCCTTCGTACGCCACGTCACTGACGGATTCGATTTCCGGGTCCTCTCCGCAGACCGGACACGCCGGGTTCGGCTGGACGGGGACTTCCTCGAAGCTCATGTCCATCGCGTCGTACATCAGCAGGCGGCCCTCGAGCAGTTCGCCCTTCCCGAGCAGGTACTTGACGACCTCGGTGGCCTGAATGCAGCCGACGGTCCCGGGGAGGACGCCGAGCACGCCCGTGGTGGCACAGTCGGGGACGGTACCGGGCTCGGGGGCTTCGGGGAAGACACACCGGTAACACGGGGGCGAGTCGTCGCCGCCGCGCTCGTTGGTGAAGGACGTGATCTGGCCCTCGAAGCGGTAGATCGCGCCGTGGAACAGCGGCGTCTCGGTCAGGACGCAGTGGTCGTTGAGCAGGTACCGGGTCGCGAAATTGTCGCTGGCGTCGAGGACGATATCGTACGCCGAGACCAGTTCGTCGACCGTCTCGGGCGTAACGCGGACCTCGTGGGTCTCGACGTCGATGTCCGGATTCAGCGCGGCGACGTAGTCGGCGGCGCTCTCGACTTTCGGGCGGCCCACGTCGGCGTCGCCGTGGACGATCTGGCGCTGCAGGTTCGACCGCTCGACGACGTCGTCGTCGACGATTCCCAGCCGGCCGACACCGGCGGCGGCGAGGTACTGAATCGCCGGCGAGCCGAGGCCGCCCGCACCGACGATCAGGACGGATCCCTCGAGCAGCCGTTGCTGGCCCTCGGGCCCGATCTCGTCCATGATGACGTGTCTCGAGTAGCGATCGAGTTGGGTCGAATCGAGGCGCAGGTCGCTCATAGAGACACGTTGGCACGAGAGGGAGAAAAGTCCGCGGGTCGATTCTCGTCGATCCCGTGACCGGGTTCGCGACGATTCCGTGGTCGATGCGACGACGCGTGGTCTCGGAGAGGTGGCAGGACCTTCATCGACCCGACCATTTAATAGTGTGGTGTGCCTTCACACACCTATGGCAACCTCACCCACTGATGCCGGTGACGACGTCATGGACCAATTCCTGTCCGATCGCGGTCACTCCGTCGAACGAGTAGGGTGGGAGCAGGAGTATAACAAGAAGCAGTGTCCGGAGTGTGGCGGCCTCCACGACACGTCAGCGACGTCCTGTACTGTCTGTGGCTGGCAACCGGCGCCGTAGTCGGGTTGCGACGGGGCCGAACGCTACTGTTTTGTGAGTGGTCGACGATCACTGTTCGGCACGTAATGCGACGGTACTCCTCGGGTGTAGCACCGTTTTTATCAACATCAATTCGACACAACTATAATGTGTTGTTCTGTATAGTCGATTGACACTACTATGCCGGAATGCCAGAACTGTGGTGGGTTCGTCACGGAGGCGTACGCCCGCGTATTCACTCCCCGCGATGTCGACGATCCGCGCGTCTGTCCGGACTGTCAGGACAAAATTCGTGACGGTGCCGACGTCCGAGACGCCCGCTCTCCCCGAGATCCATAACCGCCGATTTCTGTCGAAGAAAACCCACGTCACTTATGGGTATCGCGCTCCTGTTCAGCTACAATGACTACGACGGACACGACGGTTACCCGCCTGTTCGGTGGTCCGGGAAGCGGCAAGACGACTGCCCTTCTCGACCACGTCGAGGAAATCCTCGAGCAGGACGGCGTCACCTTTCGAGATATTCTCGTCGTCTCGTACACACGAGCGGCAGCGCAGGAGGTTCGGGAACGCCTCGCCGACCGGCTCGACGAGAGTCCCCGTGCCCTGCAGGGCAACGTCTGTACGATGCACGCGAAGGCCTACGAGCTGCTCGACCTCTCTCGGAGCGACGTTATCGGCGAATCCGATAAAGAGGAGTTCTGCGAGGAGTACGGGATCGAATACGAAGACGAGTATTCGGGCGCCGGCCGCCGTACTGCGCGCTCGACCACGATCGGGAACAAGGTCATCGCGACGAGCCAGTGGCTCCAGCGGACCAGTCGCGAGGTCGCCGACTGGTACGACGTCCCCTTCCAGTGGGACGAAGAGGAGGTCCGTCTCCCGCCCGAGATCGACCCCAACGCTCAGGAAGGCAACAAGTACACCCCCACCTGGCCCAGCGACGACGACCGGATCGACGTCCCCGAAGCGATCCGCGCCTGGCGCTCCTACAAGGGCGAACACGGCAAGATCGGCTTCGCCGACATGCTCGAGCGAGTCAAGCAGCGCTCGCTCCTGCCCAGCGTCGACTACCTGGTGATCGACGAGTTTCAGGACATTACCACGCTGCAGTACGACGTCTACGAGGAGTGGAAACCGCACATGAAGCAGGTCTTGATCGCCGGCGACGACGACCAGGTCGTCTACTCCTGGCAGGGCGCCGACCCCGCGCTCCTTCTCGAGGAAGAAGTCGACGAGGACATCATCCTCCCGAACTCCTATCGACTCCCTTCCAACGTCCTCAACGCGGTCAACAAGGAGATCCGTCACATCGATCAGCGCCAGGACAAGGACCTCAAGCCCCGGACCGAAGGCGGGGCCGTCGAGGCCCGCACGAACGGCTCGATGCTCGACGTGGTCCGGATGGTTCGCCGCACGCTCGTCGAGGGCGATGGCACGATCATGGTGCTGTTCCGGGCCCGCTACCAGATGTTCCAGTTCATCGACGAGTTCATCACCGAGGGCGTCCCCTTCACCTCGCTGACCGACCAGCGGATGTGGACCGACCGGCTCACCCAGTACGTCCGCGCGGTCGAGGCGATCGACGCGGGCGACGACGTCACCGGCCTGCAGGCTCGGCGGCTCGCCGACATGCTCCAGGAGTCGGCCTTCGGTACCAACGAGCGCGACGCCCTCTTCGACGAGATCGACGACCGGCAGGAAGAGGCGGGTATCGAGGACCTCGAGGATCTCATGATCCCCGCCGACGTCATCGAGGATCACGCCCCGTTCATGCCCGGTCCAGGCTCGGCGGCCGACATGCTCCGGAAGGTCACCAACTTCCAGAAGAAGAGCGTCCGATCGTACTTCGCGATCGGCGAGTATCAGGGCATGGCGACCGACCGCGTCCGCGTCGGCACGATCCACTCCGCGAAGGGTCGCGAGGCCGACCACGTCTTCGTCGGAACCGACCTCACCGAGAAGGTCGTCGAGCAGATGGTCGCCACCGTCGACGACCCCACGGACATCCCCAACTGCGAGGAGTTCACCAAGACCACCTCGCCGGTCCCCGTCCTGACCGACAACGAACGCCGCGTCTTCTACGTCGGCATGTCCCGCGCCCGCGAACGGCTCGTCCTGCTCGAGAACCTCGTCGACGGCGCGCCGACGCTCCCGATCGACGTCCTGCTACAGAATCGGCTGACCGACTCGACCCTCGAGGAGCTGATCGAGCAGGCACAGGAGCCCGTGGCCGACGCCGATGCTGACGCAGACGAGGTCGAGGCCGAAGCCGAAGCGCCGTGACTGGTGGGAACGGCCGCGGTGTCGGCGGGGATCGATCCGCAGACAGCGTCGAATCCGTGCTCGAGCGGCGCGACCACGCGGCCAGCGTCGTTTCTGCGATCCTCTCGGAGCGCGACGCCGCCGCGTTCGTTCACGTCGGGACCGACCGCGATCCGGGGATCAGGTATACCTGTCCAGCACCGGCCGCTGGACGCACCGCAGTCGCGTACCTCCGCGCCGAAAAGGAGTGGGTCGTCCAGTCCGCCGACGATGAGGTGCGGGGCGATCCCGCCGAGCGACTCGCGTCGTCGCTCGCCGACCGCGGACTCGAGGGAACGATACTGACCCCGCCCCGGGTGCCACACGACGCAGCACTCTACCTCGAGCACGCGGGCTTCGAGCTGGCGTCGACGGACGCCCTCGAGCGCGCTCGAGCGACGAAGACGGTCGGCGAGCGAGATGGAATCGCGGCCGCCCAGCGGGCGGCGAGTGCCGGAATCCGGCGAGCGGCGTCGATCCTGGCCGATGCGACGGTCGTCGACGGGCGACTCGAGATACCCGAGAGCGACCGCTCCGATCCCGAACCGCTGACACCCGCTCGGTTGCGGATCGCTATCGACGAAGCCATCGTCGAAGCGGGTGCGTTTCCGGCCGGTACCACTGCCGTCAATCCCGACTCGAGTGACGGGACCGACGCGGAACCGCTCCGACCCGGCGAGCCGATCGTCCTCGAGGCAGCCCCGCGCGGACCGACCGGCTACTACGGCGGACTGGTTCGGACGCTGGTCGTCGACAGCGACGGCGGCCGCGAACGACGGGTCCACGTCGCTGTCACCCAATCGTTCCGCTCGGCGCGGTCGATGCTGACCGCCGGGACGGAATCGGTGACGGCCGTCGAGGCCGACCTCGAGGCGGAGGTTCGTTCGTTCGGGTTCGCCGAGGGCGACGCGATCGAAACCGACGTCGCCGGCGTCGGGCTCGAGCCCCGGGAGCGCCCCGTCGAGGGCGGCGACGACGTCGGCCCCGGAACGGTCGTCCGAATCGACGTCGCCGGGCAGGTCGGTGCGGACACCCGAATCCGGATCGCCGACGTGCTGGCGGTCACGGGCGAGGGCGAGCGACCCGACTGGCTCGCAGCGCCGTCGCAGTCGCTCGAGCCGGCGGCACTGCTCGAGTGATCGACTCGCCGGCCGTACGACGGCGGAATCAGTACGCGATCCGCGATCGGTAGCGCTACGACGCGTTCTCGAGCACGTCCGTCACCCAGACGCGATTCGGATCCGCCGTCTCCTCCATCCAGTCGATCAGTCGCTCCCGCATCTCTCGCCGGACGTCCCCGTACGCGGGATGGTCGATCAGGTTCCGCAACTCCGCCGAGTCCGTCTCGAGGTCGTACAGTTCGTCGATATCGGGACCGTTGTAGACGTACTTGTACCCCGCCGTACGGACCATCCGCTGACTGTAGAGACCGAACTCGTCGCCGTGGTACTGCGCGAACGCCGAGTCCGCCCACTCGGTGTCGGCCGGCAGGTCGCCGTCGTTCTCGAGGATGGGAACCAGACTCCGAGAATCGAAACTGTCGGGTGGGGAGATGTCCGCGAGATCGAGAAACGTGGCCGCGAGGTCATGCAAGTGAACGGGCGTGTCGCACGTCGAACCGCCGTCAGTTACGCCCGGCCAGCGGATCTGCAGCGGAATCCGGTAGGTGTCGTCGTACATCAGCGGGCCCTTGTTGAACTGGCGGTGGCCCCCGACGAAGTCGCCGTGGTCCGAGGCGTGGATCACGACCGTCTCGTCGGCAAGCCCCTCCTCTTCGAGCGTCTCGAGGATCCGCTCGAGCTGGTGGTCGATCAGCGTGACGAACCCCCAGTACTTCGCGACGGCCTCGGCCCACAGCTCCCAGTCGAAGTCGGTGACGCCGCGGTAGGCGAGGTAGTTCTCGTGGACTTGCGGTTTCCCGTCGTAGGTTTCCGCGTAGCTTGCGGGCGGCTCGATCCCGTCGGGGTCGTACATCGAGGCGTACGGTTCCGGAACGACGTAGGGGTGGTGTGGTCCGTAGAAGTCCGTCCGGTGGAAGAAGGGTTCGTCCCGGTTGCCGTCGGCGTGAGCCTCGATCGCGTCGATGGTCCGTTCCGCGAGGAAGTAGGCCCGCGTGTCCTCGACGTCGACGGACGTCTTCGCGGCGACGAACGTTCCGTCGGAGCCGTCTCTGGGATCGTCGCCAGTATAAATCTCGTCCTCGAGAGCGGCCTCGCCGACGGGGGTCCCCCGTTCCTCGCGATATTCGCGGAACGCCTCGTCGATGTCGTCGTGGTGTTTGTCGCTGCCCCCGAGGTACGAAAAGCCGAAGTCTGCGGGGGTCTGGTCGCGGCCGGCGTGCCACTTCCCCGTGTAGGTGAGGTCGTATCCCGCGGTGACGAGTTCCTCCGAGAACGTCGGCAGGTCGTCGGGGAGGTCCGCCAGAATCGCGTCCGGTTCGTGGCAGTTGTTCAGCATCCCGTGGCCGTGGGGGAACTGGCCCGTCAGCAGCGAGGCGCGAGCGCTCGAGCAGATACTGATCGGCGTGAACGCCCGCTCGAAGCCGACTCCCTCCCCGGAAAGCCGGTCTATGGTCGGAGTCTCGACGGGTTCCCCATCGGGTGCGCTACAGTCGTATCGCTCCTGATCGGTGAGGACGAACAGGACGTTCGGGCGGGTGTCGGCGTCGGCCATCGGGCGAGGTACACCCCCACCGCAGTTAAGGGTGGGACCTGCAGTGGGTGACACCGCCGATCGGCGGGGGATAAGCCAGCGGCGTGTGAACCCGACCGTTCATTAAACCGGCGTCCGACGACTCACGCGTGCCGGGGGCGTACTGTGGTGAGTGTGAATGGCAGTACCGAGCCGAGGAGGACGAGGCGGGCGACTGCAGTCGCGCGATGATCGACCACTTCGTCGAGACCGGTCACTCGCCGGTCGAGCGCTGCGACGCGGCAGATCGGCTCTCGAACGACGAAGGAATCGAGTCCGTGACCGAACCGAACGAACGCGCGCCCGATCCGTCGAAAAAGCAGTAAGTCGACCGTGTCCCCTCCCCGTCAGCCGAGGAGGTAGCGCAGCCACGGTCGCTGCCGGACGAACGCCGTCTCTTCGAGGTAGGCGTCGACGCCGAGGATCCGGCCCGCGGCGAAGACGCCGACGATCACGAACATGAGGAGTCCCAGCAGGTCCCCGTTGACGTAACCGTGCGCCCAGTCGGCGTTGCCCAGGTAGAACAACGTCATCAGGACGCCGCCGAAGAAGGCGGCGAGGCGCACGAGCGCCCCCAGGATGAGTCCCAGCCCGATGAGGAATTCACCGAGGGGAATCATCACGTTGGTCACCTCGAGCAGCCAGGGCGTCCCGGCGACGACCTCGAAGAGGCCGGCGATGGGCGAGGAGGCGTTCTGCAGGTAGCCGGCCGCGTCGAACGGCTCACCCGCGACGAACGCGAACTTGGTCCACCCCGAGTGGAGGAACCAGTAGCCGACGAGTAGCCGCACCGCCACCAGCACGTAGCCGGCGACCGAATCGGCGTACTCGAACTCTTCCCGCCTGCCAAGCCACTGGACAGTGGCTTCGTTAGTTGTCATTGGGCTTCACCTCACAGGTGATGATTGGCACTCTCAGGCGTTAATACACCCTCTGATTCCTGTCTCTCGGGAACTGGCTCCAGTCGACCCATGCGATAGAGGGTGTTTAAGAGGTGCAGGCGAACCGGTTCGCCTACGCGAGGTCGTCGAACGTCGGCCGCTCGAAATCGCCCGGGAATTCGTCGACCGGGACCTGCGTCTGGTCGCCCGATTCCATGTCCTTGATCGTCACCTCGTCGTTCGCGAGGTCCTGTTCGCCGACGATGACGACAGTTTCGGCGTTAATCGAATCCGCGTAGTCGAGCTGGCCGCCGAACGAGCGCCCCGCGATGTCGGTCTCGACGACGTGACCCTGCTCGCGCAGTTCTCGGACGATCCGGGCCGCCTCCGCCCGCGTGTCGCCGATCTGGAGGACGTAGTAGTCGGTCTGGATCTCCTCGTCGGGCCAGACACCCGCCCGCTGCAACAGGAGCGACAGCGTCGCGTGACCCGGCGCGACGCCGACCGCTGGCGTCGGCTGGCCGCCGAACCCTTCGATCAGGTCGTCGTAGCGGCCGCCGCCGAAGATCGATCGGGAAACTTCCCCGGCCGAGTCGAAACACTCGAAGACCACGCCCGTGTAATAGTCCAGCCCGCGGGCCGTCTCGAGCGAGACGGTACAGTACTCGCGGGCACCGAAATCCTCGGCGGCGGCGAGCACGTTCCGGAGGTTCTCGACGGCCGCCGTCACGCGCTCGGTATCGGCGAAGGCCTCGACCTCGTCGAGATCGCCGTCGGCGATGAGGTCGTCGAACTCGACGGCCTGGTCGGCGGTCAGCCCCGCCTCGATCAGCAGGTCGTGGTACTCCGCCCGCGAGATCTTGTCGGACTTGTCGACCGCACGGATCGCCGCCTCGGTGTCGACGTCGGTATCGTAGCTCTCGAGGACGCCGCCGAGGATGTCCCTGTGGGAGATCCGGAACTCGAAGTGCTCGCCGGTGAGTCCGAGGTTCGTGAGGGCGTCGGCCGCCCACGCGAGGATCTCGGCGTCGGCTTCGGGCTCCGACGAGCCGAAGATGTCGACGTTGGTCTGGTAGAACTCGCGATAGCGACCCTGCTGGACCTGCTCGTAGCGCCAGAACGGCCGCGTCGAGACCCACTTGATCGGCTTCGAGAGCTCCTGTTGCTTGGCGACGACCATCCGGGCGACCGTCGGGGTCAGTTCGGGCGTCAACGTGACGTGGCGCCCGCTCTTGTCCTCGAAGGAGTAGAGTTCGTCGACGATCTCGTCGCCGCTCTTGTCGGTCCACATCTCGGCGCGCTCGACGGCCGGCGTCCCGATCTCGCGGAAGCCGTATTCGCGGGCGGTTCCCTCCAACACGTCGATGGTCGCCCGCCTGGCGGACATCTCGCCGGGATAGAAGTCACGAAAGCCCTTGATTCGGTCGTACATGGAAACTCGTTCGGCGACGCCGAACTTCTATCCTTCCGTTCGGAGGCGACCGAGCGACCGCTCGGGGTTGCCGAACGTTTGGTTCAGCAGTCACGTTCGTTAGTTCGATATTCCTGGTCCTGAGACCGTCCCGTAAGTTGATACGCATCTGTCCCGGACTTCGACTGTGCAACGCGTAGCCGACAACGACGATTGGGTCGCGGACGTCGGCGAGCAACTGCCGATCTCGCCGCTCTCGGCCCTCGGCCTCTTTCTCGCCGCGATCATCGGCATTCGACTCGCACTCGAGCACGTCTCGACCCGAGCCCTGCTCGAGAGCGTCTTCCCGCTGCTGGCCGCGACGGCGGTCGTCTTCGCCGATCGGTGGCTGGTGGCTCGAGACGTTTCGCCGAGGGATCGGCTCACCGTCTTCGGCTACGGGCTCGGCGGCTTTCTCGCGGCGTTTGTCGTGACGGCGCTCCACCTCTACGTGCTGTATCTCGAGGGCACCGGTGCGAGAGCGCCCCTGTACCTGCTTCTGATGGGTGGCACCGTCGGCGTCGGAGCGGGCACCGTCGCCGGCATTTACGAGATCCAACAGCGGGCCGCCGTTCGCGAGGCGGAGCGACAGAGCGCACGTCTGGAGGAGTTCGCGAGCGTCGTCAGCCACGATCTCCGGAACCCGCTCAGCGTCGCCCAGGGGCGACTCCGGGCGTCGTTCACGAGCGGTGATCCGGTACACTTGCAAGAGGTCGACGCGGCGCTGACCCGGATGGACGAACTGATCGAGGAGACGTTGTCGGTGGCTCGCAGCGGAACGCAGGTCGAGGATCCACACGACGTACCGCTGGTCGAACTCGCGAGCGAGGCCTGGACCGTCGCGGAGACGGGCGAGGCCACCTACGAGACGGTCGGGAACCGAACGCTCCAGGTCGACCCGCTCCGAGCGAAACAGCTCTTCGAGAATCTCTACCGAAACGCCGTCGAACACGGCCGCGAGGACGTCCACATCCGCGTCGGGCCGTGTGACGGCGGCTTCTTCGTCGCGGACGACGGCCCCGGGATCCCCGAAGACGAGCGGGACGAAGTCCTCGAGCAGGGGTACTCGACGTCCGAAGAAGGCTCGGGGCTCGGCCTCGCGATCGTTCGCGCCATCGCCGACGCCCACGGCTGGCAGGTCACGATCGTCGAGAGCGAGGAGGGCGGAGCCCGGTTCGAATTCACTAGCGGCGGCTGAACGCGGGGTCGGCCAGCTGCTGTTCGCCCCGGGCGCCCCTCATCGGACGTCCGTCACGTACGTCTGGTGGTGATCGGGGAAACACTCCTCGATCGCCTCGGGACCGTCTTCGGCGGCGATAATCGACCGGAGCTCAGCCTCGTAATCGGCCCGGTCGATCTCCTCGCTCGGCCCGACGGTCACGTCCAACCGCGCCTCGACGAGCCGATCGACGGCCGATCGGCCGAAGCCCGACAGCGGCGCGATGTAGTCGACGTCGTGGCGATCCTCGAGGCTCTGGGCCTGCGCCCGCGAGACGGTCGGGACGCGGTCGTCGCGGCGCGTCCCGTCGGCGATCGCGTCGAACGCTCGGTCCGCGAGCTGTTCCAGCGCGTGCGTGTGGACCAGTTGAATGCCGTTGCGCGGAAAGCCGTCCTCGCGAATCCGGTCGGCGGCCTCGCGGGCGACGTCTGGGTCGCACTCGAGCCGTTCGAAATCGAAGCCGGCGGCGTCGGCCGTCTTTCGGGCGTGCTTCCAATCGTCACTGACGCCGAAGTGAGCCGTCAGTAGCGTCACGTCGTAAAAGTCCTCGAGCAAGAGCGCGGCGAGCGTCGAGTCCTTGCCGCCGCTGTAGAGCAGTCCGAGCTCCATCACCGGCGCTGAATGTCGAAGCTCTGCGAATCGGGTTTCAGCTCCTTGAGGAGCTGTTTCATCTTGTCGTCGTCGATCTTCCCCTGAATGCGGCCGCTCCGGGCGAGACTGACGACCTGTCGCTCGACCTGCTCGCCGAACTGGGGCTTGCTCATCTTGACGGTGTTGAGCCGCTTGCGAGCCTCGTCGGTCAGGTGCTGGCGGAGGACGGCCTTCTTCTGGGCCTCGGCCTGCTGCTGGGCCGCTTCCTGCCCGCCCTCGCCCTGGGACTCGGCGCGGTCCTGTAGCTGTTCCATTTTTTTCTGTCGGAGCTCCTCGAGTTTTTCGTCGTCCGGTGAACCACTCATCGTTACCTCCCACTTGTCCGGCTGGCGGGAAAATGATTACGGACGACGGTAGCGATGGCTCTGAGCGGTGAAACCGACGCGAAAACGAGTTCCGTACTTACGCGTAGCGCTCGAGTTCCGGACGGTCGAGTTCTTCGAGGACGTCGCCTGCAGTCTCGTCGAGGAGGCTTCGTCCGTCGGCGGTGATCCGGCGACCCTCGCCCTCGGCGGTCTCGACGAGATCCTCTTCCTCGAGCTGCTGGAGGATCGTTCGGATCAGGTTCTTCGAGCCGTCGACGCGCTTGTCGGGTGCGACTCGGTAGCGGTTGGAGCCGCCCTTCGCACCGCCGTACTCGGTCGAAAGTCGTTCGACGCCGACGGGGCCGCGGTCGGCGACCTTGCGCAGGAGACTCGCGGCGCGAGTGGCCCAGAAGTCCTCCTGTTCTGGCGGCAGTTCCTTGTCGACACCGCTCTTGGCGAACTTGCCCCACTCCGGTTCCTCGAGTCGATCCGCGAGATCGTCGGCGAGCGCCTCGATGAGGTCGTCCGCCGGAACGTCGTACATCGTAGCCATTGGCGTGTGATTCCCGTCGGCGGCATTTAAGACCATCGTATCTCCCCGCTCCGGGAGCGGCCCGGACCGTTTTTCGCCCTCGAGTCGAAACGGGGTGTATGGACGAACGCGCGGCCCTGGGACTCCTCTCGGACGAACTCGAGGGGGCCGGCGACGATGCAGCCGTCGTCGACGGACTCGTCGTCACGACGGACATGCTCCACGAACGGACTGACTTTCCGGACGGCACGACCCGGTACACGGCCGGCTGGCGCGCCGTCGGTGCGTCCCTCTCGGACGTGGCCGCGATGGGGGCCCCGGCGACGGCCGCAGTCGCCGCCTACGCCGCACCGACCTTCGACCGCGACGAACTGCTCGCGTTCGTTCGCGGCGCACGCGACGTCTGTGATCGCGTCGACGCCGAGTACGTCGGCGGCGATCTGGACGGCCACGACGAGTTCACCGTGTCGACGACCGCGATCGGTCGGACCGACGACCCCGTTCTCCGGAGCGGGGCCCGTCCCGGTGATGTCGTCTGCGTTACCGGGACGCTCGGACGGAGCGCTGCTGCACTCCGCCTGTTCGAGCGCGGGAACGTCGACCGCGCGAACGATCTCTTCCAGTTCGAACCGCGGATCAGCGCCGGTCGGGCGCTCGCCGCCCGCGCGAGCGCGATGATGGACTCCAGCGACGGACTGGCCCGCTCGCTCCACCAGCTCGCCGAGGCCAGCGATTGCGGGTTCGCGATCGAGTCGGAGCGGATTCCGATCGACGACAGCCTCCGCGACGTCAGCGATGGCGACGACGACACGCTCGAGTCGGCGACGACCTTCGGCGAGGACTTCGAACTCGTCGCGACGCTTCCGGAAGCGGCGGTGCCGGCGCTCCGAGAGGCGACCGACGTGTCCCTATCGGTGATCGGATCGGTTCGGGAGAGCGCGGACGGAATCACGATGGACGGCGAGCCGCTCGCGGACCAGGGCTACACGCACGGTGACTGACTGCGGTCCGGATACGCACGGAGACTACACTACGGGCCGGTGACCACAACTGGAATCGGCATGAAACAGAGCAATCCCAGGCCGAACGTGACGGCTCCCAGAACGGACCGTCCGAGATCCAGTCGGTCGTCTCGCACCGGCGTTGCGGGCCCCATCGACGCGAACAGCGTCGTCAAAAACCCCCAGATGACCCAGACGCCGACCGTGTTCAGGTTGTACTCCTGGAAATAGTAGAGATAGCCGGCGAGCGCAAACAGCGCGCCCGGCACGAGCGCCGCGATCGTCTCCTGGAAGTCACCGACCATCGCCCGGAGGATGTGGCCGCCGTCGAGTTGGCCGACCGGAATCAGGTTGAGGAAGGTAACGAACATTCCGACCCACGCGCCGACGACGACCGGATTCACGCTCGTCGCGGGATCGTTCCGGTACAGCGGCCGATCGAACCCGGCCGCCAGCAACTCGAGCAGCGGTGGATACCCCAGTTCGATCCGTATGGCGTTCGGATCCTGGACGACCGCCTGTGAGACGGTTACGGGCGGGAGGTGGAGCCCGATCACGGTCACGACGACGGTCGCGACGAGGCCGGCCAGCGGCCCGGCGACGCCGATATCGAACAGCGCCTTGCGGTCGGGCATCCGGCCTTTCATCTTGATGACCGCACCCATCGTCCCGATGAGCGTCGGGACCGGAATGAAGTAGGGAAGCGAGGCGTCGACCTGATGATATCGACTCATCACGTAGTGGCCCATCTCGTGGACGCCGAGCACCCCGAGGATCGCGACGGTGAACGGCCAGGCCCGCCAGATCGCCGCCGGGTCGGTGAACGGATCGATCTGGTACCACATCGCGCCGGCAAAGAGCGTCGAACACACCGTCGCGAACAAGAGTACGAGGTTCGTCCACGGAATCCCGTCGACGCCGACGGTCGTCGGCTCGGCGACGAGGACGTACTCGCCGTGTCGCGTCTCGAGGTTCGCGTCGTACCCGTGAGCACGGAACTCGGGCCAGAGCTCTTCCATCACCCGGTTAGGGTTTGTGAGCGGGTCACCGTAGTACACCAGTCGGTCGTCCTCCCGGTGAACCTCGTAGATCGAAAACACCGACTCGATACGATCGATCGGCGGCCCGTCCTCGAGCGAGCGTCCGCCGCGTCCCGCCGCGCCGAACCCGGACCGATCGACATCGTCCATCATCAGTGATTCATGATCGCACGGTATAAAACGACTGTCGTCGGCAGGGCCGACCGTTTCTCGGGACCGAACGGGGGCGTCAGCGCTGGGACGTCTCAGAGTGGATCGTGCCGGCGTCGGTACCGCCGGCACGGGAGCGAAAGCGGGGATACTCGTCGGGGCGGCTCGAGTTCGTACTCGCAGGGAGGTCAGGCGGGGGCGACGCGCCACGTGGTCGCGCTCGTGTACGACCACTTCTCGATCTCGAGGTCGCTGACCGAGTCCGAGAGCTTGGCCATCAGCGCGCCGATCTCTTTGGGAGACATTCCGACGTCGTCGGCGATGAACTTACCTTTGAAGTACAGCTCACCGTCTTCGGCACGTTCGCGCAGGTAGCGTTTCAGGCGGATTTCCTTGCTTTCCGTGGAGGTTTGGGCTGTCGTGCTCATCGACATCTGCCCATTGTTGGGGATATCTGTTATAAACGGAGGATGGTTAGCCGCATTTCGATTGTCTTCAGCGATCCGGACGGTAATAGACGTTTTACTCTCGATTATAAAACCATTAACGGTGACTTCAGAACCGCCGAGATATTTTAAAACAGCTGCTAACGTATTATCTCCGTTTCAATATTGATCTCGAATATAATCTCATCTTTCCAGACCGGTACGCTATTTCAGCGAGGTCATTGAACGAACGGAACGCTCAGGATCGTTCGTGGACCCAGAATTCGTCCTCGATCGTTACTTCCTTTTTGAACAGCGGAACCTCGTCTTTCAGCCGGTTGATTCCGTCCTCGACGGTCCGAAACGCCTCTTCTCGATGGCCTGCGAGCACGACGACGAAGACGATGTCCTCGCCGTCCTCGACGATCCCCGTTCGATGGTAGAGTTCGACGTCGAAAATTCCGTCTCGTGCCTCGAGATCGGCTTCCAGTGCCGCCATCCGCTCGTCGGCGACGCCCTCGTACTTCTCGAACTCGAGGTACTGGGTGCGTTCGTCGTCCGCGCTGTCTTTGGCGCGGACTCGCCCGGTAAACGTCGCGATCGCGCCCGCCCGATCGGCTCGCGGCGATCGTTTGACGCGAGCGACCAGCGACTCGAGGCTCTCGTGGGGTTCGGTCGACTCGAGGGCCGTCACGAGATCGTCGAGCTCGAGATCGCCGGGTCCGCGGACGGCGGCGAGAACCGTCTCGTCGCCGTCCCGCTCGGTCGCAGCGGCCGAGCCCACGGCGATCGAGGGATACTGAAGCATCGGAACGCCCACGACGACTGCGTACTCGCAGTCGGTCGCCAGACTATCGAGCGCGTCGTCGACGGACATCCCCGTCCCCGAGGCGGTCCAGTCGCCGTCCACGCCCAGTTCGTACGTGACGTCGCCGCCGAGCGTCGTCGACTCGCGTGCGTGCGTCCCGTCCGCGATCGTCGCGTCGTACCTGACGACCCCGACGCGCCCCCGTTCGGCGAGCCGATCGACGACTCGATCGACGACGTCCTCGAGCGCGTCGTCGTCGGCCCCCTCTTCCCGAACACCGAGTACGTGCATAGTCGACGTAAGGTCGGGTCGGACTTTGTAGCTGTCGCCCGAAAGCCCCGCGCTGAGCGGTCGCGACCGCTCAGCGCGCCCCTTTCAGTCCCACCCAGCACCGCACGGCTTCAGTCCTACCAGGGCAGGTGGCCCGGGATTTTGACCGTGCACGGTGAACGTTCGATATGTCCGTTCGAATCGGCTTCACGGGCGACGTGATGCTCGGACGACTCGTCGACGATAGCCAGCGACGTCGGTCGGACGACGCCGTCTGGGGGACCGTTCGCGAGCGGTTACGGGGCCTGGACGGACTGGTGATCAACCTCGAGTGCGTGCTCTCGCCCCGCGGGCGAGAGTGGCAGCGCACCCACCGTCCGTTTCATTTCCGGGCCGACCCGGACTGGGCGATCCCGGCACTCGAGGCGGCCGGCGTCGACGTCTGTGCGCTGGCGAACAACCACGTCCTCGACTACGAGGAGGGAGCGCTACGGGACACGATCGATGCGCTCGAGGAAGCCGAAATCGCCCACGCGGGTGCCGGTGAGACGATCGACGAGGCGCTCGAGCCGGCGGTTCGGACGATCGACGGCTCCGGCGCGGACGGCCACGACGGACTCGACGTGGCGGTCGTCTCGTTCACCGACAACACGCCGGAGTACGCCGCCGACGAGGAGTCGCCGGGAACGGCCCGGATCGAAATCGACGAGTCGCGACGCGACTCGCGCAGTCGGACGCGGTCCGCCGACGACGTCGACGACTCCGAGACGAGACGACTCGTGGGTGACGCGCTCGGGCGCGCACGCGAGACGGATCCGGACCTGCTGGTCGCCTCGCTGCACTGGGGGCCGAACATGGTCACGGAGCCTCCCGAGTCGTTCCGGGCGTTCGCCCGCTGGCTGGTCGAGGAGGGCGTCGACGTCGTTCACGGCCACAGCGCCCACGTCTTTCAGGGCATCGAGGTCCACGAGGGGAGTCCGATCGTCTACGACGCGGGCGACTTCGTCGACGACTACCGGGTCGATCGGGAGTTACGGAACGACCGGAGCTTCCTGTTCGTCCTCACCGTGACGCCCGAGGGCCGCCCGACCGAACTCCGATTGCATCCGACCGAGATCGACGACTGTGCAGTGGCCGAGGCGAGCCAGGACGCGGCGGCGTGGTCCCGCGATCGAATGCGCGAGTTGTCCGAACCGTTCGGCACCGAGTTCGATCGGGACGGCGACGCGCTCGTCCTCTCCCTCGAGCGGTGACGGGGAGAGACGGCGGCGGGTCTCGAGGGGTGTGTCACCACGCCGTCCGGGCAGTTGACAACCCTTAAGATAGCAACTCCGCTACACCGGGGTAGTATGAAAGTGGTCGTCTCTATCGGCGGGAGCGTCCTCGTCCCCGAGCCGGGCGCGGATCGGGTGGCCGAGCACGCTGGCGTCATCGAAGACCTCATTTCGGAGGGGTGTCGGATCGGTGCCGTCGTCGGAGGCGGCGGCGTCGCTCGCGAGTATATCTCGGCCGCTCGAGACCTCGGAGCGAACGAAATCGAACTCGATCAGCTCGGGATCGACGTCACGCGACTCAACGCTCGCCTGCTCATCGCCGCGCTGAGCGAGGAGTCCGTGACCGCACCCGCGCTCGATTACGAGGAGGCCAGCGAGGCGCTCCGCCGGGACGATATCTGTATTATGGGCGGTGTCGCGCCGGCCCAGACCACCGACGCCGTCGGGGCCGCCCTCGCGGAGTACATCGACGCCGACCTGCTCGTCTATGCAACGAGCGTTCCCGGCGTCTACAGCGCCGATCCGAACGAGGACGACGACGCGACCAAGTACGACCACCTCTCCGCGGCGGAGCTGGTCGACGCCATCGCCGGCCTCGAGATGAACGCCGGCGCGTCCGCACCGGTCGACCTCCTGGCGGCGAAGATCATCGAGCGTTCGGGAATGCGAACGATCGTGCTCGACGGCACTGACCCGGAGCGGATCGCGCGTGCGGTCCGATTCGGCGACCACGAGGGGACGGACATCGTCCCTGAGGGTGCCGGCGCGGAACCGACCTACTGGGCGAGTGACGAAGAATGAGTCCCGACGGCGACGCCACCGAAGCGACGGCAGATTCCCCGGAGTCGGACGCGATCAGCCCCTACACCCTCCAGCGCGAGGAAGCGAGCGAAACCCGCCACGCGTTCTGGGCCGATACGGTTGCTGATCGGGTAGAAGAACGAAACCCGGACGAGCCCATCGTCGTCAAGGGCGGCATCTCTCCGTCGGGCGTTCCCCACCTCGGGAACGTCAACGAGATCATGCGCGGCTACTTCGTCGCCGAGGTGCTGCGCGATCGCGGCCACGATGTCCGGCAGGTCTTCACCGCCGACGACCGCGACCCGCTCCGAAAACTCCCGCGGACCCTCTGTGACCTCGGGGGGAACCTCGTCGATCTCGGCGAGGTCGACGCGGGCGCGCTCGGGCGCAATCTCGGCGCACCTTATACGGACATCCCGGATCCCTTCGGCTGCTGTGACTCCTACGGCGACCACTTCGCGACGATCATCCAGGACAGCGCGGACGCGGTCGACGTCCCGATCGACATGGTCTCGAACACCGACCTGTACGAGTCCGGCGAGTTCGAGGACGTGACTCGATTCGTGCTCGAGCATCGGGACCGCGCACGCGAGGTCCTCTCGAAGTATCAGGACAAAGTCGACGAGGACTACATCCCGTTCAACCCGATCTGCGAGGAGTGCGGGAAGATCACGGAGACGGTGACGAGCATTGATTTGGACGGCGAGACGCCGACCGTCGACTACCGCTGTACCGATATGGACGCCGGCGACCAGACCATCGACGGCTGCGGCCGCGAGGGTACCGCCACGCTGCGCGAGGGCAAACTCCCCTGGCGCTTCGAGTGGCCCGCCCAGTGGCAATTACTGGGCGTCGACTTCGAACCCTTCGGCAAGGACCACGCCGAAGGCTCCTGGCCCAGCGGGCAAGACGTCGCCCGGAACGTCCTCGAGATCGAGCCCCCGGTCCCGATGGTCTACGAGTGGTTCACCCTCGAGGGCGAGCCCTTTTCCTCCTCCGAGGGGAACGTCATCCTCGTCTCGGACGTCCTCGAACTGCTCGAGCCCGAGGTGCTGCGGTACTTCTTCGCGAAGGACCCCGCGAAGGCCCGGGACTTCAGCATCGAGCGACTCGATCAACTGGTCGACGAGTTCGACCGGCTCGAGGCGACCTACTTCGGCGAAGTCGAGGCCAGCGAGGACGAACAGGCGTTCGCCGACCGCGTCTACCCCTTCGTGGTCGAAGAGCCTCGAGAAGAGCGCGTCCGACTCCCATACACCTTCGCCGCGGTGCTCGGCATGACCGACGACCCCGACCTGCGCGAGGAGATCGCCCGGCGCGAGGGCCACATTCCCGAGGACGCCCCCGAGTGGGCCGTCGAGGGTGCCCTCGAGCGGGTCGAGCAGGCCCGCAACTGGGCGCGTCGGACGGGCAACGAGTTCGATTACGAACTCAAGCGGACCGCGATCCCGGAGCACGACTTCGATGCGGACACCGAGGCCGCGCTCGCGGACCTGGCCGACTTCATCGAGGCGGGCCACGACCCCGAGGAGATTCAGGGCGAGATCTACGAAGCCGCGAGGCGCCACGACGTCGACGTCGGGGACTTCTTCGCGGCGGGTTACCGGCTCTTCTTCGACGAGGAGCAGGGCCCGAAGCTCGGTCCGTTCCTCGCGAAGGTCGACCGGGAGTTCGTTGTCGGGCGGCTTCGCCGCGAACGCTAACACGCCCGGATGGCCGGCCGGACAGACAAAAGCCATTTGAGAACGCCACCCGGAGATAGTCTTAATGGATCACGGTTCGTTCGCGTTCGTCTCACCGCCCGAAATATTCGGCTCGGAACTCGTCACGTGGGTTCTGGTCGGCCTCCTCCTCTACTGGGTCGCGATAATCGCCGTCCGGAACGCCGGCTATCTCCCCGACTACATTGGTACGCAGGGTCCGATTCTCACGTTCCACACCAAACGCGGACGAGTGCTGCTCGATCGCCTCGCTCGTCCGAAGCGGTTCTGGCGGGCGTGGTCGAACCTCGGCGTCGGAATCGCGCTGGTCGTGATGGTGGGCATGTTCGCGTTTCTCATCCAGGCGGCGATGACCGCACTCTCGACGCCACAGATGACGTCGTCCGCGGTTCGACAGCCGCGCAACGTCCTCGTCATCCCCGGCGTCAACGACTTCCTGCCGCTCGCCGCCACGCCCGGCATCGTCTTCGGCCTGCTCGTTGGCCTCGTCGTCCACGAGGGCGGTCACGGCCTGCTCTGTCGCGTCGAGGACATCGACATCGACTCGATGGGGGTCGCGATGCTCGCGGTCCTTCCGGTCGGCGCGTTCGTCGAACCCGATCAGGAAAGCAGCAAGGCGGCCTCTCGCGGCGGCCAGACGCGGATGTTCGCCGCCGGCGTCACGAACAACTTCGCGATCACGCTGCTGGCCTTCGCGCTGCTGTTCGGACCGGTCGTCGGCGCGATCGGCGTCGCGCCCGGTGCCGCCGTCGGCGGCGTCGCACCCGATTCGCCCGCCGCCGACGCCGGCATCGAACCGAACGACCGCATTACGGCGATCGACGGCACCGCAGTCGAGGGCAACGACGACCTCGCTGATCGGCTCGAGGCCGCCGACGGCGAGGAAGTGACAGTCGAACTCAACGGCGAGGAAACGGTGAGCGTCGATCGATCGCTGCTCGTGACCGCGGCGATGGACGATGGCCCGACGGGACTCACTGCCGGTGACGAGATCCGTGCGGTCGACGGCCAGACGATCGCGACCGAACGGGGATTCATGGACGCCGTCGGTGACGACGAGCGAGTGACGCTGACGATCGACCCCGCGAGCGGCGACGAGCGCGTCGAACGCGAGGTACCGATCGGCGCAGCCGTCTCGGTCGCCGCCGACGGGCCGCTCGAGCGCGAAACCGGGCCGACCGACGAGACGTTCGTCATCACTCGCTTCGACGGCGAGCGCATCCAGACCTACGGAGACCTCGCTCCCATCCTCGAGGACAGCGAGCCCGATCAGCAGGTCGAGGTGGCGGGCTACTTCGGCGACGAACGCGAGACCTACACCGTGACGCTCGACGAGCATCCGCGGGCCGATAGCGGGTTCCTCGGAATTCAGGGCCAGCCGGGAACGTCCGGCATCGCGATGAACGATATCGGCGTCCAACTCTATCCCGCAGGCGAGTATCTGGGGCTGCTCGGCGGCGACGGCGAGACGCGGTTCGGTCCCATTACCGACACCTTCCTCGGAAAGATCGTGATCACGATCATGCTGCCGGTCCTCGGGGTCAGCGGTGCGATGCCGTTCAACTTCGCCGGCTTCACCGGCGGGGTCCAGAACTTCTACGAGACTCAGGGAGCGCTCGGTGCGTTCGGCGACGGGACCGTCTTCGTGCTGGCGAACCTGCTGTTCTGGACCGGCTGGATCAACATTCAGCTCGGCTTTTTCAACTGCATCCCGGCGTTCCCGCTCGACGGCGGCCACATCCTCCGGACGAGTACGGAGGCGATCGTCTCCCGGTTACCGATCGACGCGACCCGCGGAATGGTCCGCGTGGTGACGACGGCGATCGGCGTGACGATGCTCGTGAGCTTCCTCATGTTGCTGTTCGGCCCGGAACTGTTCTCGGGTTGATCGGAACGGGCCGACCGTGTGCGACGAACCGAGCGACCCCGCCTTTTCGAGACGGCCTGTCACTCTCTCCGGTTACTCGTCCGTCTCGATCCCGTGGCGGTCGTAGAACTCCTCGGGCGTCTCCTCGAGCCGTTCGAACTCGGTTTCGAAGTAGTGTTCGTAGTGGCGGACGACCTGTTCGACGACCCAGCGGCTGAACTCCTCGTCGAAGCGCCACTCGCCCTCGATCGCGGGGATCTCGAACCGGTCGTCCGTCGAGAACGCCGCGTAGACGTGGAAGAAGCCGAGGATCACGTCGGCGAAGTCGCGGGCCTTCTCCGACCCGCTCTCGCGGCGCTCCTCGAGTTCCGCGCGGCCGTCGTCGGTGAGTTCGAAGTACTTCCGATCGGGTTCGTCCTCCCGTTCGATGCGTTCGGTCCAGCCCTTCTCCTCGAACTTGTAGAGGATCGGGTAGACCGAGCCGTAGGAGGGTTCCCAGTGACCGCCGCTGATCTCGCGGATCTCCTTGAGAATCTCGTAGCCGTAGCGGGGCTTCTCCTCGAGGAGCTCGAGCACGAGGTAGGCGATAAGCCCTTTCGGCGGCCCGCTCTTTCGCATACGACTGGTGGGTTAAACGGACGGATGTAAAGCGTTTCGGTCACGGTAGAAAGCGACGAGCTGATGGCCGGAAACGACGGATCCGGCGGCTTCCCGGAGACGAGTCGACGCCAGCAGGCGCGACGGGAGCCGACCGAAACCCGGCCCTTCTTAGCGATCCCGCTCCAACCCGCGCTCATGGAACGACGGCGACCGCCACAGACCGACGAGGGCTGGTACGTCCTGCACGATTTCAGGTCGATCGACTGGGACGCCTGGCGAGGCGCACCCGAGCGATGCCGCTCGCAGGCGATCGACGAGGGTATCGACTATCTGACGTCCTGCGAGGCCGTCGCGGACGCCGAGGCAGGTGATTCGGCCGTCTTCTCGGTGCTGGGCCACAAGGCCGACCTGCTCGTCCTCCACCTCCGACCGACGCTCGCTGATATCGACACGCTCGAGCGGCGGTTCGAGCACACCGCACTCGCCGACTTCACCGAGCGAGCGGATTCCTACCTCTCGGTGACGGAGGTCTCGGGCTACATGTCCGAGGACTACTTCGACGAGGACGCCGAAGTCGAGGACACCGGCATGGAACGGTACATCGAGTCCCGTCTGAAGCCCGAAATTCCCGACAGCGAGTTCCTCAGTTTCTACCCGATGGACAAGCGCCGCGGACCGGAGGACAACTGGTACGACATGCCCTTCGACGAGCGCGCGGAGCACCTGTCGTCCCACGGCGAGATCGGGAAGGGGTACGCCGGACGCGTCACGCAGATCATCTCCGGCAGCATCGGCCTCGACGACTTCGAGTGGGGCGTCACCCTGTTCGCGGACGACCCGACCGACGTGAAGGAACTCCTCTACGAGATGCGCTTCGACCCCTCGAGTTCCCGCTTCGCCGAGTTCGGCCGGTTCCTCTCGGCGCGCCGGTTCCCGCCCGAACACCTCGGGTCCTTCCTCGCTGGCGAGGCGGTTCCACAGGAGGGTGACGCTCACGGGGAGCACGGTCATCCACACGGGAGCGACTCCGATGGCCACCACGGCGGCTCCGGCGGCCATCACCACGGCGACGGCGACGCGGACTCGAGCGGCCACGGTGACGACGGGTCCGATCACGCACACGGTAGCGACGACGAGGATCTCCGGAGCGAACTCGAGGACATCGGCGTCTACGCGGGCCAGCCCCACGGCGAGGACGTCCACGCGGTCGTGCTCTACTCCGCGGCCGACCCCGACGAGCTGTTCGAGGAGGTCGACGGCCTGCGAGGGAACTTCGATCACTACGACACGCACGTGAAGACGGCAGTGTACGAACCGCGAGATGGCGGCGAAGAGGTGGAGACCGCGGTCGTCAGCCTCTGGGATACCGAACGGGCCGCGAGTACGGCCGCCGGCTTCCTCGCCGACCTTCCCGAGATCGTCCGGCAGGCGGGCGACGACGAAGCGAACGACTCCTGGGGCACGATGGGAATGTTCTACACCGTCAAGCCAGATCACCGCGGCGACTTCGTCGGCGTCTTCGAGGACGTCGGCGGCCTCCTCGCCGACATGGACGGCCACCGCAAGACCGACCTGCTGGTCAACCGCGAAGACGAGAACGACATGTTCATCGCCAGCCGCTGGGACGCCCGCAAGGACGCCATGGAGTTCTTCCGCAGCGACGCCTTCTCGGAGACCGTCGAGTTCGGCCGCGACGTCCTCGCGGACCGACCGCGACACGTCTTCCTCGCCTGAGAACGCGGCGGCCTTTTCCTGTCGGCTCGAGGCGATACCCGATTTCAGCGCTGACCGGAGTCGGTCGTCTCGTCGTAGAAGAAGTAGGCGGCGATCCCGGCCAGTCCGAACGCCAGCGTCACGAACGGCCACTTGTCGGCGTCTCGCCCCGTCAGATGCGCGTGGATAGTTACGAAGATCGCGAACCCGATGTGAGCGACGAGCGTCGCGGCGAGAAACGACTGTGCGTCCATTGTGCGCGATATTCGACGCCCCGAGGAAAGCCGTTACGAAGCCGATTGACAGACTGATCGAGACGTATCAGTGCCGTGGCCGGGAGGACGGCTCGAGCAACGCGAGAGCCGTTCGACCCGGGGGAGGGCAGGCGCTCACCCGAGACGACCGCGAGCGAGTGAAACGAGCGAGCGGGCCGACGACCGATGTGGAAGGCGCTCCCGAGCGCCTGGAACGGAGGGAGGAGTGCTTTTGATCGAAATTTTACCGAGGGACATCGCGAGCGAGACGCTCCGTGCCTCGCTCGCGATAGACCGCAGCGTAAAATTTCGTTAGAAGTCGTGATCCGGATCGTCTTCGACCGTCCGCTTCATCGATTCGCGACGGGACTTGGCGTCGCGACCGGTCGCCTCGAGCAGGAAGTCGTTTTTCGCGTCGACGGCCTCGCCCGCGGCCTCGAGTTCGTCGGGGCCGAGCTCGGTGGGGTCGCGTTCGTAGAACTCGACGCCGAGTTTGTCTTTCTTGCCGGAGTATTCGACGGTGCCGACGACGACTTTCTCGAAGACCGGGTTGTCGGGCTCGCCGATCACGTGGAGGTCGTTGCCCTTGTACTCCTCGGTCCCCGTGATCGGGCCGAAGTAGTCCTCGATGGTTGCCTCCATGTCGGGAATTCGCTCCTCGAGATATTCACCGCGACGCATCTTGTACTCCTTCATGGCTCGAAGAAACACGGCGGAGTGTTTACCTCTTTTCATACCCGACGTTTCGGGTGTCTGATGGGTCCTCGGGCGGGGGAGACTGTCGATTCGGGCCGCTGTCGACCGGGGGTCGGGTCGAAAAGCGAGAGAGCGTCGACGAGCGGCGAGCCCGAACTGACGCAAACCGAGTGGTCGTCCGATTCCGGTTCGATCCGCGTTACTGTCGGCGTTCGCGCTCGCTGAGATAGCCCTTCCGGCAGTCGGGGCAGATGTCACCGCTGCGAAGCGAACTCCGGTCTCCGGGGGCGACGTACTCACACCGCGGGCAGTAGAACTCGGTCGGGACGTCCTCGGCCGGTCCGCCGCTGCTCTCGGCGGGTGTCGGTGCGGACGCGGCGCGCTCGATACCGGTTCCCGAGTCGGCGTCGGTCGCGGGGTCCGAGGCGGCGTCGGTCGCGGGGTCCGGGGGATCAGCGGTCACTGACCGCGCGTCCGTTGCGGCCCCGGTCGTCCCCTGGGTACCCCCGGGAGCCCCGGTCTCGGTGCCGCTCGCTGTCTCGTCGTCCTCGAGCAGGACGGCGTCGTCGTCGATCGCTGCCGGGTCGGGACCGCCGGTGTCGGCGTCCGGATCGGCGTCGGCCGCGTCGTCCGGCCAGGTGGCCGGCTCGGACTCGCTGCCGACCGGCGGGCCGACGTCGTCGGAGTCGGGCCACTCGCCGTGATCGCGATCCCGGTCGGGCGAGTCCTCGTCGTCCTCGAGGATCTCACCGTCGTCGGTGACGGGGTCGGTGGCGTCGTCGGTCGGGAGATCGACCCCGCCCGTATCGCCGTCAGCATCGGCTCCCGGGACAGCGGCGGTCGTCGAGTCCGGCTCCGGGGTCGCGGACGGTTCGGTCTCGGGTCCGGCCGGCTCGGTGTCGTCCGCGTCGATGAGTTCGGCGTCGTCGCCGTCGGGCATCTCGGCGACGGCGTCGTCGGCATCGATGAATTCGGAGTCCCCGTCGGGATCGCCGTCGGGTGCGTCGGACTCGAGCGGTGGTTCGGGCGGTTCGGTATCGGGCTCGTCGGGGATCGAGTCGGCGTCCGTTCCGGCGGAGAGGCTGGTGACCTCGGTGTTCTCGCTGATGACGTGTTTCTCGCCACAGCGGGCACACTCTTCGTACTCCTGGACGGTAACGACGACTTCACTGCCCCGTTCTTCGCGCTCGCGTTCGACCTCGGCCTCGCCGAAGTCGTGTCCGAGCAGCGAACATCGCAGGACCATTGTGCGACCGTACCGACCCAGTGCATAAAAAACGTGCTGCCTGTTCGCCTCAGTCGCGTTACACTCTCGCGAATCGGGCAGTTCGATGACGGTGGGTCGAGGGGTGGGCGGCTCGCTGAATCGCGGTCAGGCCCGTTCTCGAGTCTAGGGTGGCCGTGGATCGTCCGCGGAACGGCAAACGTCAAATCCCGGGTGGTCGAATGGACATACAGATGAGAGCAAAGCGGGAGTACCGGAACCGGGAGGGGACGGAGGTAGCGGTACTCGACGCGCTGGTCGATCGCGCCGACGACGGAATGACCGTCTTCGAGCTCCGGGCGGCCGTCGAGGTCGATATCGACGAACTCGAGACGGCGCTGTCGACGCTCAAGGAGGACGACCTGATCGTCGTCGAATCGGGGTCGGAGACGGTGATCAAGCCCGCCGAGCGCGTGGTGCCCGACGAGCCGACCGACGAGGACGAGGACCAGTCGTTCGGCGAGTGGATCCGCGAACGGATCCCTTTTTGAATCGAAACGCCTGAGGGGGTCAGGCCCCAGAGAGTAGGCATGAGCGTCATCGAGTCCATCCACGCGGATCACGGGGCCACGTTCGGCGAGCGCGCCGGTCGGCGGATCGTCGAGCACTACGGACGGCCGGAGCGGACGCATCGGGCCGTCCGCAACGGCGTCGGGCTGCTCGAGTTCGCCTACGGCGTGATCGTCGTGGAGGGCGACGACCGCGTCGAGTACGTCGATAACGTGGTATCGAACAGGGTCCCCGAAGAAGACGGGACGGGCTGTTACGCGCTCGTCCTCGATCCCCAGGGCGGGATCGAGGTGGAACTCTACGTTTACAACGCGGGCGAGCGGCTGCTGCTCTTTACCCAGCCCGAAACTGCCGAGCCGCTCGCCGAGGAGTGGTCCGAGAAGGTGTTCATCCAGGACGTCGACATCCGGGTCGCGACGGACGACTACGCGGTCTTCGGGATTCACGGGCCACACGCCACCGAAAAGATCGCGAGCGTCCTCAACGGTGCCGGCTCGCCCGACGAGCGCTATTCGTTCGTCCGCGGGACGATGGGCGACGAGGGCGTCTCCGTCATCCGGACCGACGCGCTCACCGGCGAGGAGAGTTACGAGGTGATCTGTGCCGCCGACGACGCCGCGGCCGTCCACGACACGCTGCTCAATCAGGGACTCAACGCCGCCCCGTTCGGCTACCGGACCTTCGAGAGCCTCGCGCTCGAGGCCGGCTCGCCGCTGTTCCACACCGAGCTCGAGGGGACGCTGCCGAACGTGCTCGGACTGCGAACGGCCCTCGATTTCGAAAAGGGCTGCTACGTCGGTCAGGAAGTCGTCTCGCGCGTGGAAAACCGCGGCCAGCCGAGTCGACGGCTCGTCGGGCTGACCCTGGAGAGCGAGGCCGTTCCCGACTCCGGCGCGGCCGTCTTCGACGGCGACGCGTCGGTCGGGGAGGTGACTCGCGCGGGCGAGAGCCCGATGCTCGGGGACGTCATCGCGCTCGCGATCGTCGACTACGGTCTCGAGAGCGACGAGTTGACGGTTCGAGTCGGCGGCGACGAAGTCGATGCCGCCCTGACCGACCTGCCGTTCGTCGACGGCTCGGATCGGTCGGATCGGCTGCCACAGTATCAGTAGCTCGGTCGCGCCGCTACGGCTCGTTCAATACGCGCTTCGAGGACGCCGTGACCGAGACGCCGGAGTCACTGCCCCGGATCCTTGATCTGGGGTAGTCCCGCCGTCACCAGTCGGCGAAGCAGGACGACGATCCCGTTCTCGAGGCCGCGGGCGAAGACGGCTTGCTCTTCCGTCTTGCCGCCGGGCTTGTTCGGATAGTACGACCCGATCAGGAGCGTCTCGCGGTCGACGAGCAGGATGCGACTGATCGCGACTTCGTTATCGCTCGCGGAGCCGGTGAGCCAGTCGAGACCGGTTTCGAACACGCTGGTCGTCGAGGTCTCGGAACCGAGCGTGTCGGCAATCGTTTCCGTCTGCCCGCCAAGGACGACCGAGATGTCGTTCCGTGCTGCCGTCTGCAAACTCTCGAGGAGCGTCTCGGAGAGAATGTCCTCGTCGACGACGAGCAACGCGATTTCGGACTCCGCCTCTTTGATCAGTTCGATCGTTCGCGACTCGATCGCGTCGTGGCCGGTCAGTGACCAGACCTCCTGTACTTGATCGTCATCGTCGACGTCCTGTACTTCCGTGTTCTCGAGATGCGTCTCGAGGGTCGCGATCCGATCCTCGTACTTCTGTCGCAGGGTCTGCGTCGCCTCTTCGATTCCGACGGCGCGGTACACCTGCGGACTCGTGTGCTGTACCTCGACCAGCCCCTGTGACTCCAGGACGCGAATCGCATCGTACACTCTCGTCCGGGGGACCTCGGAGATCTCGTGGATGTCCTTCGCCGTCCCGTTCGGCAGTTTGTTCAACGCTATAAAACAGCGCGCTTCGTACTCCTGGAGCCCGAGGTCCTGCAACAGGCTGATCGCTTCTTGTGATGTGTCGTTTGTTGTCATGGCCCAACCACGAATTCGGCAATCCGAACATGCGGAGTAGAGCGCGCGGGTGCAAAAGCATTCGTGTCGAAATTCGGCGCCTACCGTTATATTTCTCACAGGCGAACTCGAGAAATACGGATTTCACTCGGATCATCACACAAGCTACTTAGCGACACGGTCAATAGGGAAACATGGCGAGTCCTGTTAGGCCCAACCACGCGGGACTCGCCCTTTGCGATCGTTCGATAGCGACTGCGAAACCGATTACGTGTTTTGAGACCCCTGTTCGTCCGAGCTGTTCGACTCGCTCGACGATCGCTGCAGCGTCATCGAGTGCCGTCGGACCGGTGGTGAGAGCGGTCGCTGGACGCGAAGTGAAAATACCGATGTGACGTACTGAACGGTGGGTCGCTTACGCCGACTCGGCCGTTACTACCGCCTGATGATCGCAGAGCTGCTCGAGGATCGGGCGGACGTCCGAAAAGTGAGGTCCCGTTTCCACGGTGTCCGTGCCCGGACTCCAATCGATGAGGCCGTAATCCTCTAATTTCGGGAGGTGGACGTGGGAGAGTTCGATGCCGGCCGCGGCCCGGTCGTCACTCGTCTCCTGAGTCGCGTCGATAGCGACCGGTAACTCGCCGCGCCTGCTCTCGTCGACGAGATCGAACAGTATCCGTCGGCGGTGTTCGTTCGCTAACGCGTCGAATAATTCGTCGTTCAGTTGTGACACACTATCAGTTATCAAGCCCTGTCTTCATCAATACGCAGGGTTTTCACCCTTTCAATATGTTTTGATTAACTGAGTGAACGAGCGTTCTCGACCGAATCGGGCTCGTCTCCCTCCGATCGAGTGTCGACCGGCGCGGGTTCAGAGCTACTGTTATATAGGGGGAAACTAAGGAACAATCCATGTCAGGAGACGTCCTCGAGCGGGGACTGCTCGATCGAGCGCCGGACGATCGGATTCAGATACTCGACGCCGACGGGACGGTCGTCGCTCCCGAACTCGAGCCGGATCTCGAGACGGAAACGCTGCGATCGATGTATCGGGATATGCGGTTCGCCCGGCAGTTCGACGAACGGATGATCAGCCTCCAGCGGCAGGGTCGCATGGGCACGTACTCCTCGTTGGCGGGGCAGGAAGGGTCACAGATTGGGTCAACGTATGCGCTCGCGGACGACGACATGCTCTCCTTTCAGTACCGGGAGCACGGGGCGTTAGTCGCACGGGGGCTCCCGTGGGAGTACCTGCTGTACTGGATGGGCCACGAGGACGGCAACGCCGCGCTGACGGACATCGAGGTCTTTCCGCTGAACATCTCGATCGCCAGCCACATTCCGCACTCGGTGGGCTGGGCGTGGGCGGCGAAACTGAACGACGATAACCGCGTCGGGGTCGTCCACTTCGGTGACGGTTCGACCTCCGAGGGGGACTTCCACGAGGCGATGAACTTCGCGGGCGTGTTCGATACGCCGAACATCTTCTTCTGTAACAACAACCAGTGGGCCATCTCGATCCCGCGCGAGCAGCAAACGGCGAGCGCGACGATCGCCCAGAAGGCCGACGCCTACGGCTTCGAGGGCGTGCAGGTCGACGGGATGGACCCGCTCGCGACCTACGTCGTCACGGCGGCCGCACGAGAGAAGGCGCTCGGGACAGGAGGCGACGGACCGCGACCGACCCTGATCGAGGCGGTCCAGTACCGCTACGGCGCACACACGACCGCGGACGACCCCAGCGTCTACCGAGACGACGACGAGGTCGAGGAGTGGCGCGAGAAGGATCCGATCGACCGATTCGAGGCGTACCTCCGTGAGAAGGGGGCGCTGGACGACGACTGGATCGACACGATCGAGACCGAGATCGATGACACGCTCGCGACGCTGGTCGACAAGGCCGAGGCGGTCGAGGGAGACCCCAGCGAGATGTTCGAATACGTCTACGACGAGCCGACCGAGCGACTCGAGGAGCAACGGGACTTCCTCGCAGACCTCCGGGAGCGACACGGCGACGACGCGTTGCTCGAGGACGAGTAACGCCCCCGAGAACGTATAAAGGTAGCAGCGGGACAGGCCAACCCCTATCGGGGCACCGTCTCGAGGTGCAGTCGATATGCAACTCGAGCAGCCGTCCCGGAGCGGGTCGGCGACCTGGAACGGCACGGTACCGAGCGCGGTCGACGCGCGGGTGCTCGGGCTGGTCGTCGTGACGGCCGGCCTCGCGGCGTCGATAAACCTCTCCTACGGTGGACTCACGATGGCAGCCGCCGCGTTCGCGTTGCTCGCGGGCGGCGGCGTCGCGTGCCACTTGCTCGGCGAACGGCAACTCCGCCGACTTACCGACGGCCTCGTCGAGCGGTGGGTCGACGCCGGCGGCGAGATCGACGACGTCACCCGCTCGTCGAACGGGATGCGGACGGAGTGGCACGTACACACCCCCGACGGCGAAATCGTGATCGGGGGCATCGCACTGGTACCGATCGCCCAACTCTCCGTCGAGTGGCAGGGCGTCGGCGATACGATGGCCGCCAGCGAGGCGTCCGAGAATATCGATCGCGTTGCAGAGAGTCTCTACCGAGAAATATTCGAGATGGGATCGGCGACGACACAGTCCTAACGGCTCTCGGCTCACTCGAACAGTTCCTCGTGGCGCTGTGCCAGATTCGTGTACTCGCCCGACGCGAACGCGTCGTGGACTTCCGCCGCGTCGATTCCCGTCTCCTCGAGCGGCGTGATTTCCGCGGGAACGCCGCGGACGAACGACTCGGGCGGGATCGAGTACGCGTCGGGGATGACGGTCCCCGCGGCGACGATGCTTCCGCTGCCGATCGTGACGTCGGTGTTGACCGTCGTGTTGAATCCGACCAGGGTTCGCTCCTCGACGGTCGTCTCGTTGAGAACGGCCCCGTGTCCGATCATCACCTCGTTCGCGAGCTCCGAGGCGTGAATCGTCGCGTTATCCCCGACGTGTGTCTCCCGTCCGATTCGGACGGGACCGATGTCGCCGCGGAGAACGACGCCCGGCCAGACGCTGGCATCCGCCCGAATCTCGACGTCGCCGACGAGGGTCGCCTCTCGGCTCACCCGCGCCGTCTCGTCGATCGTCGGTCGCTCTCCTTCGAACTCGTAGGTTCTGCTGTCGACCATACGTGAACGGACCACGAACCCGTTCATAATACTGAATCACGGTACTCGTGACAGTCACCCTCGAGCGGATACCACCGAACGGAATCGGAGCCGGCCACTCACCCTATCGTTCGATTGCTACCATTCAAACCCATCTGATGGTATGCAAGCCCACAGCTTATACCGTGTCGGGCCGGATGACTAGTCGAACATGAGCCAATCAGAATCCCCCATTCGAGCGATGTTCGACGCACAGCGAACCGCGGTCAAACAGAGCCAGCAGCTGTTCAAGCAAGGGATGGCCACCCAGCGAAACGTCGATACGATGGCGCTCACCGGCCTCAAAGGTCAGGCGTCGCTCCAGCGCCAGCAACTCGCGCTCGCCCAGGCGGCGACGCACGGCTACGTCAGCGCGACGGCAGCGATGCTGCCCAGCGACGACTCTCCCGAGGTCCACCGAACCATCGACGAGACGTTCGATCAGCTGCACACGACCCACATGGAGTTCTACGACGCACTCGAGCGTGAAGTTAAGCGGGACGTCGAGTCCGCCAACGAGCTCTCCGAGGAGTTCGTCGACGCGCTCGACGGGCAGACCGACCAGCTCCTCGAGATGACGCGATCCGTCGAGGATCAGGCGGTCCAGAACGTCGACGAGTTCTCCGGACAGCTCAGCGAGCAGCTCGAGCGGACTCAGGAGCTGCAGGATCAGCTCGAAGACCAGCTCGAGGACCAGACCGGTGACGTCGAGACCCTGCTCGAACGACAGGCCGAGCAGATCGAGCAGTTCCAGCAGCAACTCGAGGAGCAGGCCGAAGCGGTCACTCGAGAGATTCCCGTCCAGGGGAGCGACGAACCACACACGAAGATCGAAACCGATCCGGAGCACACGCTCGAGGCCGTCGAAGGAATCGACGCGGACGTCCGCGAGCAGCTCTCGGAGGCCGGTATCGCGACGATTCAGGACCTCACGCGCGCCGGCGCCGAGAACGTCGCTGAAGCCGCCGACATCTCCGAGAGCCAGGCCGAAGAGTGGATCGAACAGGCCGAAGCCTAAGCTGGTTCACGACCGCCACGACTTCCGGACACCGGACTGCCTCAGGACTCGATCTTGTCGACGATCTCGCGGGCCTGTTCTTTCGCTTCGTCCTCGCTGACGTGCTTGTCGATCAGGACGCTCGTGACTTCCCAGTCGTCCTCCCCTTCGATCTTGCCGGTGCGGACCTCGCTGCCCTCGGAGACCGACTCCGCCGGCTGCTCCGCCCAGTCGGGCGTTCGGATCTCCTCGTACCGGTCGGGATCGCGAAACCGGACGTGGGTGTAGTCGTCTTCCGTCTCTACTTTGTTGATGTCGGGAATATCGGCCATATCTGGTTCTCAGCCGTCAGTCCGTCTAAATACTATCCTTGAATGTGCCCGGACGACCTCGGTCGGGACGGCGGCCCCGTCTCGCTGCGGATTCCCGGCGAACCACGCCCTCGGCGTGAGTACTATGCGAGTCGAACGCCTCCGTGGTCGCATGCTCGTCCTCGGCGACGCCCACGCGTCCGATCCCGATCGATGCGAGATTCTCCTCGAGCTCTACCGGTCCCTCGAACCCGATCGGGTGCTCCAGCTCGGCGACCTCGAGCACTACGACCTGCCGGCACCGACGTGGTTCATCGCGGGGAACAACGAGGACTTCGACGTTATCGACGCGCTTCGGTCGGGCAGAGATCTCGACGAAACGAACAACGTCCATCTCCTCGCGAGCACGGCGGCCACGGTCGACGGGCTCCGCGTGGCCGGCCTCTCGGGAAACTTCGCCCCCACCAGATACGACCGATCGCGGGCCGAACTCGCGGGCGAGCGTCGCCGCCACTTCACGCACGAAGACGTCGAGCAGGCCGCCGAACTCGAGGATATCGACGTCTTCCTCACGCACGAAGCACCGAACGGCCTGCTGTCCTACGGGTACGACCCCGGCTGCGAGTACGTCGACGACCTGCTCGAGGCGATCTCGCCCGACCTCTGTCTGGTGGGTCACCACCATCGCCACCGTGAGGCCGAGATCGCGGGGACCAGGGTCGTCGGTCTCGCTCCCGCCTGGGAGCGATACTACACGCTCGAGCCGGCGACGCTCGCACTCGAGAGTCACGAGCACGACCTGGCGGAACGTGACTGAACGAGCGGAAGAAGATAACCGACCTGAGCTTGGCGGCGGGTTTCCTCAGAACGTCTCGAGGTAGCGGTCGAGTTCCCAGTCGGAGACGTCGACGAGGTAGTCCTTGTATTCCTGGCGCTTGGCCTCGACGAACTTGGCGCTGACGTGGTCGCCGAGCGCGTCGTAGATCGCCTCGTCCTCCTCGAGGGCGTCGACGGCCTCGCCGAGGTTCGACGGCAGCGTGTCGATGCCGTACTCCTCGCGCTTCTGCTCGTCGAAGTCGTAGATGTTCTCCCGGACCGGGTCCGGGCAGTCCAGGTCCTTCTCGATCCCGTCGAGACCCGCGTGGATCATGACGGCGAGGGCGAGGTAGGGATTACAGGACGGGTCCGGCGAGCGCAGTTCGACGCGCGAGGCGGCCGGAACGCGAGCCGCCGGTTTGCGGATCAGGGCCGAGCGGTTGCGGTCGGACCAGGCGACGTAGACCGGCGCTTCGTAGCCGGGCACGAGTCGCTTGTAGCTGTTGACCGTCGGGTTCGCGATCGCCGTGATCGCCGGCGCGTGCTCGAGGATCCCGGCGGTGAAGGCGTGGGCCTCCTCGCTCAGGTTGAACTCGTCGTCCTCGTCGTGGAACGCGTTCTCGCCGTCCTCGGTGAACAGCGAGAGGTGCGTGTGCATGCCCGAGCCGTTGATTCGCGGGATCGGTTTGGGCATGAACGTCGCGTGGAGATCGTGCTGGGCGGCGATTGCACGAACGACGGTCCGGAATGTCCCGACGTTGTCGGCCGTCGTCAGGGCGTCGTCGTACTCGAAGTTGATCTCGTGTTGGCCCTGCGCGACCTCGTGGTGGCTCGCCTCGACCTCGAAGCCCATGCTCTCGAGGCCGTAGATGATGTCGCGGCGGACGTCGCTGGCGAGGTCTTTCGGCGCGAGGTCGAAGTAGCCGCCGGCGTCGTTGGTCTTCGTCGTCGCGCGGCCGTCCTCGTCTTCTTCGAAGAGGAAGAACTCCGGCTCGGGCGCGGCGTTGACCGTATAGCCCATCTCGTGGGCGCGGTCCAGCGCGTTCTTGAGAACGCGGCGCGGATCGCCTTCGAAGGGTTCGCCCGTCGAGGTATCGTAGACGTCACAGATCATGCGGGCGGAAACGCTCTCCTCCTTCTGGCGCCACGGGAGGATCGCGAAGGTGTCGGGATCGGGCTTGAGCCGCATGTCCGACTCCTGAATGCGAACGAAGCCTTCGATAGAAGAACCGTCGAAGTAGATCCCTTCCGCGAAGGCCTTCTCGGCCTGCCGAGCCGGCACGGAGACGTTCTTGACCGTACCCAGAATGTCGGTAAACTGCAGTCGGAGGAAGTCGACGTCCTTCTCCTCGATCTCGTCCAATACCGCCTGTTCGGTGTCAGTAAGGTTGCCGCTTGTCATCTTTCTCGTCGTCGTATTCTCGGAACCAGCCTACTAAAACACTGCTGTTCCGAGCAAATCTTCGCTCTCTCCGACCAAACTGTATATTCGTAAACTTCTAAAGCGATCAACGAGTGGGTATATGTGATGACGTACGAAAATCTCGACGCAAAACTAGTGAATGCACTTCTCGGCGACGGGCGAGCGAGCCTCCGCAGCCTCGCCGAGGACCTCGACGTCTCGGTGACGACCGTCTCCAATCACCTCTCGGATCTCGAGGAACAGGGCGTGATCGACGGCTATACGCCGAAAGTCGATTACGATGCAGTCGGCTACGACGTGACCGCGGTTATCCAACTCCAGGTCGAGGGGAACGCCCTCCCGGACGTCACCGACACGCTGCGCGACCACCGCCAGATGACCAGCGTCTACGAGGTCACCGGCGACTACGACGTGATCGCCATCGGCAAGTTCGAAGACACCGACGGCATGAACGAACAGATCAAACAGCTGCTGACCGACCCCGACATCAAAGCCTCGAACACGAGCGTCGTCCTCAACGCCGTCAGCGAGAACGAACAGTTCGAACTCGAAGTCGACGAGAACGCGTAACTGGCCGATCCGTTTCGAAGGAGGCTGTCGCCAAATAACGACATTGCTGTCGAACAGACGCCGATTTTCATCAACACCAGCAACTACCAGCGAATATACGAGTGGATCGTCGTTACGTCGATCGAAAACAGCTAAAAAATCGTCCGTATCTCGGCCTATTATCGGCGAGCGAGCGGTTCGAAGAACCCGAGCGACGCCGTTCACCGAGCGCGGCGAAGCCGCGCTCGGGCCGACGAGCGACCGTCGGGAGCGAGGAGTGCTTTTGATCGAAATTTTACCGAGGGCGCGGCTTGCCGCGCCCGTAGAGTAAAATTTCGTTTTACATCATGCCGCCCATGCCGCCGCCCATGCCGCCCATGCCGCCGGGGGCACCACCGGGGCCGCCGGCCTCGTCGTCGCCCTTGTCGGTCGACAGGTCGCCGGCGGAGATGATGTCGTCGATTTTGAGCACGAGGTTGGCCGCTTCGGCAGCGGAGGTGACCGCCTGCTCCTTGGCGTGTGCGGGTTCGACGACGCCTGCCTCGAACGTGTCCTCGACGTCGCCCGAGAAGACGTTCAGGCCGGCCGTGATCTGGCCGTCGTCGTGGGCCGCACGCAGGTCGACCAGCGTGTCGATCGAGTCGAGGCCCGCGTTGCCGGCGAGGACGCGCGGGACGAGCTCGAGCGAGTCGGCGAAGGCTTCGACGGCGAGCTGCTCGCGACCGGAGACGGAGTCGGCGAAGTCACGGAGTCGCGAGGCGAGTTCGACCTCGATCGCACCGCCGCCCGCGAGGACGCGGCCGTCGGAGACGGTCTGTGCGACGACGTCGAGCGCGTCGTTGACGCCGCGCTCGAGTTCGTCGACGACGTGGTCGGTCGAGCCGCGGAGCAGGAGAGTGACGCCGTGGGCGTCCTCGCCCTCGACGTAGAACAGTTCGTCAGCCTCGTCGCGGGTGACGTCACCGAAGCCGAGGTCCTCGGCGGTCGCGCTCTCGAGGTCGGAGACGATCGACGCGCCGACGACCTCCTGGAGGAACTCGAGGTCGGACTTCTTGGCGCGGCGGACGGCGAGGATACCCTCCTTGGCGAGGTAGTGCTGTGCGAGGTCGTCGATGCCCTTCTGACAGAAGACGACGTCAGCGCCGAGGTCGACGATGTGGTCGACCTTCTCGCGGAGCTGTTTCTCCTCGCGGTCGAGGAACTGCTGGAGCTGGTCGGGGTCGGTGACGGAGACTTCGGTGTCGACGTCGGCCTCCTCGACCTCGATGGCCTCGTTCAGCAGCAGGATGTCGGCGTCCTCCGCCGAGCGGGGCATGTTGTCGTGGACCGGGTCCTTGTCGATGATGCCGCCCTCGAGGAGCTCGGATTCGCCGGCGCTGCGGCCGGTCTGGGTTTCGATGTTGAGGAACTCGAGGTCGACGACGTTGTCGCCGTTCTCGTCCTCGACGGTGACCTGCCGGATGGCCTCGACGATCAGCTGGGCGAGGTGCTCCTTGTTGACCTCGGTGCCCTTGCCGGTCATCGAGGTCTCGGCGGTCTTCCGGAGGAGCGCTTCGTCGCTGGTGTCGATGTCGGTCGCGATGTCGTCGATCTCCTCGCGGGCCTGCTCGCTGGCGAGGTGGAAGCCCTTGATGATCGCCGTCGGGTGGATGTCCTGCTCGAGGAGGTCCTCGGCGTTCTTGAGGAGTTCGCCGGCGATCGCGACGGCCGTCGTGGTGCCGTCACCAGCTTCGTCTTCCTGGGTTTCGGCGACCTCGATGATCATCTCGGCCGTCGGATTGTCGATGTCCATCTCCTTGAGGATGGTGACGCCGTCGTTGGTGATCGTCACCGATCCCATGGAGTCGACGAGCATCTTGTCCATGCCCTTCGGACCGAGCGTCGACTGGACGGCTTCAGCGACCGCACGGGCGGCGCTGATGTTGTAATCCTGCGCGTCCTTGTCCTTGACGCGCTGGGAGTCCTCGCTCATTACGATCATCGGCTGCCCCTGCTGCATTCGCTGACTCATAGTCGGTCGATTGATTGATTGTGATTCTACATAAACGTTTCCCAATCGCTTCCGATCACGGGCGCGGTGTGATGCCAGAGAAAGAGACGGAAAACGCCATAGTGCGCGGTGATCGTGACGGACTGCGTCGACCGAATTCGATCGTCACTCGTTCCCAGTCGGTTGTCGATACGGTGCTTTTATATTAATGTGGGATGGGAACAGGTGACTCGGTGCTTTCGAACCCGCCGGGTACGGCCGGTCCGATACTCGGCGGTTCCGTTCGGGAGGGGACGATCGAGACGGGACACGACGACCGAATCCGCCGACCGTAGTCAACTCGGAAACGAGTGATTTGTCGGCGTGAAACGATCCCCGAGCCGATTTCGACCGACCGCGACGAGTCCTGACTCGGTCCCGAGTGAAGACAACAGAAGGGTTATGCCGGTAGTCACGTATTACCACTCGAGCAATGGACGAGTCCCCGTCCCTCGCCGAATCGTTCGACGACCCCCGCATTACGCCGCAGTTCTGCCGGCGGCTCTCCGCACCGGCCGGCGACCTCGTGCTCGTCGGCGTCGTCCACGACCATCCCGCGAGCATCGCGCGCGTCGAACGCGTCCTCGAGCGCGTCGAGCCGGAGACGCTCGCGCTCGAGTTGCCGGCCGTCGCGCTCCCGCTGTATCGCGTGTACGCCCGAAAGAGAGACTCGGACGACGCGACGTCGCCGCGCTTCGGCGGCGAGATGAGCGCGGCGATCCGCGCCGCACCCGACGCCGACCACGTCGGTATCGACGCGCCGAACCTGTCCTTCCTCCGGCGGCTCGTGACGCGACTGGTCGCGGACCGCGTCTCGCCCGCAACGGCCAGACGCGTCATCTCGAGCGTCAGCGGGGCGACTCGCGAAGCGCTCGCCTGTCGGGTCGCCGCGACGCTGACCCACGCGACCTCGATGACCGTCGTTCCCGGCGATCGGGTCGAGTACGACTGCGATCCGGAGGATCCGCCGGAGCGACAGGCCGCCCACGAGCGCTCGCACGTCGCCGGCGTCCAGGCGCTGCTCGGGAGCGTCGATACGGACGGCTCCGCGTTGGCCTACAGAGACGACACGCGCGAGCACTGTATGGTCGAGCGACTCGAGGCGGTTCGGTCGGATCCGGGCGACGTCGTCGCGGTGGTGGGCGTCGATCACATCGACCGCCTCGAGACGGAACTCTCGGCGTAACGGTCGGGAGTCTCGAGGACGGACCGGCCGGCAGCGATCGGAATCACCGGAAATCGGCGTGGATCCGATCGCAGACAGTTCTCCGATCGGCGTATGAAGGACGTTAGTCGTTCGTCTAGCGGCGCGCCGGTGGTTGGATCAGGATCTCGCCGTCGCCCCGGACGGTCACGTGGTGACCGCCGACGACGAACGAGAGCGTCCCGCCGGCTCGAGGCGTCCCGTCGTGTCGCGGTCGGAAGAGTGAATTCAGGGCGTCCGGATCGACGGTGTCGTACAGCGAGATGCGGCTGTCGGTCACGTCGACGCCCATGCAGTCGGCCAGCGCGTGGATCACGGTCGTACTGAGCGTCGCCGGTCCCTCCGGATCGTGGGTGGCCCGATACAGGGGTGGAGAGGGGGACTGCGAAGCGGGGGGTGCGTATCCGTTCATAGCAGGTCGTCCCTTTCCACTCTCTATTTGAAGACCAAAAGCGTAATCGTTGATTACTGCCAATACTACTCGGATCGAGTGAATATACCGATCGGGATCGAAGAATATCACGGAGAATGGAACGAATTACGAACACGGCAATTCCACTGTGACGCTCGGCGCGTGCGATCGCAGCGGCTTCCGGTTCGCTCCCGGTCCGCTCGAGGAGCCGTCACTGCCGCAACCCGGAGATACAGTTCCAGCAGTACGTGAACGTCTGGTCGGCCTCGTTTCGCGCGCCGCAGTGCGGACAGCGGACAGTCTCCCCAGTGAACTCGAGTTCGCGGTCGACGTCGGCCTGGTCGGCGTCGCGGATGTCGTCGCCACCGCGGGGGTAGCGATCCGGGCCGGGCGAGGACCGCATACTCGCCCGATTCGGGTCGGCGAACGACGGCGTTCGGTCGCCGTCTCCGTCGTCGCGCCGAGCGTACAGGTAGTACAGTAACAGGTGGAGCAGGGCGAACAGCGCGATGTAGCCGACGAGCCAGCCCCAGAGCTCCATCATCGTGTCATACGTTCTCGAGGCACTTGGATATTCCCCGATTCCCACGATGGAGAGAGTCAGGCCGATCGGAACTATCCTCGTGGTTGGAATTCGGGGCAGCGGCGGCCGCAGTCGAGTCAGGCGATCTCGCGCTATTCGAAATCGTAGAGATCCGTCGAGAGGTATCGCTCGCCGGTGTCCGGGAGGACGACGACGGTCAGTTCGTCCGGGTGGTCGGCCGCGTAGTCGGCACCGGCAGCCAGTGCCGCCCCCGCCGAGATGCCGACCAGCACCCCTTCGCTGCGGCCCAGTTTTCGAGCGGCGTCTTTCGCTTCGGACGCCTCGACGGAACGGGTTTCGTCGACGAGCTCGGTCCGGAGGATATCGGGGACGAACCCGGGGCCGATCCCCTGAATGTCGTGTCCGTCGGAGCTGAGCTCCGAGAGGGTGGGCGACTCGGCGGGCTCGACCGCGACCGACGTGAACGCGGTCTTCCCCTGCTCTTCTTTCACGTACTCCGAGATCCCGGTGATCGTGCCGCCGGTACCGACGCCCGCGACGACCGCGTCGACCGCGCCGTCGGTGGCCGCCCAGATCTCCGGCCCCGTCGTCTCGCGGTGTGCCGCGGGGTTGGCTTCGTTCTCGAACTGACGCGCCAGGATCGCGTTCTCGCGGTCGGCGGCGATCTCCGCGGCGCGTTCGTTCGCGCCCGTCATTCCGTCCTCGGCGGGGGTGAGCTCGAGGTCGGCCCCCAGCGCTTCCAGGAGTTGCCGGCGCTCGGTCGACATCGAGGACGGCATCGTCAACACGCAGTCGTACCCGCGTGCGGCGGAGACGGCCGCCAGCCCGATCCCCGTGTTGCCGCTGGTCGATTCGACCACCGTTCCGCCCGGCTCGAGCGCGCCGTCTCGCTCGGCGGCGTCCAGAATCGCCCGCGCGATCCGGTCTTTGACCGAGTAGGGGTTGTGCGACTCGAGCTTCCCGTAGCAGTTGTCGGCGAAGGCGTCCAGTCGGAGCAGGGGCGTCTCGCCGATCAGTTCGTCGACGCTCTCGGCGGCGTCGATATCGGCCGCGGGTTCGACAGTTCCGTCCATCAGTTCGTACACGCGGAGCGATCGAACTACCAGTTCTCCCGAATCGATTCGGCTCTCGCAGCAATCTGAGGCTCAAACGGCCGTTTGAGCTTGGGTGGGGCTTTTTTCCGCTCGCGGTGGGCTATCAGGTATGGATCGACGACAGTTCCTCGCGGCCTCGAGTGTCGGCCTGGCGGCGACGATGGCCGGCTGTGCGGAAAACGCACTCAGCAGTACTGACCCCGAAACTGAAGCGAACACGAGCGCGGGTGGCGGCGAGATCACGGTCAGCGCCAGCGGCGAGGTCGACGCCGACCCGGACCGGGCGGTCGTCAGCGTCGGTGTGCAGGCGACCGGCGAGAGCGCCGACGCCGTAACGGACGAGTTGGCGACGGGAGCCGACCGACTCCGCGAGGCGTTCGACGACCTCGGCATCCCCGAGGAGAACGTCGAGGAGGGTCGGTTCCGTGTCCATCCAGTACACGGGCGGGACGCGGAGGGGTTCGAGGGATCGCACTCGTTCGAGGTGACGGTCACCGATGTCGACCGCGTCGGCGAGGTCATCGACGCGTCGATCGAGGCCGGTGCCGACGACGTCGGCCGCGTGAACTTCACGCTACAGGAGGAGACCCGCTCCGCCCTCCGGAAGGACGCGATCGACGCCGCGCTGGCGAACGCCGACGACGAAGCGAGCCACATCGCGGACAACCGCGAGGTCGACCTCGCGGGAACGACGGCAGTCACGACCGGTGACGTTCAGGTCCATCCGGTTCGGCTCGAAACCGCTGCCAGCGGCGACGCGGCGGCGGAGGCAGCGCCGCCGACCGAGATCGACGCGGATCCCGTCAGCGTGACTGCGAGCGTCACGGTCACCTACGCGTTCTCGGAATAACGACCCCGTCCGAGCGAAGTGACTCCGACGGTGACTCGCCGCCCGGTGATTTTGGCTGCCCTAAAATCGAACGGCTTTTTAATTATTAGGGTGGCCTAAAAACCATGCAAGCGACAGGAAACGCGAGCCGGAGTCGCCGATCGTTCGTCGCGACGGGAATCGCGGCCGGGAGCGCGGCGCTGGCCGGCTGCGTCAGCGAAAGCGACGGTCGCTCCGAGACCGGATCCGATTCGTACACGGTATCGATGGCCCCGATGGGCGACGTCGAGTTCGACGCCGTTCCCGAAAGCGCGTTCGTCACCTTCCCGCAGTACGCGGACATGGCGGTCGCGCTCGGCCACGGTGACGCGGTCGAGACGCTCTTCGCACCCGATATGTCCGGCTCGACGATGAACGCCTTCTACGACCGACTCGAGGGCGTCTCCTTCGAGTGGGAAGGACTTCAGAACCCCCTCGACGGCGGACTCAGCGAGGAACAGTTGTACGCCGTCGACAGCGACGTTCACTTCCTCGATCCGTCGTACGTGGTGAAGACCGACGACGACTGGACCGCGTCCGATGTCTCGGAGATCGCCGAGACGATCGGCCCGTGGCTCGGTAACTTCCACAGCGGCGTTCACAGCGACCCGGCACCGGCCTACGCGGACAGTTACGAGTACTACACCCTCTGGGAACTCTTCGAAAAGGTCGCGGCCGTCTTCCAGGAGCAAGGCCGCTACGAGGCGCTCGCCGAACTCTACGACGAGACGCGGGACCACATCGAGTCGAACCTCCCGCCCGAGAGCGATCGGCCGACGGTCGCGAGGGTCACGCTGGGAGACGGGGTGTTCTACGCCTATCACCTCAACACGCCCGGCTTCTGGCAGGCGGAGACGCGGCCGCTCGGGGCTCGCGACGCCCTCGCCGACATGGAGTGGTCGGGCGACTGGGGCGAGATCAGCTACGAAACGATGCTCGATGCCGATCCGGACGTCATCCTCCACCTCTGGGGGATCACGCCGCAGTACGCTATCGAGAACGTCCGAAGACGGATGGAGTCCGATCCCGCCGGCAGCGAGTTGACGGCGGTACGGAACGACCGCGTCGTCGCCAGCGGGATGCGCTATCAGGGACCGATCATGAACCTCTTCCAGCTCGAGATGACGGCCAAACAGCTCTACCCCGAGCGCTTCGGCGCGTGGCCGGGCTACGACTCGGGCGAGTCCTATCCCGAGATCCCGGCCGACGAACGGCTGTTCGACCGCCAGCGCCTGGCGCGAATCATCACCGACGGGGTCTGAGATGGATACCGACGCCGAACAGGTGGGCGACGACGCTCGAGGGTTCGATACCGACGTCGCCGTCGTCGGCGGCGGTCCGGCCGGTTGTGCCGCCGGCGTCTTCACCGCTCGAGGCGATCTGGAGACGCTGCTCTTCGATCGGGGACCGTCCTCCTTACGGCGGTGTGCGTCCCTCGAGAACTACCTCGGCTTCCCCTGCGGGATCGACGTCGAAACGTTCCTCGAGCTGGCACGCGATCACGCGGCAGCGGCAGGGTGTCGAATCCGCGAGGATCTCGTGGAATCGGTCACGTCGCTCGCGGACGGCGGCTTTCGACTCGAGCCACAGGACGGCGACCCCGTGACGGCCCGGTTCGTGATCGCCGCGACGAAGTACGACGGCGCGTACCTCCGCGGACTCGACGACGACGCGCTGTTCACCGTCGAGGAACAGGACGGCGAGACGGCAGAACGGTTCGATCGCGACTATCCGGCCGACGACGGCCGGACCCCGATCGACGGGCTCTACGTCGCCGGCCCGCTCGCCGGCTGCGGTGATCAGGCCATCATCGCGGCCGGCCATGGGGCAACGGCTGCCCGGGCACTGTTCCGAGATCTGCGCCGGAAGGACGGATACTGGGGCCGCTTCGCGGACCGCTACGACTGGCGACGCGACGCCGCCGATCGACGGGATGAGTGGGCCGATCCCGAACGCTGGGTCGAACTCTTCGATGTCGAGGCCCCCGACGACTACGAGCGTAGCGAGATCCGGCGGCTCGCCGAGGCCTACGCGGCCGACCGCGAGAAGACCTACGTCGATCCCGAAACCGCGGATCGTCGCGCCGAACGCGGCCAGCGACGGCTCGCGGCGGCGATCGACGACGAAATCCTGCTCGAGGCCGTCGACGACGAGTCGATTCGGGAATACGGCTGCGGTCTCGATCGAGCCAGCGCGAGCGACGAGTGACCGCGACGCCACAGCGAGCGTCGATCGACTCAGTTTCTCGAGCCGTCCCCGAATCGGGAACGTGTGAGAGTCGCCACTACGAGGCGGAAATACGGTGAAAGCTCGAACGCAAAATCGCGGTCAGATAGCCGTTAGTCGTCGGCGGGAACCGCCTGCGTGTCCGCTCGCCCGGAAGCCATGGCGAGCACGTCGTCGAAGAAGTCGAGGGTGTCGTGGGGACCGGGGTTCGCTTCGGGGTGGTACTGGCGCGTAATGACGTCGTACTCGATGCCGTCGATCCCTTCGGGCGTGTCGTCGTTGACGTTGATCTGGGTGACCTCGAGGTGCTCACCGGGTTCGGCGACGGTGTAGCCGTGGTTCTGCGTGGTCATGACGACCTGGTTGGACTCGAGGTCGAGGACGGGCTGGTTGACGCCGCGGTGGCCGAAGGTCATCTTCTCGGTGGTGCCACCGAGCGCCTCGGCGACGATCTGCTGTCCGAGACAGATGCCGGCGACCGGCGTGTCCTCGACGAACGCCTCGACGAGCGCGATCGCGCCGTCGAAGTTGACCGGGTCGCCGGGACCGTTCGAGATGAAGAGCAGGTCCGGGTCGACGGCCTCGACGTCGGCGACGTCGGCGTCGTAGGGGAACACGTGGACGGTCGCGTTCCGCTCGAGCAGCGAGCTGATGATCGAGCCCTTCGCGCCGCAGTCGATCAGAGCGACGGTTTCGCCGTCGTTGTCTTCGCCGTGGACGACCGGTTCGTCGACGCTGACCTGTGCGCCGATGTCCGTGTGGTCGCTCATGGCCTTGCACTGTTCGAGCTCGGCCAGCGCGTCCTCCTCGGTGACGTCCTCGCCGACGGCGATGCCACACTTCATGGCGCCGCCGTCGCGGATGTCGGTGACGATCTCGCGCGTGTCGAGGTGGTCGACGGCCGGGACGCCTTCACTTTCGAGCCACTCGACGACGTCCTCGGTGAGTTCCCGCGCGACGACGCCGCGGGGGTGGACGCGGTCGTCCTCGAACCGTTCCTCGCGGACGCCGTAGTTGCCGATCAGCGGGTAGGAAAAGGTCAGGATCTGTTCCTCGTAAGAGGGGTCAGTCAGACTCTCTTCGTAGCCCGTATAGGCCGTTGTGAATACGATCTCGCCGCGGGCGGTTCCCGAGGCACGACCACGACCCTCGATCACGTGGCCGCCTTCCAGTGCGACGTAGGCTTCCGTCATTACGAACTACGTATCGGATGGACCGTCATAAGTGTTGTCTTCGAAGCTCAGTTACGATTTTCGTAATCGGTAAATGGGGGTTCGACGTAGGTACGCATCTCCATGGACGAACTGGACCGACAGATCCTCGATATCCTCCGGCGAGACGCCCGGACGCCGTACACCGAGATCGCCGACGAGGTGGGGACGAGCGAGGGGACCGTCCGCAACCGCGTCGAGCGCATGATGGACGACGACGTCATCGAACGCTTCACGATTTCGACTCGCACGGGGAACGTCCAGGCGATGCTCGAGATCAGCGTCGCGGTCGACGTCGACACCAAGGAGGTCTCCGAACGGATGGCCGAGTGGGACGAGATCGACTTCGTCTGGATGGTCTCCGGCGAGCAGGATATCGTGCTGGTGGTCGACGCCGCGGACACGCGCGGGGTCAACGATCTCATCACGAAAGCTCGCGATCAGGAGGAGGTCGTGAGCACGAAGACGCGACTGATTCTGGACGAAGAACTCGGCTAGGACGAGCGGCGAACGGATCAGTCGAGTTCCCCGAACCGGTCCGGCGGCCGCCGATTGTCGGTCGTTCGCTCGAAGGCGGACGCCAGCTCGAACAGCCGGGGTTCGGCGAACGCCCCGCCGAGCAGCTCGAGACCGACCGGTAGCCCGTCGCCCGTGAAGCCGGCCGGGACGACGATCGACGGCAGCCCCGTGTGCGCGGACAGTTCGCAATTCATCTCTTCGAACGGCTGGTGGTCGGGAATCTCGACCGGTGGAACCCTCGACGGCGGATACAACACGGCGTCGAGGTCGTGCTCGACAAGTTTCGAGAGCGTCGTCTCCCTGAGCCGCTCTCGCCGCTCGAGTCGCCGGAGATACCCCAGATTCTCGTCCAGCGACCCGGTATCGACGTCGAAGATGCCGGCGGCTTCTATTCGGGAGTCGATCGACGGCGCGATCGTTCCCGTCTCGACGATTTCGGCCAGCGAGTCGTAGGGCGTCGCGTCCCCGAGTTCCGCCAGGTACGCGTCGAAGTCCCGCGCGAACTCGTACTGGAGCACGCGAGCGCTCGCGAGGCGGTCGAGGTCGACGACCTCGACGGGATCGACGATCGTCGCGCCGGCCGCTTCCATCTCCTCGATGGCGTCCTCGATGACCGTCGTGATCGCCTCGGCGTCGGCCTCGGACCCGTTCGCCTCGTTCCGGAGGCCGAAGAACTGCCGGGCGATGCCGATGCGTGCACCCTCGAGTCCGTCGTCGTCCAGGTGGGAAACGTACCCGTCCGCGGGGACCTGGTCTGCGCCCCTGGCCGTGACCGGGTCCGCCGGGTCGTAGCCGGCCATGACCTCGAGCAGCCGCGCGGCGTCCGCGACGGTCCGGGCGATGGGACCCGGCGTGTCCTGAGTCTCGCTCAGCGGGACGATGCCCGTCCGGCTCACCAGCCCTCTGGTGGGGCGGACGCCGACGAGGTCGTTGAACGCGGGCGGCGACCGGACGGACGAGCAGGTGTCGCTTCCCGTTCCGACGGCGGCGAGATTCGCCGCAACGGCCGCCGCAGTGCCGCCGCTGGAGCCCGACGGCCGCCGCTCGAGGTCGTAGGCGTTCCGCGTCGCGCCGCCGAGCGAGCTGATCGTGTCGACGCCGAACGACAGCTCCTGGAGGTTCGCCTTCGCGACGACGATACACCCGGCGTCGCGGAGCTGCTCGACGACGAACGCGTCCCGTGACGGCGTCGACTCCGCGAGTGCGACCGACCCCGCCGTGGTCGGCATATCGCGGGTGTCGTGGTTATCCTTGATGACGATCGGCACCCCGTGGAGCGGGCCGACGAACCCGTCGCTCTCGAAGCGTTCATCGAGCCGGCGAGCGCGCCGGCGAGCGTCGTCGTTGATCGTCAGGATCGCGTTCAGATCGTCGTCGTAGGCGTCGATCCGCGCCAGATAGCGGTCGACGAGCGCTTCGGCGGTGACGCGCTCGTCCGCCATGGCCGCGCGGATGTCGGCGACGGTCGCCTCGAGGAGATCGAACGAGTCTGTGGGCGATGGTGACATGGAATGTGGTGAAGCCGTACAGGGTATAGTAGTCGTTGAAACGATTTACTCACCGCTCGCACTCGAGCGGGAATTCAATGACTGTCAACGACTACTATAGTTCCGAACCAGGGCCCTGAATCTGTCGCCCGGCGGTATTAGGTCGCGACCGTCGTCTATGAACCGATGGCAAACCGGATCAAACTTAGCGACTGGGACGCGGCGAGCGACGAACTGCGCCAATTCGGAGAGAGCGGAGCCGTGACGACCGGCGACGATCGGATTCGGCTCGACTTCGGCTCGGCACGGCTCGAGGTTTCGCAGGACGGCCGCGTCAGCACGGGGATGCCGCTCCACGACTTCGAGCACCGAGGGGCGGTCGAGCTCGTCGTGGATCACGACGCGGGATCGGTCACGCTCGAGGGAGACGACGTGAGCTACACGTTCAGGCGACCCGGCGGGTGAACGGGGTCGATATCAGAATCGAATCACGCGCTCGAGCCCCCGTTTACGAACCGACCGCTCGAGATACTCCAGCGACCCCCCTCTCCCAGTGGTGGTTCCGAACGCGCCTCGAGCGGCCGGCTGGCCGCCGGGGGCTCGAGCCCGGCTAGTTTCCGCTACTGTCCTCGAAGGGCTCCGGCGGCAGGGAACAGCCGCAGGGTTCGACGGTGCCGGTGGTGGGGCCGGTGACGACGGCGAAGAGGACGGGGTCGCCGCAGTGGGGGCAGTCCCGGAACGGGGAGGAATTGTCGTCGGTGGGCTCGAGGTCGATGTTCATCGGTGATCACCTGTAGGTACTCGTGGCCGAGGGATCGGGCTCGAGGGTCGTTGTGGCTGGCGATTCGGCTGTCGTGCGGGACGTTTATATCCCGGTAGAATGTATGCAACCATGGCTTCGCCTTCGGGTAGAAGCCAAGTCTCGGGTGGGCTCAGCACCCGGGACGTTTCGATGACGCCCCCTCGGGAGACCGGCTTCCGGTCTAACTATTGACTCATTGTAATTTATATCTACTGCTAATGGTGAGGAATAGAACTGGTGGAGTTTACGAATAGAGAGTGGGGCTACTGAGACTGGGTTCACTCGAGAAGTGGCGATTAAAACGGTGAGCGTCCTGCTCACGCTGGCAACATGGAATCGCCACGCCCTCCCCAGCCGATTCGCTCGGTCACTCCGTTCCCTCGCTCATCCCTCGCGCAGTGACGTCGATCGCGTCCTCGTTATCTCGGACGCGATCGATAGCGCGCGCCACCGCAGAGCGGTTCACCAGTCGGCTGAAACGTTATCGATCCCTCAATCAGTCTCTTTCTCCTCGCCCGGCGGTTTGCCCACGCCGGGGGTCGGCCGTTCGATCGCGTCGATCACCTGCTTGCGCTCGTGGATCGCTCGGTAGGCCCGACGGAGCAGGCGGTCGGGCCCCGATCGGGCGACCCGTGCGCTCACTCGGCCGTCCCGGATCGCGTCGACGATCGACTCGGGCGTGAGCCGGTCTGCTTCGACGACCGTGTACGCTCGGCCGACCTCGAAGGGGTAGTGGGCGTCGCTCCCGCCGGTTAGCGGCAGACCCCGTTGCTTCGCCAACTCCTCGACGAGGGGCTGGGAGCGTGGGTGTTTGCCGTTGACTTCGATGGCGTCGAAGGGGATGTCCTCGAGTTCCCGCACCGTACTGTTCCGAAATGGGTGGGCGACGATGGCGGCGCAGTCGCGGTCGTGTGCCAGCGCGACCGCCTCTTCGGGGGAGAGCGCGCCGGGTTTGGTCGCCGCCGGAGGATCGGGGCCGACGACGAGGACGTGGCCACGGTCGGTCGTGATCTCGATCCCCGGCAGCGTCGCGACGTCGGGGGACGGATCGAACGCCGTGTAGTAATCGTGGTTGGTCGTCGCGACACCGTCGAGGTTTCGCCGCTCGGCCATCGCTGCGAGCAGCCGGACGCCCAGCGGATCGTACCGGTCGCCGAGCGAGCGCCGGCCGTGGAAGAATCGCGTGTGCGCGTGGAGGTCGACCCGGTACATACCGGGGCAAACGCCGGCCAGACCCTTTTGGATGCGGCCGGCATGGGCTGTAGTATGTCTTCCCCCGAGGCGAGCGATCGCGTTCTCGTCCTCAATCCCGTCAGCGGCAGCGGGGATCACGTCGACGACGTCGCCGCGCTCGCGGCCGACCACGATTTCGAGATTCGAAAGACCGAGGAAGACGGCGACGCGAAGCGGCTTGCCCGTGAAGCCGCACCCGACGCCGACCTCGTCGCCGCGGCCGGCGGCGACGGCACGCTCAACGCCGTCGTCAACGGCGTGGCAGCGGCCGACGCGCTCGAGACGACGGCCCTCGCCGTCGTCCCCGCGGGCACGGGAAATAATTTCGCGACGAATATCGGGGTTCAGGGACTCGAGCACGCGTTTACGGTAATCGAAGACGGACGCCGACGGCGGATCGATATCGGCACGGCGAACGGTCGGGTGTTCGTCAACTCCTGCGTGGGCGGCGTCACCGCCGAGGCGAGCAGCGAGACGACCACGGAGAGCAAGGCGGAGCTGGGCGTGCTCGCGTACGTGAAGAACACCGTCGAGATCTTCGGCGAGTTCGACTCGCTCCCGTTGCGGGTGGAGACGGCCCCGCGTCCGAACGGCGAGCGGGCGCGGGCCTGGGAGGGCGAGGCGCTGTTCGTCCTCATCGGGAACTGTCGGCGGTTCACCGGCGCGCGGACCGCACAGGCCCACGTCGAGGACGGCCTGCTCGAGGTCACGATCGTCGAGGACGCTGCGACCGCGAACCTGGTCGGTGGCGCGGCGCTCGAGGGGCTGTTCGGGCAGGAGAGCACGCACATCGTCCGCCGACGGACCCCATCGCTCACGATCGAGAGTCGCGAGGAATCGGTCGAGTACAGTCTGGACGGCGAGATGCTCGATACCGAGGCCCTGCATCTCGAGACGACCCCGAACGCCCTCGAAATCGCGGTCGGCGAGGACTATCGACCGGACCCGGACGGCGGGGAGCTGTGGCCCCTCGAGACGCCCGCGGACCAGTAGCCCCGCCGTCAGCCCGTCGTCAGTATCGATTCGAAACGGTCGGGACGAGACGATACTGGTTTCAACAGTCACGGTAATTGTGGTGGTATGAGCACGCCGGAGGAGGACCTCCAACACGAGAACGCCGGACAGGACGTAATCGCCGTCGACGCCGACGACAACGAACTCGAACTGGTCAATCGACTCGAGGCCCACACTGGCGACGGGATCCGTCATCGAGCCTTCACCTCCCTCGTCTTCGACGGCGAGGGGAACGTGCTGCTCGCCCAGCGAGCCCCCGATAAGCGCCTCTGGGGGACCTTCTGGGACGGCACCGTCGCCTCCCACCCCGTCGAGGGGCAGAGCCAGAAGGAAGCGACCCGCCAGCGAGTCGAGGAGGAACTCGGGATCACGCCCGACCAGTACGACGATCTGGAAGTGACCGACCGCTTCGAGTACAAGCGCTACTTCGAGAACGCGGGCGTCGAACACGAGGTCTGTGCCGTCCTGCAGCTGACGCTAACGGATCGTAGCCTCGATCCCAACGAGGAGGAGGTCGCCGGGCTGATGTGGGTTCCCTACGAGCGACTCCACGCCAATCCGGAGTGGTACCGCCAGCTCCGACTCTGCCCGTGGTTCGAGATCGCCATGCGGCGGGACGTCCGATAGCGGGCGACGCGAACGGGGCAACCGACACCGAAATATATTTTTGCCGACACCACGTCCGACGAGACAGTACGGAACCGACGTCCGGCGTGTCGACCCGAATTCCGTCCGAAACGTGCTTTCGGGTGCTGAGACGGTGACTTATGGTCTCGAACCCGATGCCGATCCTGATCGCCTCTCGAGACCGAACAGTATCTAACAACAGTACACGAACGGGAGGTTTATGAGGCAGTGCTCACACATGCAGGATAGACTGCGATGGTCACTGGTACGCTCAGACGTCTTCTCCGGGGGAGCGTGATCACCTCGTCCGCGTCGGCAGGGGGCTCGACCGCCACGGGGGCCACGGCGGAGTCCGAGCCGTCGGCGGAGGCCCAGCCGCTCCCCGACGGGCCGCTCGACGTCTGTCTCTTGAGTTATCGATCGAACCCGTATTCGGGGGGACAGGGCGTCTACGTGAAGTATCTGAGCCGTGCCCTGACCGATCTCGGCCACTCCGTCGACGTGATCTCGGGGAAGCCCTACCCAGAGCTCGACGACGACGTCGGACTGGTGAAGCTGCCGGGCGAGAACATCGTCGACGAGCTCGACCGGCTAGGTCAGTTCGAGCCGTCCTACCTCCGGGACCCGCTCGCGCTCTACGAGTGGCTGAGCGCCCTCACCGGTGGCTTTCCGGACCCCTACGTCTTCGGCCGGCAGGTCGTCGACTACTTCGAGGAACACCAGCCCGAGTACGACATCGTCCACGACAACCAGTCGCTCTGTCACGGGCTCCGAACCCTCCGCGAGCGGGGCCACCCGGTCGTGGCGACCGTCCACCATCCGATCACGGTCGACCGCGATGCCGCGCTCGCCGCGGCCGACGGCCGGGGGGAGCGACTGTTGATCCGCCGGTGGTACCGATTCCTCCGGATGCAACGCGAGGTCGTCCGGGACCTCCCCCACATCCTGACCGTTTCCGAGTCGGCCAAGCACCGCACCGTCACCGACTTCGGGGCCGATCCGGAGTCGATCCGCGTCGTCCACAACGGGATCGACACGGACCTGTTCGAACCCGTCGAGCGACCTACCGACCGCCCGCGCGTGATGACGACCGTCAGCGCCGACGTCCCGCTGAAGGGTGCTCGCCACCTGCTCGAGGCCTTCGCGGCCGTCCGGGAGGAGATCGACGCCGAGCTGGTCGTCGTCGGCGAGTTCGACGAGGGCGGCGAGTGCGACCGGTTGATCTCGAAGCTGGGCATCGCGGACGCGATCGAGACCCACAGCGAGATCAGCTACGAGCGAATGGTCGAACTCTACGGCACCGCCGACGTGGCGGTCGTCCCGTCGCTGTACGAAGGGTTCGGGCTGCCCGCCGGCGAGGCACTCGCCTGCGGCGTTCCGGTGGTCGCCACCACCGGCGGCGGACTTCCCGAAGTCGTCGGCGGCGCGGGCGTCCTCGTCGAGCCGGGCGATTCCGATGCGCTGGCCGAGGCGGTTCGCGACCTGCTCGAGGACGAGGACCGACGCCGCCGACTCGGTGACCAGGGGCGAAACCGCATCGTAGAGGAGTTCGACTGGGAACGGGCCGCCCGCGAGACGGTCGAAACCTACCAGAGCGCTATCGAAGCGCACGAAGGGGAGGGCTGAGATGGAGACGATCGATTTCGACCGGCTGACGCTGACTCCGGACATGCGCGTTCTGGACGTCGGCTGCGGCGAGGGCCGCCACGTCCACGCCGCCGCCCTCGAGAACGTCGCGGAGGTCGTCGGGCTCGATCTGGGGCGGGAGAACCTGATTGCAGCCCGGGAGGACCACGAGGAGTACATCGCGCCGGAGTCGGACGTCCCGGTAACCTTCTGCTCGGGGGACGCGTTGCGACTCCCCTTCGAGGACGGCGCGTTCGACGTCGTCTGCTGTACCGAGGTCCTCGAGCACCTGCCCGACTACGAGTCGGCCATCGACGAGCTCCGGCGGGTCTGTGCGCCCGGCGGCTCGCTCGCGGTGAGCGTGCCTCGAGCCGGCCCCGAACGGATCTGTTGGGCGCTCTCCGAGGAGTACCACGAAGTCGAGGGCGGACACGTCCGTATCTTCGACCGCGAGGAGTTACAGGCCGCCATCGAGCAGCGCGGATTCCGGCGGGTCGACGGCCACTTCGCCCACGCCCTGCACGCGCCCTACTGGTGGCTGAAGTGCCTCTGGTGGGACCGCGACGAGCGGGGGGAGGCCCCGCTCCCGCTGCGGGCCTACGATCGGTTCCTCGAGTGGGACGTGCTGGAATCGCCGCGACCCGTCCGACTGCTCGAGCGGGCGCTGGACCCGGTGGTCGGCAAGAGCGTCGTCTACTACTTCGAACTGGAGGGGCGAGCGTGAGCAACGTGTCGTCGGGACGGTCGCTGGCCGACTGGGGGCTCGAGCCCGCGGTCGACTACATCGAGCGCGTGCAGCGCTCGGACGGGCTCATCCCGTGGTATCCCGACGGGCCGGCCGACCCCTGGGATCACGTCGAAAGCGCGATGGGGCTGTCCGTCGCGGGCCGGGACGAGGCCGCCCGCCGCGCCTACGACTGGATCGCCGAGGCCCAGCACGACGACGGCGGGCTGTGGGCCACCTACGGCAATACGGACGAGGACGACGGGGCCCACGCCGGCGACGAGCCGCGCAAGGAGACCCACCGCAGCGCCTACGTCGCCGTCGGCGTCTGGCACCACTACCGCTGTACCGGCGATCGGCAGTTCCTCGAGTCCCTCTGGCCGACCGTTCGCGACGCCCTCGCGTTCGCGTGCGCCCGGCAGGCCCCGACCGGCGAGATCTACTGGGCCGTCGGCGCGGACGGCGAGGTCTACGAGGACGCGCTGGTCGCCGGCTGCGCCTCGCTCTACAAGAGCCTGGCCTGCGGCGCGGCGATCGCGGCCGAACTCGGCCACGAGGCCGAGCGTGAGCGCTGGCTCGAGGCCCGCGCCGACCTCGGCGCGGCGATCCGCGAGCGACCCGACCGGTTCGACCGGACGTGGGAGAGCAAATCCCGCTACGCGATGGACTGGTTCTATCCCGTCCTCTGTGGGGTCGTGACCGGCGAGCCGGGCCGACAGCGGCTCGAGGCCGGGTTCGATCGGTACCTCGAGGCGGGGCTGGGCTGTCGCTGCGTCGCGGACGAGCCGTGGGTGACCGTCGCCGAGTCCTGCGAGCTCGTGCTCTCGCTGGCCGCGGTGGGGGAGCGCGAACGGGCGCGCGAGATCTACGAGTGGCTCTTCCAGTGGACCGACGACGAGGGCGTCTTCTGGACGGGCTACCAGTTCGAGGACGAGGAGTTCTGGCCGGGCGACCGGCCGACGTGGACCGGCGGGGCTGCGGTGTTGGCTGCGGATGCGTTGTCGGGGCTGTCGGGAGCTTCGGATCTGTTTACTGACTCGGTATTTGAATGAACTGATCCGAGCGGGTACGTCCTGATGTACTGGAACAGTCAGAAATGGCTTTGTTGAATCTTTCCGTAGGTGATAGGTTTCAGCGGTCGTGCTGAATATACAGCGCGAATGCGGCACGAGATTGTGACCGATCTACGAAAGTGGAGATCGCTCAGTACAGACAAGATACTTGTCAACGCCGACTTGTGGAGTAGGATATGAAGCGCCGGCATGCCCTCCTCTCAGTTTGTACTTTGGTTACCAGTGCGGGCTGTCTTGGAGTTGGTTTTCTGGGACCAACGGAATCGAGACTTGCTTGGGTTTGGTTACGGAATGATCGGGATGAACCGTATGAGGTTACCGTAGTTGTGGAAGATAACGGTGAGACAGTATTGTCCGAATCATACGAGCTAGGGACGGGACCTGACACGGCGAATATCCACGTGGATAATCCCGTCGAGGGAACAGGACAGTACGTCGTTTGTACGACGATGGACGGCGAAACTCTCGAAGTGGATACAACGGACGTCGTTGACGGGGATGAGAACTGTATCGGTGTCCGCTTCTCATTGCTCGACAACGGGAGTGTGGATTACTGGACGAAGTCGATGGAACAGTGTTAGATTCGCAGATCTACTGATCGGCTGATTCAGTACTAATCGGCTGGAATAAGCAAGGCCGGGTTGCTGCATCTATTCTCTGTAGTCAGCACGCGACTTCTAACAGAAACGGGGTAGGTTTCTGCGAGCGCGCTGCATACAAGGCGCGAATGTCGCACGAGACCTCCCCGATTGAGCTACGCCGGCTCGTGAATGACGATCTCCCCATCGCCGTGGACGGTAGTCTGTGTCCCCTCATAGGTAAACGTCACCGTGACCTCATCTCCAGTATTGACGAGCGCATTAAGTGCGTTACACGGAATCGCGTCAGCTAATGGAGAGAGATCTATCGGTTGCTTGTCTCGAAGAGACGCGTGGCTGCGGATCACTGCCTCTGTTGGTGTCTCGTCCGCTATGGAGTCAAATCGGTGAATTCTCCCATTTTCGTTCTTAGTCATAGTCTCCCTTGAGTATTGATCCGCTCGGTGGATTTCTGATCCTACCCTTCGAAGGGAAACCATGAGGAATAATTGTTCAGCCAACATTAGTGGGCTCTATATTTTCACCGATGACGAAGATGAGCTCGAGTAACGCTCGGACAAGGCGTCGCGGTCCCAACCTACTACCGTCGACGATTTGACTTGGTCAAACTGTTCCGCAATAAGATCAAACGAAGTTGTCGTGCTGAACTCATCCTCTGTATTCAGCACGCAATTTCTGTCAATTACTGAATTTTTAACAAGGTCAAAAAATAGAATTCCGAGGGTTGTGGGTACGAGTTCGTTATGATGGTTCAAGGTCGTCGCTCTCTAATTCGCCTCCGAGATAAGCACGACCCCGATCCGTAATTCGGTAGTAGCCTCGTTCCTCGTCTACTCGTTCCAATAACCCGTGGTCCACTAAAACTGGAAGGCGTCGACTGATCGTAGACTTCGAAATACCTTCCAAATTGAATTCTGCAACCGCTGGCGGGATCGCGATCCCTGCTTCCTCAAAGACCTCGAGAATTACGGGATCAGACTTCGTCATCCACGAAACCAGCGGGCGCATTCAGTCGATGGTCACGCTTTCCAGTCATAACTTCAGGTGGCATGCAGTAGAATGGTGCCATATTGTCTCTATTTGAGTCTGTATGGCATCAAATATGAGTTACATTATACTGTTGGTCAGAATAACGGAGGCCAGACGGACCCACAGCTACCCGAATCGGTCCCGAAAATGCGGACCCGGTGGCTGAACACCGGCCCGCGTGGCTTCCGTAAACCACCCGAAAGCCATGCCAGACGACGATTCGCGGGACCTTGAACCCCCCGCTCGAGCAGCCGAATCACCCACCAACGAACACACAACAGACGGCCGGCGCGCGTGGATCGAACTCACCGGCTTCCAGCGCGACTGTCTCGAGGCCGTCGCCCGCCGCGAGCGCGACGGCTACGCCGGGTACCCCTCGGGAATCGCGTGGACCCTCGAGCACTGGTATCCGACGGTGAGCCGCGCCCGACTCGAGCCGAACCTGCGCGCGCTCGTCGGTCGCGGCCTCGTCATACCGCGGGACGAACGCGGCAGCAGCGTCCCCGCCTATCGCCTCACCGATACCGGGCGCGAGATGCTCTGCCGGCAGGCCGATCGGCTCGCCGTCTTCCGTGACTTGCGAGCCGAGGGCGACGACGCGGTGGAGGAGGGGGCCGTTCGAGAGGAGCAGGTGGATGGGGCGACCGGGACTCGAGACGAGTCCTAGCGCGGTCGCCGCGCGATCCCCGTATCGCAGACCACGCACGACTGCAGCCCGTTGGCATCGGTGAACTGATCGAACAGCCTCGAGAGCCGCACGTCGTGACTCGCGAGCACGCCGCCGGACTCCAAATGCGAAAGCGCAGTCTCGTACTCGAAGCGCATGTGTGGCAGCCGGTGGTCCGAGTCGTGCAAAAAGAGATCGACGGGACCGACGTGCTCGAGCAGTTCCGGCAAAACCTCCCGCGCGTCACCTTGATGCAGCACCCACCGGCCGCGACAGCGATCCGGGATCAGATGGCCGTATTCGAACGGCCCCGGCGGTCCGCCGGGCAGATCCACCGCGTGCAGCGTCCCGCCGCCGTTCTCGCACATTGCGGCGAGGATGTGTGCGTCGAACGAGCCGAACAGCACGCCGGTCTCGACGACCGTCTCGACCTCGAGCGCGCGACAGACGACGTACAGCGTCACCCCGTCGCGCCAGTGCGTCGTGTCGGTCGCGACGCCGGCCTCGTGAATCTCGTCGACGCGGTCGGCGTAGGCCTCGTGGAACCACTCGAGGTCGTCATACTCCCGCTCGTACGCTCGAAGTTCGGCGGCCGACGCCGGGAGCACCTCGGCCAGCCGGTCGGCCCGCTCGCGCGTCTCCCGCCCGTAATCGAGCCGGCGGCGCTCGAGCCCCAATCGGGCCTTCCGAACGGCGTAAATCGCATCCCGGAGCGTACTCGTCACCGATACCCCAGCGCCTCGAGGCGCGATTCGATTTCGGTGCCGTCCGTCGCGGTCTCGTCGTCGGTGCTGGTCTCACGAATCCCGTCGGGAAGCGCGGGCTCGCAGGCCCCTCGATCGTGCCCCTCACGGACGACCCACGGAACCCGTCGGAGCGCCGGCACCGGCGTTCCGGGCGGGTGCGACCAGACGCCGTACTCCCCGATCGCGTTGCCGTGATCGCTGGTCATCGCGACCCGCCCGTCGCAGTTCGCGAGGAGTCGCGCGACGTCGTCGAGCACCCACTCGAGGTTGTCCCGGTAGGCCGCCCAGACCGCGTCGGCGGCGAGCTCGCCGTTCCGCAGTTTGATCCAGGGGTCGTTCATCGAGTCCGTATCGTCGTCTTCCTTGGCTTCGGCCTCGGCCAGCGCCTCGAGCGCCTCGCGTTCCGCGGGCTCGAGGTCCTCGAGGTCGATCTCGTCCTCGTCGTCCCCGTCGGTGAACTGCCCCCAGTGTTCGATGTCGGCCGAGCCGAAGAACCACCCCGGCTGCGACCGGAACGGCGCGTGAGGTTGCATGTAGTGGACGAGTACGCGGTCGATGCCCAGCTCCTCCCGCGCCCGCCAGATCGCGATCGCGGCGTCGGTCAGCGAGTCGGGCGGAATCGTCGAGATGTCGTCGTCGACCCACTCCTCGCGCCAGGCCTCGTGGAAGACGCCGAAGTCGTCGGCCTCGAGCGGGAGCACGTCGTCGGAGGTGATGAGGATGTGTTCGCACGACTGCGAGGAGAAGGGGTTGCCGGTGACGTAGGCGGTCCGAGCCATCTCCTCGCGGTACTCGGGCGCGAAGGTGCGGTCCATCCACTCGGCGGACTGCGAGCCGACCGACCACAGCGAGTCCACGCCCTCGGGGCCGGGAAGCGCGTCGTGGCCGGCCGCGGCGACCTCGCGCATGAGATCGAGGCGGCAGCCGTCGAGCACGCAGCAGACGTCCCACTCGCGCTCCCAGATCGACGTGGCGGGGACGAGTCGTGAGAGCGCGTGTCCGATGCGTCCGGTCGCGATCTTCCCGGATATCGTCGCGAAGTCCATCAGCGTCGGCTCCTGTCAGCCTACTGGGCGCGATTCTGTTAGTAGCTTTTGATCGCCGGGCGAACTGTCCACCGACGCGAAACGAAGCGCCGTCCCCGACGCGGTTTCCGTATCGCCCCGCAGGAGTCCCCGACCGAACACCGCAAGTATGACATGCGGTAACAAGGCTTATTATGCAGCTGTTCGTAGCGTTGGTTGAGGACCGACGAAACAGGTCCAGACTGACGAAATGAGCTCCTCACCACCGGAAACCGAGACGTACGAAGTCACGCTCTCCAGAGACGAGCAGTGGGTCGTCCACCACGTCCTGTCGAACCGCCTCGACGAGGCGCTCGACGCGGACGAAACACCGCCGGAATGGGTACTCGAGGGAGTCGAGACGCTCGAGACCGACGGCGACACGGACCGACTCACTGCCCCGCAGGCCGACCGCATCTACGACGTGGTAGCCGCGTACGTCGACCAGGAGGAGACACCCGACCGGGACGTCGCTCCCGGCTCGTCCGTGCTCGACCGGCTCGAACGCGTTCGCAACGCAGAGGCGTAGCTCGCCGGTTCGATTTTTCCTCCGATCCGTTCGCCGACGTAGCGTCCGCCTCGAGTCCGACAGGTACTCGCCGGTCAGGGCCGCGTCGTCGCCCAGACGGCCGTAATCGCCAGCAAGAGTGCGGGTGCCAGCGGGAGAATCAACAGCGCGAAGCGATACCCCTCCGCGCCCGGCGGGACGAGGTAGATCGCGGTCGGGGCGACGATAAACGCGAAGAACAGGACGCCGACGAGGATCCAGCCGCGCCAGTCGAACTCGCGGTCGACCGTCGCGGGATGGGCCGGTCCGCCACCCTCGCTGCCGTCGGCCGGCTCGTCGCCCTTCTGTTCGCCGCCCGAATCGGCGTCGAAGGCCGATGGATCGTGGACGTACCCGCCGTCGTCGCTCGAGCTCACAATCGAACCGTTCGACCGCACAGTAAAAGCCCTCACGGTTGGCCAACCCTGCAGGGTATCGGTCACGTACAGGTCGACGGCGAACGATCCCGACTAGAGTTCGCTGTCCGGCCGGACGACGACCTTCCCGAACCCTTCCCGGTTCTGGATGATCTCGTGTGCGCGGGCCGTCTCGCTCATCGGCAGCTCCTCGCGGATCGCGGGCTCGAAGGTGCCGTCCCAGACGAGTTCCATGACGTCGTCAACCTGACCGGGCGTGGCCATCGTCGACCCGATAATCTGGAGCTGGTTCCAGAAGATGCGCGGAATGTCCGTCTCGGGGTTGCCGCCGCCGGTCCCGCCGCAGGTGACGAGGCGGCCGCCCTTGGTGAGGCTCTTGAGCGAGTTCTGCCAGGTTGGCGCGCCGACGTGCTCGACGACGACGTCGACGCCGCGGCCGCCCGTCTCCTCGAGGACCCAGTCCGCGAAGTCCTCTTCCTCGTAGTTACAGACGTGGTCCGCGCCGTGTTCCTCGGCGTAGTCGAGCTTCTCCTCCGTGCTCCCGGTGGCATAGACCTCCGCGCCCGCGTAATCGGCGATCTGGAGCGCGGCGTGACCGACCCCGCCGCTCGCGCCCAGCACGAGCACGTCCTCGCCGGCCTCGAGCTCCGCACGCTCGATGAGCATCCGCCAGGCGGTCTGGAAGACCAGACAGCTCGAGCCGGCGACCGACCAGTCGACGTGATCGGGGACGGGAATCAGGTTGTCCTCGGGGACGGCGGCGTACTCGGAGTGGACGCCGGTGACGTGCTCGCCGATGATGTGAAAGCGCGGGTCGAGTGTCGGGTCGTCCATCCGGAGATCGCCGACGCCGGCAGAAACCGCGACGTGATCGCCCTCCTCGAAGCGGGTGACGTCCTCGCCGACGTCCTCGACGACGCCGGCCCCGTCGCTGCCCGGAATGTGGGGCATCTCGAGGTCGATTCCCGGCATCCCCCGTCGCGTCCAGATGTCCAGGTGGTTGAGTGCGGCCGCTTTGATGTCGACCAGTACCTCGTCCCGGTCGATCTCGGGATCGGGATACTCGCCGTACTCGATAACGTCCGTGTCGCCGTGCTCGTCGAATTGGACTGCCTTCATACACACAGGCAACGGAAACCGCCCGGATAACAGTTAGGCAACCCGCCGCGCTGTGCCCCATCTTCGACCAGTACTTTATTCGCCCGCCCCCGAAGACGGGGTATGGACGAACCGGACGCGGACGACAGTGCCGACCGCGCCGACGAGACGCTCTGTACCGGAGTCGTCACGATCGCCTCGGATCGAAGCCTCGAGAGCGACGAGTCCGGAACGATAATCGGCGACATCCTCGAGAACGGCGGCCACGAGATCACGGTGCGAGAACACGTGGGCCCGGATCACGACACGGTCCAGTCGATCGTCTCGCGACTGATCGATCGCGGGGACGTCGACGTCGTAATCACCGCCGGTGCGACGGGCGTCGAACCGACCGATATCACGGTCGAGGCGGTCGAGCCGCTCGTGGAGAAGACGCTGGACACCTTCAGCGAACTGTTCACCGTGTTGGCCTACGAGCGCGTCGGGACGGAAGCCATCACCGCACGGACGTTCGCCGGGATCGCCGAGGGAACGGTCGTGTTCTGTCTTCCGGGCGACGCCGGTGCCGTTCGGCTCGCGCTCGAGGAGATCGTCCTCTCGGAAGCGTCCCGGATCGCCGAGCAGGCGAGGGAGGACGACCCCGACGCCGAGGGAGAAGAGGATCCCGACACCGAGGCGGAGAAGCCGGCAGAGGCCGATGCGGTCGACGGGGGTGATTGACGTGGACACTTCTGACGGTGGTGACGGGGGCGACGTCGACAAGGAGGCGATCCGCGAGTGCGTCTGGGACGACCTCGAGGAGAGCGGCGTCGCCCGGTTTCCGTTTCCGCCCCACGGCCGAATTCCGAACTTCGCCGGCGCGAGCGAGGCCGCCGACCGATTGGCCGAGCAACCCGAGTGGGAGGCGGCGACGACGATCAAAGCCAATCCCGACGCGCCACAGCTCCCCGTTCGGCGGCGAGCGCTCCGCGAGGGAAAGACGGTCTACATGGCCGTGCCGCGACTGCGAGACGAGGAGTGCTTCCTGAAGCTCGATCCCGACGAGCTCGAGGACTACGACGCGGCGACCACGGTTTCCGGCTCGTCGAAACACGGCGAACAGGTCGGACCGGACGAGATCGACCGCGTCGACCTGATCGTCTCCGGCAGCGTCGCGATCACCGACGACGGCGGTCGGATCGGCAAGGGGGAGGGGTACAGCGACCTCGAGTACGCCGTGCTCAGGGAACTCGGACTCGTCGACGACTCGACGCCGGTCGCGACGACGATTCACGAGCGCCAGCTGATCGACGAGCCGGTCGCGATCGGACGCCACGACGTCGCGATGGATCTCGTCGTCACGCCCGAGCGGGTGAGACGACACGACGACAGCGACCAGCCGTCCGGGATCGACTGGAGCCTGCTCACGGCCGAGCGACTCGAGGAGATTCCAGTACTCCGGGCGCTTCGAGACCGATAGCTGCGGTCCGCTCGCGACTCACAGTGTCAGCGGTCGAACTCGCGATGCGGGAGCGCTCGACAGAAGGGGTCCATCCCCGGCACGCGGCGGGTTCCGCCGCGTGCCGAATGCCAGATTGCAGGGTGCGACGCGAGCGGGTGGGAACGCCCGCGTCAAGGCAAATCGGTTGGCAGTGGTGGGGAAGGGTGCTGTGGTGGGTTGCTGGAAGTCGCGGGAGCAGGTGGTGGTGGATGCCGTTGGTGGGGTCTGCCCGCCGACCTCCAGTATCCAGTACCCGCCGATCCCACTTGAACGCGGGTGATGGTATACGTGCCTTACGCCGAATTCCACCGAATTCAATCCGATTTTATTCGGCCGAAAAACCGCTCGAGAACGTTTATACTCGGCGTATGGTGCTCGAAATCAGAATCGGGGCGGAGACGCCGGCCGGGGACTCGGGTCACTGCTGTCCCGTCCACGGGCCGGGTCCGTCAGTCGACGAGTTCGTCGGCGACGACGGTCGCGTCCATCAACTGCGGATCGATCGCGATATCCAGTTGCCCTTTGACGAACTCGGGGACGGTCCGGCGGGCGTAGACGACGGTCCGCACGTCCTCGTTCAGGTCGCAGACGATCGGAATCGTCGTCGCCTGCCCGACGTCGGTCAGGACGTACAGGTCCGCCTCGACGACCCCCGCCTCCTCGAGTTGCGGGCGGGAGATGACGCCGTCGATCCGGCTCACCTCGACGCCCTCGTCCTCGAGCGCGACCCCGATGCCGTCCTCGTCGGGCCCGGCGACGACTGCGGTCGTGCTCGGGCTCATTCGTACTCGATGGTCGCGGGCGGTTTGTGGGTCACGTCGTAGACGACGCGGGCGACGTTCTCGTGGGAGCCCGTGATTCGGGACTGGATGCGCTGGAGGGTGTCCCAGTCGATCTCCTGGGCGCGGGCGGTCATGCCGTCCCGCGATTCGACCGAGCGCACGGAGACGACCCAGCCGTGGACGCGGTTATCGCCTTTCACGCCCGTCGCCTTGCCGATGACGGCCGCGAGCGCCTGCCAGGGCTCGTACTCCTCGAGTTCCTCCTCGACGACGTGGTTGGCCTCGCGAGCGACCTCGAGTTTCTCTGCGGTGATCTCGCCGATGATCCGCACGGCCAGTCCGGGGCCGGGGAACGGCATCCGCTCGGCGACGAGTTCGTCGAGTCCGAGGTGGCGTGCGACCTCGCGGACCTCGTCCTTGTAGAGGTCGCGAACGGGTTCGACGATGCCCTCGAAGTCGACGACGTCGGGGAGGCCGCCGACGTTGTGGTGGGACTTGATCCCGCCCTCGCTCTCGATGCGGTCGGGGTAGATCGTCCCCTGGACGAGGTAGTCCGCGTCCGCGTCTTTGGCCTCGCGCTCGAACTCCCGAATGAACTGCTCGCCGATAATCTCGCGTTTCTCTTCGGGGTCGGTGGTTCCGCCCAGCGCCTCGAGGAAGCGGTCTTTCGCGTCGACGATCCGCAGCGACTCCATGTAGTCGAAGGTTTCGCGAATCTGGTCGGTCTCGCCCTTCCGCATCAACCCGGTGTCGACGTAGACGGGCGTGAGTCGGTCGCCGATGGCCTCGTAGGCCAGGGCGGCGGCGACCGAGGAGTCGACGCCGCCCGACAGGGCGATGACGGCGTTCGCGTCGCCGATTTCGTCGCTGATCTCTGCAACTGCGTCCGGAACGAACGTCTCGGTGTCTACCATCAGTGGGTTACCTCCGTTTCTGCGTCGGCGTCTGCGTCCGCGGCCTCGTCCTCATCGGCGGCCTGCTCGAGGACGGCCTCGACGAGCCCGAGGAACGGCGGGCTCGGTTGCCCGGGTCGGGACGTGTACTCGGGGTGGAACTGCGTCCCGAAGAAGAACGGGTGGTCCTCGAGTTCGAGGATCTCCATCCGGTTGCCCGCAGTGCCGGAGAAGACGAGCGGTTCGTCCTCGAAGGCGTCGAAGTATTCGGGGTTGACCTCGTATCGGTGGCGGTGCCGTTCCGAGCACGAGGTGTCGCCGTAGAGCTCGTAGGCCAACGTCTCTGGCTCGATTACGGTCGTGTGTTCGCCCAGCCGCATCGTCCCGCCCATGTCCTCGACCTCGTACTGTTCGGGCAGGATGTCGATGACGGGGTGTGGCGTGTCCTCCTCCATCTCCGCGGAGTGAGCGCCCTCGAGGCCCAGCACGTTCCGCGCGTACTCGACGACGGCCATCTGGAAGCCCAGACAGAGCCCGAGGAAGGGGACGTCGTTCTCGCGGGCGTAGCGGACGGCCTCGATCTTGCCCTCCGAGCCGCGCATGCCGAAGCCGCCGGGGACGATGATTCCGTCCACGTCCTCGAGTTGGCCGTCGTGGCCCTCGCTCAATTCGTCGGCCGCAACCCAGTGGACGTTGACGTCGCTGCCGACCTCGAAGCCGGCGTGTTTCAGCGACTCGTGAATCGACATGTACGCGTCCTCGAGGTCGTACTTGCCGACCAGCGCGATGTCGATCTCGCCGGTCTTCTCGGTGGTGACGATGTCGCGCCACTCGTTCGTTCGCTGGCCCTCGGGGAGCGCCTCGTCGTCGAGGCCGAAGTGCTCGAGGACGTACTGGTCGAGCCCCTCGTCCTCGACCATCAGCGGGACGTGATAGACGTCCTCGACGTCGGGGTTGGAGAACACCGCTTCCGTGGGAATGTCACAGAACAGCGCGATCTTCTCCTTGGTCTTCGGGTCGAGTCGGTCCTCACAGCGGCCGACGATCACGTCGGGCTGGAGGCCGATCGAGCGGACCTCCTTGACCGAGTGCTGGGTCGGTTTGGTCTTCTGCTCGCCGTTCTTCGAGTACGGAACGAGGGTGACGTGCGTGAAGAGTACGTTCTCCTCGGGTTCCTCGTGGGCGAACTGGCGCAGGGCCTCGAGGTAGGGCATTCCCTCGATGTCACCGACGGTGCCGCCGACTTCGATGATACAGACGTCGGTTCCCTCCGCGGCCTCGCGGATCCGACGCTTGATGTCGTCGGTAATGTGAGGAATGATCTGGACCGTCTTGCCCAGGTAGTCGCCGGCCCGCTCCTTCTCGATGACGTGCTGGTAGGTCTTGCCCGTCGTGATGTTGTGGTCCGAGGTCATGTCGATGTCGAGGAACCGTTCGTAGTTCCCGAGATCGAGGTCGACCTCGCCGCCGTCCTCGAGGACGTAGACTTCCCCGTGCTGATAGGGGTTCATCGTCCCCGCGTCGACGTTCAGGTACGGATCGATCTTCACCGCGGTGACGTCGAACCCGGCGTTTTTGAGGAGCCGGCCGGTGCTCGCGGCCGTGATCCCCTTGCCGAGCCCCGACATGACGCCGCCGGTGACGAAGATGAACTTGTTCCCCAGCGAGGGGTCATAATGAGTGTCCGATTCCGTCGGCATACCGAGTGTGCGCGCGACCGCTTGAAAACGATTTCGGGACCGCATTGCCACCGACAGCGGTTGTCATTCCCGATCGGGACGGCGGCCACTCGGTGTCCGTCTCGACGGATCCACGTCCGTCCAAAAACGAGATGGCAACCCTACTTCGGGTTCTCGTCTTGTACTTCGACGATCTCTGCCTGCTCGAGGGACTCGATCCCACCGCCCGTTCGAATCTGGATCGTTCGACCGGGCAGGTTCGGGTCGCCGTCGTCGGCGTTCTCTGGCACGGATACGGCCGTGACCCCGTCGATCGTGAGGGACCGACGCTGGATCGGATCGTCCTCGTACTCGACGGTATCCCACGTCTCGACGTCGAGGTCCTCCATCTCTTCGCCGAAGTAGTCGTCCGCATCAGGGTTGACCGTGTCCTCGGTCTGGGACTCGCCGGTCGTCCTGTTGTCGTCGAACTCTACCTCCTCGTGTTTGTACTGCCGGAGCTGTACGAGCATCGCGGAACCCACCACGAGCAGCGTGTTAATTCTTCTATGGGAAACAGCAGGCTCCCCCGTCTCGCATCCCGTGACCGTTTACGGAGTAACAACACCGGATTTATTTTATGCGACGAAGCCGAAGTCTCGAACACCGTGGCATCGCACGACCGACGCGCCCACGTCGAGATTAGCGAGCCCGATATCGGCTTCCAGGCCGGCTTCGGGTTCTATCTCGGGATCGTCGTCACCGGGATCGTAGCGGTCGCAGGGGTGGTCGCCGACGCGTCCACCGCGACGCTGCTCGGCGTCCTGCCGAGTACGGTGACGGCCGTCGCGATCGTCGGCCACATTTACGCGAAACGCGCGTATGGCCTCCCGGAGCGAATCGGTCGGAGCAGGTGGCGACGCCTCGCCTGCTACGCGCCGGCGGTGGCGTTCGTAGCCCTGTTGTTTATTCCTTCGATCGATACCTCTGCCCCACTCGTCACCGCCACGATCGTCTTCGCCCTCCTGACCGCCATCTCGGGGTTCGGACTCGAGCAAATGGCCAAAAACCGCTACCTCGATGCGATCACGGCGGACGACCCGGCCGCGACCTGGACGTGCTACAAGACCGGCATCCGGAATAACGAACGCGTAATGACCGTGTTCATGATCGCAACGATCGTCCTCGGGCTCGGGATGGCGTGGACCGGGAGCGTATTCGGCCTGCTGTGGGCGGTGTACGGAACCGTCTTTTTGCTCTCGATACACTCCGATTTCGGCGACGACTGGTACGATTTCGACCCGAGCGACCGGTGGAACCCGCCGGACATCAGCGCCCACCAGGTCGGCCTCCTCATCGACAAATCGTACCGGAAGTCGCTCGTCCCGTGGGACGCGATCGACGACGTTCGACTGACCGACGACGAACTCGTCCTCGAGCGACGTCGGTTCGGTCGCTGGTCGCGGTTGTTCGACATCCGCTGTGACCGATCCGGAATCGAGGACCCCGAGGGCGTGGCGGCGGCCCTCGAGCGGGTTCGACGTCGAGCGGAGACGCACACGGCGTCGCCCATCGAAACGACGGACTGAGGCGGTGCCGACTCGGTCGTCACCGAAAAGTAGCCGCCGTTCGTCCCCCCCGCGTATGAGCGACCTATCCGTTACCGTGGGAGAGCGCGACCTCGAGGCCGTCTGGACCGACGACGCGCCCGACACGCGGGCCGCGCTCGAGGATGCGCTGCCCGTGGCGGGCGACGCCGTCCGCTGGGGCGACGAACTCTACTTCGATCTCGCGCTCGACGCGCCGCCGGAGAATGCTCGGGAAGTCGTTCCCGAGGGCGCGATCGCCTACTGGCCGGCCGGGGAGAAACTGTGTCTCTTCTGGGGCGAAACGCCGGCCAGCGAGGACGGCGAGCCCCGCGCCGCCGCACCCGTGACCGTCGTCGCGCTGGTCACTGAGACGGACCCGCTCGCGGATCTCGAGGGCGGAGCGCGGATTCGTCTCGAGCGGACGGACGAGTAAGAGCGATTCGCAGCCGGAAAAACGCCGCCGACGCGCCGATTACTTCCCCCAGAAGGGGTCCCGACTGCGCTGCTTGTCGAGGTACATGTTCAGCGCCTCGAGTTCGTCGCCGGGGATCTCGCTCGCGAGTTCCTGCTCGAGGATCTTCGCGTGTTTCTCGGGGATCTCGATCCAGAGTTCGTCGTCCTCCTCGATCTGGCGGCCGACGGTGGGGCCGTCGATGGCGACGGAGACGCGGTTGCCCGCGCGGGCCTCGTCGACGTCCTCGCCCTGTTCCTGAATGCCCTTGACCTGGCCGACGCGGTTGGGCTCGTTGCCTTCGAACTTGACGACGTTCGCGTTGTTCTGGATCGTCCCCGAATTGACTTCGACACCGACGACCGCGGGGTCGTTCTGGCGGAAGGTGTGATCCGGGAGGATCCGGAACCGGGCGGGCCGGGTGATGTTGTCGAGGATGGTGTCCTGCTGGGCCTTCTCGATCCCCTCGACGTACTCCTCGTACTCCTCGATGAGCTGGTAGATGACCTCGTCGGTGAAGATCTCGACGTCCTCGATCTCCGCGCGCTGGTGGGCGTCTTCGAGGGTGTCGACGTTGAACCCGAGAATAGCCTTCTGCTTCCCGTCCTCGGCGGTCGACGCCACCGAGACGTCGCGCGGGGCGACGTCGCCGACTTCCGCGCGGACGATCGGTACCTCCGCGTCGTCTAACGCGTCGGCCATCGCCTCGAGGCTCCCGAGGGTGTCGGCCTTGACGACGACCCCTTCCTCGGCGGTGTCGACGGCGATACTCGCGAGCTCGGCCTGCACTTCCTCGACGACATCGTCGACGTCGCGGTCGCGAACGACCCGGACCGGCGCGCCGGCCATCGCGTCGGCGAGCTCGGGCGCGGCGATCTTGATCCCGGTCGCGGCCGACACCTCGTCGACTTTCTCGAACCGGCTCTCGGTTCGGATTTCGGCCAGCGGCCGCGGCTGAAGCAGCGCGCGGACGTCGGTGATGATGGGCTCGTTCTGTCCGCCGACGACGATCCGATCGTCCGATCGGATCGTCCCGTCGTACAGTACCGTGTCGATCGTGGTCCCGAACCCTTTCTCCTCTTTGACCTCGAGGACGGTCCCGACGCCGGGGCCGGCGACGTCGATCTCCATCTCCTCTTTCATGTAGCGCTGGGAGAGGCCCATCATGACGGTCAGGAGGTCGGGGACCCCTTCGCCGGTCATCGCCGAGACGGGGACGACGCCGACGTTGCGTTGGAAGTTCTGGACCCGCCAGTAGAGGTCGGCGGAGAACCCCTCGTCGGAGAGGTTGCCGATGATCTCGTAGAGGCTCTCGTCGAGGCGCTCGCGCACGCGATCGGACTGGGACTCGTAGGTGTCGTTGATCGGGGAGTCCTCGTTGGGGTTCCACCCGGGAACGGTGTCGATCTTGTTCGCGGCGACGATGAAGGGGGTCTCCGAGCGCCGGAGGATGTCCAGGGCCTCGAGCGTCTGGGGCTGGAAGCCGTCGTTGACGTCGACGACGAGGATGGCGATATCGGCCAGCGCGCCCCCGCGGGAGCGGAGCGTGGTAAAGGAGTGGTGACCCGGTGTGTCGATAAAGAGGAGGCCGGGGAGGTCGAAATCGTCCGGGTCGACGAGATCGCCCGCGATCGTTGAAATGATGTCCAGCGGAACGGCGGTCGCGCCGATGTGCTGGGTGATCGCGCCTGCTTCGCCCTCGATGACCGCGGAGCCGCGGATCTTATCGAGGAGACTTGTCTTGCCGTGATCGACGTGCCCGAGGACGGCGACGATCGGCGTTCTGAGGGATGTGGGGTCGCGTGTATCCGTGTCCGACATGATGAACCACCCGAGAAGGTCTTACCTAAATCGTCCGTAGCGCCGTAGTTAAACCCATCGTCATCCGCGTTCGGACGCGGAGTCGGAGCCGGCGATCGAGACGGCGGCGGATCGGTCGCCTCGAGCGGACGTTGTTGCGGGTGGTGCGTTCATTTAATACTCTCGTGTGACGTTCCTTTCACCACTGCCGGCATTCCGTCCGGTCGATACCGGCCGGATTCCGCCGTGCATGCGCGCGATCCCCGTGGTTTTTAATACCGATTAGTAAGAACGGGTATGCATGAGCGATATACTCGCTGAAAACCTCTCGGGGAAGTCCGTCATGGGGTCCGACGGCACCGAGCTCGGACTGCTCTACAACATCACCATGGATCTGAAATCCGGCAAACTTCACGATCTCGTCATCGAACCCGACGAGGAACTGTCCCGGCGAGCCGTCGATTTCGACCGCAACGACGGCGGTCGATTCCTCGTTCCCGTCAACCGCGTCCAAGCGGTGAAAGACTACATCGTCGTCCAGCGCTAACGGTATGTACGTTCTCGACTCCTCCGCTTTTATCCACGACTTTCACACGACAGAACAGACTGCAACTATCCCGCTCGTCCGCGAAGAACTCGAGGACGAGAGCGCCTATCGCTACGACGCGATGGAGGGCTCCGGGATGCACATCCACATTCCGAACGACGACACCACCGAGAAGGTCGAGCGCGCGGCGCGCGAGTCCGGCGATCTCGACGTCCTCTCGGACACCGACGTTCGGCTCGTCGCGGCGAGTTTCGAACTCGACGCCACCCTGGTGACCGACGACTACGCGATGCAAAACGTCGCGGAGAAGCTCAACGTCGCGGTCGAGGTGATCGCCCGGGAGGGCATCGACGAACAGCGCCACTGGCAGTATCAGTGTCAGGGCTGCGGCCGGGAGTTCGACGAGGAGAAGGATCGGTGTCCGATCTGCGGCTCCGAACTGGCTCGGAAGAACCCCTCGTAGGCCGCGATCGCGTTCGATCGCGGTCGGTTTGTTCGGTCGGGTACCATCGGTACAGTCGATCAGTTACCCGTAGGTAAAGTAGAGATTCGCGAAGAGAAGCGCGTTGTACACGCCGTGGATCAGGGCCGGGACGAGGAGGTTGTCGGTCCGCTCGTAGATCGTGCCGAGGACGAGCGCGAGCCCGAAGATGGTACCGAGGCTGGCGATCACCGCTCCCAGTCCGGCGGTGGCGTACGCGAGCACGTGGACCGCCGCGAAGATGACGCTGGCCACGGCGACGGCACCGGGCCGCGAGAACGTCTCGTACAACGATTTCTGGATCACGTTCCGGTAGAGCAGTTCCTCGAACGGACCGATGATCAGGATCGCGAGCGGGACCAGCACCAGCATGAGCTCGGGATTGTCCTGTGCCCGCTGCGTCGTCGAGTGCTCCGCGCTCTCCACGCCTGTCGACTGCATGAGCGTGGAGATCACGAACAGCGTCCCGAACAGAACGAGTAGTCCACCGACGGTCCAGGCGACGTCCCGCAGGGTCGGCCGACGGACGTCGATAAACGACAGGTCGCGGTCGGTTAGCGCGAGGTACCCACCGGTGACGAGCACCGTCCCGATAGCCATGCAGACCTGGGTGAAGACGGTGGTTTCGATCTGCGAGAGCGGCTCGAGGAGCGGCCTGACCGGAATCGCGAGGATGACGACCACGAACGGCGTAACGAGGAGCCCCGCGAGACCGACCGCGGACAGCATGAGGGTCTGGAGACCCCGTCGTTTCAACCCGGTGCTGTCGATTCCGAAGTAGTCCGCAACCCCGATCGCGGCGGTAAACCCCGCGGCGACGAAGGCGACGAACACGATCGGAACCGACACCGACACGGTCGGGATAGCCGCGGGTGCGGTGATTCCCTGATTCAACGCGTAGCCGGCGAGCAAGACGACGATGACGCTCGAGCCGGCGGCGATCGCCCCGCCGATCCGGCGCTCGAGACCGCCGTGGCGTCGGACCAGAAAGGCGAGAACGGCGGCGAGGGAGAACGCGGCCCCGGCGACGACGATCGGGTCGTCGATGCCGCGTCGAACGGGGACGAGCATGGCCACCATCGTGATTCCGGCGAGAACGGTCCCGATTCCGGGAACCGCGCCGGACGCGAGCGGGCCGGCGTCGTCGGCCCGTGCAGTCTCGGTCATACGTGAGTGTTCGTGCGAGGACGCATATGTACACCGCAACCGGACGACTGGGACTCTGTCGGCGACTACCGTTCGATGCGGAGCTCCGTCTTGTCCGCGACCGCCTCGGCCTCCTCGAAGTCGCCGCCGCCGAGGAGCCCGCGGGTCGCGTTCTTCGCCCACTCGACGGCCGGCTGCTCGAAGGTGTTCACGCCGTAGAGTTCGCCCGCGAGCACGCAGGCGGCTTCCATCCCGTAGAGCAGGCCGCCGAGTTCGTACTCGTCGACGCGCTCGAGTTCGACGCGGACGTTCGGCCGCCCGGCGGCTGCGAGGCTGGCCTCCGTGGCTTCGAACTCGGCCTCGAGCAGTTCCCCGAGCGTCGCATCACCCAGGTACGCCAGATCCTCGACGTCGGTGGCCGGAATCGATCGATCCGTGCGCTCCTGCGTGGTGACGAAGGTGACGAGCTTGTCCCGCGGGCCGGCACGGTACAGTTGGAGTTGCGAGTGCTGGTCGGTGACGCCGAGCGCCCGCACCGGGGTCTGCCCGAGGTCGTCTTTCCCCAGGCTCTCGGCCCACAGCTGGGCGAACCACTCCGCTGACGTCTCCAGCGACTCCGCGTAGGGCATCACGGCGTTGATCCCGGCTCCGCGCCCGTCCAGTGCGTAGGTCGTCGCGCCGTAGGCGTAGGCCGGGCAGTCGAACAGCGAGCCCGACAGCGTCTCGCGCTCGGCGGCCGCGCCCGCGAGCAGCGCCTCGAGGTCGTGCCCGCAGACGGCCGCGGCGACCATGCCGACCGCCGACAGGGCGGAGAATCGTCCGGGGACGCCGTCGGGGACCTTCAGCGACGGCAAGTCGTGACGATCCGCGAGATCTCGGAGCGGGCCGGCCTCGCCGGTCGTGACGATCGTCCGCTCGGTCCAGTCGACTCCCGCGTCCTCGAAGGCCTCGCGGACGACCAGGAAGTTCGCCAGCGTCTCCGCCGTCGTTCCCGACCGCGAAACGACGTTGATCGCCGTCTCCTCGAGGGGCAGTCGCTCGAGGTGGCTCGAGACCCACTCGGGATCGACGTTGTCGAGGAAGACCGTCTCGGTGTCCGATTCCAGGGCGTTCGTGATCGTCGCCGCGCCGAGCGAACTGCCCCCGATTCCGACGGTGATCAGCGCCTCGGCGTCCGCGACCGGTTCGACGGCCGCCCGAATCTCGTCGGGATCGGTTCGCTGGGGGAGGTTCAGCGCCTCGTACCCGTGTTCCTCGTTCGCCATTCCCGCCTCGATGCGCTCGTGGGCGGCCGCGACCTGCTCGTCCAGTCGTTCGAGGGAGTCCCTCGAGACGCCCGGCGACGCGACGGACGCCAGCGCGTTACCGATGTCGACGTTCATACGGGAGCACGCGACCGCCCGGGCTAAATGCGTTCCGTGATCCGTCCCGAATCCACCCGTGATCCGTCCCGAATCCACCCGCGTTCGGCGGAGTCTCCCCCGACCCACCACGTGTGTAGGGATCAGCCTTAGGCGCCCGTTTCGCCTAACGTGGAACACATGTCCAGTCACACGCCGTCCGAACCGATCGACGTCTTGCTCGTCGAAGACAATCCGGGCGACGTTCGTCTGACTCGGGAAGCGTTCAAAACGGTCGACAGCGAGATCGAGTTTCACACCGTAACCGACGGCAGAGAGGCGACGACGTACTTCGATATCTGCGAGACGGACACCGCGAGCACCGATCCGGACCTCGTGCTCCTCGATCTGAACCTCCCGCGAGTCAACGGGATCAGGGTCCTGGAGCTCCTCCGGGACGAACTCGACTACCCGCCACCGCCGATCCTCGTCCTCTCGAGTTCGAGCGCGGACGAGGACGTCCGCAAGAGCTACGACCGCGCCGCGAACGCCTACCTCACGAAACCCGACGGCCCCGACGAGTTCGACGACCTGGCGCACGCGATCGAGGACTTCTGGATCGAATCGGCCCACCACCCGCCCGCCCCGTCGTAACGCCCGCCGGAGACGGTGTCGGTCGAAAGCCGAAACCCGGAAACCGATCCGCCCGCTACGACCGCCCATGACCGAAAAGACGGGCACCTTCGTCGTCACCCACGCCGAAGCGGAGTCGGCCGTCGTCCGCGACGTCGAGACAGCACAGGTCCACACCCTCGGGTCGAACCCCGGCCTCGAGGTTCACGACGTCCTCGAGGCGACCGTCGCACCCGAGCCGCCGATGGAGGTCACCTGGGAGGTGATCGACGTCGACGACAGACGCACGATCGAACTGGTCGACAGCGACCTCGAGCCGACTACGCACGAGAAAGAGCTGGCGGCCGAGAGCGAGGTCGGCGACCTCGTTCAGGAGGAGCGAGCTGGAACCGGCGAAATACACGTGTTTCGCGTTCCGGAGGGAGAGGTCGAACCCGCAGCCCGGGACGTCCTCGACGACGAGGAGACGCTCGCTCGCGCGGCCCGGCTCGAGGCCGTCCGCGTGGAAGTGCGGCGCTCGGCCGACGACGGCGTGCTGAGCGTGCGCTATTTGCCGGATTGAACGGTATCGATTACGAGACGGACGTGCTGTCGCCCCACGATCGTGGGACACTGACTCGTGTTGGTCGAATTGAGAAGGCTTACTTCGGGGGACTCCGAGTGGTCCGATATATGGCGTATTTCGACGTACCGGAGATCGAGTACACCCGGTACAGTAACCGCCAGCTCGCGGCGGTTCCGCTCGCGGTCCTCGCGGTAGCATTGCTCGTTCTCAGCGGTTCGTTTCTCGTGTACGGCACCCCGGTCCCGCTGGGAATGGATTTCGCCGGCGGGACGGAACTGACCGTCCAGACGACGACGCCGGAAGGCGAGATAGCAGCGGCGTTCGATCAGACACCCGAGTCGGTGACCGCGACGGGGACCGAAAACCAGTATATCGTTCGGTTCTCCTCGACGGACTCCGCGGCACTGACCGATCAGGCCACGGATTCGGACACCGGATTAGAGCCGGACGGCGACGCCGAGATCGTCCAATCGGTGTCGTCCACGTCGGCGAGTTTCGGTGCGGGAAGCCAGCAGACGGCGATGCTCGGATTGGTCGTCGCCTTCGTCGGCATGAGCGCCATCGCGTTCCTGCTCTTTCGGACGTTCGTCCCGTCGATCGCGATCGTCATCTCGGCGTTCTCAGACCTCGTGATCCCGCTGGCGTTCATGCGCCTCGTCGGGATCCCGCTCTCGCTGGGGACGGTTGCCGGATTGTTGATGTTGATCGGATACTCGGTCGACTCGGACATCCTGTTGAACAACCACGTCCTGCGACGGAGCGGTGACTTCTACGAGAGCACGTATCGCGCGATGCGGACCGGTGTCACGATGACCGTCACGTCGATGGCCGCGATGCTCGTCATGGCCATCTCGGCGTACATCTTCGGGATCGGCCTGCTCGCTTCGATCGGTATCATCCTCTTCGTCGGTCTCGCAGCCGACCTGATGAATACCTACATGTTGAACCTGAGCTTACTTCGCTGGTACAAGTTCGAGGGGATCCGCCGATGAACCCGATCGACGCGGTCAAATCGAACTGGCGGATCCTCCTGCTCGTGGTGTTCGTCAGCTTCGCCGTCGTCGCCCTGTTCGTCCCCGGCGGCATCATGGCCGACGACGGCCTCGCCGAAAACGAGAGCGTCCAGGAAAGCCCCACGAACCTCGAGTTCGGGCTCGGACTCGAGGGCGGCACCCGGATCAGGGTGCCGGTCACCGGGATGACCGCCGAGGACATCGCGTCCGACGCGGTCAGCGACGACGGCCAGGTCGATCAGGAGCGACTCGGGGAGATCGAGGCGACGGTGGAGCAGGAACTCGATCTCGAACCGGCCAACGCGAGCGTCGACGTCCAAGAGGACGGGACCGTCACAGCGGAGGTGTTCACCGACGACGTGAGCGAGGAGGAGTTCGCCGCGGCGTTGCAGTCGGCGAACGTCGACGCGTCGGAGGACGATATCCGTGACGGCGTCACGCAGTCGACCCGCGATCAGATGATCGAGACGATCCAGACGAAGATCAACGCGGCGGGACTCTCCGGCGGGACGGCCTACGAGCAGACGACGGCGACCGGCGAGCACTACATCGTCGTCGAGGTGCCCAACATGGGCGCCAACGAACTCCGGAACATCCTCTCTGAACGCGGGGTCGTCGAGGTCGTCGCGTACTATCCCGGGGAGAACGGGAATCAGACCAACGAGACGGTGCTGACGGGCGACGACATCGCCACCGTCGACCCGCCACAGCAGCGCGAGCAGGGAGACGGATACGTGGTCCCAATACAGGTCCGGGAAGAGTCCGCACAACAGTTCCAGGGGCGAATGAACGATATCGGATTCACCAGCGACGGAGTCGGAAGGTGTAGCCTCCGTGGTGATGGCGAATCCATCAGTTTCGATCACGAGGGTGAACAATACTGTCTCCTGACCGTCGCCGATGGCGAGGTCGTCGATGCTCACAGTATGGGCGACCGGGGCGGCAACGGGCTCGCGACCAACATGAGAGAGGGGACCTGGGCGGACGATCCGACGTTCCAGATGGGCGCACAGAACCAGCAGGACGCCCAGTCGCTCTCGGTCAACCTCCGCGCAGGGAGCCTGCGCGCGCCGCTTGATTTCAGCGAGAGCCAGATCTACTCGATCGAGGCGGCCCACGCCGACCAGTTCAAGCAGTACTCGCTGCTGATCGGGCTGCTCTCGGTCATCACCGTCAGCGGGGTCGTCTACGGTCGGTACACCGACACGCGCGTCGCCCTCCCGATGATTCTCACCGCCGTCGCGGAGGTCGTGGTCCTGCTCGGGTTCGCGGCGCTGATACGCATGCCGCTGGATCTCTCCCACGTCGCCGGGTTCATCGCGGTCGTGGGGACCGGGGTCGACGACCTCGTGATCATCGCCGACGAGGTGATGGACGAAGGCGACGTCAGCTCGGAACGGGTCTTCCAGTCGCGATTCCGAAAGGCGTTCTGGGTCATCGGTGCCGCGGCGGCGACGACGATCGTCGCCCTCTCACCGCTCGCGGTGCTGAGCCTCGGTGATCTCCAGGGGTTCGCCATCATCACGATCCTCGGCGTGCTTATCGGGGTGCTCATCACTAGGCCGGCTTACGGTGACATCCTCCGACGGCTGCTGACCGATCAATAACCGGCGTTTCCGAGCAGTTTTCTCATCAGTCGTTCCGACACCGCGGACACCAGTCTACGGTTCCGTTCTCACCGTGTGCTCGGACGAAATCGTACGATACAGCGGTCTCACAGGTAGTACAACGCGGCATACACTCACCACGGCAACGCAACGGAGACACGGTCAATAGCGAGTCGCCTGCGATCGCAGCCCTCGTCGAGGTTCCCGATCTGGTCTGTCGGGCGATCGGATTCGGCCGGAGACCCGGGGTCGGTAGTTTCCGACGCGAGATTACGGCTGCTCGAGATCGCGCTGGAACTCGTCGAAGACCTCGAGGTCGTCGGGGAGGTCGTACTCGAGGCGGCGTTCCTCCTGTCGGTTGGTGCCGGCGTCGTCGACGGGCGTGGCGACGTCTTCCCAGCCGGGTTTGATCTTGACGCTCTTGGCGGGCATTCCGATGGCGATGTGGTGGGCGGGGATGTCGTGCTGGACGATCCCGCGTGCGCCGACGATGGCGTTTTCGCCGACCTTGCAACCGGCGCGGACCATCGCGTCGTAGGTGAGGCGGACGTCGTCCTCGACGACGGTGTGGTAGTTGCGGACTTCGGTCTGGTCGACGACGTCGTGATCGTGGCTGTAGATGTGGACGCCGTCGGAGACCGAGACCCGGTCGCCGATCGTGAGTTTCCCGCGGTCGTCGAGGTGGACGTCGTCGTGAATGATCGTGTTGTCGCCGATCGTGATGTTGTGGCCGTAGGTAAACGAGATGCCCTTGAAGAAGCGGCAGTCGTCCCCGCAGTCCTCGAACAGGTGGTCCGCGAGCATGCGCCGGAATCGGAGCGCGAATTCGACGTTGTCCGCGATCGGGAGGCTGTCGAACTGTCGCCAGAGCCACTGGAGGTGTTTCGAACGGCGGAACTTCTCCTCGTCTTTCTCGGCGTAGTATTCGCTCTCGAGGGTCGTGTTGCAGGGATCGTAACTCTGCAGACGGACGCGTTCGGCCGGCGAGACGGACTCTCCACTCTGCCAGCGCTCGTACGCCTCGCGGTCTCCCGAGAGATCGATCAGGACGTCTTCGACGACCGAGCAGGTGTCCTCCTCGCTCGAGAGTCGTCGATCGACCTCGTCGATGAACTCGCGCATCCCCGATTCCGCCTCCTCGGGGAGCGACACGTACCGCTTTGTCATACCCCGAGGTATTGCCCGCCGAGTTGATAGGGGTTCGGTTGTGCGTTCCGGGTTGCCGGACCCGCTTGTACGCGGGTTACCACTGGTTCGGGGTGACGAACCGACGGAACCGGCTCACTCTCGTTCGGATTGCCACCTCGAGAGAATGAGTGCGGGCAACGTGAGCGCGCCGATTACGAGCAGTGTGCCGGCGACGATCGTTCCGACCGTGACCCGATTGACGGAGATCTCGAGGGATCGCGTCGCCCAGACCCCGAGGGAGACGACGGCGAGGAGGACGACCGGGAGGAACCGACCGTGGTTTCGGGAACGGGAATCCGCCATACGAATACCTGTCAACCAGTACTCAAGAACGATTCGACTCGAACCCGTCGGCACGATCCCGAACCCGTTCGGATCGGGCGCTCGAGCGTTCCGCACGCCATAAGTTCCCCCGCTACGAAGGGGTCGATATGCAACACAGCGAACTGGGCGACTCGGGCGTCGAGGTCAGCGAGGTCGGCTTCGGCGCGTGGGTCGTCGGTACCGACTGGTGGGGCGACCGGTCGGCGGACGACGCCATCGAGATGGTCCAGTACGCCGTCGATCAGGGGATCACCTACTTCGACACGGGCGACGTCTACGGCCACGGCGACAGCGAGGAACTGCTCGGGCGGGCGCTGGCCGAGGTCCGCGACGAGGTCACCATCGCGACCAAGGTCGGCTACGATTTCTACAACAACCCGCAGGCCGGCCACGGCGAACTCCCCAAGGAGATGGACCCGGAGTACCTCCGGGACGCCGTCGAGAAGAGCCTCGAGCGCCTCGACGTCGACTCGATCGACGTGCTCCAGCTCCACAACGCCGACGCCGCGGAGATCACGCCCGACGTCCTCGAGTTGCTGGACGAACTCGAAGAGGAGGGAACGATCGACGCGACGGGCCTCGCGCTCGGCCCGTCGATCGGCTGGCTCGCCGAGGGCGACCTCGCGATCGAGGAGGAGTTCGGCTCCGTCCAGCTGGTCTGGAACATGCTCGAACAGGAGGTCGGCAACCACTTCCTCGAGACGATCGAACGGACGGGCTCCTCGACCAGCCTCATTCCCCGCGTCCCACACTCTTCGGGGATCCTCAACGAACAGGTCACTCCCGACACCGAACTCGGGGAGGGCGACCACCGTGGTTTCCGACCCGAGGAGTGGTACGAGACCGGGTGGGAGAAACTCGAAAAATTGCGCTTTTTGGAGCGAGACGGGGAGCGCACGATGGGGCAGGCGTCGATCGCGTGGCTCCTGAGCCACGAGTCCGTCGCGACCGTGACGCCGACGTTCCGCACGAAAGGCGACATCGACGAGTGGGCGGCCGCCAGCGACGTCCCCAAGCTCTCCGACGAGGAGATGACCCGCGTCGCGGAGCTCTACGAGACCAACTTCGGCATCGACCGCGACGACGGGATGGACGCGCTGCGCTCGTCCGTCGACGGCGACGACATCGAATCGGCCGGGCTCGACAAGCTCGCCGCGGACTGATCGGACCGTGCTCGAGCGGGCGCCGGCGACCGGCCTACTCCGCTTCGGAGTTCGTAAATCGGAACTCGAACTCCAGTTTCCCCTCCGTCTTCACGTTCACGCCGCCGAGCCGGTCCGAGAGCTGGTCGCGCGCCCCGGAGCTCGGTTCGACGGTGACGGAGACGCTGTTGCTGTCGGCGTTGTACGTGATGTTCCCGACGGTAACGTCGAACTCGAAGAATTCCGGGACCTCCTCCCTGAGTCGCGCTCGCACGTCTTCGACCTCCGACTGCACGTCGGACATCTCCTCGTTTAACGTGCTCATCTGTATTGCTAGCAGTGACCACCGCTTAACGGTTGACCTGTATTTCGCAACCTGCGAGAGCAGCGCGCGGGGAGTGAGTCGGACGAGCGTCGATGGTCGCCTATATATACGTCCTCCATATCTGGGTCGTCCCCCTATCGGGAAACGGACCGAACGATTACACTGTCGGCTGGACTCCCGTCGTGGAATTCGCCGAACCCCTTCGGCGAGTTCTCCGCGCCGACGGCGGACGACAGTGAGCCGGCGAGCACCCGATCCCCACCATGAAACCGTACGAATTCACCTGCCCGGACTGTCGTCGAGAGATCACGGTAACTGAACCGATGCGCGAGGCGACGTTGGCGAACGGCTGTCCCGTTTGTGGACGGTCAGTAGCCGAGGATCACTTCACGAGCACTCCATCGCAGGCGGAACACGCAGATCCAGTATAGCGGAGCCGACGGCGTGCGTTGCCCAACTGATCTCGCATCTACTGGCGCTTCTGAAACGGCCGTCCGCCCGTCCGTCTATCGTGGCGACGACCAGTCGCGCTCCCGCGTCTCGAGGTCGTCCTCAACGACGAGATCTACGTGCCGGACAGCCGTGGGGACGATGACCGCGTCACCGTCATCGTCGGTTCGTTCGCCAGTCAGTCATCCGCAGATCGGATGCGAACCGAATAGTCTTCAAACACATCTATAGGAAAATTTATACGCTCCAAATTCGTTGCAGAATCCATGATTCCCTTCTTCGTCCCCGGTGGAATGGGACCTCCGGAACTGCTCATACTACTGTTCATGGCCGTTTTCTACGTCGGTATTCCGCTCCTCGGTATCGTCGCGGTATTCTACTACCTCGACGGGAAGCGCGGGTACGACGAGCGGATTTCGACGCTCGAGCGACGCGTCGAGGAACTCGAAGACGAGCGCTCGTAGCGACGATCCGCCCTACTTCGAGAGGGCGCGCTCGACGGCCTCCGCCACGTCCATCGCTTTTTCGGCCAGGTCCTCGGCGACCAGCCCGTCGTCGACGGCGTCCTCGAGTTCGTCCGCGTCGACGATCTCGACTGTCCCGTCGCCCTTCCGGATGACGTCGACGTAGAGGTCGACGTATCGCGCACAGTCGGGGAAGAGTTCGACGGGCGTACAGACGTTGACGTACGTTCCCTTCGCCGCGCCGCTGGCGTCCTTGTACGTCGTCGGATACCACCAGCGGCCTTCGCGGAACTTCGTCACGGCGACGTCGCCGGACTCCTTCGGCGCGCCGAGCGCGTCATAGCTCCCGCCGGCGCTCATGGAGCGCTCGAGGGTGACCTTCCCCTCGGGGTCCCAGTCGGTGATCTCGCCGCGACCGAGCGAGATGAGTCGACCGTCGGGTTTGCCGTGGCCGATCTCGAGGCGGTCGCCCCGGGTAGGGCCGAACTGCCGCGCGACCGCGGCGAAGGGGAATTCGCCGCCGTCGGTGCCGTCGCCGACCGAGCCGTAGACGGCCTCCGCGAAGTCGACCGCCGCGCTCGCGGCCCGATCGGCCGCCTTCGTCCGGTGGTGGCCCGGCATCGTCGTCTCCACGCGCCGTCGAACGCCGTCCAGCGCGAATCGGGCCTCGCGGCCGAACCAGCACCACTCGGTTCGCCGGGGGGCGGCGAGCAGTCCCGGCTCACCGGGGTCGTCCGGCGCGTCGGCGAGGGCGTCCTCGAGCACCCGCGCTCGGTCGACGGCGGTTTCGAGGGCCGTCCCCATCGCCTCGAGGTCGGCGTCGGCGGCCGCGTGCTGCCACCGAACGCCCCATCCATCGGGAACCTCGACGGAGAGCAGGTCGGTCATGCCGACCAGCTCTTCGCCCCGCGTACCGCGGAGCGCCGCGGAGACGCCGGTCCTGTGCTGCGAGAGCGTACAGAGCCCGCCCTGAATCTCGATCGTCGGCCGGACGCGTGGCCGGTCGTCGTCCCACGACGGGGCGGGTTCGTGGACCTGTACGCGGTACCGGTCGCCGGCGTCGACGTACCCGTCGGCGTCGTCGTAGTTGAGGTATCCGCGCCGTCCGTCGCCGAGGTCGACGACCGCGCCGCTGCCGCCGCCCGCCTCGAGGACCTCCGCGTCGAAGACCGCGCCGCGGGGCACCTCGTCGTCCCAGCGGAAGCTATCGATCGCGAGGGCGGCGAGTTCGCCCGCGACCGTCTCGACCGCGTCTCCGTCGCCCGAGATTTCGACACCCTGCCGGTCCCGGGTCGTCTCGAGCGTCACGTCGGCCGGTGCAGCGTCGAAGGACCGCTCGAAGCGCTCTCGGATCGGTTCGGACGCCTGGACGACCTCGCAGTCGGTTTCGTCCAGTAACTGCGTGAGTGCCGTCGTGTAGATGCCGCGGACTCGAGCCGTCGTCATCGCAGGGTCTCGCGGTCGGCGGCGAAGCGCACCCGGTCGTCGATCGTCGGCCCGAGCGTCAGTTCGACGTATCCGTCCGCCAGGATACGCCCATCTTCGACGTAGACGCCCCACGTCTCGAAGCGAAGCCACCCTCGCATCTCGTCGGCGTGCGTGGTGAGATCCGCGTAGTCGACGTCGTGTTCCGGGTACTCCGAACTCGAGTGCGCCATGTCCATGTCGGAGTAGACGGTGTCGTGCTCGTCGAAGAAGGCCTCGAGCGCCGCCGCGTCCTCGGCGACGGCCTCGACGACTGCCTCCGAGGCGGCTCGGAGGTCGTCGGTCTCGAGGCCGACGTCGCGCAGCGCTTGCTGGGTTCGCTGGTCGAAGTGCATACGCGCCGGTTGGGCCGGGAGACGTTTGATAATTCCGAGTCCCGCTGGCCGTCCTGACCAGTCAACTCGCAGTTAGCCGCCGCGAACGACGTGTCCGTATTTCAGTAAGCCGACGAAGACGACACCACCGACGGCGTTGCCAGCAGTCGCCAACGAGAGGAACTTCACGTAATCGAGTACCGATACGGTAGGCGAGACGAACACGCCGAACAGCACCTCGACGTTCCCCGCGATCGAGTGTGGCAGGTGGAGGATGCCGATCGAAGCGGTCACGAGCCAGATGATGAGTAACCGGCTCGTCGTCTCCTGTGCCGCGGTGATCAGCCAGGCCAGCAGCCCCATGAGCCACCCCGCAAGGATGGCGGCGACGAACAGCCAACTGAGGTCGTGATCGACCAGCTTGTGGGCGATCGTCCCGAACGCCTCCGGCGTGGCGACCCCGAGATTGGGCATCAGCGTCACGATGAACGCGGTGAACACCGCACCGCCGACGATGTTACTGATCCAGACCAGCCCCCAGACGCGAACCAGGTTGCTCGCCGACGCGCGGCCGTCGAGTACCGGCATCACGGCGAGGGTCGTGTGTTCGGTGAACAGCTCCGAGCGCGCGATGATGACGAAGATGAATCCCACGGCGTAGGCGCTCGCCAGCAACAGCTCCGTGCCGAGATCACCGTAGCTGCCCTCCGAGAGCGTCAGTAACACTGCCATCAGTAGCGGCCCGAAGCCGATGTCGAGGCCGGCCGAAAATCCCGACAGCAAGAGCCCGGTCGGTTCCCGTTCGATCTCGTGGAGCCCGGATTCGATGAGGGACTCGAGAATGTCCGGTGCGGGGGTCTGATCGCCGGAAATCGGCGGCTTTGAATCTGATTCGCCCATGTTACGTTTGTCCGTCGTCCGCGATCTCGAGCGTTCGGTTCTCGGACCCGATCATACGGGACCTACGGAGCAGGGGTGGAAAAAACGTGTTGCGCTCGACCGGCACGAACGGCCCGACCGAGTCGCCGGATGGGGAACCTATACCGGGCGGGCGCGTATACATGCGACCATGCAGCGAAGGCGCGACCCGGTCGAACGAGCCGAGGAGCGAACCGGCGATGGGTCGACTGACCTCTACGACGTCTCGACGTGGGAACCCCGATCCATCGTGGATCTGTTCGCGTACACGATCTACAACGCCGCGAGCTACGGCTTTCGGGGGATCGTCCTGTTGATTACGATCGCGATCACGCTCTCGTTGCTGATCTCGCCCGCGACACTCATCCGCGAGGATCCGTTCCTCGCCGTCTTCTTCGCGCTCTCGGTGGTTCCCGCGGGATTGCTCGCGGCGTACATCTGGTACGCCGATATCACGACGAGCGAGCCGCTTCGGTTGCTCGTCGCGACCTTCCTGCTGGCGATCCTGTTCGCGACGTTCGCCGCGGTCGTCAACTCGGTGACGCGGCCGATATTCGGTGCCGGATTCGTCGGCAGCCTCCTCTTTTTCTACCTCATCGTGGGACCCGTCGAGGAGACGGTGAAGCTGCTCGCCGTCCGGGTATTCGCCTACCGGAGCACGAGCTTCAACGCCGTCATCGACGGCGCGGTCTACGGGGCCGTCGCAGGGCTCGGGTTCGCCGCCATCGAGAACGCGCTCTACATCAGCCGGGTCGTCGGCGAGGCGGACCCGGAAGCGGGCGTGTTCGTCACCGCCAGCGGGATCGCGACGGTCCGGGCCCTGGCCGGCCCCGGTCACGTCATCTACTCGGCGATCGCGGGCTACTACCTCGGGCTGGCCAAGTTCAACCGCGAGCACGCCGGTCCGATCGTGATCAAGGGGCTGCTCGTCGCCGCCTTCGTCCACGGCACCTACAACGTCACCGTCGGAGTCGCCCCCGGCATCATCGCCGATATCCTCCCCTTCGGGTACGGCATCGCGTTCGTCTGCTACGTCGTCGTCTACGACGCCGCGATCGGCCTCTACCTCTACCGCAAGATCTCGCGCTACCGCCGGCGGTATCAGGCCGCCACGAGCGACGTGGACGGCGACTCCCGGCCGGAGCTAACGGAGTTCGAGCCGCCACAGCGCTGACCGTCGGTTTCGATACCGTGTATCCCCTGCTCGAAGCGGCGTCATCTCACAACCACGTCGGTTCGGACGGCTCGTCCGTACCGTCGTCGTGCCACGAATAGGCCGGCGTCCAGTCGAGCAACGCGGCGGCCTTCGCGTTCGAGAGGGCGGACTCCCTGCCCTCGAGGCCGCAGTCGGCCGGCAATTCGCCGCAGACTGCTTCGACGAGTTCCGCCGTGGGCTGGCCGAGGTAGTTCTCGTCGGCGACCGCCAGCACGGTTTCGTGGCCGTCGTGATCGCTCGCGAATGCTGCCTCCACCATTCGAGCCACGTCGCGGACGTCGACGTAGGACCCGAAGTTGCTGCCCGTCGCCTCCTCGGAGAGGTCGGTGCCGTCCTCCGACGGCCGCGCTCGAGCCTTATCGGGCGAGAAGATCGTCGCCGGCCGGATCGTGGTCACTGAGATCCCGTACCGGCGCGCGATCGCTCGAGCGGTTTCCTCGCCGCAGACCTTCGAGAGCCCATAAGGGTCCTCGGGACGCCGGTCGTGAGCCTCGTCGATCGGCAGGTAATCGGGCGTCCACTCGGTCTCCGAAAACAGCGCCCCGTACGTCGCCTGCGAGGACGTCCAGACGACGTCCGTCTCCGCTCGGCCGGCCGCGACCAGCACGTTGTACGCGCTCGTGACGTTGTTCTCGAAGAGCCGCGTCCCGGGCGTCGCGCGCGGATCGGAGACCGCCGCGAGGTGGACGATCGCGTCAGGATCCACCTCGTCGATCGTCTCCCAGGTCGGCCCCTGTTCGGTCAGGTCGACGGCACGGAACTCGGCGTTCGCCCGCACGCCGTCGGGCCGCTCGAGGTCCAGTCCGACGACGGTGACGCCCCGATCCGCCAGTCGATCGACGACCCACGAGCCGACGTCGCCGGTCGCACCCGTGACGATCGCGGTGTCTACGTCGTGGTCGAACTCAGGCATCCGTGATTCGGACATACCGGCGATCCAACGTCTATCCACTAAACGGTGGTTCCGAACACCGTTCGCCGAAACGCAGTCGCAAACGGGTCGTCAGTCGAAGCGCGCCTCGAGCAGCCGTTCGACGTACTTCGCGAGCACGTCGACCTCGAGGTGGATCGGATCGCCGGGCTCTTTCTCCGAGAGGGTAGTCAGGTCGTAGGTCGTCGGGATGATCGCGACGGTCACCCGGCCGTTTTCGGCGTCCAGATTCGCGACGGTCAGGCTAATGCCGTCGAGCGTGATCGACCCCTTCTCGACGACGTAGCGATCGTACCCCTCCGGCAGGTCGAATTCGAAGAACCAGTCCTCGTCCACCGATTCGACGTTCCGAACGGTCGCGACCGCGTCGACGTGGCCCTGCACGACGTGCCCGTCGAACCGGCCGTCGGCCGGCATCGCCCGCTCGAGGTTGACGCTGTCGCCCTCCGCGAGGTCGCCGAGATACGTTCGCTCGACGGTCTCCGTCGCGAGGAAGACCTCGAACCGCTCGCCCTCGACGAACTCCTCGACCGTGAGACACGCGCCGCTGACGCTGATGCTCTGGCCGTGCTCGAGGCCCGTCGCGACCTCGGCGGCGGCGATTCCCAGCCGAAGCCCGTCGTCGGTTCGCTCTCGAGCGACGACCTCGCCGGTTTCCTCGACGATTCCCGTGAACATACCTCGACTTCCCAGCCGACGGATAAAGACGCTCCGCATCCGGGACGCGTTCCAGTTCCGTGACGTTGCCTCGACAACTGAGGCGCGGACACGTCATGGATCTCGAGTCGCGAGCGGTCGCCGTCGGTCGTCGTCCTTTTGGCAGTACCCGGACTATCGGTCCCTAATGGCCGGCATCATCGATACGATCAAACTCGCGGGCACGCTCGTGCTCGCGATCCCCGCTGCGCTCGCCGGAATCGATATGCTCACGAACGGGCAGACGGCGATCGGCGCGACCCTCATCGGGCTCGCGATCGGGCTCGTCGTGATCCAACACTGGTTGACGATGCCCACCGACATCCCGGAACTCCTCGCCAAACGGGTCGTCGGAACGGTCGCCGAAGAACCCGAATCCGAGCCGGACGACGATCGGTAGCGCCTGGGGCGTCGATCGTCGGTCGTCGCAGTCTCTCCGGGACGAATTCTGGACCGCTCGAGACGAGGGTCTGATAGCCGGTACTGCCCGCGAGCGGTCGCTACAACCTGAAGCGACGACCGGACGGAGATCCCCTCCGGAACGGCGCGTTCGTCCCCTCGCGGCGAGTCCGGTCCGGAAACGTACGGCGAGCGACACCCGGTAGTAGCTATTTACCCGTCGAGACTGTCGGGCATCTACCGATGATCGACGGCGAGTCACTGCTTCGCTCTGCCCGGGATCGGATCGGCCCCTCGAGGCGGCGAATCGACCGCTCGAGCGAGAACAGAGTCAAGCGGTGGGTCCTGTTCGACGGGAATCGCGAGGGGGTCGCGACCGGGTTACTCGCGGCCGTCTTCACCGTGTTGCTCGTCATGAGCGGGATCTGGCCGCTCGGGTATCAGGACCTCCTGAGCGAGACGACGATGGTCCAGACGGTGTTCAATACGCTGCTTTCGGGAACCATCCTGCTCGTTTCGATCGTCGTCTCGATCGCCGCGGTCGGCATCTCGCAGGAACTTACCTCGCTCGGCGATCAGTCCGAGCGCGTCGACACGACGATCGATTTCCAGGGCCGACTCGAGGCCCGAGACATCGTGGACGTGAGCCCGGCGCGGCCGGGTCAGTTCACCGCGGTCGTTCTCCGGTCGGTCAAGGAGCGAGCGGACGAGTTACAGCGCCTCGAGGGGGCTGCGGGCCGGGAGTACCGCGAGGAGATAGATCGGCTACAGGCCGATATCCACGCGAACACGGAGGAGGTGTTGACGACCCTCGCTCGAGTCCCGAACGGCTCGACGGACGAACTCCTCACGGGCCTGAACTACGACTCGTCGTGGCAGCTCTACCAGGCGCGGCGGATCCTCACGGAGTACGGCGAGGAACTCACCGCCGCCGAGAAGCGAGTCATCGAGGACATCATGGACACGCTGCACACGCTCATGGTCTGTCGGGAGTACTTCAAGACGCTGTACTACAAACTCGAGCTCTCGGACCTCTCGACGACGCTATTGACCGTCTCGCTGCCGACGATCGTCTTCATCACCTACGTCCTGCTCGCGCTCGATTCGGGGCTGTTTCCGGACGTCACCGTCCTCGGCTACACGCCGCTGACGGTCTTCATCAGTTTCGCCTACACGGTCGCACTCGCGCCCTACGCCGTCCTCACGTCCTACGTCCTCCGGGCCGCAAACGTCACGAAACGCACGCCCGAGGAAGGACCGTTCGTGCTGGACGCGACTCGAGAAACGGCGTACGATAGAGAGGGAAGCGACGACGATTGAGGAGACGGATCCGTCTCGCGTCCCGACCGCAACCGGTGGGGCGCGGACGACGACCCTCCGTCGGATCGCGGACCGGAAGCGTACGTTTACGGTGTCCAAGCCGATACCATTCGGTATATGACCGCCGACGTCGACGAAACGGAGGAGTCGCGATGACGGGGACCGGTTCGGACGAATCACCGGCCGACCTCCGCGAGGAGGCCGCCGAGTACGAAACAATCGCGGACGCCCTCGAGGACCTCCTCGCGGAACTGCGCGACGAGGAGATCAAAGACTCGCGACTCGAGGGACTGTTCGACGAGGTCAGCTCGAGCGATCCGAACATCTGGAACATCGTGAGCGCGTTCATCGACGTCGAGGACGGCGAGGCCGTGATCACCGACGAGTCGAAGCTGGCACGTGGGAGCTGGGCGCCGGAGATCGTCGAGGGCTGTGACACGATGATCACGCTCGACATCGAGTACGGAATGATGCCCGACGAATTCAAATACACCGCCGGAAAGGAGCTGCAAAAGCGGATCGAGGAGTTCCGGGAGCAGGCTGCGGGGGCGAGGGAACGGGCCGACGAACTCGAGGACGCCGACGACGAGTGATACCGACTGCAGCGGGAGTCGCTTCGGTATCCGTTCGAACGACGAACGAACGGAGTACAGTCATACTGTCACTCCGTCGCGACTGTCACTCGCGACCTGCGAAAGAATGACATTCGACGAGTGCCAACCCATCGGTGACGGGAGCCGGCAACCGTCCGCGTCGCCGGGAGCGGGGGCACCCGGTACGACGCGCTTTTGCTAGCGGATGTCGCCCTGCGAGACCGGTCCCCGATCAGTCGACGACGATCTGTTCCCGCTCGAACTCTCCGTCAGTACCGTCCGTCCGCCACCGCCACGATTCCACCTCGAGGGGCTCGAGCGAGACGATCACGTAGGATCGATCGGGCCAGGTCGCCCGTGCGGCGTCGGTCGCGCTCGGCCGCGGCGGGCCGCGGGGATGGGAGTGGTAGAAGCCGACGATCTCCTCGCCGCGGTCCTCGAGGCGGTCGAAGATCGCCAGTTGTTCCTCGGGATCGATCTCGTACCGCGTCCGCGGTGTTTCGGCGACGTTTTCGGCCGGGTAATGCGATCGCACGCGACTCCGTCCGTCAGGGTCGTATTCGCCGCCGAGAACGCCACAGATTTCGTCGGGGTCGCCCTCGCGGGCGCGCTCGAGGATCGTCTCTCGAACGGCGGTCGGCAGAACGATCACGGGCTCGAGTCGACCGCCGTTTCCGACTTTCGTGTGCCGGTTCCGAACGCCTCGAGTTCCTCGAACGGCACTGCGACGTCCGCAGCCGGTCCGTCGAACAGCTCCGGCCGGACGATCGGTGCCAGCGCCTCGAGCGTGTCCACCAGCCGCGGGCCGGGCCGATTGAGGTAGTGGTCGCCGTCCATCGCCCAGACGCGGTCGTCTTGGACTGCCGACAGTTCGTCCCAGCCCTCGCGCTCGGTGAGATCCGTTCTGTTTTCTCTGATCTGTTCGAGGCCGAAGCCACAGGGCGCGACGATCACGATTTCGGGATCGTACGCGCGGATGTCGTCCCACTCACGGGGACGCGAAGGCTCGCCGACGCCGGCCAGCCCGTACTCGCCGCCGGCCCAGTCGACGAGTTCGGCGGTCCAGTGGCCCGCGATCATCGCGGGGTCGGTCCAGTCGAAGATCGCGACGCGGGGGCGGTCCTCGGCCGGGATACCTGCGGTTCTGTTCCGAATCACATCGATCCGCGACTCGAGTTCCCGCCGCACCTCCCGGGCGCGCTCCTCGCGGCCGATCGCCGCGCCGATCCGCTCGAGGTCGTCGAGCACGTCGCCGACGCTGTGGGGATCGGTCGGCACGATCTCGGGGTCCGCCTGAATTCGGTCGGCGGCATTTTCGATGACCGCAACGTCGACCGCACAAACGTCGCACATCCCCTGCGTGACGATCACGTCCGGGTCTAGATCCTCGAGCGTCTCGATATCCACGTCGTAGACGCCGTCCTCGGTGTCGGCGGTCTCGAGGACTTGCTGATCGATCTCGCCGCTCGAGCCCGACGCGTCGATTCGCGAGCTGGTGACGGCGGGCGCCGACGCGGCGCTCGGCGGATAATCGCACTCGTGGGAGACGCCGACCGGCTCGCGACCGAGTGCGGCGACGGTTTCGGTCGCCGAGGGAAGCGTCGTGACGATTCGCATGGCTGCTCGTAGGGAGCGAGTAACCAAAAACGGCGGCCTCGATCGGACACGGGTTTCGTCGCGGTATACCGGACGAGTCCGACAGTATCCGCTCTCGTACCGGAACGGTCCGGTGGATCCGTTCGACGTACTCGTCGTTCGCCGCTATCTCCGTCGCGACGACACGTCCTCGAGCGCTCGCTCGAGCTCCCGCACCCCCTCCTTCCCCGTCCGATCGCGATTCGCGAGCACGCGAACAGGCTGTTCACCGAGGGGGACGAAGCCGAGATCGAGGCGGTCGGCGGTCTCGCGCAGCCCGAGGCCGGCGTCGGCATCGCCCGCGATGACCTTTCGGGCGGGGCTCTCGTGGGCGCGGAGCCCGAGGTCGAAACCGTCGATCGCGTCGACGAGTTCGTGGCGATCCGTTCCCCGCTCGTCCGCGAGGTCGGCGACCGCACCGCCGAGGCTCGAGCGCAATCCGGAGTCGGTCGTCCGATTGACGAAGCGGAGGTCGCGATCGACCAGGTCCTCGAGCCCCTCGATCTCGTCGGGATTGCCGGCTCGGACCACCAGTCCCCACTCGCGGTCCCAGCGGCCGATCTCGTCCGCTTCGACGTCTCTATCGAGCGGTCCCGCGACCACCGCCGCGTCGGGGACGCCCTCGCGGAGCCGTCGCAGGCCGGGCCGGCTGCCGACCGCGAGGTAGCGCGGGTTCTCGAGTCCGTTGAGGACTCGCGAAAACGCGGGGTCGTCCTCGCCGACACCGAACACCGTCGGCGGCCGGACGTCCGGCGAGAACAGCGTAACCGTGACGGATTCGCCCGCCTCGAGGTAGTCGGTTTCCGGGCCGATTTCCACGACGCCGTCGGCGTCGGCAAGGCTCGTCGTCGCGCCGCTGCCCTTGTCGACGGGGTAGACGAGCGTCTCGCCGTCCCCGTCCCCTTCGGCGGATTCTCCGCCTCCGTTTCGGGCCGTCTCCGACGGCCCGCTCCCGACAAGGCCGACCGGCATGAGCCGATGGCGGCCCTGTTCGTGGCGTTCCTCTCGAGCCAGCCGTCCGGCGACGGTCGCCGCTGCGGGTTCGGGACGCCCGGCGGCCTCGCGGATGGCCGGTGCGACGAAAGTCCGGAAGACCATCATCGCGGAGACGGGATAGCCGGGCAGCCCGACGTAGGCCGAGTCGTCCAGCCGTCCGATCAGCATCGGCTTCCCCGGCTTGATGCTCACGCCGTGGAGCAGCAACTCCCCTCGCTCTTCGATGACGCGGTAGATGACGTCGACCGCGCTCGCGCTGGTCGAACCCGACGAGAGCACGAGATCGCACTCCTCGGCGGCTTCGCGGAGGATCCGCTCCATCTCGTCCTGATCGTCCCCGGCGTGGGGGTAGAGGACCGCTTCGCCGCCGGCGTCCTCGACCCCTGCGGCGATGGTGTAGCTGTTGACGTCGTAGATCTCCCCGCGCTCGCTGTGTAGTTCCTCGCCCGGCCGCACGAGTTCGTCCCCCGTCGAGACGATGCCGACGCGGGGCTCGGCTCGAACCGGGACCTCGTCGACCCCCAGCGCCGACAGCAGGCCGATGTCGCGGGGCGTGATCGTCGTTCCGGGACCGAGCGCGCGCTCGCCGGCGGCGACGTCCGCGCCCGCGAACATGACGTTGTCGCCGGGTGCGACCGAGGTGCGGACGAGGACCTCGTCGCCGCCAGCGTCGGTATCAGTGCGCTCGACCGGCACCATCGCGTCGGCCCCGTCGGGCATCACCGCGCCGGTCGAAATCTCCGCCGCCTCGCCCGCCTCGAGCGCGACATCCGGTTCCGCACCCGCGTGGACCTCGCCGACGATATCGAGGCGAGCGGGGTCTGCCTCGTCGGCACCGAACGTGTCCCGGGCCCGGAGGGCGTAGCCGTCCAGACTCGCCCGGTCGAAGCCGGGGACGTCGAGCTCGGCGTCGAGTCGGGCCACGAGCACCCGACCGCGCGCGTCCTCGAGTGAAACCCGCTCGATACCCCCCTCGAGCGAGAGCGAGTCGATCGCCTCGCGCGCCTCGTCGGGGGACGCGAGATCGCGAAACTCCTTGCGGTTCATAGCGGTCTTTCGGACGCCGGGGCTATAGTAGTCGTTGAAACGAGTTACTCACCGCTCGCACTCGAGCGGCTAGTACGAACCGTGCTGGCCGCTGATTCGCGAGCGGGAGTGCAATGATTTTCAACGACTACTATAAAAACGTCGCCGCGGTGTGGCTGTGATATGTTCTCGTACGACAACGATTAAGCGTCCGCCCGAAGAGGTGCGACCCATGTCACGAATTTCCGAAACGGATCGCGAGCGCATCGCCGATCTCTTCGATCGTCACCTCGAGGTCGGGCTTCACCACGGGGCGCAGCTGGCCGTCTACGTCGACGGCGAGCCCGTGATCGACCTCGCGGGTGGCGTCGAAGCGCCGGCCGGTCCGGACGAGACCCGCGAGACGCGTCATATCCTCTTTTCGAGTACGAAACCCTACGCTGCGGTGACTCTGCACTCGCTCGTCGAAGAGGGGAAGCTCGAGTACGACGATCGCGTGGTCGACCACTGGCCCGAGTTCGCCGACGACGGGACCGAAAAGGCCGAGATCACCGTTCGGCAAGTGCTCAGCCACACCGCGGGGCTCAACCAGGGCGAGATCGACGACCGACCGGACCTCTGGGGCGACTGGGACGCCGCGGTGGAGAAACTCGAGGAGATGGAGCCGAACTACCCGCCGGGCGAGGTACCGGCCTACCACGCCCTGACCTTCGGCTGGCTCGTGGGCGAACTCGTCCGTCGGGTTTCGGGCACGCCGATCGAAAAGGCCGCCGAGGAACGCGTGTTCGACCCGCTCGGCCTGGACGACACCGGGATCGGGCTCCGGGAGGACGAGGACGACGACGTGGCGACGCTGGTCGGCTTCGAGGCGTTCGACCGCTGTCGCGATCCCGGCGAGGGACTCGGGGACAACGCCGAGGTCGCGGCCCCGTTCAACGCGGAGGAGATCCACCGTGCCGTGATCCCCGCCGCCAACGGGATCGGGACCGCGGGCGACATGGCCCGGTTCTACGCTTGCCTCGCCAACGGCGGCGAACTCGAGGGGACGCAGGTTCTCCAACCCGGGACCGTCGAGCAGCTGGCGCAAGTACAGGCCGAGACGGACGCGGACGGCACGATCGGTCGCGAGGGCCGGTTCGCGCTCGGCTTCTGGAAGGGCGGCACGACGGTCGCGCCGTACGGCTCGCTCTCGCCCGACCACGTGTTCGGCCACGCCGGGCTGGGGAGCAGCGTCGGCTGGGCCGACCCCGAGGAAAACATCGGATTTTCGTACGTCACGAACGGGGTTCGCGAGGGCTCGTACGAACACGTCGCCCGCGTGAACGGGCTGGCGGATGCAGTTCGACAGGCGCTTCGGTAGTCCGGAGTCGATCACCGGAACGTCGTCGCGGCTCTCGGCCTCCTGATCGTCACGAGGTCGCGAGGAAAACAACGACGCTCGTCGCGGTCAGCCGTTCGGTTCCCAGTCCTCGACGGCGACCGTCTCGCCGGCCGGAATCCCCTCGCGGTCGTCGTCCACGACCACCCAGCCGTCGGCCAGCGCGACGCTCGAAAGCACGCCCGAGCCACTTGCTCGGGTCGGAATCGCGGTGTATTCCGGTTCGTCGCGATCGTCCGCTTCACCCTCCTCGCGTACCTCGAGTTGCACCCGCGCGAACGTTCGCGTTCCGGGTTCGCTCGGGATCTTGCGCTCGAGTCGGGCGCGCGTGGTGGGGTGTGGATCAGGGGTGGTTCCCTCGAGCCAGCGCAGGACCGGCCGGAGGAACTGGACGGCGTTGACGATGCAGGCGACGGGGTAGCCCGGAAGTGCGAGCACCGGGGTGTCCTGAACGACACCGAGACAGACCGGATGCCCGGGTTTGAGCCCGACGCCGTGGACGACGACTTCTCCCAGCTCGTCGATCACCTCCGGCAAGAGGTCGCGCTCACCCACGGAGGAGCCGCCGGTCGTGACGACGACGTCTTTCGTCAGGTCTCGCTGGATGGCGACCCGCAGCGATTCGGGGTCGTCGGTGACGACGTCGCGGTAGGTCGCGCGAGCGCCCCAGCGCTGGGCCAGCCGTGAGACGGTGAGTCCGTTGGTCTCGACGACTTCGCCGGGCCCGGGGTCGCCCTCAACGAGTTCCTCGCCAGTCGGGATCACGCCGACCGTTGGTTGCTGTGCGACCGCGACGCGCCCGTAGCCGGCCGACCGCAGGAGTCCGAGATCCGACGGGCGGAGCCGGTGTCCCGCCTCGTAGAGGTGCTGGCCGTCTTCGATATCCTCTCCCACCGGTGCGACGTTTTCCCCCTCCGCGACCGCGTCCTCGACCTCGAGCTCGCCGGTCGTCTCGACTTCGGTCACCCGTTCGATCATGACGACCGCGTCGGCTCCCTCGGGGAGCGCGCTGCCGGTGTGGACCCGCGCGGCCGTTCCGGGATCGATGCGGTCGGCGGTGGCGTGCTCGTCCCCGTCGGGATCGCCCGCGGGCTCGGTGACTCGAAGCACCTCGGGCGATCGATCGCTGGCCCCGAACGTGTCCGCGGCCCGAACGGCGTAGCCGTCCATCGCCGCCCGCCGGTAGTGGGGCACGTCTCGAGCGGACGCGACCGGTGCCGCGAGGACGCGGCCGTCCGCGCGGTCGACGTCGACGGTTTCGGTCCCACACGGCACGTCCGCATCACCGTCCCCACTCCCCTCGACGGCCTCCCTGAGAATCCGGCGCGCCTCGTCCACCGGCGTCCGTACCTTGAACCCGGCCTCCGTGCGCTCGCGGTCGGCTCCTTCCATACGAGGATGCGAGTCGCCGGACGGCAAAAACGTGGGGGAACCCGCGGTTCGACCGTCCGACTCGAGGAACGGGAATGCGGTGGCGCGCGCTGTCCGTGAGACGCGACTATTGGAAGCGTCTCGGAAGCGAACGGAGAGCGAAGCGATCCGTGAGCGCCCCGACCGAGTGCTAGCGAGGGCGGGCGCGATATTGCGCGAGGGATGAGCGAGTGACCGACGGGAACGAGCGAATCGGCTGGGGTGGGCGTGGAAATTCCGCGTTGCCACGATAGCTGGACGATTCCGTTCCATTCGATCACTCTCGAGCCGAATCCGTCCTCGAGTACGTCGTTCTATTCGAGTATGAATTGGACGATCGAGTAACCATTCACCCTCTCTCTCCAGAAGAAGGTAGACAGGTTCGATATCGTTGCAGCAGGGGGTCACCACGCCCTCCCCAGCCGATTCGCTCGTTCCCGTCGGTCATTCGCTCATCCCTCGCGCAGCATCGTCAGGTGGCCTCGCTCTCACTCGGCCACCTGACAGCGCGCGCCACTACAGTAGTGCCTAGTCGGCTCGAAGTGCGATGCAACTCCCGCTCCACGAGACCGGCAGTGACATCTACGGACCGCTCGCGGCGCGTCGACGGATCGCCGCGACCGCGGGGTTTTTCGTATCGGCGTTCGAACCCGTATCCATGTCAGCGCTCCGCGACGCGTTGCGGGACCTCTCCGAGGACGTCTTCTTCGATCTGCTCGAGAGCGAGGACGCCTACTTGCTCGTGCTCGACGTCCCCGGCGTCTCCGCCGAGTCGCTCGACCTCGCGATCGAGGACGGTCGGATCTTCATCGACGCCCACCGCGAGAAAGAGCCCACCGGCGACTACCAGTACGTCGAGGAGAATCGGTCGCTGTTCCGCGACGTCGACCTCCCGCTCCCCGAGGACGCATCCGACGCCAGCGCCGAGGCGACGGTCACCCGCGGCGTCCTCGAGTTGCGGCTCCCGAAACGCGGTGCCAGCGGGGAGACGACGATCGATATCGTCGACGAGGACGGCTAACACGGGGTGACCGAGACTGGCTTCACTCCGCGCCTATAAACGATTCGCCATCGTCGCGTGGCACTTCCTGCCGCTATTGCTCGCGTTCGCCCGTGACCGCCGCCGGTTCCTTCTATTTGGCCGTCCCCGACGGGTCGATCCCGAGACCCACCGCCGTCGGGCCGAACTGTTGCTCGAGTCGCTGTTGACCCTGGGACCGACGTTCATCAAACTCGGCCAGTTGCTGTCAACTCGCCCGGACGTGCTCCCGCCCGCGTACATCGAGGTCCTCTCGTCGCTGCAAGACGACGTGCCGCCGGCGGCCTGGCCCGGTGCGAAAGCAGTGCTCGAGGAGGAACTCGGACCCCTCGAGAACCGGTTCGAAGAGTTCGATACCGAGCCGATCAGCGGTGCGAGCCTGGGACAGGTTTATCGAGCGCGCATCGACGCCGAGACCGAGGCGATACGCGCCGATACGGGTCGGGCGGGCGGTCACGACGTCGCCGTGAAGATCCGCCGCCCGGGTATCGAGGACCTCGTCCGGGCCGATCTGCGGGTCATCAAGTGGTCGCTCCCGATCCTGCTGTACTTCGTCGACGAGGCCCGCTCGTTCTCGCTCGAGAACCTGGCCGACGAGTTCTCGAAGACGATCCGCGAGGAGATGGACTACGAGCGCGAGGCGGAGATGCTCACCGAGATCAAATCGAACTTCGCGGGCGACGATCGGTTTCGCATCCCCACCGTGATCGAGAGTCACTCCGGGCCGCGCGTGCTCACGATGGAGTACATCGAGGGGACGAAGATCAACGACGTCGAGGAACTCGAGCGCAGGGGGATCGACCGGACGGAGATCGCGGAGAACCTCGAGCGATCGTACCTGCAGATGATCATCGAGGACGGCGTCTTCCACGCCGATCCTCACCCGGGGAACCTCGCGGTGACCGACGACGGGAAGATCGTCTTCTACGACTTCGGGATGTCCGGGCGGGTCGACTCGTTCGTTCAGGACAAGATCGTCGACTTCTACATCGCCGTCGCCAATCAGGACATCGACGGCATCCTCGACGCGCTCGTCGAGATCGGGACGCTGAGCCCCGACGCGGATCGCGGAGTGATGGCCGAGGTGATGGAAATCGCCATCCAGGACGCCCGCGGCGAGGACATCGAACAGTACCGGGTCAACCAGATCGTCGGACAGATCGAGGACTCGATCTACGAGTTCCCGCTTCGTCTCCCGAAGAACCTCGCGCTCGTCCTTCGGGTCGCCACCGTCGTCGAAGGGGTCTGCGTCACACTCGACGAGGACTTCGATTTCATCTCGACCGCGACCGGCTTCCTGACCGAGCAGGGCTATCGCGAGGAAACCGTCCGCCAGTACGTCGACGAGACGGGAAAACAACTCCGTCGGACGGGCGAGTCCCTGACTCGAATCGCTCCCAAGGCCGAGCGCGCGCTCGACCGGCTCGACCGCGACGACCTCTACGTCCGCATCGGCCTCGAGGACAAGGAGAACGTCTTCGACAAACTCGCGAAGCGACTGGTCTACGGCATGTTGCTCACGATGTCCCTGTTCTCGACGGGCGTCCTGTACGCCCTCGAGGCGCCTCGGGGATCGATCGTCGCGGCGGTCGTCGCGGTGATCGTGCTGATCCAGCTCTATCGATCCTTCCGCTCGCCGAAATCGATCGGCGCGAAGCCCCAGTTCACGCGACAGAACCTTCGCCAGCGTCGCGGCGAGGAGTAACGCCGGGCGCTCGTTGCAACCGAAGGTGGATGGAACGGGGGGATATCTCTCGAACCGTCGATAGTGGACGGCCAACGGCGGCCTCCAAGCCTCTTTCCATCCCGGACACGAAACGACCGGTATGGACTACGATCGGATCGCGGAGCTGCCGGTAGCGATCGACGAGGTGTCGACCGAGCGATTGGAACGCGAGACCTCGAGCGACTTCACGCGCGTCACGACCGAGTTCGCGCTGTCCGGTCCCGGTCCGGACGGCGACCCGGTCGCCGGCCGCGGCGAGGACGTCACCTACGAAGCCGACGATCACGATTCGCTGGTCGAATCGGGCCTTCCCGATCTCACCGGCGAGTACACGCTCGACTCGTTCTCGACGCACCTCGAGTCGGTCGACTGCTTCCCGGCGAAGCCCCCAGAGCGCGAGGTGTTTCGGAACTACCGGCGGTGGGGCCTCGAGAGCGCCGCGCTGGATCTGGCGCTCCGGCAGTCCGCCAGCGACCTCGGGAGTGAGCTCGGTCGGTCCGCCGACCCCGTCCGGTTCGTCGCCAGCACCCGGCTCGGCGAGCCGCCGACGACCGACCGGCTCGAGTCCCTGCGCGAGCAGGTGCCCGACCTCGAGTTCAAGCTCGACCCGATTCCTGCGTGGGACGACGACCTCGTCGCGGCCGTCGACGACGCGGTCGGCGCGGACGCGGTCCGAATCATCGACCTGAAAGGCCGCTACGAGGGGACGGACGTCGACACCCCCGCGGATCCGGTCCTCTACGAACGCGTCCTCGAGGCGTTTCCCGAGGCCGTCGTCGAGGATCCGGCGCTGACCGACGAGACGCGACCGCTGTTCGACGAGCCGGACGTTCGGTCCCGCGTCTCCTGGGACGCCCCGATTCACGGCGTCGCGGACGTCGAGGCGCTGCCGTGGGAGCCCGACTGGCTCAATATCAAGCCCTCGCGCTTTGGCTCGCTCGAGTCGCTCCTCGAGACGCTCGCCTACTGCGACGAGCGCGACGTTCGGCTCTACGGCGGCGGCCAGTTCGAACTCGGCGTCGGGCGCGGCCAGATCCAGCTGCTGGCGTCGCTGTTCTATCCCGACGGTCCCAACGACGTCGCGCCGCGGGCCTACAACGATCCCGCGGTCGGGGACGGATTGCCGGCGAGTCCGCTCGAGCCGCCGGCCGCGCGGGACGGGTTTCGGTGGTCGTAACGGGCGTCGCGACCGAGACCAGAATCGTTTTGTTGGATTCACGTCACGTGCTGTGTAATGGTTGTATTATTGACTGTCGCACAGGCTGGGGGTTGGAGCGGGCTCGTTCCCGGATCGAACGCGCTTCTGGCGGTCGTGCTCACCTTCGGGACGCTCGCGGTCGTTCTCCGGACGGTGTCCTGGGTGGCGGCCACCCAGATCGACCGCCTGTTGCTCGGCTTGGCCTACGTCGTCGGTGTTGTGGGTGTCGTCGCGACCGGCGATCTCGCGCTCGCGTTCGCACCGCCGACGGCGACGTTGGCCTGGCTGTTCGTCGGGAATCGGAGCGGTATCGCAGGCGTTCGCAGCCAGTCCTCAGGCAACGGAGCCGGGAACGGATCGGGGGAAAGCGAGGGGGAGGGCGACGACACTGCCCTCGACGCGGACGACCTCAATACGGATCCGCCGGGCCACGACTTCTCGGACGTCGGCGGGATGGACGACCTCACGGACACGTTACGCGATCGGGTGATCGACCCGCTGACTCGGCGTGACGTTTACGACCGCTACGGGATCGGTGCGGTCAACGGCGTCCTGTTTCACGGGCCGCCGGGATGCGGGAAGACCTTCGTCGCGAGCGCGGTCGCGGCCGAAACTGACTACAATTACATCGAGGTCACGCCCGCCGACATCACGAGCAAGTACATCGGCGAAGCCGCCGACAACGTCGCGGAAGTGTTCGACGCCGCTCGCGAGAACGAGCCCTGTCTGGTGTTCATCGACGAAATCGACGCGATCGCCAGCGATCGCTCGGGGCGAATGGCCACGAGCGAACAGCAGATGGTTAACCAGCTGCTGACCGAACTCGAGAGCCAGGACGACTCGGAGATCGTCGTCTTCGCGGCGACGAACTACCTCGACGACGTCGACGACGCCATTCTGCGATCGGGCCGGTTCGACGAGCGGGTCGAGGTGCCGCCGCCGGATCGGCAGGCGCGACTGGAGATCCTCCGCCTCGAGCTGGCCGACGCGCCGGTCGCCGACAACGTGAGCCTCGAGGCGATCGCGGACGCGACCGCCGGCTACGCCTCGAGCGACGTGACGATGCTCGCCGACGTCGCGATCCGCCACGCCATCGCCGACGAGACGTCGGTCAGGCAGTCGCATCTCCGGCAGGCGGTCGACGAGATCGATACCAGTATTCCGGGCTGGCTCGACCGCTACGACGATCGGTTCGACGAGGATCTCGGGCGTTCGTCGACCGAGGACCCGGTCCCCTTCGACGACCTGCCGGGGATGGACGATCTCACGGCCGCGATCGAGCGGCGGCTCTTCGATCCGATTCACAACGCCGACGGCTACGAGCGCTACGGCGTCGCGCCCGTCGACGGTGCGTTACTGTACGGCCCGCCGGACGCGGGGAAGACGACGCTCGCCCGGTCCATCGCCGCGGAACTCGATCGCCCGATCGTCGAGATCAGTCCGGATCGGTTCCGCCGGGAGGGCGTCGACGATCCGGCTGATCGGGTAGCGGAGATCATCGAGGACGCGCGGTCGATCGCACCGAGTGTGCTGGTCCTCGACGATCTCGACGAACTCGCACCCGCGTCGGGCGGGTCGAGAGCGATCCGACGCGTCGCGACACGGTTGGCGACGCTCCTGCCGACGCTCGAGGACGACGTGCTCGTCATCGGCACCGCGCGGGCGGTCGAGCGGGTAAACGTCGACGTGCTCCACGCGGGGACCTTCGACGAGCGGATCGAGGTCCCGCCGCCGGACGGCAGGACCCGCGCTGCGATTCTGGCCGACGCGCTCCCGGACGGGATCGTCGCGGAAGACGTCGATCTCGGTGCGGTGGCCGACGCGACGGAGGGGTTCAGTATCCGCGACGTTCGCCACCTCGCGGGCCGGGTCGGCCGCGAGGCCGTTCGCCACGAGGAACATATCACGACGGACCGACTCGTCGGCGAAGCCGACGCAGTCGAGGCGACTTTGGATGGCTGGGGCGGTCGTCCGGTAGACGGACCGAATCCCGAGGTCATCCCCGACGGCCTCGGTCAGCATCGATAATTCGGTGACGGAGTCCATCGAGGTCATCACTCGTTCGTCGACGGACCCTCGCCCTCGAGTCGCGATCGTGCCGTCGATCGACGGGTAACTATCGATCTCTCCGCGACGCCGGCCGAGCGAACCCGCAGTCGGCCTGAACTCGCCGCAGCACGCATTCCAAACGGTTTATGCACGTCGATTGATTACCCCGGGACATGGCGAAACAGCAGACCGAAGTTCGCGAACTCCAGGAAGGAAGCTACGTAATGATCGACGACACGCCGTGTAAGATCAACTCCTACTCGACGGCGAAGCCGGGCAAACACGGCAGCGCCAAGGCCCGCGTCGAGGCGGAGGGCGTCTTCGACGGCCGGAAACGATCGCTCTCCCAGCCGGTCGACGCGAAGATCTGGGTTCCGATCATCGAGCGCAAACAGGGGCAGGTCGTCTCCGTCGACGGCGCCGACATGCAGGTCATGGACCTCGAGACCTACGAAACGATCACGATGCGCGTTCCCGAGGACAAAGATGTCTCCCCCGACGAGAACATCGAATACCTCGAGATGGAAGACCAGCGAAAGATCGTCTAATGTTTCCCGGGGCGACCGACGAACGCGAGGGGACCGACGCGGGAGGACACGATCCTGACCGCGGAGGCGAAACCGACGCGCGAGGCCGGACGGCCGACCGCGGAGGCGCGAACTTCGTGGTCGTCGGTGCGCCCCTGGACGCCACGACGACCTTTCAGCCGGGGACCCGATTCGGTCCCGCGCGAATCCGTTCTTTTGCCGAACCGTTCGACGACTACGATCACCGGACGGACCAGCACTTCTCGGAACTCGGCGTCCTCGATCAGGGCGATGTCCGCGCGTGGCCCGACGTCGAGGCCTATCTCGAGTACCTTGCGAGCACTCTGCGGGAAGCGGTCTGGAACGACGCCGTCCCCCTGACGCTGGGTGGCGAACATACCGTCTCGCTCGCGGGTGTCCGTGCGGTCGAACCAGAGGTCTTCGTCTGTCTCGACGCCCACCTGGATCTGTACGACGCCTACGACGGCGAGGAGCTGTCCCACGCCGCCGTCACTCGGCGGATCCTCGAGGACGTCGACTCGGTCGAGGAGGCGATCGTCCTCGGTGCCCGCACTGGCAGCGAAGCCGAGTGGGAGCGAGCGGCCGACGACGACGTGACCGTCGTTCCGCCCGAGGCGGTGAGCGAGTGGACGCCCGGCGACCGACTCGCGGATCGCGAGGTCTACCTGAGCGTCGACATCGACGCCGCGGACCCCGGCTACGCGCCGGGAACCGGGACGAAAGAGCCGTTCGGCCTCGAGCCCCGCGAACTCCGCGACGTGGTTCGCGCAGTCGCCCCGCAGGCCAGCGGGTTCGACGTGGTCGAAGTCAACGACCGTGACGACGGGCAAGCGGCCGCGCTGGCGGGGAAACTGCTTCGGGAGTTCGTCTTTTCGAACGCCGATGAGTGAAACCGTTATTCTTCGCCGATGTATTGCGGTGGCGCGTGCGAAGCGGCGGTGAGCCGACGGCGAACCGCCGCTTGAACTCGCGCGAGGGATGAGCGAGCGGTGCGAGGCGCGAACAGAGTGAGCGCCTCGAAAAGCGAACGGTGACCATCGGGAACCGTGAGCGGAGCGAGCGAATCGGTTGGGGAGGGCGTGGTTATTCCCCGTTGCCACGATAGCAGAACGACTCTTTCAGTATCGATGTTCCTGTACAGGATGGGCCCGATCGACTCGAGCGATAACCTACGTTTTTCTTCCTCCAAACGAACCTCCAAATATGATCGAGGCGACGCTGTGTTTCCCGCTCCGTGGCGGCGACCCCACGACCGCCGACGAATCCGATGGCGAGGTCCTCCTGATCGAGAAACGCCGCGGACTCGGTGAGGGCTGGTACAACGGCCCCGGCGGCAAGTGCGAACCCGGCGAAACCCCACGCGAATGCGCCGTCCGCGAAACCCGCGAGGAGGTCGGCCTCGAGGTCCGGGACCTCGAGAAGGCCGGCGAACTCACGTTCCGCCTCGACGGCGAGACGCACACGTTCTGTCACGTGTATCGAACCCGCTCGTTTACCGGTGAGCCGACGTCTTCCGCGGAAGCCCATCCCGAATGGGTTTCGATCGAGAACGTGCCCTACGATCAGATGTGGGAGGACGACCGGCTGTGGCTACCGGGGATCCTCGAGGGGAAAACCGCGGTCGGCGAGTTCCGGTTCGAGGGCGGGGAACCGCTCGACGAGGCCGACTTCGTGGATCACGACCTCGAGTGGGAGGTCTCGCTCGAGACCGCTGTCGACGACGAATAAGGGGTTCTGCATCTCGGCCAGTCGTACCGAACGGGGCACTCAAAGGCCCCGCAAATCCGATTTCAGTCCGGTTTCGTCGGCCTAATGGATCTCGTTCAGAGACGTAGGGAACGGCTGGTGTCGAGCGGCTATTTCAGGGCTTCAGGACGATCTTTCCGGAGCTCTTCCGATCCTCGATGTACTGGTGGGCCTCGGCGGCGTCCTCGAGGTCGAACGACTGTCCGAGGATGATCTCGAGATCGCCGCTCGCGAAGCCGTCCGTAAGCTCGGGAATCGCCTTCATGACTTTGTTCGGAGCGCGGAAGGAGGCCTGTCCGAGGTGGAACCCCTTGATCGTCTTGTTCTCGAAGAGCAGCCGCCGGTTGCTGACTTCGGCGGGGACGCCGCTGGCGACGCCGTAGGTCACCATGCGGCCGAAGTGGGCCATCGCGTCGAGGCTGCGATCGAAGACGTCGTCGCCGACGCTCTCGAGGACGAGGTCGACACCTTGGCCGTCGGTTTCCTCGTCGACCGTCTCTCGGAAGTCCGTCTCGGTGTAGTTGATCGGGTGGTCACAGCCCAGCTCGGCCGCGAGGTCGAGCTTCTCTTGCGTGCTCGCGGTGCCGAAGACCTCTGCGCCGGCGTTCGACGCCAGCTGGACGGCGGCGGTGCCGACCCCGCCGGCCGCGGCTTGGATCAGGACGGACTCGTCGTCCTCGAGGCCGCCCCACTCGAAGAGGCAGGCGTGGGCGGTGAGGAACTGGACGGGGAAGCCGGCGGCCTCCTCGAAGCTCATCGCGTCGGGGATGGGGAAGAGCAGTTCCGCGTCGGCGGTGACGTACTCGGCGTAGCCGCCGCCGTCGAGCATCGCGACGACGCGGTCGCCTTCCGAGAGATCCTCGACGCCGTCGCCGACCGCGTCGACCGTTCCCGCGGCTTCCATGCCGGGAACGTAGGGCGCTTCGGGACCGTCAGGGTACTGCCCCTCGCGCTGCATGATGTCCGCGAAATTGATTCCGGCCGCTTCGATGTCGATTCGGACCTCGCCGGCGTCGGGCTCCGGCGTCGGGACGTCGACGACGGACAGTTCGTCGCTCCCGCCGTAGGCCTGAACTTCGATTGCTTTCATATCGACCGTATATAAATGGCTCAGCCGTATAAAGGTGTGAAAACCGGAGAAAACGAGACAAACGTTTCAAATTTACTCGCGGAGCGCCCGCGAATAATTGGCGAGCGCCGTCGACAGTAGTTCTCGATTCGGTCTCGAGACCCATCGATGACCGTTCGAACGACCGTATGAAGGTCGTTGTCGGGTACCACGAGAGCCGGCCGTCCTTCGTGCCCTTTAAGCCCGCGCTGACTGCATGTCGACACAATGAGCGACGAGAGTCAAGAACTCGGGATCACCGAGTCGAAATCGCACAAACCCGGCGAGTGGTACGCCGAAGTCGTCCAGAAAGCGGATCTCGCGGACTACGCGCCGATGGGCGGGTTCATCGTCACGAAACCGCGCGGCTACGCCCTCTGGGAGGCCATTCAGGACGCCCTCGACGGCTGGTTCAAGGAGACCGGCGTCGACAACGTCTACTTCCCGATGTTCATCCCCGAGAGCTACCTCGAGCGGGAGAAAGACATCGTCGAAGGGTTCGATCCCGAGGTCGCGTGGGTGACCCAGGGTGGGCACGACGAACTCGAGGAACGGCTGGCCGTCCGCCCGACGAGCGAGTCGATCATCGCGCCCTTCATGGCCGATTGGACGCGCAGCCACCGCGACCTGCCGATGCGGCTCAACCAGTGGTGTTCGGTCGTCCGCTGGGAGGCGACGGAGACCAAGCCCTTCTTCCGGACGAAGGAGTTCCTCTGGCAGGAAGGCCACACCGCCCACGCGAGTAACGAGGGCGCGTGGGAGGAGGTCTGGACCCGTCTCGGCCAGTACGAGCGCGTCTACGAGGACGTGCTGGCGATTCCGGTCCTGCGCGGCAAGAAGCCCGAACACGACAAGTTCCCCGGCGCGGATACGACGACGACGGTCGAAGCGCTGATGCCTGACGGCAAGTCCGTTCAGGGGGGAACCAGCCACAACCTCGGGCAGAGCTTCGCCGAGGCGTTCGACATCACGTTCGCCGACGAGGACGAGAAAGAGCAGACAGCCTACACCACCTCGTGGGGCCTCTCCTGGCGTGCGATCGGCGCGCTCGTCATGACCCACTCCGACGATCAGGGACTCGTCCTTCCGCCGACCGTCGCGCCCACGCAGGTCGCGATCGTCCCGATCTGGCAGGAGGATACCAAAGACGACGTCCTCGAGTACGCCGAGGAGATCGCCGAGGATCTCGAGGACGCCGGCGTCCGCGTCGATCTCGACGACCGCGACGGGCGCAATCCCGGCTTCAAATTCAACGAGCACGAGCTCAACGGGGTTCCCCTTCGACTCGAGATCGGCCCCCACGAGGTCGACGACGAGGAGGTCACGCTGGTCCACCGCCCGGACAACGCCGAATCCGTCGAGGATCGCGACGAGATCGTCGACGCGGTCGACGAGCACCTGGACGAAATCTTCGACAAACTCTACGAGGCAGCCGAGGAGAACCTCGAGGAAAACGTTCGCGAAGCCCACAGTCCGGAGGAGATCCTCGGGACGATCGGGAAACACGGCGGTTACGTGAAGACGCCGTGGTGTGGCGACGAGGCCTGCGAGGAGGTCATCAAGGAAAAGATCGCCGCCGAGATCGTCATGCAGCCGCTGGCCGACGAGGGCGGCTCGACGGCCGGCGAGGTCCCCGAACCCGACCACGACGAATGCGGGGTCTGTGGCGATCCCGCCGACGAGATCGCATACTTCGCGAAGTCGTACTGAGTCTTTTACCAGCTTACAGCGGGCAACTATTTCCCGGGTCGTCTTCTTTTAAATATAGGTTCTTGTAGCCACATTTCTGCTGTAAAAATCCGGTGACGGTACGCATGGATATCGTATTCCCTCAAACGGCCTCATTGATCGCATTGCTGTCAATTCCTTCCGATAGACTACGGAAGAGCGTCTTTGCTTGATTGACTTGGAAGTCTAAACGGTTCAGCGACACGACCAAATCTCGGACGTACTGCTAGACGATCTTCTGTCACGACCAAAACCGCCGCCTTCTCCGTATACGGCGGTTAGTGACAATTTAAAATCCAATAAAATAGTAATATTTATCCACTTGAAATAACTACCAAATATTGCGATGGTAGATAGAGATAATTTAGGTAGTATAGGTAACGAGGACAACACTGGATCGGATATGAATGGTCGGCGGACGTTCCTGACTGGTCTGGCGAGCACGGCTTCTCTGGCTACTTTGGGATCGGTCGCCGCAGAGGACGACGATAGAGAATACACCGCACTCGGTGCCGCCGAACCAGGAAACAAAGAGGGAGTGCCCGTCGAGGCCAAAGGAACACTCAAAGGCGAAATTCAGCGGTACAACGACGATGTGTTCGTTCACGAGCGGATCTTCCGGAGTGAGGACCTCGCTGAACATTTTGGCGATCCCGTGTTCGAGGAGGAACCAGTTTATATTGCCGAGGAGTGGCTCTCCGAAGAGATCGTTCAAAACGATGGTCTGACGTACACGACAGAAACGACGAAGGTCATCGGCACGAGCACCGAACACAATCGGGCCGAAGCGAAGATCAAAACACAGAGAAACACCAACCATCCGATGTTCGGTGGCGACCTGGCTCCGCAGTATCACACTGCCATCGACGATATCCCGCTGTACAACTACTCTTCTAAGAGCAGGGCGCGGCGAGATCCAAAGGAGCGAACAGCACCAACGAATCTTGCTTTCAAGGATGGTGACGCTACCAAAGTTGGCAAATTCATGGAAGACGCCTGTGGCTGGACATCGGGCCTAGATGCTATCCTCGATCTTGCCGGCGATCTCCCCTTAATACCCGGAGGTTCAAACGACAATCCCTACGCGCAATCGAGATATCTCAATTACGATGGAGATGTCGTCGAAACAGATCGGCACGTTATGAGGCGTGCCGACTGGCGGGTTGCCTCCCAAGTGCACATCCGCCTGTACGACGTGAGCTCTTCCAACAGTTCGTTCGACGTCGTCGGACAGGTCCACCGCGATCCTGAGGATCATAATAAAGTTCGTGGGAGGATTCCGATTGACGAGATCGACTGGAGATACAACAAATCCCGAAGTGAGGTCCGAGATTGCTGGGAGAACAACGACAACGCCAGCGATGATGGTAAAGCCGGATCATCACTGTATCAGGCAGGAAGAAGTGGTGTCGATACGCACGACGGGAAAATAGCTGCGATCCTCAACGACGGTTTCGAGATCCCGTGCACAGGTTTGTTCTGTGGATTCAGTACCGAAGGAAAATCGGACGCTGAAAACGGGACCCGGCACCAAGAACACCACTCCCACAATCACAGTTCCTCGGTGGCACGGCCCTGCGCCTGCATGCTGGGCTTCTAATCTCTCTGGCGGTTATCGGTGCCTTGCTTCGGTGTCCGGTTCCGGAATTTAAAACTGAATATTCAAATAATATTTATATGATAAATACAAAAGATTTATTATTTAATGGTATATAGGGTATAAATATGGACACGTCATCAGCACTGTTTTTGGACGAACAAACGATACTCAAGATAGCTGGCATCGTCGGGGCGCTCGTAGCAGGCCTCGGCTACTATTTCCGATCGCGAGTGACCGAGTCCAGACGAACGTTTCTCGCTAGCTGTCTCCTCGGGGGCGCGCTGTTTTTTTGTATGTGGATCATACGACAGTTGTTTCTCGATCCCGGTTTAAACGATATGAGGGCCGACCTCACCGGTCCGCTCGATGTACTGTTAGCTCCTGCGGTACTCGTCGTATTTTGGTTACTGCTAACTGGAATGATACTACCGGCACTTTGGTTGTTCGGCCGTGGGTTGTTGGTTAGTCCAACACTCGGGGTCTTCGCTGTCACGTACAACGTCTTCTGGGCGATGTTCACCGTCAGCCACGAGAGTAGCAGTATCATCATTCATTTTGTCATCGTTTTCCCCATTATTCTCGTCGCCACGCTGTTGCTCGCGGGGATCGAGTTCGGCGTACTTCGAGTCATAGGGCACTACTGAATCGCCATCTCGCGTTGGAATCAGGGGCTCACGTACTGTGGCTATTGAAGCCGAGACCCATCCGGACAGACGAACAGTCGAGGATGAGCAACCCGGACACGCAAGACGGAGGACGGTGAGCCAATTGGGCCGTCGTTCTCTCTTCGAGTGAGTGAATTACCAACTGACCCCCGGACCGACCGGTCTCGATCGGCCGTTCTTGAGTGACCGTTTCACACAACCCTAATCGTTTAACCCGAGATTGTTTACCCGAGGAAATTCATTAGAACCATGTGGTGTTCACTCTGGTGGGTGAACACTACGTGCCTCTGACATTTCCCCGCTACCGGGAAGTTGATCTTTCCGGTGGGGGGTTCGACGAGTGGCAGTGACGGACGTCCTTCTCCGAGACGGGTCCCGGTCGAAACCAGCGACAGCTCTCTCGCGGGGTCAACCGTGATTAAGGGTTTTCAGTATACCTTATATTAGACTATATGTGTTAATAATACGCTTAGTCATAATGGATTAGCCTCTTATACTGGTTCCGGCTAGGTGCGTGTATGTCACAGCCACATATAGCGTCATCAACCGAGCGGACCGAGGGGCTCGCCGACCCCAGGGACGCGCGGTCTAACTGTGGTGTCGGTGTCGTCATGGACCTCGATGGGGTGGGAGGTCACGACATCGTCGCCGACGGGCTCGAACTGCTGCGGAACCTCGAACACCGCGGGACGACCGGGGCGGAACAGAACACCGGCGACGGGGCCGGAATCATGCTTCAGACCCCCGACTCGTTCTTCGAAAGCGTTCTCGAGACCGATCTTCCCGACACCTATGCCGTCGGCTCGCTCTTTCTTCCACAGGATGCGGATGCACGCGAGGAACTCGTTTCTCTCGTCGAAGACACGTTCGAGACCTACGATCTCAGCGTCCTCGAGTGGCGGGACGTCCCGACGAACAACGACGACCTCGGGAAGACCGCCGTCGATTCCGAACCCGGCGTCTACCAGGTCGTCGTCGCGCCCGACGACGACGTCTCCGGCGACGACTTCGACCGCCGCCTCTACGTCGCTCGCCGCGCGCTCGAGAACGCCGTCGAGGACGCCGACATCGAGAACAAGGAGCGCTTCTACGTCGTCTCTCTCGACTCGAAGACGATCGTCTACAAGGGGCTGCTGAAGGGCGTTCAGGTCCCCGCGTACTACCCCGATCTCACCGACGAGCGCATGAAGTCGACGTTCGTGATGGTCCACGAGCGCTTCTCGACGAACACGCTCGGCGCCTGGCACCTCGCCCATCCCTACCGGAACATCATCCACAACGGCGAGTTCAACACCATCCAGGGCAACATCAACTGGATGCGCGCCCGCGAGACGGACATCGAGAGCGAGGTCTTAGAGGACCTCGAGGCGGTCAAGCCGATCATCGACGATCCCGACCAATCCGACACCGCGAGCGTTGACAACGCCCTCGAACTCCTGATGCAGGACGGCCGGGACCTCGAGCACGCGCTACGGATGCTCGTCCCCGAGGCCTGGCGCGGCGACGACGCGATGGACGAGGACCGCCGAGACTGGTACGACTTCCACGCCTCGCTCGTCGAGCCGTGGGACGGCCCCGCCCTCGTCGCGGCGACGGACGGCGAACGCGTCGGTGCCGTCCTCGACCGGAACGGCCTCCGGCCCTGCCGGTACGACGTGACGACGGACAACCGCCTGATCATGGCCAGCGAGGCCGGCGCGCTCGAGACCGAACCCGAAGACATCGAAGAGCGCGGCCGCCTCAAGCCCGGCCAGCTGTTCCTCGCCGACCCCAGCGAGGGACGTGTCATTCCCGACGAGGAAGTCTTCGACGACCTCACCGACGACCGCTACGGCGAGTGGGTCGCACAGGAGCAGGTTCACCTCGACGACATTCAGACGACGAACGACCGCACACCCCGGCGGGCGGTCGACGGCCTGCGCGACTACCAGGCGACCTTCGGCTACACCCACGACGAACTCGAGAACATGATCGAGCCGATGACCCAGAAGGGGAAAGACCCCGTCGGCTCGATGGGCGACGACACGCCGCTGTCGGTCCTCACCGATTTCAACCGACCGCTGTTCTCCTACTTCAAGCAGCTGTTCGCGCAGGTCACCAACCCGCCGCTGGACTACATCCGCGAGGAACTGGTCACCTCGATGGAGAGCCGGCTGGGCTTCCAGCGCAACCTGCTCGACGAATCGCCCGAACACGCCCGCCAGCTCGTGCTCGACTCGCCGATCCTGACCGACGCCGAACTCGAGTCGGTCCGCGACTGCTCGGCGAACGGCATCACGGCCGCGACGATCGACATCACCTACGATCCGGAGAGCGAGGAACTCGGGACGGACCTCGAGGCGGCGATCGAACGCGTCCGCGAGGACGTCGTCGAGGCGATCGAGGACGGCGGTCACGATATCATCGTCCTCTCGGACCGGACCGTCGACGAGGACCGGGTCGCGATTCCGAGCCTGCTCGCGACCGGTGCCGTCCACCACCACCTCGTGCGCAACGGGCTGCGCAACCACGTCGGACTCGTCGTCGAGTCCGCCGATCCGCGGACCGTCCACCACTTCGCGACGCTGGTCGGCTACGGCGCCGGCGCGGTCAACCCGTACCTCGCCTACCAGACGATCGAGGACATCACCGCCGGCCCCGACGGAGCCGATACCGAGGTCGCGATCGACGCCTACGTCGGCGCGGTCGAAGACGGCCTCCTGAAGATCATGGCCAAGATGGGCATCTCGACGGTCGAGAGCTACCAGGGCGCCCAGATCTTCGAAGCGGTCGGCCTCGAGTCGGATCTCGTCGAGGAGTACTTCGAGGGGACCGAGAACCGTACCGAAGGGATCGGCCTCGCGGAGATCGAAGAAGACCTTCGGGAACGCCACGCGACCGCCTTCGACGGCGACGGCGAGGAGTCGACCCTCGACCGCCACGGTGAGTTCGAACACCGCTCGAACGGAATTCACCACCAGTGGAACCCCGACACCGTCGGTGCGCTCCAGCAGGCCGTCCGCTCGAACGACTACGAGCGCTACGGCGAGTTCGCGGAGAAGATCAACGACCAACAGCAGAACCTCCAGACGCTTCGGGGGCTGCTCGAGTTCGACTCGGACCGGGACCCGATCCCGGTCGAGAAGGTCGAGCCGATCAAGGACATCGTCCAGCGGTTCTCGACCGCGGCGATGAGCCTCGGTTCGCTCTCGCCGGAAGCCCACGAGAACAACTCGATCGCGATGAATCGCCTGGGGGGTAAGAGTAACTCGGGCGAAGGTGGCGAACCGCCGGAGCGCTTCGACACCGAACGCGAGTGTAACGTCAAGCAGGTGGCGTCGGGCCGCTTCGGTGTTACCTCGACGTATCTCTCGAACGCCGAGGAGCTCCAGATCAAGATGGCCCAGGGCTCCAAGCCCGGCGAAGGCGGCCACCTTCCGGGCTCGAAGGTCAACGAGATGATCGCCCACGTTCGCAAGTCGACGCCCGGTGTGGGTCTGATCTCGCCGCCGCCGCTGCACGACATCTACTCGATCGAGGACCTCAAACAGCTGATCTTCGATCTCAAAGCCGCAAACGAGCAGGCGGACATCAACGTCAAGCTCGTCTCCGAAGCCGGCATCGGAACGGTCGCGGCGGGAGTCGCGAAGGCGAACGCCGACGTGGTCCACATCTCGGGCCACGACGGTGGGACCGGGGCCTCACCGCGAACCTCGATCAAGAGCGCCGGCCTCCCCTGGGAGCTCGGCCTCGCCGAGGCAAACCAGATGCTCTGTGAAACCGGCCTCCGTGATCGCATCCGCGTCTCCACCGACGGCGGGATGAAGACCGGACGCGACGTCGCCGTCGCCGCCCTGCTCGGTGCCGAGGAGTACATCTTCGGGACCGCCTCGCTCGTCACCGGCGGCTGCGTGATGGCCCGGCAGTGTCACAAGAACACCTGTCCGGTCGGCGTCGCAACCCAGCGCGAGGACCTGCGCAAGCGGTTCCCCGGCGAGCCCGAACACGTCATCAACTACATGACGTTCATCGCCCAGGAGCTGCGCGAGATCATGGCGGAACTCGGCTTCGAGACCGTCGACGAGATGATCGGGCAGGTCGACGTTCTGGAACAGCGCACCGACGTCGACCACCCGAAGGCCCGCAACGTCGACCTTTCCGAGGTCCTCGCGGACCCCGGCAGCGACGTCCGCCGCAAGATCCGCGAGCAGGACCACGAACTCGAGGATCAGCTCGACCGCGACCTTATCGAGGCCGCGGCCGACGCCATCGAGGATCAGGATCCCGTCTCGCTCGAGACGGACGTGACGAACGTCGACCGGACCGTCGGTGCGATGCTCTCGAACCGCATCACCAGCCGCTACGGCGAACCCGGTCTGCCCGAGGACACGATCACCATCGACGCGGAGGGAACCGCCGGGCAGAGCTTCGGCGCGTTCCTCGCCAGCGGCGTCTCGATGCACCTCGACGGCAGCGCCAACGACTACGTCGGCAAGGGACTCTCGGGCGGGAAACTCACGATCCGGACGCCAGAGACCGCCGCCTACGACCCGACCGAGAACGTCTCGATCGGCAACGTCGCGCTCTACGGCGCGACCGACGGGCAACTGTACGTCAACGGCGTCGCAGGCGAGCGCTTCGCTGTCCGCAACTCCGGAGCCAAGGCAGTCGTCGAAGGCGTCGGCGACCACGGCTGCGAGTACATGACCGGCGGCGTCGTCGCCGTCCTCGGCGAAACCGGAACGAACTTCGCTGCGGGGATGTCCGGTGGCGTCGCCTACGTCTACGATCCCGACGAGGAGTTCGAGGCCAAGGCCAACACCGGCATGGTCTCGCTCCACGACGAACTCGAGGAGAAAGACGAACGGATGCTCCGCCGACTCGTCGAGAACCACGTCGCCTACACCGGCTCCGATCGTGGCGAACTCCTGCTCGAGAACTGGGACCGCGCGCTCGACGCCTTCGTGAAGGTCATGCCCGAGGCCTACTACGAGGCGATCACCGAGCAAGGGAGCGACGACGTCCGCAACGAACTTCCCGGTGCGCCCGAAGTGGCGGCCGAAGCCGAGTCGACCAGTTTCGCGGCGAGCGACGACTGACGGCCGTTCGTCTCGAGCGGTCGCAATACGGTTTCGTTTCTGTGCGCGGTTTCGATACCCGACAGCGAAAGCGGTCGCGATCCGATCGGCTACTGGAGTCCGAGACGGGGGAACGGGGTGGGACCCGCCGGTCACTCGCGGCCGAGCGTGTGGAACTCGTCGTTCGGCCGCATCTCGGCGAACGTCGCCATGCGATTGCTCATGTTGTAGTAGGCGGTGACGGCCGCGATGTCCCAGATCGCTTCCTCGCTGAAGCCGGCGTCGCGTAGCGCCTCGAGATCCGCCGGTTCGACCTCGGTCGGCCGTTCGGTGAGCGTGACCGCGACGTCGAGCATCGTTCGATGGGCGTCGTTGATGTCCGCGGTCCGGTAGTTCGCGACCAGCTGGTCGGCCAGCGTCGGATCCTCGGCGTAGATTCGAACCAGCGCCCCGTGGGCGACGTTGCAGTAATAACAGTGATTGACGCCGGAGACGGCGACGACGATCATCTCGATCTCCTCGCGCTCGAGGGCCGTGTCCTCGACGAGCGCGTCGTGATACTGGAAGAACGCCCGGAAGTGGGAAGGCTTGTACGCGAACGCCGAGAACACGTTCGGGGTGAACCCGGCGCGGTCGGTTTCCTCCGCGATTCGATCTTGGAGATCTTCGGGGAGGTCGTCGAATTCCGGAACGGGGAACCGGGCCATCGCGTCGTCGCTGAGTTCGGGGTCGGGATCGCTCGCTGACTCGGCGTCGGAATCTGAATTGGCCATGGCTACCGTTTCACAGGCATCCCTAATAACTCGGGGGCGAACGTCGGGTGTTATCCGTCGACGATGCCGCCGGCACCGACTGTTGCATCGATGACGGTATCGGTGTCCGACGGCCCGAGGAGGTGCGAGCCGCAGTCACAGTCCGACGCCCCGAAGTCGGGAACCGGCGTTCCGGGAAGCGATCCCGCGAGTTCACACTCCCGGTCGGCGTCGGGGAACGTGATCGCGGTCTCGAGTCGGGTCCCGGAATCTCCGAGCAGGTAATCGATGTGCCAGTGGCGCGTCTCGCGATCGCCGGCGGCGAGCTCGCGGTGGCGATCGATCCGACTGAATCCACCGCGGCCGAACGCGCTCCCGACGTAGGCGTACGTGCCTGCGGTGAACTCCCGGTCTCCGAGCGCACCGACCTCGATAGTCGTCGCCTCCGTCACTCCGATCACGAGGACGTACGTCCCGGTCATACGAAGCAGTCGGGACAGCGGCGACAAAAACGAGGGTGGTTTCGGTGACTGATCAGACCTCAGATCGGCGTGCTGATCACTGGTAGCGGGTACTCGAGGGGAGACGCTCGAATGCGATCCGGTCGGGGCTGTGCTGCCATCTCGAACCGGGCGACGACGAACGGTACGAAAGAACCCTCTCCTGACGGCGTCGATCCCCTTCCTCGTGATCGGCAACAGACCACGTTTCGGCCGTTCGTCACCGGTTGCAACCCGCTCGTTCGCCAGGGTTTTGCCCCGCAGGCGCGACGGTCGCACATGGACAGCGCACTCGTAATTGGCGGCACTCGCTTCATCGGCCGCCACCTCGTCGACGACCTGCTGGACCACGCATACGACGTGACGATCTTCACCCGTGGCAATCGCGAGAACCCGTTCGCGGACGACGATCGGGTCGACCACATCGAGGGCGACCGCACGAACGACACTGCGCTCGAAGCGGCGGCGACGACCGTCGATCCCGACGCCGTCTTCGACTGCGTCGCCTACCACCCCAAAGACGTCCGCGCCGCGACCCGGATCTTCGCGGACTGCGAGGCCTACGTGTACGTCTCGAGCGGGGCGGCCTACGGTCGCGAAGCGATCCCGAAGCGCGAAGACGAGACGCCGTTGCACCCGTGTACAGCCGATCAAGCGACCGACGATTCCTTCGAAACCTACGGCAACCGGAAGGCCGAGGGTGACCGGGCAGTGTTCGCAGCGGCCGAGGACGGGATCCGCGCCATGGCGGTTCGACCGCCCATCGTCTACGGCCCGCACGACTACACCGAGCGGCTGGACTGGTGGATCGACCGCGTGAACCGCTTCGACCGGGTCGTGATCCCCGGCGACGGGACGAACCTCCGACACCGCGTCTACGTCGAGGACGTCGCCAGCGCCCTGCGAATCGTCGCCGAAGGGGGGACGGCCGGCGAGGCCTACAACGTCGGCGACCGGCGGCTCGTCACGCTCGAGGAGATGGTCGATCTGATCGCGAACGCTCTCGATACCGACGTCGATCTCGTCCACGCCGGCCCGCGCGAACTCGCGGCCGGCGAGCTCGAACTCGACGACTACCCGCTCTACCGGACGTATCCGCACGTCCTCTCGACCGCGAAACTGGCCGCGCTGGGCTGGGAGTCGACGCCGCTCGAAGAGGCGATGGGGCGGTCGGTCGACGCACACCTCGACAGCGACCGGGACGGTGACGACACCGGCCCCGATCGGGAGGCCGAGGAGCGCGTTCTCGGGATTCTCGAAACGCTCTGATCAGGACTCCGGTTCTCGGAGCCGCTCGAGCCGCCGCGCCGTCGACGGTGTCGCGGAGAGTCGTTCGAGTTGCCGTCGATCGACGCGCCGACGAGGAAAAGCACATGTCCCGGGGGTGTGTGGGAACCGGTATGTTCGAGAAGTCGACGTGGATCCGCCTTCCGCGAAACGTCGTCGTCGGCCACGGCGTCCGCGACGAGGTCGTCGACGTAGTCGACGATCTCCACCTCCAGGGGCGGCCGCTGTTCGTCACGAGTCCGACGCCCCGAACCGTCGCCGCAGATCCCATCGCGGCCGACTTCGAGGCCGCCGGGATCGATCCCGCGATCGTCACGATCGAGAAAGCGACCTTCGACGCCGTCGAACGGGTGATCGAAACCGCCGAGGCCGAGGAGGCCTCCTACCTCGTCGGGATCGGCGGCGGGAAGGCCATCGACATCGCGAAACTGGCAAGCCACCACCTCGATATGGGCTTTCTCTCGGTGCCGACTGCAGCGAGCCACGACGGAATCGTCAGCAATCGCGGCTCCGTCCCGGACGGCGATTCCCGCCACAGCGTCGCCGCCGAACCGCCGCTGGCGGTCGTCGCTGACACGGGGATTCTCGCCGACGCGCCGTGGGAACTGACGACCGCCGGCTGTGCCGACATCATCTCCAACTACACCGCGGTGATGGACTGGCGGCTCGCCAATCGACTGAAGAACGTCGAGTACTCCGAGTACGCCGCCGCGCTCTCGGAGATGACCGCCGAGATTCTCGTCGACAACGCGGATCTCATCCGGCCGGGGCTTGAGGAGTCCGCCTGGGTCGTCACCAAGGCGCTCATGTCCTCGGGCGTCGCGATGAGCATCGCCGGCTCCTCGCGGCCGGCGAGCGGGGCCGAACACCTCTTCTCCCACCAGCTCGACCGGCTGGCACCCGACGCGGCTCTCCACGGCCACCAGGTCGGCGTCGGGTCGATCATGACTGCGTATCTCCACGGCGGGGATCAGGGCATCTGGCGCGACATCCGAGACGCCCTCTCGAGTATCGACGCGCCGACGACCGCCGCGGAACTGGGAATCGACGACGAGACCGTGCTGGAGGCGTTGACGACCTGCCACGAGATTCGTGACCGGTACACGATCCTCGGCGACGGGATGAACGAGCGGGCCGCTCGGGACGTGGCGACGAAGACCGGCGTCATCGACTGATCGCCGAGCGCGCTCGCGAGCCGTCGCTCAGACGTGTTCGTCGAGGAACTCCGCGATTTCGGAGTAGGCCTCGATGCGGTTCTCGAGCTTCGAGAAGCCGTGGCCCTCGTCCTCGAAGATCAGTTTCCGGACTGGAACGCCCTGCTCGGCCGCTTTCTCGGCGATCTGTTCGGCCTCGCCGACCGGGACGCGGGGATCGTTCTCGCCGTGGAGGACGAACAGCGGCGCTTCGATCCGCTCGACGTTGTTGATCGGCGAGATCTCTTCGAGGAACTCGCGATCGTCCGCGAGCGACCCGTACTCCGCCTCGCGGAGTTCTCGTCGCCAGTCGCCCGTGTTCTCGAGAAAGGTGACGAAGTTCGCGATGCCGACGACGTCGATCCCGGCGGCCCAGAGGTCGGGATACTCTGTCAGCGCGGCGAGTACCATGAAGCCGCCGTAGGAGCCGCCCTTGGCGGCGATTCGGTCGGGATCGACGGCCGGATGATCTTGCAGCCACTCGACGCACGCCTCGATGTCGGCGACCGAATCCATCCGGTTCTCGACGTCGTCGAGGCTTGCGTAGTCCGAGCCATAGCCCGACGAGCCGCGGACGTTCGGTTCGAAGTAGGCGTAGCCACGGTCGAGGAAGTACTGTTTGACGCTCGAGAACGATGGTCGGCGTTGACTCTCTGGACCGCCGTGGATGTCGACGATGACCGGCGTTTCTCCCTCCTCGTGGTCGTCGGGAAGGGACAGAAAGCCGGGCACCTCGAGCCCGTCGAAGCTCTCGACGCTGACGAGATCGGAGCCGTCGAACGACTCGCGAGGGATGCCCGCCGTCGGCGCGCTCGTCCACCGTTCGGCCGCGCCGCTCTCGAGGTCGACCACGAAGACGTTCGTGTTGACGGTGTCGCCGGACGTCGAGAGGGCGAACCGCTCGGCGTCGGGACCGAAGCTCACGCCGCCGGAGATCCCGCCGGGCAGGTCGGGTTCCGGAAACGTCTCGAACGCCGTGGGGTCGTCGGCGTCGAACTCCCCGACGGTCAACTCGGTGTAGCCTTCGACGTTCCGCGAGCAGACGAACCGGCCGGTGTCGTCGTCCAGCGCGATGCCGTCGACGTTCCATCCATCCTCGTCGATAACGGTTTGAATGTCACCGCTCTCGAGGTCGAGATACGCCAGATAGAGCGTGTCGGCCTCGCCATCGTCGGTCACGAGGTAAACCCCCTCGCCGTCGGGTGCCCAGCTCGCGCTCTGGTAGCGGACGTCGCCATCGTGAGGCGTGAGGTGCTCGATGTCCGGCTCGCCGGCCTCGAGGTCGAGGACGTACAGGTCCTGGTCGAAGTTGGAGTAAGCCTGCGAAACGAGCAGGCGGGAGTCGTCGGGGCTCCAGCCCGACAGCGAGAGCCAGCCGTCGCCCTCGTAGACGAGTTCCGCGTCGTCGCCCCGTTCGTTGCGACCCTGCACGTAGACGTCGAAGACGGACTCGTCGCGGCGATTCGAGGTGAAGGCGAACCGATCGCCGTCGTGACTCCAGCCACCCCAGCGGTGTTTCGCGTCGGGCATCGCGGTGAGGGTCTCGATCTTCCCCGTCTCGGCGTCGAGACGGAACAGCTGGGCGCGCTCGTTGCCACCTTCGTCCATCCCGAAGATCAGTTCCGGTCGCTCGGGCGACCACGATGCGAAGCTCACCTGCTCCTCGTAAAAGGTCCGCTGCTCGGGCCAGCCCCGGGGCTCCTCGAGGGTCCAGACCTGCGAGGTCCCGGTCGTGTTCATTAGGAAGGAGAGCCGTTCACCGTCGGGGCCGAACGAGGCGCCGTAGGCGCTACGAACGTTGAGATAGCGCTCGATGTCGTAACCGCTCATGAGAGGGCCGTACGGACTCGAGGCGGTAGTCGTTTCGGTCCGTTCGGTCGCCGGTTCGGGAGTCTACGGGTAGGGATCGGCTACACCCGATTGAAATCGGCTCCGCGACTCGAGCGAGATGTGATAACTCCCGATCGAAGCGTGGAACGGTCGACGATGGTTGCGACTAACAAAGCCATGTAGCGTGGCGGTAACGGTCGATGGCAGGTGAGTCCGGTTCCTCATCGGTTGTGCCGATTCTCGTGACGATCGTGATCATCCTCACGGCGTTCGGCCTGATCGTGGCGGCCATCGGCCCGGAGCCGTTCGTGACTGATTCGGCCGACGAACCCGGTGGTGACGGTGAAACGGAACCGCTGAATGGAGGAGAGAGCAGCGACGGCGAGACTGCTGCGGGTGGGTCCGATGCTGAGTCCGACGAGTCGGAGAGCGACTCGACCGAGAGGGGTGCAGCCGGGGACGAGGACACCGAACCGGACGACGAAAACGAGACCGACGGTGACACCGAGACCGAGGCGGACGTCGACGGAGACGAGAGAGGGGATGGCGATAGCAGGGGCGAAGACGAGGCGGACGATAGTGACAGAGACGGGGGCGACGACCTGGAGGACGACGGCGAGGACGAAGAGCGAGAGAGCGACGGGGGTGATGAACCGGACGAAGAGGACGGCGAGGACGATGACGACACCGAGTCCGATACCGACCGCGATGACGCGGATGGAGCTGACTCGGACGCGGCGGACGAGGCGGCCGATGAAGATACCGCCGACGGCACCGACGTCGGTTTCCTCGAGGGGATCAGCTCGTTCCTCGAGGATCTCGTTTTCGGCGAGGAGATCGACGCGTGACGGATCGAACGGGGAGGTGACTTCGGTACCCACGGTCGACTGAAACAGGGAGGGTTTTTACCCTCCCGGTCGCATTCTGCGAGCAGATGCACGTTGCGTTCGTCTCGTTCGAAACGGCTCATCACCGCGATACCGAGACGAACCGGCGGTTTCGGACCGTCCTCGAGCTACTCGCGGAACGCGGTCACGACGTCCACTGTTACTGTGCCGGGTTCTGGGCGGGCGAGGAGTCGACGTTCGAACGGGACGGAATCACCTATCACGCGGTTTCGACGGGTCCCGAGGCCCGGAGTTCGTTCCTCTTCCGACTCCCGTTCGTCCTCGCGGCTTCGAACCCGGACGTGATCCACGTCAGCGCGGAGCCCCCGAGTCAGGTCACCGCGGCCAAGTGGGGCGCGACGCTGTCGCGCTCGCCGCTCGTCCTCGAGTGGTACGGCGACGGCGGCGTCCTGAATACGCGGGGGAGCCGGTTCGCGACGGGCCGACCTGACCGGATCGTCACGCCGTCGGAGCTGGTCGGGACGTGGGTCCGCGAACTCGGTGCGAACGGCGATATCGTCGAGACGATTCCGAACCCGATCGACTGCGAACGGATCCGGGACGTCGAACCGGGCGATGAAGTCGACGTGATCTACTCCCGACGACTCGACGGGGGTGCCAACCTCGAGAGCCTGCTGTTGGCGCTGGCCGAACACAGGGGTCGCGACTGGGAGGCGAAAATCGTCGGCGACGGCCCCGAGCGGGAGGCCTACGAGGAACTCGCGAGCGACCTTCGGATCGCGGATCGCGTGACGTTCGCGGGCGATCTCGACCTCGAGGAACGGATCGCGGCCTATCGCGGGGCGCACGTCTTCGCGCAGACGGCCGACCACTGCGTCTTTCCGACGGAGATGCTGTGGGCGATCGCCGCCGGCTGTGTGGGCATCGTGGAGTACCACGCGAACTCGAGCGCCCACGAACTCGTCGAGGGCTGGGATCGAGGGTTCCGGACGACCAGCGAGGACGAACTCGCGGCGGCGATCCTCGAGGCGGGCGACCTCGAACATCGCACGTACGACGAGGCGTTCGAGGAGTACGACCGGTCGGCGGTGGGTGAGCAGTATCTCGAGCTATATCGGACCTTACAGGACGAACACGGCGTTCTGTAGACCTCGGCGCTGAGCGTTCCGTCAGGTGGAGATGGATATATGTCGGTCCGGAATAGAGTTCGGCTATGGACGACGACTGCGAGTTCTGCCAGATTGCGGCCGGCGATCGATCGGCACACGTGCTCCACGAAGACGAGCGAACGGTCGCGTTTCTCGACGAAAACCCGGCCGTAACGGGCCACAGCCTCGTCGTTCCCCGGACTCACGAGGACGATGTCGTGATGATCGACGAGTCGACGTCGGCGGCCGTCTTCGAGACGGTTCGAACCGTCGCGCGCGCACTGGAGACGACGCTCGAACCGACCGGGTTCAGCGTCTTTCACACGAGCGGGCCGCTGGTCGGGACCGTCGACCACGCACATGTCCACCTCCTGCCCCGTTTCGAGGACGACGACGTGACGCTATCGCTGTCGCGCGATCGGCTCGACCCCGACGAAGCAGCAGACCTTCGGGATCAGGTTCGAGCACACCTCTAACAGCGATGTACGCGGGTGGCTCGAGTCACGACTCGACACCGGGATCGCGGCTCAGAGATCGAACTTCGCGGCCGCCGTCTCCATGTCCTTGTCGCCGCGACCCGAGAGGTTCACGAGGATGGTGTCGTGCTCGCCGGCCTCCGCGAGTTCGATCGCGCGAGCGATCCCGTGGCTGGACTCGAGTGCGGGGATGATCCCCTCGGTTTCGCTCAGTTCGCGGAAAGCCGCGAGCGCCTCGTCGTCGGTGACGCCCGTGTATTCACAGCGGCCGACGGCCCGAAACATGGCGTGTTCGGGGCCGACGCCGGGGTAGTCCAGCCCCGCCGAAACGGAGTGGACGTCGACGTCGTCGTCGATGACGCGCGTCTTCATCCCGTGGATGACGTCGTCCGTCCCCTTCGCGAGCGGGGCCGCGTGTTTGCTCGAGTCGGATCCCTTCCCGCCGCCCTCGGCGCCGTAGAAGTCGACCGGATCGTCGCGGAAGGCGTGGAAGAGGCCGATCGCGTTCGAACCGCCGCCGACGCAGGCGACCGCGGCGTCGGGCAGCTCGCCCGTCCGCTCCTGCATTTGCTCGCGGGCCTCCCGGCCGATGACGCTCTGGAAGTCCCGAACCATCCGGGGGAACGGGTCGGGACCCACGACGCTTCCCACCAGGTAGTGGGTGTTCTCGACGTTCTCGGCGAAGTCCTCGAGCGCGGCGTCGACGGCGTCGGCCAGCCCCTCGTCGCCGCGGGTGACCTCGTTGACCTCGGCACCCATGAGCCGCATCCGGAAGACGTTCATCTCCTGGCGCTCGACGTCCTTTTTGCCCATGTAGATCTCCGTCTCGAGGTCGAGCAGGGCACCGACCATCGCGGTCGCGGTGCCGTGCTGGCCGGCCCCGGTTTCGGCGATGAGGCGGTCGCGACCCGCCCGTTTGGCGAGCAACGCCTGCCCGAGACAGTTGTTGATCTTGTGCGCACCGCCGTGGAGCAGATCCTCCCGCTTGAGGTAGATGTCGGCCCCGTAGCGATCGCTCAGGTTTCGCGCGTAGTACAGCGGCGTCGGTCGGCCCGCGAACTCTTCGAGCAGGCCGCGCAGTTCGGACTGGAACGCCTCGGTGTTCGCGACGTCGTCGTAGGCCGTCGCGAGTTGCTCGAGCGGTTCCAGAAGCGGTTCCGGCACGTGTCGCCCGCCGTATCCCTCGAATGCTCCGTTTTCCATACGCCGGTGAATTGCGCAGTCAGGGTCTAATAGGTTCGTGCTACCGGCACCATCGGCCCGATGAAGTCGGATCCGATCCGGCGGACACTGTCTCGAGGAAGAGATCAACGACGACCAGCTCGAGACAATCCCGTTCAGCGATCGACGCTCCCCAGAACGATATCGAGACTGCCCAGCGACGCGATCAGGTCGGCGACGTATTCGCCTTCGGACATCTCGGGCAGTGCCGAGAGGTTGTGGAAACAGGGGCTTCGAATCTTGAATCGGGCGGGCGAGTTCGAGCCGTCCGCGCGGATGTAGATCCCGAGTTCGCCTTTCGCGCTCTCGACGGCGCGGTAGGTCTCGGTCCCCGCGTCCGGTTTCAGCGTTCGCGGGACGTTGCTCTGGACCGTCCGCTCCTCTTCGGGCCACTCCTCGAGCAGGTCGAGACACTGCTCGATGATCTTGGCGGACTCCTCGACCTCGCGGAGGCGGACTAGGACGCGCGCGTAGTTGTCACAGCCGTCCTGCGTGACGACGTCCCACTCGAGGTTGTCGTAGTAGCCGTAGGGGTCGTCCCGGCGGATGTCGTACTCGATGCCGGAGCCGCGGGCAACGGGTCCGGTCACGCCGTAGCTCTTGGCGACTTCGGGCTCTAAGATGCCGGTGTCGATTGTGCGGACCTGAAAGATTTCGTTGCCGGTCAGCAGGTCGTGGTACTCGTCGACCTTGGCGGGGAGTTCGTCGAGGAAATCCCGACACTTTTCGATGAACTCCTCGCGGGGTTCGGGCAGATCCCAGCAGACGCCGCCCAGTCGGAAGAAGTAGAACATCATCCGCTGGCCGGTGAGGTCCTCGAGGATGTCCTGGACGACTTCCCGGTCGCGCATCCCGTACTGGAAGATGGCGGTGAAGTCGCCGTAGACGTCCAGCGCGAACGTCGAGACCGCGAGGAAGTGACCGAGCATGCGCCCGAACTCGGTGCCCATCGTCCGCAGGACCTGCGCGTACTCGGGGACCTCGATGTCGGCGATGTCCTCGATCGCGCGGGCTACGGCCCATTCGTTGGGGAGGTTCGCCGTGTAATCCCAGCGGTTCGAGTACGGGATGATCTGGTGGCGGTAGGTCCCCTGCTGGCACATCTGCTCCTCGCAGCGGTGGAGGTAGCCGATGTCGGGGTCGACGTCCACGACCGATTCGCCGTCCAGCACCGTCTCGAGGTGGAGCACGCCGTGGGTCGCCGGGTGGTGGGGCCCGATGTTGAGGAACATCGTATCCGACTCGGCGACGCGGTGGTCCGCCTGAATCGGGTTCGCGTGTTCGGTGTAGCTGACGACCTGCGGTTTGTCCTGGTCGTAGTCCAGCGCGAGCGGGTACCCCTGCCACGACTCGGGGAGGAGAATTCGACGGAGGTCGGGGTGGTCCTCGTACTCGATCCCGACGAGGTCGTAGGCCTCGCGCTCGTGCCAGTCGGCCGTCCGGAAGACGGGTTCGGCAGACTCGCAGACGGGATCGTCCGTCGGGAGGGGAACGACCAGCGTCACCTCGTGGGTCCGCCGATCGTACTTCGTCATGTGGACGATCGACTCGTAGCGGTCCTCGTACTGCTGGGCGGTGAGACAGGTGAGGTGATCGAACCCCGCTTCGTCGCGCAGCAGCGAGACTACCTCCTGTACGTCGTCCGGACGAATCACGAACGCGGGCGCGTTCTCGTGATCGTCCCGGCCAATCGCGTACTCGTCGAGTCGGGCCTCGAGTCGGGCCTCGTCGACGCCGTCCTCGCGGCGGTGGTCGTACTCCGGATCGATGCCGATGCGTTCGCGCTCCGGTTCCGAATGCTCACTCATTGGACACCCTCCTAACGCCGGTCGGTGGCGCGTCCCGATACCCTACAGGTGACGCGGAAATGAGGGTTTTCCCGCGTTAGCGTGACTCTCTCCCGAATCGAAATGCCGCTCGCAGACGGACGCGGCACGCGTGCCCGAGTCGATCTCCGTCAGACGGCTCCGGTCGAGCGGAATCGTTTATATGGCCGGTCGCACGTAACGTGCATATGGCTCGAGGAATCGGCTGGTTCGACGCGTTCCGCGAGGTCGCCCCCGAGTGGGTCGTCGTTGTGCTCGGGCTGGTGACACAGCTCGGCGACGTCTGGTTTCTCAGCGCCCTCGTCGGGGCGCTCTACGTGTTCGAAACCGGAAATCGGGACGAAATCGCCGCCATCGCCGGGCTCCTGTTAGCGGGCCTCTCGCTGATTACGGGGCTGAAACACCTCTTCGCGCTCCCCCGACCGGACCGCGTCCTCGTGGAGGTCGGGGCGCTTCCGGAGGTCCTCCACCCGCTGTACGAGGCCACTGCGACGGCGACCGGCTACGGGTTTCCGAGCGGTCACGCCCTCATGTCGACCATCGTCTACCTGAGTCTGGCCGAGTACAGCGGCGTCAGTACGCGCCGCCGTCGATACCTCGGCGCCGCCGGGATCGTGACGGCCGTCTGCCTCTCTCGAGTCGGCCTCGGCGTCCACTATCTCGTCGACGTCGTCGCGGGCGCCGCCGTCGGCGTGGCGTTTCTCCTCCTCGCGTGGGGGCTCCTGAACCGCTATCCGGCCCACCGCGGCACGCTCGGGTTCGGTCTCGCGGTCGTCGTCGGCGCCGCCGCCCTCGTTCCGAGCGGGATGGACGCCGACGCCCTGCTCCTCTTCGGCGCGTCGCTGGGTGCCCTCGCCGGCTGGCAACTCGCCGCCCTCGCTCGAGCGCTGGACGCGGGCCGCGGGCCGATCCGGGAGGACCGCCCGCTCACCGCGAGAGTCGCCGTAATCGCCGTCGCTCTCGTCTCGCTCGTCGCGCTCATCGGCTTCTTCTGGCCCGCCGCGGTGCTCGCCGGAAGCGGGGCACTCGGGCTGGTCGTCGCCGCGCTCGTCGCCGTCTCCGAGCACTACCGGTCCGGACGGGCCAGCGGTATCTGACGACACTCGACCGGTTGCGGTCGTTCGGAGCGTTACTCGAGATATCGACCCCATCCCCGATCCCGGTCGTCGATTCGGATCAGAGTCGTCCCGTCTCAAATTAGCCCGTACTCGGTGAACCCACGAGAACAGTCGATACTCTCGGTTCGTTTTCGCGACGGTGACGACGACCCGTCCGAAGCCGACGAGTTGGCGGTCGATGCCGACTCGATCGCTGCCAGCGATTCGCCGGCGGGCCGCGAGCCCGCTCGGTGTTCGGACTGCGACACCCCGGTCAGTCGACAGTCGACCGCGGCGTTCCGCTGCGGGCCCGCTCGAGCAGCGACACGGCGACGGGTTCGATGCGGCTCGAGTACTGCATGAGCGACGTGCCGAGAATACTCATCACGAGGACGTAGCCGACGGTAAAGGCGTAGATCGTCTGGGCCGTCTCCGCTGCCATGCCGCTGCCGGCCCCGGAGAGGGCGAGGCTCGCGATGATCAGCGAGAACTCGCCGCGGGTGGTCATTCCGAACCCGACCCGGAGCGAGCGGCGGTCGTCGAGGCCGTATATCCGTCCACCGAGGTAGCCGCTCACGAGCTTCGTCGGCGTCGTCACGATCACGGCGGCGACGATCATCCCGAGAATCGAGAGCGTGAACAATCCCGGATCGGTGACGAGCCCGATCCAGAAGAAGAAGATCGCCGCGAACGCGTCTCGAAGCGGCTCGAGCAGCCGCTCTAAGTCGTGGACGTGATCGGTCGAGGAGAAGGCCATGCCGACGAAGAAGGCGGCGACGGCCTCGCTGACGCCCAGTGCGAGCGCGATCCCGGCGACGAGGATCGTGACGCCGAGCGCCCGGACGACGATGAACTCGTTCGTATCGGCGTCGAGAAACCGCTGGAAGAAGCCGGTTCCGAAGGTGACGAGCCCGAGCAACGCGACGATGAACCCGACCGCGATCCCGATCTGTCCCGCGGCTTCCCCGATATCACCGCCACCCAGGACCAGCGCGGACACGATCGCCAGATAGACCGCGATGAACAGGTCCTCGTAGACGAGCGTGCCGAGCATCGGTTCGGACTCGTCGTTGGCGATCCAGCCCAGATCGATCAGCGACTTCGTGATGATCGCGCTCGAGGAGATGTAGACGATACCCGCCGTCAGGAAGGCCGCGAGGAAGCTTCCGAAGACGAGATAGCCGAACACCAACCCGATACCGAAGTTGATGACGAGATCGACGGACCCCGCTTTGCCAATCCGGTCCTTGCTTGCGATCAACCGGTTCAAATTGAACTCGAGACCGAGGAAGAACAACAGGAGGACGATCCCGATCTCCGCGCCGACGACGACGAAGTCGGTTTCGCCGAGCGCGAGGCCGCCGACTGCGGCGAGGAGATCGACGCCACCGATCGTGACTTCGGGAACGGTGACGGCAATCCCACCGATTCCGACCTCGCTGCCGGCGAGGGCGGGGAGTTCGCCGAGGACGTTCGATCCAAGCAAGACGCCGACGATGATGTAAAAGGGGATCACCGACTGATCGATCCGACTGGAGAGCACGCCGGCGAGGGCGACCGCGGCGAAGAGGATGCCGACGTCGACGAGCGCCGTTTCAGTCGCCACTAGCGCTCACCCCGGACGGGAAGGGTCGTCGCGATCACTCGTCGAGTCCGGCTCCGAGCAGTTCCTCGAACTGGGCGCAGTCCTCGCGGTCGCCGATGACGACCAGCGTGTCACCGACCTCGAGGACCGTCTCCGGCGTCGGCGGCGAGATCAACTCCTCGCCGCGCTGAATAGCGACGATGGAGACGCCCGTTCGATCGCGGATATCCGCCTCAGCGAGGGTCTGGCCGGCGACCTCGGCGGTCTCGGAGACGCTGTACCACTCGAGGTAGGTATCGTCGGCGAGCATCGTCTCCACGTTGTCGGCCTGCACCGGCTGGAAGTACGCCCCTTCCAGAATCGTGCCGATCTTTCGGGCCAGGCGATCCGACGCCTCGAACACCTTCTCGCTGTCCGCATCCGCGTCCGCTTTCAGGTACACCTCTCGTTTCCCCGTGTTGTGGGTCACGATGACGAGGCGCTCCCCGTCATCGAGTTCGATCTCGAACTTCTTCCCGACGCCGGGGAGGTCGCTCTCGTAGACGGTCATACGTCATCAAAGCGAGGGCGTGACAATAAATGGCGTGTCCCGTCGACCGATCGCGGTCGTCCCCGCCGGTGTTCGTCTCGAGGAGCTCGGAGAACGATTACCAGGCGTACCGCTCGCGCTCGAGGACCGATACGCAGTGATAACGGGTAGACCGGATAAAACCGGCCACTTAATCGATCAGAGACGGTATCGATAGTGACTGGAGGACAGTAAATGCGCGAACTTCGGGACATCGAGGGACTGCATCCACGCGATCTGACGCAACGTCAACGGCTATTAGTGCTATTCGTGGTCGGTCTCGTCGCGGTCGTCCTCTTCTACACGGTCGTCTACAACTGGGGAATGCGAGCGCTCGAGAATCGCCCTCAGTCGATCTTCCGGTCGTTCCAGACGGTCGTCGAGACGATGACGACGACCGGATTCGGAGCGGATTCTCCCTGGACGACGCCGGTGATGAACGTTCTGATGGTGTCGATCCAGGTGACGGGGGTCATCATCGGGTTCGTCACGCTGCGCATCCTGGTCATTCCGCTCTTCGAACGGACGCCGCTGGACCTCTCCGACCGCCTCACGACCAAGAACGACCACGTCGTCATCGCGGAGTACCAGCACGATACCGAGTTGCTCCTCGACGAACTCGAGAAACTCGATATCGATTACGTCCTCATCGAGTCCGACGAGGAGGATGCGAAGCGGCTCTCGGACGACGGCTATCAGGCTATCCATGGCGATCCCGAGGAACGGGCTGACCTCGACCGCGCGACGATCGAGCGAGCGTCGCTGCTCATCACCGACACCGGCGACGAAACCGCGAGCATCGTCCTGACAGCGCTGGAGGCCAACGAGGACCTGCGCGTGATCAGCTTCACCGAATCGACGCGCCGGAAGGCGGCGCTCGCGGAAGTCGGTGTCGACCGCAGTGTCGCGCCGCACGCGCTGATCGGCCAGCGGCTGGCGGAGAAAGCGACGACGCCGGTCACCGTTCCCGACCGGACCGACGGCGACGAGGTCGACGTCCGCGAGATCCTCGTCCGACGGGATAGCCCGCTCCACGGCGTCAGAGTGCGCGACTCGCCGGTCGTGAACCACCCGAACCTGACGCTGGTCGCCGGGTGGTTCGACGGGGAGTTGCACCTGCCGCCGTCACCAGACGACGAACTCACGCCCAATACCGTGCTGGTCGTCGCCGGACCGAGGAGCGAGATCGACGAAATCACGGACGAGATCGCGGGTGCTCGGTCACGGCGCATCCAGACCCCCTCGCAGCTCGTCGTCGCCGGCTTCGGCGAGGGCGGAACCGCGGCCGTCGAGGCGCTCCCGGCGGACGTTTCGGTGACGACTATCGACGACTCGGAGGAGCGGGGCCCCGACATCGTCGGCGACGTCACCGAACCGGAAACGCTCCGCGAAGCCGGCATCGACGACGCGTCGGCCCTGGTCGTCACCGTCGGCACCGATTCGACCGCACTGATGACCATCGCCATCGCCCGCTCGCTCTCGAGCGACGTCGAGATCCTCGCGCGTGTGACCGATAGCGACAAGATGAGAGCAGCGTTTCGAGCGGGCGCTGACTACGTTCTCTCCATCCAGCAGGTGTCCGCTCGGCTGGTCGCGGCGGAGGTCCACGGCGAACAGGTCATGTCGCCGACGAACCAGATCCGCCTGATTCGATCCGATGCGGCGCCGTTCGACGGCGATTCACTGGCGGATGCACGTCGCAACCCCGAGCGGGGATGGACCGTGATCGGCGTCTCACGCAATGGCACCGTTCATACCGACGAGCAAACCACTATCGAAGCCGACGACAAAGTGATCGTCGCGGGGAGCGACGACGCGATTCAGGAGTTCGAGCGAACGGTCACGACCTCGTGACTGCAGGGTCACGCCGCTGCAGGATTCCCCGTGGAGTGTCCTGACCGCGGGTTCGACGGAAGGGGCCGGATACGTGAGGTGTCTCTTCTCGACTGGCGAGAGGAGTGAGGACGGAACGTTCACCCGGGAGGGAACGGTGGAGCCGGAGACTTCTTCGAAGCGTCTCTCTCGTTCGTATCGGCCACGACCTTCCGTGTACCATCGGCTGATGACCAGTGGGCTACCCGGGCGGAGTCCGTGACTCTCGCTGGCGAGTCAGCGGTCACTCTCGTCAGACTCGTCGTCCCCTGCGGCGTCTTCGTCGTCCCCCGCGGTGTCTCCGTCGTCCGTTTCGGAATCGGATCCGTCCTCGTCGGGCGGCTCGACTTTCATCTCCGAGGCGTCCGCCGCGGGACTCTCTTCCGGTTCGGTATCCGCGGTCTGGGTCGGCTGGGCCTGTTCGGGCGTCGGCCCCGTCGCCTCGCTGGTCTCGTCGGCCATCGCCGAATCCGAGACGTCGATCTCCGTCCCCTCGGCGTCGGTCTCGCGCCGTGGGTCCGTTTCCTCCGACTCGTCGAGGGTCGGTCCCGACTGGGTCGGGTCCTCGTCCGGCTCGTCGGTGAAGTCCGGTTCCGAATCCGTCTCCGATGCGGTTTCGATCCCCCCTTCTTCCGAAATCTCGCCCTCGGCTCCGATCTCGGATTCCCGGCCGGAATCGACCCGCTCGGCGGCGGCACTGGCCTGATCCGAGGTTTCCTTCCCCTCGGTTCCGCCCTCGACGTCCGGGACGCCTTCCGGCGACGGCTCGTCGCTCGAGCGGTGCCTGTGAAGGCCGAACCCGACCAGCCCGCTGCCCGCGATCGCGAGCGGAATCGCCCGCGATCGGTCGGCGGCCATCGAGCGGATCGCGGCGGCGAGCAGGAGCCCGCCACCGAGCAGCGATACCGTTCCGCTCCCGATCGCATCGGACGCCATCGAGGCGATCCGTTCGGTCGGTACATCTAGCGATTCGAGATCCTCGAGGTCCTCTACCTCGGCGAATTCGCCCAGCGAACTCTCCATCGGCGCGTCGTGATCGTGGTTTGCAGTCATCGAAAGTCTCCGAGCGATGGTGCTGGTGGCTCAGCGTCCGAGTCGGTAGCGATCGGACTCGGGAGCGACCGGGCCACCGGCGTCCGCTCACGGGGTGTACGATCGCCAGCCGGATGAAGATTCGACCGGCAGGAGACTACTCGATATGACGCTGTCGTCGGGCTATCCGCCGAACCGATATCGGATATTACCGCACTCGGGCGTCTTCGACGCGAAATCAGCCGGTGTCTCCGAATAATACCCTGCATACTCCGGGCCGACGACCTTCCCTGTCTGCCGTGGAAGTACGGTACCAATGTCGGACGCTAACGGACGTGACGACGAGTCACATAGTACTGTGCGGAACGTCGTTCTCGTGGTTCTCGATACCGCCCGGGCGAAGAGCGTCGGGATGCAGTCGCTTCCGGCGGATCGCCACGCGTCAGGTCCCGCCCCCGCCGGGACGGGAGCCACTCCGGGCAGGCGAACGGCCTCGAGCGACGGATCCGCAGACACACACCCGATGCCGACGCTGTCGCGGCTCGCCGAGGAGGGCACCGCGTTCGAGAACGCGTTCGCGACCGCCCCCTGGACGCTGCCCTCTCACGCGTCGTTTTTCACGGGCACCTACCCCTCCGAGCACGGCACCCACGGCGGCCACACCTATCTCGACGACGAGTTGCGAACGCTCCCCGAGGCGTTCGCCGACGCGGGGTTTCAGACGATCGGCGTCTCGAACAACACCTGGATCACCGAGGAGTTCGGCTTCGACCGCGGATTCGAGCACCTCCGCAAGGGGTGGCAGTACATCCAGTCGGACACGGACATGGGCGCTGTCGTCCGCGGCGAGGACTTCCGGGAGAAAGTCGCAGCGACCCGGAACCGACTCTTCGACGGCAATCCCTTCGTCAACGCCGCTAACATCCTCTACAGCGAACTCCTGCAACCGACGGGCGACGACGGGTCCGACCGATCGACGGCGTGGATCGCCGACTGGCTCGGGGATCGATCCGACGACCGCCCGTTCTTCCTGTTCTGTAATTTCATCGAGCCACACGTCCAGTACGACCCGCCGCCGGAGTACGCGGAACGGTACCTCCCCGAGGGTGCCCGCTACGAGGAGGCGACCGCCATCAGGCAGGATCCCCGGGCCTACGACTGCGAGGACTACGACATCTCCGACCACGAATTCGCCATGCTCCGGGGCCTCTACCGGGCCGCACTCGCCTACGTCGACCACCAGCTCGGCCGGCTCCGCGCCGCACTCGAGGCCGCCGACGAGTGGGAGGACACCCTCTTCGTCGTCTGCGGCGACCACGGCGAACACATCGGCGAGCACGGCTTCTTCGGTCACCAGTACAACCTCTACGACACGCTGCTCAACATCCCGCTGGTCTGTCACGGCGGCCCATTCACCGACGGGGGACGACGCCGCGACCTCGTCCAGTTGCTCGATCTCCCCGCGACGCTGCTCGACACGGCCGGCGTCGACGACCCCGAACTCTCGGAACAGTCGTCGAGCCGCTCGCTCCACCCCGAGTCGACTGCGGCGTCCCGGGACGCCGTCTTCGCCGAGTACGTCGCCCCCCAGCCCTCGATCGAGCGGCTCGAGGCACGCTTCGGCGAGATTCCGGACCGCGTCCGCGCGTTCGACCGCCGGCTCCGAGCGGTTCGCACGGACGAGTACAAGTACGTCCGCGGCGACGACGGGTTCGAGCGGTTGCACCGCGTTCGGACCGATCCGCTCGAGCAGACCGATATCAGCGACGCGGAGCCGGCGCGGGTTCGAACGCTGCGGCGGCGACTTGCGGAGCGATTCGAGCCGCTCGCCGAGACCGACGCGTCGGACGAGGTCGAGATGCGCGAGGGGACGAAAGAGCGGCTGGCGGATCTTGGGTATCTCTGAGACGTCGACGCTATCGCGCTCGAAAAATGTCGATTCGGTGTGACACCAACCGCGATCGCATCGAGTTAGCAGCCGTTACCAACTGGCGGAGCTGGCCTGTTCGCCGCCGTCGGCGAGTTGCCGATATGCGCCGACCAACACGGCGATCTGAACCAGCGTCAGCGATCCAAACATGATTGCCGATAGCAGACCGCCAACTGCGGGGGCGAACATACTGGTGATAGTGGTAATGAAATACCCGACCAAAAATACGCCAAATACGACTACACCGAGAGCGAAGAGGCGAATGCGATTGCCGGACGTGAGCTCCCAACTTCGCTCGAGTGACTCGATGATGCCGGCGTCTTCGATGATGACCGCGGCGTTAGCAAAAATCAGGCTCACCGCGAGAAATATGCCGGGGATCAGAAGGAATATCGACCCGATCCAGATCGCCAAAACGGTGATAATGCCGACGATGATCGTTACACCGACCGTTCGGACGAGCCGTCGGGTGTGTTCGGCCGTCGGAATGCTATCGATGTCCGAATAGATCGCTCGCATCGTCACAACACTGAGTACGGAGCCGACGACAACTAAAAGCACAAGCAGTCCGCCACTGATCGAAATTGGAAGGTCGAGAGCGAACGGGAAGCTCTGCAACATTTGGTCATTGGCGGCTGACTCCGAGAGTAGTCCTGTGAGCAGCGATTGGTACCCCACTAGGGTGGCGAGCTGGAAGAGGACGTACGCGGTGAGGAGCATGGCCCCGCCGCGCGTTGTCAGTCGACCGATCCCGTAATTGATTGCACCTCCAATATTGAGTTTATTCTCCATATGGTTGAATCAAAACTAACATCATATATTACTGTTGTTTCGATGTATTTGTTCCGTGGATCGTTCCGGGCCGTCTAATCGATCGTACTATCCGACGACATAGTCGAGTATATCAAACGTACACGTATCCATGCGGGGAGGTTTCCGACGACGGTCGGAACGCACTCCCGTGTCCTCGAGTGACTCCTCCGACGTGGCGTCGTTTCCGTTTCCGCTCCAGATCGAGTACGACGGGCCGGCCGACAGACTGCGCGTCGCCGTCGACGTCGACCCTGCTCCCCTCGAGGACGTGAGGGTCGAAGTCGGCTCGCGCCGCCTCCGGATCGCGGTCGATCGCGACGACGGGACCGCCGAGCGGACCCTCACACCGCTTCCCACCGGTCTCGTCGTCGGTGACGACTGCGAGGCGGTCTACAACAACGGCGTGCTCAGCGTCTCGCTCGAGACCGTCCCTCGAGGGCAGTAGTCGGGATGCCGCCGTCGGGGCCGTGCCTGCAGCACGTTTTTGCTCGCCAGTCCGATAGGATGAGTCGAGCAGGCTCGGGGTTCGACTAATGGCTACTCAGGACGCGCGTTCCGGCGACGACTTCCTCTCGTTCTTTCGGCGCTATACGCAGACGTGGATTCACGCGGTCGCGGCGGCCGGGCTGACCGCCTTCGGGACGCTGACGATCTTTCATCGCTGGTTCATCGTCCTCGCGCTCGCCTCGTACGTCGTGCCGCCGATCGTGCTGTACCTGCGGGGAACCCCGCCGGATCGAACCGACGGCGAGTCGACGACCGACCGCGACGCGGCGACGAACGATCGATCATCGGCGACGAAATCCGGGTCGCTCGAGGGCGGTGACTCCGAGAGATCCTCCGAAACCGACGCTCCGGACAGCGGGGATACGGTACCACACGGCGGGAGTCTCGACCTCGAGTCCGACCCCGACGATGCAGGGCCGGTCGAGCAAGAACGCGAGGCAGATCGAGCCCTCGGCTGGGAGTCCGTCGACGTCCCGACCGAAGCGACGCTCCGGGACGTCTGCGTGACCGAAGCCGGAGCGGTCCACGCGGTGGGTGAGGACGGACTGGTTCTCACTGGCGAGGCCGTGAACGGTGGCGGTGGAGCCGAGGCGTGGACTGTTACCCTCGAGGACGGGCCGGCCGCCGAGGGCGAGGAGCTCCACGGGGTCGACGCGACCGCCGAGGGCGAGGCGATCTGGATCGCGGGCGACAGCGGCGCGGTGGGTCGGCTCGAGGCCGAAACGGGACTCCACACGGACTACACCGCCCCCGCGGACATCACCGACAACTGGCTGGGCGTCGCCGTCGGCGGGGCGAGCGACGACGAGACGATCCTGTTGATTAACGGCTCCGGCGCAGTCCTCCGGGGGCGCTATCGTGACGGCGCGGTCTCGTGGGACGACCCGGTCCAGCCGGGGGGCGGCTCGAGTCTGAGCGGCGTCGCCCTCGCCGACGCATCGGTCGGCTACTGCTGTGACACGAACGACGGCGTCTTCGAGACGACCGACGGCGGGGCCTCGTTCGACCGCGTCGGCCTCGACGGAGCCGGCGGGACGCTCGAGACCGTCGCGACGCTGGGACTGGGCGATTGTTTAGTGAGCGCGGACGACGGCGTCGTGCATCGCTACGGGGAGTCGACGTGGACGCCCGAACGGGTCGGCGAGGAGGCGATCTGCGGCCTCGCTCGACGGGAGGGTGAGACCATCGCCTGCGACGCGGACGGCGTGATCTACGAGCGAACCGCCGCGGGCGACTGGGACGACGTCGAGACGCGCGCGCCGGAATCGCTCATCGCCGTTTCGGTCGATACGGACGGTGATCGAGCGGTCGCGGTCGGCGAGGAGGGGACCGTCGTCGAACGGCGGTGAGATCGATGGGAAGCGACGGGAGACGAAGACGGAGGCAGAGATAGAGACGAAGACGGAGATGTGCAACCCGTGACCGCCCTCGAGACGGCTGATTCTCGCGGTATTCGACATGACGCCGTTCGTCGAGATTCCGCGCGAGCGGCCCGAGTTCGATCGGTTGACGGTCTGATTCACCGAGGCCTTCGCGGACCTGTCGGATCGGCGTATTCAGGGCCAATCGACTTGCCCCTCCGAGGCGGATGTCCTCCCGTCACGACCGCACAGCGGGACCGATCCCGTTCGCTCGAAATCGGGCGTGAGCCGATCTTCCACCATGAATGTGCCCACGCGAACGGCGACGCGATACACCGTCCGGTCGTTCGAGCCGGCCGACCGGGGACCGTTCCTCTCGATGTACGAGAGTGTGTTCGGACACGACAGGGGGCCGGAGTGGTTCCGATGGAAGTTCACCGAGAACCCGTACGTCGATCACGTTCCGATCCTCGTGGCGACCGCCGACGGCGAGCCGGTCGGCTTCCGGTCGTTCTTCGCCCAGGAGATGCGCGTCGGCGGTCTCCTCCGGACTGCGTTCCAGCCCTGCGACACGATGGTCCACCCGGACCACCGCAGGCGCGGGCTGTTCGGTCGACTGAACGAGCGGGCCCTCGAACGGTACGCGGACGACGGCCCGTCGTTTTTCTTTAACTTCCCGAACGAGAACTCGAAACCGGGCAACCTCGCGCACGGCTGGCGCGAGATCGGTACGGTGCCCGCCTACTACCGCCCGCAGAACCCGCTCACGGCTCTCGAGAAGGGTGTCGACGCCGGACCGACGGCGGGCGGCGAATCCGACGCGCACCCGGCAGGAGACGGACCGGTCACCGCGGTCAGGGAGACGCTCCGGAACACGGTCTCGACCTCCAACCGGGTCGCCGACCGACTTCTCGTCGGTTCCGACGCCGATATCGACGTCGAACGCTATCGACCGCCTCCCGCCGACGTTCTCGCGGCGGTCTATCGCCGTTCCATCCCCGACGCGATTCACGCCCACCGGACCGCGGCGTTCTTCCGCCGGCGGTTCGACAACCCCGCTCACACCTACGCGGCGTACGTGGCCCGACGGAACGGCGAGCCGATCGCCGCGCTCGTCGTCTCGACCGTCGACGACCACGCCCGGATCGTCGACGCGCTCCCTCGAGCGATCGCGACCGAAGCGGAGGCGCTCGACCGCCTGCTCGCCTCGGCGCTCGACGATCACGCGGACCGACGGTACGTCGAGGCGTTCGGGGAGACGGTGCCGGCACCGCTGCGGTTTCGCTTCTACCCGGACACGCGGTTCCCGCTCTCCGCGCTGCTCCAGCCGACCGCTCGGACACTCCTCGCGCGCGATCTCGAAGACGGACTCGCCCTCGAGTCGAGTTCGATCTCGTCGTGGTCCCTCTCACGGCTCGATCTGGACACGACCTGACCCGTAGCCGGATCGCCATCGGCCACTGTTATTGCGGTCGAGCGCACAGAACGACACGTGAGCGATCAACGGTCCGGACACGACAGGCGGGATCGCTGTCGGTTGTGCGGAACGCTGCTCTCGAGGACCACCGGCGACTCGGCCTCGGACGGGTTCTGTTCGCCCGGCTGTCGCGACGTCGCTGCGGCGTTCGGGACGAGCGGCGGCGAGTCCGAGACCGATTCGCCGCTCGGCGATACCGGGTCACACACCGAGGAACCGCGGCCGACCGCGACCGCGGACGGGGACGATTCAGGCCTCGTCAGGACGTTCTTCCGGATCGACGGCATGCAGTCGGCGATCGACGAGTCGTTCCTCGAGTCCGTCGCCGAAAAACGCGACGGCGTGACCAACGCCGAGGCGAGTTACGTCACGGAGACGATCCGCGTCGATCACGATCCCGACCGGCTTTCGACGGCCGAACTCGAGGATGCACTGAGTACAGTCGGCTACACGGCGTATTTGCGAGCGGACGCGACCGCCGACGAGGAGACGGGCGGCACCCGGCGCTCGCGGGAGATGACCGGGCTCCGGAAACGGCGTTCGGAGGACATGCTCGAGATGCGCTACGTCGTGGGCGTCGTCTTCGGGACCTTCCTCCTGTTGCCGTTCGTGGCCGTCCTCTACCCGATGTTCCTGACCTCGTTTACCGACTGGGGCGCGATTTCGCACTTCGAAGGTGCCTTTACCGGCTTCAGCGGGCCGCTGTACCTGCCGCTCTTTCTCGTCGGGACGGGGGCGATCCTCTATCTGACCGGCGGTCCGCTCCTCCGCGGCGCGTACGTCAGTCTGAAGCTGCGACGACCCACGACGGACCTGCTCGCGGCGCTAACCATCGTCAGCGCGTACGTCTACAGCGTCTTCGTCTCGGGACTCGGGCGCAACGATCTCTACTTCGATCTGACGATCGTCGTGGCCTCGCTCGTGATGGGGGCGATCTACTACGAAGCGACGGTCAAACGCCGGGCGACGGACCGGTTGACAGACCTCACCGTCTCGCAGGTCGATACGGCTCGACTGTACACCGCCGACGGATCGACGACGGAGATTCCCGTGAGCGATCTGGTGTCGGACGATCAGCTCCTCGTCCGCGAGGGGGAGCGGATCCCCGTCGACGGCCGGCTGGCGGAGGGCGAGTGCACCGTCGACGAGGCCGTGGTAACGGGAGAGTCCCTCCCGGTGACGAAACGCGAGGGCGACGACCTGGTCGGCGGTTCGATCGTGACGACCGACGCGGCGGTCGTCGACGTCGGCGAGCGGACGACGAGCAGCATCGAACGACTCACGCGGGTCGTCTGGAACGTCCAGAGTGCCGACCACGGCGTCAGGCGGCGCGCCGACGAGTTCGCCGCGACCCTCCTGCCGCTCGTCCTCGCCGCTGCCGCCGTCGTCGGCGTGGGTTTCCTGCTGACCGGCGCGAGCGCGACGACGACCGTCCTGGCCGTCCTCATGACGATCATGGTCGCGAGCCCGTGGGCGCTCGGCTTCGCGACGCCGTACTCCGTCGCCGCGAGCCTGCAGGAAGCCCTCGAGCGCGGGATCGTCGTCTTCGACGAGACGGTCTTCGAGCGGCTCCGCGCGGTCGACGTCGTCGTCTTCGACAAGACCGGGACGCTCACGACCGGCGAGATGACCGTCCGCGAGGCCGACGCGCCCGACGACCTCCTGGCGGCGGCGGCCGCCCTCGAGCGGCGGGCCGCCCACCCCGCGGCGGCGGCGATCACGGCGGCCTTCGACGGGAGCACGGACGAGGACGGTCGGACGACTCGGGCCGACGGCGGCTCGGCCGGGGCCGATGGACTGACGGTTCGAGACTTCCAGACCCATGCGACCGGCGTCGAGGGCACCGTCGACGGTCGATCGATACTGGTCGGTCACCCCGACCTCTTCCGGGAACGGGACTGGGCGCTCGAGGACGGGCTCGAGTCACGGATCGACCGGACGCGGGATGCCGGTCAGCTCCCGGTCGTCGTCGGCCGAGACGGGTCCGCGGAGGGGGTCGTGATCGTCGGGGACGAACCGCGAGCGGAGTGGGACGAGACGGTCACCGCGCTGTCCGAGGACGGGATCGACGTCGTCGTGCTGACGGGCGACGACGGAACGGCGGCCGACGCCTTCGATCGGCATCCGGGCGTCGATCACGTCTTCGCCGGCGTCTCGCCGGACGGGAAGACGGCGGCGGTGGAACGGATGAAGACCGACGGTCGCGTGGCGATGGTCGGGGACGGGACGAACGACGCGCCCGCGCTCGCCGCGGCCGATCTGGGCATCTCGCTCGGCAGCGGTACCGCGCTGGCCGCCGACGCGGCCGACATCGCGATCGTCGACGACGACCTCGCCGCGGTCGAGGAGGCGTTCGCGCTGGCCAGGGCTGCACGGGGTCGGATCAGGCAGAACATCGGACTCGCGTTCGTCTACAACGCGATCGCCATCCCGGCCGCCGCCCTCGGTATCGTGAACCCGCTCGTAACGACCGTCGCGGTCGTGGCGGGGGCGCTCCTCATCGTCGGAAACGCGGAACGGTCGCTCGTGGCCGACTGAGCGGTCGTTCTCACTCTTCGTTTGCGGTCGCGGCCTCGTCCTCGAGCGCCCCCCAGGAGACGGTTCGGCCGACGCGGATCGAGAGGAGCGGACGCGACTCGAGATCGTGCTCCGCGTACTGATCGTATTTCGACTCGAGCGCGGTCACGCCGTCGCTGCGTATCGATGCGTCGGGATGGTCGGCAGCGATATCAGGCTCGAGGATTCGGGCGCGACCGCGGACCTGTACCCACGCGAGGCGCGACCACTCCTCGCGGTAGCGATCGACGAGCAGCGTTACCGTCGGATTCGACCGAATGTTCCGCACGCGCTGGAGCTCTCGAGTCGACTTCGGTTTCTCGTCGATCGCCGAGACGAGTCGGGTCTGGCTGCCGTCGCCGCTGTTCTCGTGGACCGGCCCGTTCGCGTCCGCCGACTCTGATGGAGTGCTCCGCTCGAGCAGCGCGAAACAGATCGGGACCGCGTGCGGTCGGCCCGCGTCGTCGACGGTGGCCAGGGAACCGACGCGGGCTCGCTCGAGGAAGGCGTGCTCTTCGGGCGTCACGGTTTCACACACGACGAGGGAACGGAAAGGGGTACTCCTACCGCCGCTCCGGGGAGTCGTACCGGTACGATAAACTACTCGGGCCAGCGTCACCCATCCACGTTCGGATGACTGATTCGATGAGTCGTCGCCGCGCATACAGCGCCGTCGTGGTGGGAACGGTCGGCTACACGTGCCTGATGTTCATCTGGTTCTCGCTGCCGGCGTATCTCTCGACGATCATCGACGAACTCGGCCTGTCGGGGACGCAGGCTGGCGTCGTCGCGGGCGCGGTCCCGCTGACCTACATTCCAATCGCGCTGTTTACCGGAGTAGTCGTCGACCGTGTCGGACCGGGTCGGAGCCTCGCGGCTGGCGTGTTAATATACGGCATCGCGCAGGTCGGTCGCAGCTTCGCGGTCGGCTTTCCGGAGTTGCTCGCAACCACACTGCTGATCGGCGTCGGCGCGACGGCGATCACGTTCGGATTACCGAAACTCGTCTCGGTGCTGTTCCCGCCGGAGGAGACCGGCTTTCCGTCCTCGATCTACCTCGTCGGAGCCTCGGCCGGCACGGCGAGCGTCTTCGCCGTCGGCCGGCCGATACTGGGACCATTCCTCGGCGGCTGGCGGGGGCTCTTCTTCTGGAGCGGGATCGTCGCGATCGGCTACGGCCTGCTGTGGTTCGTCGTCGCGTGGCGGTTGGGAATCGACGCCCGCAACCGCGCGGCCAACGACGCCGACGCGGCGGACTCGTCGCTCTCGCTCGCGGCGATCCGCCGGGATCTCACGCTCGTGTTGACCCACCGCGAACTGCAGCTCGTGGTCGTCGTCGGCACGATGTACCTGCTGATCGCCCACGGCATGCAGGGGTGGCTCCCGACGCTGCTCGAAGCCCGGGGCTACTCGCCGGATCGGGCGGGACGGACGACGAGCCTGCTCGTCGCCGCCAACGTCGTCGGCGTGTTGACGGTCCCCGCGGCCGCCGACCGGTTCGGTGCGCGCCGGACTGCGCTGACGGTCTGCGGGCTGATCGCGGGCCTCGGTATTTCGGGCGTGATCGCGACCCATCTCGGCCTCCTGTTGCTGGGAAGCGTCGTCGTCACCGGGTTCGGCTTCGGCGGCCTCTCGCCGCTCATTCGAGCGATCCCGCCGGAACTCGAGGGGATCGGCGCGCGACTGACCGGCACCGCCGTGGGCTTTATCTTCGCGGTCGGGGAGATCGGGGGGTTCCTCGGTCCGGTGCTCGTCGGGACGTTATACGATCTCACGGGTTCGTACGCGCCGGGACTTGGGATTCTCGCGTCGGGTGGACTTGTGGTCGCTGTCGCCGGCAGTGTCTTGCGGTTTCGGTACGGTTGACTGACGGAGTCTCAGCAGAGAGCGCAGAGAGCGGGACGTAGCTGTTTGCGGCTCCACTGCTCGAGCCCGTTCTTGCTATATGACGCAATTAGTTTCCTATTGTGCAACCACAGACACTCGCGAGTAGTCACATCGAAACCGGACGCGAACGACGCGTCACTCCTTTGCCCGTTCGGGGAGTTACGGCCGCGTATGTGGCAGGGGGAGAGCTACTGGCTCGTCCGGGTCGTCTTCCAGCGGGGGCTCGCACTGCTGTACCTGCTCGCCTTTCTCGTTGCAGCCAACCAGTTCCGACCGTTGGCCGGCGAAGACGGGTTGCTGCCCCTCGAGTGGTACGTCGACGGCGTCTCGTTCCGGGAGCGGCCGAGCCTCTTCTATTTCGTGCCGACGGATCGGGCGATCGGGATCACGGCCTGGACGGGCGTCGCGCTGTCGACGTTGGCGCTGGTTGGGGCGCCGTACTGGCTCCCGGTCGGATACGCGACGCCCGCGTCGATGGCCCTCTGGGCGTCGCTGTGGGCGCTCTACCTCTCGTTCGTGAACGCGGGACAGACGTTCTACGGCTACGGCTGGGAGTCGATGTTACTCGAGACGGGCTTTCTCGCGATCTTCCTGGGGTCGGGATCGGTCGAACCGCCGTTCGTCGTCATCCTGCTGCTGCAGTGGGTGCTCTTCCGTAACATGTTCGGTGCCGGACTGATCAAGCTCCGGGGGGACGACTGCTGGCGCGACCTGACCTGCATGGACTACCACTACGAAACCCAGCCGATCCCGAACCCGGTGAGCTGGTTCGCCCACCACCTGCCGGATCGGTTTCACCGCGTGGAGACGTTCGGAAACCATGTCCTCGAACTACTGGTCCCTTTCCTCTACTTCGCGCCACAACCCCTGTCGGCGCTGGCCGGGCTGGCGACGATCGGCTTCCAGGGCTGGCTGCTGGTCACCGGCAACTTCGCGTGGCTGAACGCGCTGACGATCGTGCTGGCGATTCCGACGTTCAGCGACGGCGTGATCGCGTCCGTGCTCCCGATTTCAGCGCCCGCGACTGCGCCGACGCCGCTCTATCTCGAGGCTGCGGCGATTCTGCTCGCCATCTTCGTCGTGGCTCTGAGCGTTCGCCCGGTGAAGAACATGCTCTCGGAGCGCCAGCTGATGAACACCGCGTTCGATCCGCTGCATCTGGTCAACACCTACGGCGCGTTCGGCTCGGTGACGCGGGACCGGTACGAGGTCGTCGTCGAGGGGACCACCGAGGAAGAGATTTCGCACGAGACGGAGTGGCACTCCTACCGCTTCAAGGGGAAGCCGACCGATCCCGAGCGCCGGCCGCCGCAGGTCGCACCCTATCACCTCCGCCTCGACTGGCAGCTGTGGTTCGCCGCCATGTCGCCCAGCCCGCGTCGGAGTCCGTGGTTCCGCCGCTTGCTGGTAAAGCTCCTCGAGGCCGACGACGAGACGTTCGATCTACTCGCTGCAGCTCCGTTCGACGGCGAGCCGCCGACGCACGTCCGGGCGATCCGGTACCGCTACCGGTACACGACGCCCGAGCAACGCGCCGCGAGCGGCCGCTGGTGGTCTCGCGAGCGCGTCGGGACGTACGTGCATCCCGTCTCGCTCGAGGAGTTGCGAAGTCGCGACCCGCGAATGCGATAATTCGAGCGGCGTACGCTCAGCTCTCGTCGGATTGCTGGCGCGCCGGCGGCGTCTTCGAGAGGTACGTCCCCCAGCGATCCCGATTGTCGGCGATCCATCGGTAGGACCGCTCGCGGAAGCGCTCGTAATCCTCGAACTGCCGGAGGAACTCGACGACGTCACCGGCGGGTTCAGCTATGTCGGTGCGGACGACAGCCTCCTCGAGCGAGGCGCCACAGGAGTAGACGCCGTCGTCGGCCACCAGATGCGAGCACTCCTCGTAGTTCTCGGGCAACCGCTCGAGCAGGTCGTCGGTGAGGTCGCTGAAGCCGACGATACGGAGCTCCGTCCGCTCGTCGAAGAAGTCGGCCCACCACGTACAGAAGCCGCAGTCGTCGTCGTACACGAGTATCGCGTCGGTCATAGTCGTGGCAACGGGCTCGAGATACAAACGCTTGGCTCGACGGGACGGTGAGTGCTGCAGTCGGCTCGGGCGGCGGGATACTTGAGTCGGGGCGACGAACGGACTTCCATGGAGCGGTTCGTTCAGTTGATCGTCGCGGGCGGCGTGGTCCTCGTCGGCGCGCTCTGGCTCACGGCGCTGGTCGAGTACGGATCTGTGCCGTGGGTCGGCGGCGTCGTTTTCGCGTTGCTCGGGACTGGAGTCGTCCTCGCCGGTATCGGTAGCGAGATCGAGTTGTGAGCACGATCGACCGCTCGTCGACCGAGCCTCTCCCTCAGTCGCGATCCGGTGAATCGACGAGGACGCCGGGATTCATTACCCCCGCTGGGTCGAGGACACCTTTCACTGCGCGCAGTGCCTCCCCGTAGTTTTCGGGGATCTGCTCCGCGTACCACTCCTTGTGATCCCGGCCGACGGCGTGGTGGTGCGTCGGCGTCAGGTCGTACTCCATGACGGTGTCGAGGCCGGCGCGTTTGATCCGCCGCCACTGTTCGATCCGCCGATCGGGATCGGGATCGCCGGGTGCGCGGAACGTGTAATAAACGGCGGGACCGTCCGGATAGACGTGCGTAAAGCGAGTCGATACGTGTCCCATACCACATTCTGCGTCGAGCGCATCAGTGACGGCCGCGAGCATCGACTCGTGAAACTCCGGGAAGCGGTCCCACGTCACCGCGGTCTCGACGGTTCCGCCGACGACGCAAAGCGGGAGATCGGTACTCCCGGAGCCGCCGAGCTGGAACGCCTCACCCCAGCGGACTACGTCGCTGTCCTCGGGGCGGTCGTGGCCGTAGCCCGGGCCGTAATGGTCCGGTCCGTCCGGACAGGCTCCGCCCTCCGCCTCGCAGATTTCGAGCGCTCGATCGAGGGCTGGGTCCGTCGGCTGGTCAGTCGATTCGAACCCCAGGATGACGAGCTCGTTTTCGACCTCGTCCATCCCGTACAGGCTCGTCTCCACGCGATCGTGGAGGCGACAGTTCGCGGGATAGAGTTTCGCCTGAACGATCCGGCGTATCGCCTCCGCGGCCTCGAGGATTCCGTCGAAGTACACTGCTGCGTCCGATCGGTACTGGGGTCGCGGTTCGACCTGCATCCACGCCTGCGTGATGACGCCGAGACTGCCCTCGGAGCCACAGACGAGCCGGTTCGCGTCCGGACCGGCGCCGTGGGCGGGGAGCCGCTGGGTTTCGAACGTTCCCGCCGGGCAGACCATCCGGACGCTCTCGACGAGCTCGTCGATGTGGGTGTACCTGGTCGCGTAGTGACCGCCGGATCGGGTCGCGATCCATCCGCCGAGCCCCGAGAGCCGATACGACTGCGGATAATGCCGGAGGTGAAGCCCGTACTCGTCGAGTTGGCGGTTGATATCCGGCCCCAGGGTGCCGCCCTCTATCAGTGCGGTTCGCGATTTTTCGTCGACCTCGAGGACGTCGTTCAGGTTCCTGAGATCGAGGGCGATCGTACCCGCGTAGCCAGCGCGGTCGCCTCCCTCCGGCGGCCCCGTCCCACCGGCGACGCCGGTGCCGCCGGTAACCGGAGACACGGCGACGCGCTGTTCGGAGGCCCACGCGAGTACCGCCTCGACCTCCGTCTCCGTCGTCGGTCGCGCGACGATATCCGGGGCGGGCGTGAAATCCCCGTGGAACGCCCGGACGTTCTCCGGACGAGCCATGCCGTAGGTTCGCCTGGCTCGAACGGCTCGGTCCGACGTACAGAAATCCGCGAGCGCGTCGGGAATCTCGATCGCTGGATCGGGGATCGTTGCGTCGGCCAGCGGGACGGGATCGAGGACGGGACGCTCCGGAAAGCCGAGCGTAGACTCCAGGAACTCCTTCCGCTCGCGGAGTTCGGTCTCGTCGATCATCTCGCCCTCGAACCCCCATCCCCAACGGCTCCGCGGCTTCGAACTCATCGTATCACCTCGGTAGCGGGTGCGGTCAGGTATCGTCGCACTTCACATGGTATGTCACTCCAAACCATGGGTGGGGCGACCATGTCAGACGAGATAAATACTGTGTCGCGTTCGACGACCGGTCCTCGTAGCAGTGCAGTTTCCATCCGAGAACGGGATCTCGGGCCGTAGAGCCGTCTGATCGCCAGAACATTATTGGGGCTCCTGTCCAATCGAGAACCATGAGTAGCGCGGCTCGGTCGCTCTCGGAACCACAGGTGCTGGCCCATACGAAGCGGCGGCTCTTTCCGACAGACGACGAGTCGACCGCGTATGCGGTAGCCGACACCCAGTTCTCGAGGGACGAGTGGCTCCCCGGACAGCCCGTCGACGCGGCCGTCCGCGACTGTCTGGCACCGTTCAACCACGTCCGGATCGGCGGCGGCTATCCGGATCTCGTGGGCGTTCGAGCGCTCGAGTCGGACCTCCTCGCCGTCGAACGACTCGGCGACGAGCCGCCGTTGATCGCCATCGAGGCGAAGGGGGAGACGAGCGACGGTGTCGATACGCAGCGCGGGATCCTCCAGGCCTACGACCGGCTCCACGAGGCCAACGCGGCCTACCTCGCCGCGCCGGCGGCGTCGATCTCCGAGACCGACCGCACGCTCGCGCGGGAGTTGAACGTCGGCGTGCTCGGCGTCGATTCGGCGGGGCGCGTGGACCCGCTCGAGGTGCCCCGCGTCGTCGGCAATCGGACGACGACCGAGGCGACGGCGCTCCGGTTTCAGGCCGGCGCGCAGGGTGTCGCGGACGCGTCGTTCGGCCTGAACCATCCCAAGAACTACCTCGGCTATCCGCTGGCCCACTACGCGGCTGGCGATACCGAATCGCTGCTGTCCGAGTACAAGGTCGTCAGCGCCGTCGATAGCGCTCGACAGGGAGCGGAATTCCTGGGTCTTATCGAGGACGGCGTTCGGTCCGAAGACATCGAACTCACCGCGCTCGGCGAGGAGGTCGTCCGGTTCGCGACGGCGCGCTACGGGTCCGTCGAGGCGGCCCTCGAGGAGTTTGAAACCTGGTACCGATCGGGAAAACGGTTCGTCGATCTCGCGCCGGCGTGGGGCCAGTTGGCCCGCCGCGTGCTGTTCGACTACGAGGCGACGGAGCTGCTCGTCCGCGAACTCCAGCACATGCACGAGGACGGGATCACGGAGCCGTCGCTCGTCGACGTCGTGGAGTATTTGCACGAGTTGCATCCGTCGTTTACCGTCGAGCTGTTCGTCCGCGGGACCGACGGCGTCCGGAGTCGGGTTCTGACTACGGACGGCGAGCTTCGGCCCGCGGCGCTCGAGGACGGATCAGTCTACCACTCGCCCACGGTGTTCCAACTGAAGGCGATGCTGTTCCACTGTGGGATCCTCACTGAACGTGGGGCGGAGCCGAGTCGGCTGGAGCCGCTCGCGGACGTGTGGGCGCTTCGGGAGCCCGTTTGATTTGGTTTGTTTCGGGACTTTCGGTCACATTTTTGCCGTTGGTTGAACAACCAACATAATATTCCGAAGCAACGGTTCAGGCCATCCGATACCGAGGGTGAGAGGCTATGACGGACACTAACGTACTTCTAGTCACGATCGGGGATGCAGAGTCGCTTTACGAAGAGGGACGCGAAGCGATTCGAACTGTAGTTCCCCGCGCCGCCGAAAAACCGAACCGCGATGTTGCGTTTGTCCCCTCCCATCGTGAGATTCCGTGTCTCTGTCGTTACGCGGACGCCAGTATAAAACGGGCGGCACGACCGAACACGGATCGCGGCAGCCTGAGTTACCGCACAAATCTTCACGTCGCTCGCGGTCGTACGCCGACCCATGTCCGAGCCAGCGCTCGCCGATCAGGAGTGCGAAGCCTGTACCAGCGAGGACGAACCCCTCGAGCCCGAGGAGTACGCCGACTATCAAGCGGAGATCCGCGACGACGTCTGGTCGGTCGTCGACGACCACCACCTCGAGGGCACCTACGCGTTCGAGGACTTCCGCGACGCCCTCGAGTTCACGTACGAGGTGGGCGAATTGGCGGAGGAAGAGTGGCACCATCCGGATATGCAACTCGAGTGGGGCGAGGTGACGATCGAGATGTGGACCCACAAGATCGACGGACTCCACAAGACCGATTTCGTGATGGCCGCCCGGATGGACCGGATCTACGACGACTACGAGCCCGAGGAGGACGGGTAGCGCCGACGGCCCTGGAACTGGTCCGCCGTCGAGATGTCGGAGTCAGTGCGGACTCCCTCACGATCGAGCTGTGAGATCGAGAATCGAGCGCCAACACACCACCGATTCAAGTGAACCGTGAGAGGAACGAATCGGGACGGAGACACACCACGGTTGCATCTGAACGAGCGGGTTCTGTCGGGGGAATTTCGCTCGAGATCCTGACCCACAGACACCACCACTGCATGTGAACAGGCGGCACCATCACAGTACGATGACCGGAGCGAAAGAGAGACGAGTGGCTATCCGAGACACCACGGGTTCGCGTGAAGCCGCTCGCCAGCCGTGGGACCGGATCGAGGAATTGCGTCCGGTTAGAAATGTGATGCGGTGGCACACCACCGATACAAGTGAAACGGTGGTCCGGCGTCGTGTCGTTCGACGTTCACTTGCAGCGGTGGTGTGGGGTGGTTACGGACTGACGCCGAGAGTCGGAAGACCGGCTCAAACGACGCTGTTCATGCGGGCGATATCGCGGATCGTCTCGATCTCGTCGTCCAGATAGAGCACGTCGGCCATCGCGTCGACGGCGCTCGAGAAGGGAACGTCGAGTTCGTAGCTGTAGTAGTTCCCGCGGGAGCCGCTCCGGTTTTCCTTCGCCGAGAGGATGCCGAGCATCCGGAGATCGGAGAGGTGGTTGTGGACCGATCGCTGGGCGAGCGAATCGGTTCCCGAGGACTCACAGAGGGCCTCGTACTCCTGATAGAGTTCCCGCGTTCGGCAGGGGGTCGACTCCTTGGCGGCTTTCGAGACGACCGCCAGGAGGGCGAGGCGTCCGTGGGTCGTCAGTTCCCGCATTCCCTCCTCGACGCGCTCTTGCTCGAGTTTGGACCGCGCCTGATCGACGTGGTGTTCCCGGATGGCGTCGTCGTCGTTGTTCTCCGCCACCTCGCCGGCCAGTCGGAGCAGGTCGAGCGCTTGCCGGGCGCTCCCGCTATCCCGAGCGGCGAGCGCCGCACAGAGGTTCAACACGCCGCCGTCGCAGCCGTCTTCGGTGATCGCGACCTCCGCTCGAGACTCGAGGATGTTGGTCAGCTCGGACGCCTCGTAGGGCGGAAACTGCAGTTCGCGCTCACAGAGCGTGTCCTGGACGCGGGGATCGAGCTGTTCGCGAAATTTGAAGTCGTTGCTGATGCCGATGAGGCCGACTTTCGTCGACTCGAGGTAGCCGTTCGAGCGGGCGCGCGGGAGTTCGTACAGCAACTCGTCGCGGTCGCCGATGGAGTCGATTTCGTCGAGCACGATGACGACGGTTCCGCCGAGTGCCTCGAGTTCGCTGTAGAGTTTCTTGAAGACGGTCTGCTGGGGATATCCGGTCGTGCTGATCTCGGCACCGGCTGGACGGAGCGTGTTGACTAACTCGACCGCGACCTGGTACGACGAGTTGAGCGTCTTGCAGTTGACGCTCAGTACCGAGAGATCGACGTCGTCGTACTCGGTGACGTCTTCCTGCAGGACATCGAGGAGGTAGTCGGTGACGGCGGTCTTGCCAACGCCCGTGTTCCCGTAGAGGAAGACGTTGTTCGGCTCCCAGCCGTCGATGATGGGCTGGAGCGCGTCCATGTACGCCTCGATTTCGTCGTCCCGCTCTTCGATCCGTTCGGGTTGGTACGACTCCCCCAGCGCGTCCTTGTTCCGGAAGATGTTCTGCTTCCGCTCGAACCGAGGCATGTCCGTATCAAGAGAGATGGTATATTTAAAGCCACTCTTTCATCTGATGCAAGTGAACTCAGACACACCACTATTTCACGTGAAGGCTAGTCTAGTAGTAGTTGTGCAGAGAACAGTCCACGCTTTCATCTAAAGCGGTGACAGTTTGTGCCATATCGGAGACGCGGACCCCGTGATTTCGATGTTTGGGTACAGACTGGCAGTCGGTATCGACCAGTTGCTCGAGAACGGCCCGCTCCGCCACCCCATCACCCGGAGCTTCACTTGTAACGGTGGTGTGTGTCTGTCGGAGCCAGTGATCGCCGCGGACCAATCCGGTGCTCGCCGGTTCCGACCGTTGTTGGATCGGCCCTACGTCGACGATTCGCCGCCAATGAGATCGCCCGAGGAGTCATCGGCCGAAATCCGTCTCCCCTCGAGCGCAACCGTGATTTCGTCGTCGACGGCCGCGACGGAGATCGTATACCCGTGATAGGAGAACTCGAGGCTCGAAAAGCCGTCCGAGTCGGGAAGCGAGTCGAGGAGGTCGGGGTCGATCGCGTCGTACAGCGGGTCGAGCTCGAGCGGATCGGTGTCGGTCGCCCGGGCAACGAGATCGATGACGGCCATGCTCAGTTGATCGTCGGCTGAAACGGAAACGGCTGTCTGCTCGATCGATTTCATAACTCCTGCTGCGAAGGCGGGTGTAATGAAACTGACCCAACATTTCACGAGATAGGCCTTGGATTAAATTACTGTACAACTGTGGTGAATATTTTCCCGAGCGGCTGAAGTAGCGTTGCGTAGTTGTGCGTCCCCAGGACGCGGGAATGACGCCCTCGAGCGAACCGTCACTCGCGCCGCGGGACGTCGTGTCGACCGAAACCGTACCGGAGTCGGTTCGCCAGTCGCCGCGAGAACCGGCCGTCGTCGGCCCGCGACCCGAACCGTTCGGACAGCGCCGTGTAGATCAGCGGCAGGGGTACTTCCTGCTCGAGGCTCTCCTGGACGGTCCACGTGCCGGTCGAGCCGCCTTCGATCCGATCGGCGACGGTGCCCAGGTCGGTCCCTTCCTCGCGGAAGGCCTCCTCACACAGTTCGAGCAACCAGGACCGAATGACGGCGCCGTTGTTCCAGACGGAGGCGACGTTCTCGAGGTCGAGGTCGTACCGCCCCTCGTGGAGCAGTTCGAACCCTTCCCCGTAGGCCTGCATCAGGGCGTACTCGACGCCGTTGTGGATCATCTTGACGTAGTGGCCCGAGCCCGCCGGTCCCATTCGTTCGTGCCCGTCGGGACCGGTCGCGACGGCGTCGAAGATCGGCTCGAGTTCGTCGTAGGCCCACTGGGGACCGCCGACCATCAGCGAGAACCCCAGCTCGGCACCCGCAGGGCCGCCGGAGGTCCCGCAGTCGAGATACGCCGCAGGGCAGGACTCGGCTCGCCGGACGGAATCCTCGAAGTTGGAGTTCCCGCCGTCGACGACGATATCGTCGCCGTCCAGACGGGGCTCGAGTTCCTCGAGGGTGACGTCGACCGCCTCGCCGGCGGGGACCATCAGCCAGATACGTTTGTCCGATCCCAGCTGGTCGAGGAAGTCGTCGATCGAGTCGGCGGGGTCGGCCCCGGCATCGGCTGCGGTCGCGACCGCTTCTTCGTCCAAGTCGAAGGCGACGACGTCGTGGCCCGCTGCGAGGGTTCGGTCGACGACGATCTGTCCCATCCGTCCGAGTCCGATCAGGCCCAGTTGCATGGATAGGCATGAGCCGGCCGCTGTGGTAGTGGTTGCGATTCCATGTCGGAGGCGATTGCGGCCGAGACGCGACCGCTCGACCGGTCTAACGGAAACGCACCCCGGCCTCGAATCACGGTCCGTCCGCCGGCTCCGATATCGCTGCGTCCGCCGCGTCTCCCCCCGTCGCGCCCGTCGACTCCGGTGGGGCAGCCTCCAGGACGATGTCGACGCGACTGCCGCCCAGCGGCGACCGTGCGAACGAGATGCTGCCCCCGTAGCTGTCGACCATCCAGCGGACCAGCCAGAGGCCGAGGCCGCTGCTGTGGGTCAGTTGCGTGATGTCGCTTTCGCCGGTGACGACGGCGATCTCGGCGGGCGGAATGCCTGGCCCGTCGTCGTCGATCGAGAGCCGGATTCCTTCGTCGTCACGCTCGACGGTGACTTCGACGGTCGGTGCCGCTCCCGTGTGCCGAACCGCGTTCTCGAGCAGGTTGTCGACGACGAGTTCCAGCCCGGGGTCGGCCCAGGCGTGGTAGTCGCCGGTCGTCGTGACCGAAATGGTGGCATCCCCGATTTCGACGGTGTCGATGGCGTCCTCGACGGTTGCGGCGACGTCGACCGGTTGGAGGTCGCCGTCTCGGTCGAGGGCGTACTGGATGGCGCGGGTCTTCTCGCTGGTTCGGGCGAGATCGGTCGCGGTTTCCCGCAACGTGGTCGCGGCGGCCGTGAGATCCCGGTCCTCGAGCCGGTCACAGAGGAGTTCCGCGTAGCCGATGACGACGGTCAGATCGTTGCGGAGGTTGTGTCGGAGAACCCGGTTGAGAACTTGCAGGTATTGCTCACGCTCCTTGCGCCGCGTGATGTCCCTGACGACGCTGACGGTCCCGCGGAACGCCTCGGTCTCGATGTCGGTCTCGCTGCGGGGCAACAGCGAGCATTCGATCTCGACCGGAAACCGGTCGCCGTCGGCGGTGACGTAGGTGGCCTCGAAGGCGCCGCGGTCTCGCTGCGGATCCGAGAGCATGTCTTCGAGGCGGTCGCTCGCGCGATCGTACGAGTCGTCGTCGAAAATGAGCGAGACGGGTTCGCCGAGGAGCTCCTCGCGGTCGTACCCCAGCCGCTCGGCGAGCGGGTCGGTCACCAGTGTGAGACGGGTGTCCTCGTCGACCGCGTACACCATCCCTTCGACGGCCTCGAGGACCTGTTCGTGTCGCAGGAGGTCCTCCCGACGATCGGCTCGCTCGAGCGCGGCGTTCGCGCTCGCGGTCAGCAGTTGCGCGAGCTGGACGTGACGGTCGTCGAACGCGCCGGTCACTGCCGAGCCGACGTTGAGGATGCCGTGGTTCCCGATCGGGATGCACATGGCACCCCGGAACGACTCGTAATCGTGGACCGTACTGCGGGAGTCGGTCCGCAAGTCGTCGAACACGATCGGCTCGGACTGTCGGAAGGCCTCGCCCATTTTGCTCTCGTAGATCCCCGCTCGCTTTCGCTCGTCGAACAGGTCGCTGACCGTCTCGGACGCGGCCGTCAGGACCAGTTCCTCGGCGTCCGGATCGTAGAAGCGGACGGTGACGATTTCGAACCCGAGGACGCGCTCGGCGGCGTCGACGACGACGTCCGCGACGGCCTCGCGCGACTCACAGGAAAACAGCGCCTGCGTCGTCTCGAGTAACTCCGTAACGACGTCGGCGCGGCGGTTCCGTTCGGTCACGTCGCGGACGACGCAGACGAACGAGACGTCGTCGCTGTCGGTCGATTCCAGCGGAGTCACTTTCGCTTCGATCGGGACGGTCCCGCCGTCGACTCGCTGGAGCTCGGCTTCGATCGTCTGGTGACTCACATTGCCGGCCGTCAGCGACATGGCAACGGCCATCCAGTCGTTCCAGGTGGCGTCGTCGACGAACGACGAGGCGTGCATTCCGACGATCGTTTCGGCGTCCGTCCCGACGAGATCGGCGAAGGCATCGTTGGCGTGGACGAACCGCTGATCCGAGTCGATTACGAGCACGCCGTCGTCGATCGTCTCGACGATCGCCTCGCAGCGCTGCAGATCGGTTTCCCGTTCGTGGCGCTCGGTGGTATCGCTCACGGACACCGAGAGGCCCCCATCGAGGGGAGCGATTCGGAGCCGGAGCCACCGCTCCAGCGTGGGCGCATACTCTTCGAGGGTGATCATGGTCTCCGCCGCCAGCGCGCGACGATACTGCGTTTCCAGTGCCGATCCGATGGCGTCGGGTATCGCCTCCCAGAGCGAGGTTCCCACGGCCCCGTCGCGTGTCAGTAAGTCGTCGGCCCGACCGTGTACTGCGGTGAGTTCGAAATCCTCGTCGACGGCGAAGTGCGCATCGTCGAACCGCTCGGGAGTCCGCTCGCGGGACGGCCGTGCCTGCTCGAGGTCGCGCTGTGGCGACCTACCTTCGAGGGCGGACGGCGTTTTCCCGGGTTCGGGTACTGGAGCATCCGTTGCGTCGCCGGTAGGTGCGACGGCCGCGACACGGTCGGCGACCGTCTCGTCGGCTTCGCGAACGACGTACTCGGTCGCTCCCGCGCGCGTCGCGGCGGCAGCGGCGGCCCCGTCGGCCGTCGCTGTCGTATAAATAATCGGCACCGACGGCGCAGCGTCGCACGCCGCGGCGACGGTTGCGACGCGATCGGTGTCGGACCCGTCGACCACGACGCAGGCAGCGGGAGTCGTCTCGAGGTAGTCGGCGACCGCCGTTCGATCCGCTAGCGCGACCACGTCGAACGCCGCTTCGAGGTCGTCGGATGGTGTCGGGTCGTCCCCGACGAAGACGACGGGCCGACCGGAACTGGTCACTGTCGGGCCAACGGAGGAAGCGGCTAGTGATTAATGTTGTGGCAGTTCGCCGCGAAATCGGCGGCGATCGGCACTGTACCCTACGCGAGCGAGTCCTCGAGATGCGCCCAGCCGATCGCATCGAGCACGACGATTCGGTCGTTGTACCGGACGTAGACGCCGTTGTACTCGTCCCCGTCGGCGTCGTAGTAGGGCAACGTCTGTCGAACGCGGTCGACGACGGACCAGGCGCCGTCCCGGTCGAGTGTTATGTGTTCCCATTCCTCGCGCGCGCCGTTGCGGATCGCCCGGTCGAGCGCTCGTCGCGCGCCGGGAATCTCGCCGAGGCGCTGCGCTGATGCGTCGACGACCGTGGCATCGTCCGGAACCTCGTCCGGGCCGATGACGCGCGCGCCGAGGTCCGCTTTCGATCGCGATCTGGTGGCTCCCCTCCGCTCCGAGCGGAGGACGTAACCGGCGACGGCGGCAGTCCCCACGACGAAGAGCGACAGTGCCATATCTTTGCCCCGAATCATTAGCGAGTACGTTACAGTAACCGACTAAGTATTTTTCGCAAGAACGTTCGTTTCTGAGAGGTTCGCTTCCCGAACCCGGTCGTCGTCACAGGGAGACTGTCGTTGCGGTCACAGGAGCGCGCCCACATTGGCCGACAGCAGCCCGGCAACGACCAGCAATCCGATGGCGACGACGGCCGCCGCTCGAAACACCGGCAGCGCGTCGCGAGCCGGTTCGCGGATCTTCTTCCCGGCGAGCCCGGTTTCGAACCGTTTCGTCCCGATCTCGACGAGTGCGGTCAGCACGAGCCAGAGCGCGACCATCGCGAGCACCAGTCGCCCGTTGGTCGAGCCGACGAGCGTCCCCGTGGTGTAGCCGGTCCCCGCGAGGTGCCCTCCCGTCAGCAGGAGGAGCAGCGAACTCACCCGCGACACCGTCGTGAGCTTCTCCGAAATCACCTCGAGCGGGTGGGTCGTGTTGAACGCGCCGTCGCGCACGAGCGGCAGGACGACGGCGGCGACGAAGCAGACGCTGCCGGCCCAGAGGGCGGCAACGACCAGATGGATCGTTCTGGCGACGAGCTCGTCTATCATACGGGGTCGCTCGGCCACCGACCGTATCAGGGTTCCGACTTCTGGCCGAGAGACAGTCAGGAAAACCGTCACTTTCGTGGAGGACGCTCCCGCCTCTCCGTCACTCGAGCCAGTCGGGCGTCCACGCGACCAGTCGACGCCGGAGGAGTGCGTAGAGCAGTGAGACGGCGACGCAGGCGGCGATCACGGCGGTGAACCCGCCGTCGAAGACGAGGAGCGCCGGAATCGCGAGTGCGATGCCGAGGGCGGCGTCCTCGGGAGCGCCGTCGTAGCGGATCCACCGTCGCGGCCGGATCCATCGACCGCGAACGTGGTTGTAGACCGCGCGCTCGGTGCGTTCCGTCCAGGGGTCTATTTCGGGGCCGCCGCCGATCGCGTCGCTCGCGGCGTGGAGCCAGGCCGTCCCCGCGAACGCGGCCAGAACGAGCGTGAGCGGCGAGGGGAAGAGGGCTGCGACGACGACCGCGGGGACGGCGACCGCGAGCCCGACCACGGGGAAGTGGAGCGTCCGCCGATGCGTGAAGACGAGATCGAAATCGGGGGCGATGCCGCCGAGAATCGCACCGATCCCGAGTACTGCGGCAAACTCCGGCGCGAGGAACGCGACCGGCGCGACGGCCGCGAGCCCGGCAAACACGTGGGTGGTCGCCATCATCGATGTGTCGGGAATACGGGACGGAACGGCAAAACGGTACGCGAATCGGCACTCGACTCGAGGGAGAGGGAGGCGACCGTCGCCTACTCGACGTTTTCGCCCTGGTAACTCCCGTCGTAGACGTCCTCGTGGTTCGCCTCGGCGAAGACCAGCTGGGCGATCCTGGCACCGCGCTCGATTTCGATGTCGTGGTGGACCTGCAACAGCCCTTCGCCCCGCCCCTCGTAGCCGGCGTCCCACACCGCGGTATTGAGCATACAGGAGTTCCGCATGAGCGACGAGCGGGGGTAGACGAAGCCGACGTGGCCCTCCGGAATCGCGATCCGCTCGCCGTAGCGGACGACGTAGGACCCCTCGGGCAGGTAGTACGTGTGGGGGTCTTTCTCCTCGAGTTCCTCGAGCGGGCGGGCCACCCGGTCCCCGATCTCTTTCCCGTCTCGGCCGATGCGCCCCGGCTCCAGTTGCTCGAAGACGACGTCGGCGGTCAGATCGACCCCGTTGGGCTGGATCTGCGCGTCGGTCGTCGGCGAGACGTGGTCGGCAACGAACGCACCGGAGCGGAACATGTCTGTTGTCGCAACGCCGCGGCGACGACAAAAGCGTATCCGTTCGACTCGATCCATCAGTTCGGTACCATTCGTCACGCCGCTATCGCGTCGGACGGGCCCGACGCGACCGTACAGCGGTCATATGACGGGATCGTATCCCGTTATCGACGAACGGTCGCTCACTCGGCAATATTTACTCGAAAACCTCCGTTTCCGAGGCCCACGCGGGGTCCGTGGCTCACAGAAACACGCTGGATTTATCAGGACGGAAAGCCGAGTTCTGGGTGCTATGGGACAGACTCTCACCGAAAAGATTCTCGACGACCACCTCGTCGAGGGCGAACTCGAGACCGGCGAGGAGATCGGGATCGAGATCGACCAGGTACTTACCCAGGACACGACCGGGACCATGGTTTGGCTCCAGTTCGAAGCCATGGGGCTAGACGAGGTCCAGACCGAGATCGCAGCGCAGTACTGCGACCACCAGACTTATCAGTTCGACTTCAAGAACACCGACGACCACCGTTTCCTCCGCTCTGCGGCCGGCAAATACGGCGCTCACTTCTCCCGACCCGGTAACGGTATCTGCCACAACGTCCACCGCGAGAACTTCGCGGCCCCCGGCAAGACGCTGCTGGGTTCGGACAGCCACACGCCGACTCCCGGCGGCCTCGGCGAACTCGCCATCGGCGCCGGCGGGATCGACGTCACCGTCGCCATGGGCGGTGCGCCCTACTACATCGAGATGCCCGAAGTCGTCAACGTCCGCCTCGAAGGCGAGCTCCCCGAGTGGGCCACCGCGAAGGACGTCATCCTCGAGATGCTCCGTCGCCTCTCCGTCAAGGGCGGCGTCGGCAAGATCCTCGAGTACACCGGTCCGGGCGTCGAAACCCTGACCGCACCCGAGCGGATGACCATCACCAACATGGGAACCGAGCTCGGCGCGACCACGTCGATCTTCCCGACCGACGAGCAGACCAAAGACTACCTCGAGCGCGTCAACCGCGGCGACGAGTACGTCGAGCTCCAGCCCGACGACGACGCCGAGTACGACGACGAGATCGTCGTCGACCTCTCCGACCTCGAGCCGCTGATCGCACAGCCCTCGATGCCGGACAAGGTCGTTCCCGTCAGCGAAGTCGAAGGCGAATCCGTCGAGCAGGTCATCGTCGGCTCCTGTACGAACGGCGGCTACGAGGACATCCTCCCCGTCGCCAAGATGCTCGAGGGACGCGAAACCTCGATGGAGACCGAGACGATCGTCGCGCCCGGCTCCAAGCAGGCCTCCGAGATGCTCGCCCGCGAGGGCTGGGTCGCGGAGATGATGGCCGCCGGCGTCAACTTCTCCGAGGCGACGTGTGGTGCCTGTATCGGCATCGGCCACGTTCCCTCCTCGGACTCCGTCTCCCTGCGAACCTTCAACCGCAACTTCGAAGGTCGCTCGGGAATCGAAGACGACAACGTCTACCTCTGCTCGCCCGAGGTCGCGGCCGCGGCCTCCCTCAAGGGCGAAATCGTCGACCCCCGCAACCTCGCCGACGAACTCGGCGATCTCGAAGCGCCCGGCGTCGAGCTCCCCGACGAGTACGACGGATCGAAGACCGACCTCATCGCGCCCGACGAGGCCGTCGACGACGAACTCATCAAGGGCCCGAACATCGGCGACGTCCCGCTGAAGGACCAGCTCGACTCGGACATTCAGGGTGAAGCGCTCCTGAAGATGGAGGACAACATCACGACCGACCACATCATCCCTGCGACGCAGGACATCCTGATGTACCGGTCGAACGTCCCCAAGCTCTCCGAGTTCACGCTCAGCCGCGTCGACGAGACCTTCGCACAGCGCGCGCTCGACGCCGACGGCGGCTTCCTCGTCGCCGGCGAGAACTACGGCCAGGGCTCCTCGCGAGAACACGCCGCTCTCTGTCCGATGTACCTCGGTATCGAGGGCGTCCTCGCACAGAGCTTCGCACGCATCCACCGCGCGAACCTCTTCAACTTCGGGATCGTCCCGCTGACGATCGACGAGGACACCTACGAGAACATCGACCAGGGCGACGACGTCGAGATCGTCGACAACGTCTACGACGCCGTCACCAGCGGACAGGAGGAGTTCACCGTCCGCATCAACGGCGAAGACGAGTACACGGCGACGCTGGACGCCTCCGAACGCGAGCGCGCAATTCTCGCCGCCGGTGGCAAGCTCGCCTGGACGAAAGAGCAGGCCGAAGGCGGCAGCGGCGCGGCGCCCGCCGACGACTGATCGGACACCGACGACTCGGCAGCCGATTCGAATTTTGTTTTTTCGCTCGCCGGCGAGTGACCACGCTCTCGAGCGGGTGCTCCCCGACCGCCCCGTCGGCCCGTCCCTCGAGCACCGGTACCGGCAACGCCGATCGCAAAACGCCATCGTCATACCCATCCGACCGATAGCACGACCGAATGCCCACCGGTGGACACGTGAACGCTGGCTATCGCCGCCTGTTCGATCGCGACGGCCTGACCTTCGGTGCCGGCTTTCCGCTGACCGGAGCGAACCGCTCGACGCCGAACGTTGCGGACGAACTGCGACTCGCCGAGCACGTCGAGTCCGTCGGTTTCGACGGACTCTGGGCGCGAGACGTCCCGACCTACTGGCCCAAATTCGGCGACGCCGGCCAGACGTTCGACACGTGGCCGTGGCTCTCCCACGTCGCCGCCCACACCGACGACATCGCGCTCGGCACCTCGAGCGTCGTCCTCACGCTTCGCCACCCGCTCCACGTCGCGAAATCCGCGGCGACGGTCGACCGGCTCTCGGAGGGCCGACTGGTCCTCGGCGTCGCCTCCGGCGACCGCGACCCCGAGTATCCCGCCTTCGACGTCGACCGCGAGGAGCGCGGCGAACTGTTCCGCGAGAGCGTCGAAGCCCTCCGGACGGTCTGGCGGGAGGACTTCCCCGAACTCGAGGGACGATGGGGATCGCTCGAGGGAAACCTCGACGTCGTCCCGAAGCCGACGACCGACACCCTGCCGCTGCTGCCGACCGGCCACGCCCGCCAGTCCCGCGAGTGGATCGCCGAGCACGGCGACGGCTGGCTGTTCTATCACCTCCCCGAGTCGACGCTCGAGAATTATCTCGCGGACTGGCGCGAGGCCGCGGGCGAGAAACCGTTCTCGATCGCGGTTCGCGTCGAACTCGCCGACGATCCGACGGCCGGCCCGGAGCCGCTTCACCTCGGGTTTCACGCCGGCGTCGAGTGGTTCCGGGAGTACTTCGCCCGACTCGAGGACTACGGGCTCGATCACGCGATCGTCGGGATTCAAAACGACGACCGAGAAGCCGCGCTGTCGACGTTCGCCGACGAGATCATCGACCGGTTGTAGCTGCCCGGCCTACGGACGACGCCAGACGCCCTCGACGCGAGCACTGGCGCCGCCACACTGGAGTTCGAGGACGGCGCCGCTCGGCGACCGGTTTCCGCCGCCGGGACTCGCGGGTGGCCCGGTGTTCGTCAGGACGATTTCGACGGTGCCGTGATCGATCGAGACCGGCGACTCGAGCGCGAGAGCGAGCGTCTCGGGGGTTCGTCGCTCGATCGTCGCCGCGTGCTCGCTGCCGTCGATCGCGACCGACGCCGACAGCGCGTCCGCGCCGGTGAAGTCGAGCGCCCGGGTCGTCTCGATGCGACCGTAGTCGAACCGAAGCCGCTCGAGTGGCGCTCCGTCGGTATCGACCGAGGAGAGTGACCACGCGTGTTCGAAGACGCCGCCGCCGGTCTGGGTCACCTCGAGCCGAGCCGAGTCGATCGCGATCTCGGGTCGCTCGAGGGTGAGTTCGCGTTCGGCCTCGACCGTCGTCTCGTCGCCCGCGGCCTCGATCCCGATCGTTCCCGTGACGGTTTCACCACTCGTTCCATCGCGCTCCGGATCCAGTCCGACGGTAACGTCGGCGATTCGTTCGCCGGGACCCAGCCGCTCGTTCGCGCTCTCGCGACGGATAACCCGGTCGTCGGAGACGGGGTTGCCGTCGGCCGACCGGAACCGGAAGTGCTCGACCGTGAGCGTGACCGCGATCGGTTCCGTGAGCTGATTGATGACGTCGAACGTGGTGGGCGGCTGCCGAGGGTCCCCCTCGAACAACACTCCACCCTCTTCGACGCCGTCCGCAGTCAGCCCGAGATAGGCGTTCGCATCGCCGGCGGTCCGAACCTGTGCGTCTCGCTCGAGCCCCGCCGTCGAGAACCCCATCGTCTCGATAGCGAGGACGCCACTCGAGCCCGCGATCGTCGCCAGTGCAGCGCGTCTCGTCCGTTTCATTCGTGTTGTCTCTGGTGTCGTGGGGGCGCTGACGGGGCCCCGACCGGAGCCGTTGTCCTGTCGGTCGATCACTCGTCGGTCGGTCGATCCCGGTACTCGAGTTCCACGCTCGGGGGCTGCTCCGCGATCCCGAGTCGGCTCCGTCTGGCGTAGTAGCGGTGTGCGAGCGCGGAGACGGCGAACGTGACGATGACGAAGACGCCCCACGCGGCTGCGGGGAGCTGGCTGAACGGTAGCAAGTCGAGTGTCGACGTGACGAACAGTGCGCCGGAGAGCGCCGTCAACCCGAGGTAGTAGTCGCTCCAGGGGATCTCGCGGCCGCGGACGACGTCCATGTAGATCTCCACGTCTTCCAGTGCCGGCGTCGGCTCGATCGTCCCCCGGTCGCGATCGAACTCGACGACGCCCGCCTTGTCCATTTTCGGGAGGTGGGACTGCTGGAGGGCAGTGTAGACCCGCTTCCGATCGGTGCTCGAGACGTCCTCGAAGGCGAGCCCGTCCTCCCAGGCGGCGATCTCCTGTGAGAGGTCACCGATATCGAGGCGCGCGTCCTCGCGCATGAGCGCGTGCATGATGTGTCGCCGCCGCTGGTTCGCCAGGAGCTCGAAGAGTTCGTCTTCAGTCAACCGCTGCCGGTCTGGCTGCGATACGTCGATCTCCCCGGATGGTTTCGCTTGGCTGACCCCCATTGAATTGATACCTCCACACTTTCGCAAATAAGTCTATTGGTTACTTTCATATCTTAAATTAAAATTACACTTTGGAGGGATGTATTTCCACCCGGAACGATGGGTCACTATCGCGCTGTTGGCCGACAGTATTAGACATTTTACACTATATTGCCGGTTCAGACTGCCGTTGACTGGTAGTCAACTGTTCACAGACGACGGTCGGGTCTCGGTCTCGAGTCGGTTGACCGCGAGTCAACGGTGGTTGCACCGGTGTCGACGACTGACTGTTCCGCACCGACAGCGGTCAACCGATCCGATACGCCGTCGTCCGTTCGGTACGCGAGCGGTTGACCCAACGGTAACGTCTCACGGACTCGAGTCCACGTCTGTATTACAATACCCCTTCCCGGTCACGGATTTCTCGTGATCCCCGCAGCGGGGGTCGGGGCGAGCGCCGAGCCGCCGTCCGAGCGCGGCCGCGTGATCGCCTGCGAACGACACAACGGAGAATCCAACCATGCAACGACGCAAATTCGTTATCGGAATGGGAGCACTGGCATCGGGAACTGCTGCAGCCGTCGGATCGGGTGCGTTCTCGAGCGTGACCGCATCACGAGACGTCGACGTCGAAGTCGCCGACGACGCCTCCGCTTACCTGCGCCTCGAAGGCGCCGGCGGCGCGAACTCGGAGTACGTGACGGGCGACGGAAACGGCGGGACGCTGACGATCGACCTCAGCTCGAACAACCCCACCGACGCGGGCGGTGACGGCGTCAATCCGGACGCGATCACGGAGATCGACGACCTGTTCGTCATCGAAAACCAGGGGACCCAGGAGGTCGACGTCGACTTCTCCAAGACCGGCGACAACGCGAGCCGCGTCTCGTTCTACCCCGACGGCGAGGCCTACGACGGCGATTCGCTGGCGACCAGTCCCGTCACGTTAGGTCCCGGCGAAAGCACGACCGTCAGCGTCGAGGTCGACACGGAAGGCAGCGGGCTCGGCGACGGCGACGAGCTGCTCGACTCGGTGACCGTCAGCGCGACGGCGAACTAAACGGAGTAGAACGATATGGAACGACGAAAATTCGTACTCAGTGCCGGCGCGCTCGCCGCGAGCGGTGGCATCGCCCTGGGAACCGGGGCGTTCAGTAACGTCGAGGCGGAGCGCGACGTCGGCGTCGCGGTCACCGACGACTCCAGCGCGTACCTCGGCATCAAACCCGGCGACGGACCGAACGGCAACTACGTCGATACGACGGACAGCGACGCACTCGCGATCAACCTGACCGGCGACAACGACAACATCGGCTCCGGTCTCGCCGGCGGCGAAGGGTTGAACGCCAACGCCGTGACCGGGATCGCGGACCTGTTCAAGATCCAGAACCAGGGGACACAGGACATTCAACTCGAGGTCGCGCCGCTGGCGTTCGCCGACGCGGACTTCGCTAACTTCGACGGCGTTCTCGGCGTCCTTCTGGTGCCACAGATCGGCGGCGTGGCGCTCGATTACGACATGTCGTGGTCCCCGCCGGTGAACCTCATTTCCCTCTCGGAGCTCTCGCCCGGCGACGAGATCGACTTCAGCCTGGCGGCCTTTGCGATTCCCGAGAGCGCGGTGGACTCGGTCGAGATCAGCGACGAAATCGAAATCACTGCGGAGGAACTCTGACGATGACGAACGACACACCGACACTCAGCGACTACGAAGAGGTCGCGGACGTCGATTTCGACCTCGATAGCGAGGAACTGGATCGAGACGCGATCAACGCGGAGCTCGAACGGCTCTTCAACAGCTAACCACACCCACTACGAGAGCCGTCGACGGATCGAACCCCTTCGGGGACCGGTTCTCGGAGGAAGCCGATCACCTCACTTTGCCGGATTCCGCCCTCGACGAGCGTCTCGAGTACCGAACGTGGCGTACAGTACGCACGCTTCGAACCCCGTTACCGGGTACGTTCCCGTCGGAAACCGTATTCTTATAACTAGCCAAACTCTTATGGATACATATTTATATGTGAGTTCATCTCGTTGATCTAGTGGAAAAATGATTCGTCGGGGGGTCGGATGGGCACTGCGAGGACTCGTTGTCGTTACCGTTCTCGCGCTGGTCGCGGGGCAACTGCTCGGACAGCCGATACTGCTCAGTTTCGTCGAAACCGGGAGTATGGAACCGACGATCGACACGGGTGACGGATTCATCGCCGTTCCGAGCGAAGTGACCGGCGAACCGGAGCCGGGCGACGTCGTTGTGTTCGAGGCCGAGAAGATTCAGGGCGGCGGACTGACGACGCACCGTATCGTCGAGGAGACGCCTCGCGGGTACGTAACGCGCGGGGACGCGAATCCGTTTACCGATCAGGACGGCAACGAGCCCCACGTACAGGACGCTCAGATCGTCGCGACCGCGTGGCAAGTCAACGGCGCGGTCGTGACGATCCCTCACTTCGGGACGGCCGTCATGTCGGTGAGCGATGCGTTCGGCGGTGTTCAAACGAAACTGGCGGCCGCGTTCGGAACGCGGAACCTCCTCGGAAACTCGGGCCTGGCGGTGGTTCTGCTCGCCTTCTCGAGCGTCCTCTACGTCGCCGAGACGGTCCGCGAACGGCGATCGACGTCGTTCGAATCGCGGCTCGGTAGCGACGACGGGGGCGACGGAATCGATCCGCGAGTGCTCTCGGCCGGGTTCGCGCTGTTAGTCGTCTCCGCAGGAGGGGCGGCGATGATCGTGCCGGCGGGGACGCAGTCCTACGACGTGATCAGCGCGGAGTTCGAGTCGGAGCAACCGCTCGTGATCGAACGGGGAACGACCGACGAGATCCCGTATACGGTTTCGAACGGTGGGTTCGTTCCGACGGTCTCCTACGTCGAATCCGGCGGCGACGACGTGACGGTCACACCGGACCGGGCGACCGTCGGTCCACGGGACGAGACGTCGGTCACGGTCTCGATTACGACACCCGACGAGACCGGCTACTTCCCGACGTACATCACCGAGTATCGCTACCTGTACGTGCTTCCGGTACCGGTTCTCGACGCTCTCTACGAGCTCCACCCGTGGGTGCCGTTCGCCACTATCCTTTCGCTACTCGGCGGTGGAACCTACGGTCTCGGTCGGGTACTCGCCGGACCGGTGGACGCTCGCTCGAGACGACTGGCCGCCCGCAGTCGGCGGACCACGGCGCGGTCGATCATTCGGAGGCTCTACTGAGAATGAGTGGACGTCTGACCGAGACGGACGGCGGCACGGTGGACGACGAGCGCCGACTGCGCTCCCGCGTTCTGTTGGCGGAGTATCGGACGGCGATCATCGTCGCCCTCGTCGTGCTGGTGGCACTGGGCGGGTGGATCAGTTACGGCGCCTACGCGACGCCGGGCGAAGAGACGACGCAGCAACGGACGGCGGCCTGGACCGCGACGGGAGACGTGTCCCACGCGGCTACGGTCACCGAACCGAACACGGTCTACGCCGAGGGGACGCGCCTCGAGAACGATCCCCTCTACTATACGGCCATCAGCCCGACGGTCGACGGGGAGTTCGTCGCGGGGTACGACGCGCGAACGAGCGATAACGTCCAGGTCGGACTCACGGTCGATCTCGTGTATCGTTCCGTCGGGTCCGACAACACCACCCACTGGAGCGAGCGCGAACGACTGGCGTCGACCCGCGAAGCGGACGTGCAACCGGGAGAGAACGTCACCGCCGCGTTCTCGGTCAACGTCAGCGAGATTACGGCTCGAATCGACGAGATCGAGTCTGACCTCGAGGCCAGCCGGGGCGACACGGATATCGAACTCGTCCTCGAGCGAGAGATCGACGGCACCATCGCCGGCGAGCGACGATCGACGGCGGACAGCTATCGGGTCACGATCGATGCCGATAGCGGAACGTATGAAATCACGGACGACCAATCCTACACCGAGACTCACGAGGAGTACGAGACCGAAACCGTCCCCGCTTCGGTTAGCCCGGTTCGGAGCATCGGCGGGCCGCTGCTGGTAGTCCTCGGCATCGGCGGACTCGTCGGACTCAGATACGTCTCTCGGCGCGTTCCGACCCCGACGGCCGCCGAGCGGGAGTGGCTCGCGTATCGCGACGACCGCGACGAGTTCGAACAGGTGATCACGACCATGCGGCTGCCCGACGCCGCGCTCGAGGGTCCGCGAGGGGAACTCGAGACGCTGTTGGCGCTGGCCGAATTCGGGATCGACGTCGGATCGGCGATCGTCTTCGATCCGGAGCGGGAGCTGTACGTCGTTCGCGGCGACGGGATGGTCTCGGTCTTCGAGCCGCCGGCGAAACCGTCGGCGGCCAAGGACATCGACGATCGAATTTCGTTTGCAGACGATACCCCTCAGTCAGTAACTGACGGCGAATCGATCGCCGAAAGCGGGAGTGACCGGCCGGCACTCTCCGACGCGTCCGACACCCCACCAGTGACCGACGACCGAGCGGCGAGGACCGACTCGACGGCAGCGTCGGATACCGATTCGAACGAAACGCCTGCCGCCGAGTCGGGGACTGCTTCGCAGGCCGATCCGCATGCAACGTCGGCTCCCGATTCAGGGGCCATGTCGGAGTCGGACTCCGCCGTCGAAATCGACGACGACGACCTGCTCGGACTCGCCGGACTACGGGAAGAAGACCTCCTCGAGCCCGCGCCGCTCGGCTGGGAGTCTCGGTCCGAGAACGGATCGAACCCTGACGAAGCGACCGCGAGTGAGCCCGGCGGAGCGACCACGAGCGACTCGACCGGGGACGACTGAGCCGGGATCCTCACGGAGCGGTAACAGCGGCAGAACTCGTCGGTTCACTCTTCGGGCCGAAACACCACGTGACAGCCGTAGTCGGGTGAGACCGGCGAGATGCGATCGCCGTCGGCCAGCCGGATCGACGCCGGCGGATCGGGGCGCGGAAGGGGTGCGTCAGCGTCGCGCCGGCGCTCCCGCCCCTCTCGAGAGAGCACGTACTCCCACGGACCCTCCCGCTGAACGAAGGTTCCGTTGAGACTCCGGTCTCGAAGCTGCCAGCCCTCCTCGTCGCACTCGAGGGCGGCGTGTTCGGGACAGAGGTATCGCTCGTCGTCCGGGAACACGACGGTCGGAGTCCGTCCGTCCGCCGCCCAGCGGCCGACGGTGTCGCCGGGACGAACGCGAACGGCGCGCTCGGACGGCTCGTGGACCAACTCGGCGGCTCGATCCGATACCTCGAGGAACGGGACGAGCGCGTCGTAGAGGTCGCCGGCGTCGTCGAACCGGTCGCGGTAGTTGGGTGCGGTCGCGCGACGGATCGGGTCGCTGAGAGCCGACGGGCAATTGACGCCGCGAGATTGAAGATCGACGGGCTCCCGGGCTTCGTTCGAATCCGCCTCCGTCGTTCCGGTCAGCAGAACGGCGAGAAACCGTCCGAGCGCGTACACGTCGGACCACGGGCCGATCGATGCAGTGGGATTGTTCGTCCGCGTCTGTTCGGGCGGTTTGAACGGATCGCGACCGAAGCGGACGTCCGGCTCCGTCTCGGTCGCCACCGCGGCGTTCAGATCGATCACTGCGGGCTGGCCGGACCGGCGAACGAGCACGTTACTCGGCGTCACATCGAGGTGCGCGACGCCGTTTCCGTGGAGGAACTCGAGCGTCCGGCAGACCGGGCCGCCGAGCTCCCGAACGCGCTCGAGGGCGGGTTCCGGATCCGTCTCGCGGTCCACGACGTCGTCGACCGAGCCGCCGCGGATCAGTTCCGTAGCGATGTACACCGTGTCTCCGTCGACCGCACCGTCGACGAACTGCACGAGCGATCCGGGAACCGGTCCCCCCTCGAACCGGCGGAACCACTGGAGTTCCCCCTGGAAGTGCGCCCGAACCTGCTCCGGATCGTGCGAGCCGTCGTTCTCGCACTTGAGTGCGACCTGAATCTCTCGCTCACGGTCGGTCGCGCGCCAGACCGTCCCGAGACCGCCGGCGGCGAGTCGCTCCTCGAGACGGAACCGGTCGTCGACGATCGTGCCCGTCCGCTCGCCCTCCGTCATCGCGCTTCGCTCCGGCGGCCCGCTCGCCGTTCACGGGGACTGTCCGTTTCGACGGTTGGGGATACGGAATTCGGACACGGGAGTACCCGCACGCTTACGTGGAGAACCCATTGAAGGGCCTCCCGTCCGTCGAGTCACTCCAGCGCGTCCGGTTCTGGGCGTGCTCGACCGACGAGAAGAAGCGAAACGTGATCGGGTCCTCCTTCCGGGGGTCCTCGAACGTGAACGCCATCCCCTCTTCCAGTCGGGTCGTCTCGTCGAGATCGCCGTCGGCGGCGGTGCTCGGGTCGAACCCGTGCTCGCGATGGAGGTCGGCCCCCTCGCTCGAGAGCAGCACCGTCCACGTCCCGTCGCCGGTCTCCACGAACGTCCCGACGGCGCTGATATCGCGGACCTGCCAGTAGCCGTCGTCGTCGCACTCCAGCCGGACGTGGTGGGGCTCGACGGACGCGTCGTCGCCGACGACCAGACCGATGTTCGGGCTCTGGTCGCTCCCATCCGTCGTCCGGCCGATGGTGACGCCGTCGACGATCTCGAAGATGGTCTCGTCACCCGCGATCGTGACCGCGGCCGTCGGCGGGTCGCCCTCGCCGGCCGAAACTACCTTCGCCGTTCCGCCGTCCTGTGACGATCGCCTCGAGCCGCCGGACGAGGCGTTCGCCTCGCTTCCGGCTCGCGTGCTTCCGCCGCTATCACCGGAGTCGGTCGCCGAACCGGACTCGGCGGCCTCCTCGGGCGGATCGATGATCGTCTCTTGGTTCGTCAGCTCCCGAGTGTCGGTGGCCGCACCGCGAAGCGGCGGCGAGTCCGGCGACGGCGTCGTTCCCCGATCCCTGGCCAGCGTCAGGGAGAGGTTGTCCTTGCCGCCGCGGTCGTTGGCGAACGAGACGAGTTGCTCGACCCCCTCCCGGAGATCGTCGGCCCCGAGGACGATATCTCGGATCTCGTCGTCCGTGACCAGCGACTCGCGGATCTCTTCGCGAGCGGCGTCCATGTCCGTCGCCTGCTGGTACGTCTCCCGAAGCGAGCGGTTGTCCGGGAACGCGTCGACCAGGCCGTCGCTCGTAAACAGGATGATGTCGTCGCGGTAGATCTCGGTGGACCCGAACTCGACGTCGACGCTCGGCTGGCCGTGCGCGGAGCCGCCGACGACGTTCGTGATCGCCGTCGCATCGGGGTGGATGCGGGCGTACACCTCGTCGTCGATCTCCCCCTTCTCGAGCAGGTCGTTCGTGACGGCGTGATCCCGCGTGAGCTGTTTCGTTTCCTCGTGGCGCTCGTTGATGACGTAGATCCGGCTGTCGCCGACCCAGCCGTAGTGGAGGTGCCCGTCGACGTAGACGCCGACGACGAGCGTCGTCGCCGGGCGGCCGCCGATGCTCTGGGCGAACTCCTGGATGTGCTGGTGGGCAGCGTCGATCCCCTCCTGAATCGCGGTTTTGATCTTTCCTTCGGAGACGGCCCCGTTCGGGTCGGCGTCGGCCGTCGGCGGCGTCGGCTCGTAGGAGTCGATACCGAACCGTTCCGGGACGTCCGTTCCGGGACCGAGGAGGGCGTCGGTGAGCCGCTTCCTGACGACGGTCGTCGCCAGGAAGGCGGCGACGTCGCCGCAGTCCTCGCCGCCGACCCCGTCACCGAGGACGAAGACTCCGACCGGCCGTTCCGTCTGCCGGTGTTGATTCTCGAAGACCGCCGTCGCGATGCCGTCCTCGTTGATTCCGTCGCGTCGTTGCTTCCGTGCGCCGATATCGATAGTGCTCGCGTATTCCATAGTCATTCCACGGGTTGGTGATCGAACTGGAAGTAGAACCGCTCGGGGTAGGATGGACTGACCAGCGCGATCGTGTCGCCGCCCTCGAGCGCCGTCGACGCCTCGAGATCGTCGGGAACCGACTCCCCGTGGCGTCGCTGGCGTTCCTGTCCGGCCTCCGACAGCAGGAGGTGCCACTCCTGTTCGTCGTGTTTGCTGATGTAGGTGCCGTTGAGACTGGTGTCGATGACCCGCCAGTTCCCGTCCTCGTCGGTGTCGAACCGGCAGTGAACGGCCGAGAGGGCCTTGTGTCGGTCGTCCTCGAGCATGATCGAGGGCCGAGGTCCGTCAGGCGTCACCCTGCCGATGGTGTCGCCCGGACTGATCGTCCACCGCTCGTCGCGGCCGAGCCAGTGGACCGACGCCTGCGCCGGCATCGTCGCGTCGCGCTTCTCGAGGGATCGCTTGAGAACGGACGCGTTGGGATACCGGTCGACGGTATCGTGCTGGGTCGAGAGCCGGATGATCTCGTCCATGTACGGCGCCGTCTCGATGCCGAAGTCCGAGGGTGCGACGCCGTCGTCGTCGGGGACCCAGCCGACCTTGAGGTAACACAGGATCTTCCCGATCGAGTAGACGTCGCTCCAGGGGCCCTGCCGCTGTTCCGAGCCCTGATTCAGTTCCGGCGGTTTGAACTCCCCCGGGACGGTCGAGTCCGCGTTCGACTCCCCGGCCGCGGAACTCGCAGAACTCTCCGTCGTGAACTCGGCACCGCCGCGTTCGGGGACGAACCCTTTGGCCGTGGTGAAGTCGATGATCTTCGGGTTCCTGGTTCCGTTGATCATGATGTTGTCCGGCTTGAGGTCCCGGTAGATGAGGTCGTGATCGTGGAGGAAGGAGAGCGCGTCGCAGATCCCGATGCCGATCTCGCGGACCTCGTCGTCGTCGGTGATAGGATCGTCGTTCTTGACGACCGTGCCGAGCTCCTCGCCGTCGATCGCCTCGATGACGAGGACCGGCATTCCGAACCCGTGTTCCTTCCGGTAGTACCCCATGATGTTCGGATGGCCGCCCGCGTCGCGGATGTCCTCGAGGACGTCCCGCTCTCGCTCGAAGTACTTGTCGACGAGGTCGTCCGGCGCGTTCCCGTTGTAGTTGGGGTGTTTCAGTGCGACCGACTGTCCCGTGTCGGTGTCGGTTGCGGCCCACACGACGCCGAAGCCGCCCCTCCCGAGCTGTTCTTGAATCTCGTACCGGCCGGCGAGTTCGTCTCCGGCTGTTGGCTCTGACATTTTGGTTGGTACTTAGTGTCTCTCTGTGTCCGATCGTCCGCGGACGGTATCCGCCGCCACCGGTCGACCGCGTCGACCGTTTTCAGTCGAACCGGCCGGCATCGTAGACGACCGTCGTGTTCTCCTGAATCTCGCGGACCTCTTCCTCGTCGCCTTCCTCGATCCGCGTGACGTTCTCTCGGAGTGCGTCCGTTATCTCCGTCTCGCCGGTGATGACCTCGGTCTCGTCGATCAGGTCCTTGACCTCCTCGATCTCTTCTTCGTCGTCGGCGTGGGCGATACGGGTGCGGAGATCCGTCTCGCGGTAGCTGAGGGTGACGTCCTCGTTCTGGGTCGCCAGTTTCTCCTCGTCGTCGGTGTAGCTGACCGAGATGTCGGTCGATGCCGACGCCGACCCGGCCTGCAGGTCGACGTTGGCGATCGTCGCGGTCGTCCCGATTTCGCCCACGGGAGCGTCCATGGTCAGGACGACCTTCTGTTGCTCGCGGTCCAGCAGGTCCGGCAGTCCGATGATCGCACTTCCCCCGGCGTGCTCGACGTCGACCTCCTGCACCTGCGGGAGCCGACGGTAGACGTCGCCGACCTCACAGCCCTCCTCCAGATCGATCACCAGTTCGGGGTTGTTCGCGACGACCGTCGACGCCTCCTGGACGACGTCCCCGAAGAACGATCGGATGTCCATCGGGTTCTCCACGTGAGCCCACTGGCCCTGGGAGTGCTCGCCCAGCGTCCGAATGATACCCTTGTCGTAATTCGAGCCGATCCCGGCGGAGTAAATCGACGTCCCGCCGTCCGCGGTCGCCTTCGCCAGCGGCTCGAAGTCCGGCTCCTCGAGTCGGATGTCGCGGCCGTCCGAGAGCAGCAGGATCCGCTTTGCGATCCCCTCTCCCTCGTCGAGGCCGCGCAGCGACTTTCGCGCCTCCTCGAGGCCGGCGTAGATGTCGGTCCCGCCGCGGGTTTCGATTTCGTCGAGCTTCGCCTCGGCCTCGCTGCGCTCGATGTCTCCCCACCGGGTCGCTTCCATGATGACGTCGACCTCGGTATCGAACGTGACGATACTCAGGTAGTCCTGATCGTTCAGGAGCCCGAAGACGAGGTTCGTCGCGTCGCGAACCTGGTCCATTTTCTTGTAGGACATCGACCCGCTGCTGTCGATACAGAGCGCGATGTGTCGCTCCGTCGGCTCGTCGTTCCCGTCGTCGTCCGGTTCGATAGTGAGTTCGCAGGTAATTCCGCCCCCGTTCTCCGGCACGTACGGTCGATTCAGTTTCGTTGAGAAGTCGGTCGTCATTGCGGTAACTAATCATACCTCTCAGGATGATCTGATAACTTTTTCGCTGGTATCTAATGTCAGTTGATACGAAACCGACTCGACACGGGCGTGGAAAAAACGGCATCCCGTTACGCGACGCTGACGCATCTGGCCGAGAGAAACCGCGACTATCGCGGCGAACGCGGACGGCTCGGGTCGTCGGTCGCTACGACAGCGTCACGTCGATCTCCGCACGACCGGCGAGCTCGAGCGTATCGCCGTCCTCGAGCTTCTCCTCGGAACCGTCCATGGCAGTTCCGTTGCGCTTCGTCCCGTTCGTACTGACGTCAGTCACGTAGACGCCGTCGTCTTCGACCGCGAACTCGAGGTGCTCGCTCGAGAGATATCGGGCCTCTTCGCGGCCGCCGCTCGCCGAAACCAGGTCCGCGAGCCACTCCTCGTCGCGTCGGCCGAACACGTCACCGTCACCGAACGTGTAGGGTTCGCCGTCGATCTCGAGCGTCACTTCGGTCGGGACGTCGTCGGCTTCGTCGTCCGATGCCTCGTCATCGCTCGCTTCGTCGTCTGCGGTTTCATCGTCGGCGTCGTCGGCTTCGTCATTGCCCTCGTCGTCACCGGCCTCGTCAGCGGCTTCCTCGTCGCCGGCATCGTCGACGCCTCCGCTTTCCCGAATCGCATCCAGATCCGTCCCGCAGCTCGGGCAGAACGACTCCTCGTCGATGGAGTTCCCGCAGTCCGGACACTCGGTGAGCTCCACCGGCTCGTCCGCCTCGCTCTCGTCCTCTTCCTCGAGTTCCTCCCCGCAGTTCGGGCAGAACGCTGCCGACGCATCGACCGTCGAGTCACACGACTGGCACTCGATCGTCGCCGGCTCGTCCTCTCCCGGCTCCGCTCCGTCGTCTTCGGCATCGTCGCCGTCGGTGTCCGCTTCCGCGTCGTCGTCGCCGTCCGTCTCTGCCTCTTCTTCTTCGTCGTATTCTACCTCGACGTCGTCCTCGGCATCGGTCGCGTCGTCGACGGTTTCGGACTCCTCGTCGGAACTATCAGCGTCGTCACCACTCGGCGCTTCGTAGTCGGGGTGTGGCGTGTTACAGTTCGGACAGAATCCGCCGTTCGGGGACGGATCGAACGTCGTTTCACACGAGACGCAGCTGAATTCGGTTTGTTCTGCCATGGTATTCAGCGCACTTTCTCAGTCATAATAGAAAAAAGTATGCCAGAACTGGCGTGTTTTTTCTCCGATTTTGGGGAGATGTATCGGACGTACGAAGTCTCTACACTCACGGACTGCACCTGTAAATATAAAAAATACAACTATAGTCTAGCTGGGAGTACGGGTGCAGTCTGTCGCTCGATCGGTGGTGACGTTGGAGGGAACGACGGGAGAGACGCGACTGGCGGCCGTACACTCGCCGATTTCGTTGTCGACATAATACAGCCCTGATTCTGATTTCGTCACAGGAGCTCCGCCCTACGATACCGATCACAACAGACACTACAATCCAAACAAACGCTAAGTATTTACGTCAAACACAAGATATCGGGATACAATGCGCCCCCCGAACGGATCAGGTAACGACCACGAAACACTCGTTCTCCTGGAACTGGTCGCGGTTCCCATCGCGTTGCTGGCGACGTTCTTCACCCTCGCTCTCGCCGAACTCCTCGCGGTCGCGATTAGCATGGCGATCGACGCCGCGGGTGTCGGTGGTGCCGTTCTCCCAGTCGTCAACGTCGTGATCGGACTCGGGACGCTGCTGGTTCTCTTCGGGGGTGGCGGACTCCTCGTCGTCGGCTATCGCTACTGCTTCGACTCGTGGTTCGACGAAGTCAACGCGCTTCCCCTGTTGCTCGTTCCGGCTATCGGTATCGCCGTTTCAGTCGGCTACTCGATCTGGACTACCGGTTCGATACGGCTCTCCTCGTGGCTCTTCTTCCCAATCGCTATCTCGGCGTACGCGCTGGCGTACCGGACGATCGCGATCGATTCGCTCCGCCGAGACCGCGAACGCGACGGGCTGGTCGCCGGTGCTCTCACCGCGTTCCCGGTCGTCGTCGTGCTGCTCGACCTCGCCAGCCGAATGATCGGTTCGGGACGACCGATCGCGCGGACACTGGATCCGGTGGCAGTCGGCGGGGGAACACCGATGGTGCGATCCGTCGTGATCGCCGTTCCGATCCTCGTCACGGTACTCTACGGCATCGAGACGCTCTACAGTCGACAATCGCGATGGGACGGGCCCGACTGGTCGGTCCCGGTCTCCCGAAACGCGATTTCGTCCCGCACGCCGTCTGCCGGATCGCTGCCGAATCTCAGAGACACGATTTCCGACCTCACGTCGCGCATGCGATCGGACTCGTCCGGTCGGCAGCCCACCGGCGCGGGTGCTGGCCGACCCTCCTCGAAGAAGGCTCGATCCTCCAGCGACGTCGTTCCGTCGAGCCCGGGAACGGGATCCGCTCCTCGCAGCGGGTCGAAATCGAACGATGCCTCCAGTTCGAACTCGTCGGCCGACCGTGCCGCGAGCACGTCGGCGGACGACGGGCCGTCCGCGAGCCCCACCGACACGTCGGACGCGGACGATCCGTCTCCAGATACACAATCCGGAGGCGCTGGCACTGACGACCCATCGTCTGCCGACGCTGCTAGCTCGGCCGCCGACTCGAGCAGCGACGGGACCGGTTCCGATACCCGGATATTCGTCGACGACTTCGATCAGTACATTCCCGACGAGACGCCGGTCGAAACGTGCCCCGACTGCGAGAAAGAGATCCCGTCGGACGGCGTCTACAATTTCTGTCCGTTCTGCGGCGGCGACCTGTGACCGACCCTCGATTCCGGGACTCGTCCGATTCGCGGCCGGAACTCCTCACGGCCGCCCGTCCACTGGACGCGTTCACCCGAGCACCGCCGTCCACATCGCGCACGACGATTCACTCGAGCGGCCAGTGGCCCGACTCGAACGCCGATCAGCCGTCGTCCTCGGCCCGCTCGCGTAACCGGCGTTTCTGCCGGCGTTCGGTCACGTGGTCGAGCCCGTCGGCCAGTTCCTCCCGAACGGCGTCCTCGAAGGTATCGACCTCCTCGAGGAACTCCCCCGAGAACTCCTCGACGAGTTCGTAGGTCCACTGATCGCTGATCGCACCCGCGGGGAGGTGGTCGTCACGGAGTTCGTTCGCCCACTCCTCGTGGCCGGCGTTCCGAAGCCGGTCCTCGGCGTCACCCATCCGATCCATCGCGTGGCCCAGTTGGTGGTGGAACTCGAGCAAGGTGCCGTAGGCTCGATGGACGTGTTCGATTCCCAGCTGCAGTTCGTGGAGCGCGGCCTGTTCGGCGTCGCTCAACGCGAGCTCGTCCGGATCGGTCTCCGTGTCGGGGCCCGCGCTCGGATCGGTGTCTGTCACGTATACGTCGACATCGGTCCGAGGGAAAACCCTCCCCGTTGAACGTGCCGGACGGGAGGCTCGACTGCAGCGTCGAATGCGGTTTGCTCTGGTAACTGTCTCCGGCATGGCGGCGTCAGAGTTCAAGCCGCGCGCCGAGCTCGGGGGCAGCCGCGTCGTACCCATCGGCTCGGAGTTCCTTGGCGAACGCTTCACACCGATCGCCGTGGTTGACCAGCACCCTCGTGTCCTCGTAGGACTCGAGGAACGTCCGGATGCCGTTCCGATCCGCGTGCGCGGAGAAATCGTACTGTTCGACCTGGGCGCTGACCGGCATCACCCGGCCGTCGATCTCGGCGCTGCCGGTCTCGAGCAGGTCGCGACCGGGCGTCCCCTCGACCTGATAGCCGGTCATCGCGATCTTGTTCGTCGGGTGCGCCCGGATCGCGGGGACGTACGTCATCGCGGGACCGCCGTGGAGCATCCCGCTCGTCGTGACGATGACCGTATTTTGCTCGGCGATCCGCTCGCGCTGGCCGTCGCGACCGTCGACGAACCGAGCGTTGCCCTTCGCTCGACGTAGCAGCTCCGGATCGCGGAGAAACGTTCGGTTTCGGTCGCGCAGGAAGAGCTCCGTGACGCGTTTTCCCATCCCGTCGACGTAACACTCGAGGTCGTATTCCTCGCAGATGCAGAGGATCTCCTGCGTGCGGCCGATGCCGAACGCTGGGACGACGACGGTACCGCCCTCCCAGATCGTGGTCCGCAGGCTCTCGGCGAACCCGCGTTCGATCTCCTCGCGGGGCGGTCGGGTCACGTCGGAGTAGGTGCTCTCGCAGAGGACGACGTCGGCCTCCGGTCGTGCCGTCGTCCCGTCGAGTAATCGTTGCTCCTCGGTGTGAAAATCGCCGGTGTAGAGCAGTTCGGTCTCGCCGTCGTCGACGAGCACGTGGGCGCTGCCCGGCACGTGGCCGGCGTCGAAGAACGTGATCTCGTAGCCCGCGGCCTCGAACGTGTCCTCGTAGCCGTGGGTCTCGGACACCTGTGCGACGCGAGCGAGTTCGGCCTCGGTAAACGGGCAGTCGTAGCTTCCCCCGTGGAGCTTCAGCGTGTCGCGGGCCAGCACCATCGTGAGGTCGTAGGTCGGCGGCGTCCAGTGGATCGACGGCCGCGCGTCGCCCGCCAGGAGCGCCGGGACGGAGCCGACGTGATCGAGGTGGCCGTGACTGACGACGACGGCGTCGGGGTCGACGTCGCCCACCGGAAACGACGGCGGGTTCCCCGAATCCATGCCGAAATCGAGCAACAGCGTGTCGTCGACGAGAATCGCGCTCCGACCGATCTCGCGCGCGCCACCCAGCAACTGGACGTCCATTACCGGACCGTTGGGATCCGGCCGGCTTGCCTCCGTTGGTTCGCGACGACCGATCGAGGGGTCCAAAAGTGAGCTTGCGGATGACCTCGAGTTACCGATCTCGGAGCCGATGCCGATCGCTCACGCCGTCGCGAGTACCCGAACGGTTTGGTCCCGTTCGACCACGGCGTTCGTCCGAACTGAGCAGCCGCTCGAGTTCCCGTTCGAACTCCGCGTCGGTGAGCTCGCCGGCGACGTACCGCGAGCGAAGGTGTTCTTCCGGGTCGGTCTCGTCGGTGGAGTGCCGTGGTGCGTCCGTCTCGTCCTCGGTCGTCGACCCGCTATCGAGTACCGAAACCAATCCGATGACGGCCAGGACGAACACGCAGAGGATGGCGAGCGACACGATCATCGAGAGGACGGCTGCGACGATCGAGAGGGCGATTCCGACGATCGTTCCGACGACGCTCAGGACGATCCCCGCGAGTACGAGTACGCCGAGTCCTTTCAGGAGGACGGAGCTGAGACGTCCCATACGTTCCGTTCGTCGGACGATCACAAAAATTACGCGTGACCGTAGTAGCGACCGTCACGATTCGCTGGTTTTCAGGTAAGTCGACAGATCACGGCAGCGGCGTCAGGAGCCGTTTCGCAGTTCGTCCGCGCCGGTCGTCCGAGCGGCGGTCCGCTCGGTCAACCCGATGAGGTAGACGTCGAGCAGACAGATCGACAGGATCGCGAGCGGGACCGCCACGTCGGGATAGCTCACTGTATCGAACTGCAGGGCCGTCACGACGAACGGATCGCCCGGCTCGAGGGCACCGGACAGCGACCGCGCGCTCAGGAACGCGAGCGCGAGGCCGTACAGGACGAACCAGATTCCGCCGCGCTTCCACTGACCGAGGTAGCAGTGGCCGAGGCCGGCGACCAGCGCCGAGAGCGGATACGCCGGCCAGATCGGTCGCGACAACTCGCTCATCGGGCGGGCCTACGTCACGGAAGACAATTTGTGTTGCCATCCCAACCGGTGGGTCATTTCCGGTACTGGTTGATTCCGAACCGGTCGTAGCCGCCGTACGCGAGCTCGAGCGACCCGATCCACCAGTTCCACCGGTCCGGCGGGGCCCCGTTGGGGGCGTCCGACAGCTCGTCGATGACCAGATCGTTCGTCAGGGTCACTCCCGCGTCCGCTTGATACTGGCCCGAATCCGCGAGATCGACCGCCTGCCGAACGACGACCCGCGACTGCCCCATCGTCCCGCCGAACTCCTCGCGCAGGCGAATCTCGAGCCGCCCCGGATCGATGAACACGGTTTCCCGTAGGCGTTCTACCTACTTGACTGTTCGAGCGGAACCGCACCGAAACGATACTGAGTCGGTCGGCCGGGAGGACGGCTCGAGCAACGCGAGAGCCGTCGGACCCTACGGAAGAGCACGCTCTTCCGAGCATCGCGGACGCGTTGCGTCCGCTCAACGGGGGAGGGCAGGCGCTCACCCAGTACGACCGCGAGCGACCGAAGGGAGCGAGCGGGCCGACGACTGACCCGGAAGCCGCGCAACGCGCGGCTGGAGGGGAAGGAGGAGTGCTTTTGATCGAAATTTTGCCGAGGGACATCCCGCTGCGCGGCAGCTATGCTGCCGTCAGCGGGATAGACCGCAGAGCAAAATTTCGGGACCGATCGATGATCTTTTGACCGACCGCCGTCTTCCGTCGGGCATGGCAAGTTTCACTGTCGTTGTCGGCGACCCGGAGTCCGGGTTGGCCCACCAGCTCGAGGCGGAGGAACAGGACGCGAACCGCTTTATCGGCAAGTCGATCGGCGAGGAAGTCGACGGCGGTGCGGTCGGGCTCGACGGCTACACGCTCGAGATCACCGGCGGCTCCGACGAGGCCGGTCGCCCGCTCAACCGAGACGTCGCGGGGGCGAACCTGAAGGAAGTCCTGATGAAAGGCGAGCAGACGGGCTACAAGCCGTCCCGTGACGGCGAGCGCCGCCGAATCACCGTACGAGGCCGCGAAGTGTCCGACGCCGTCGCACAGATCAACGCGTCGATCGTCGAGCGGGGCAGTACCGACGTCGACGAACTGCTCGCCGAAGGCGAAGGCGACGGCGACGACGAGTAAGTCGTCGATCCCCCTTTTCAATTCGTTTCAATGACTGATAGGATTGCGAGCGACCATCCCTCGGTGCAGACGGTCCGCTCGACGTGTACGGAGACGGCGACCGGCGTCAAACTCGAGGTGCCGGCCGAGGATCGCGAGGCGTTCCCGACCGACGAAGTCGTCCGCGTCGTTCTCGACGGCGACGAACTGTTCGCACGAGTCGAACGCGCGCTCACGGGCGATGCGTTGTCGATTCCGGGAATCTACGAAACGCCGGACCTGGCTCGTGACCCGAGCGGCGCGACCGATCGATTGACGGAGTGGACCGCGGAACACGACGTTCCCGCGGGTGGATCGGTATTGATCGACGTCGTCGAACCGGAGTTCCTCTACGGGCTTCGCTCGCCCGGCGAGACGGCCTACTATAACGCCCGCGAACCGCCAAGCGACAGTCTGAGCGACATCGCGGAGACCCTCGAGGATGAATAGCGCCGGCGCGCAATTTCACCGCGTATCATCGACGGTGACCCCGGGAGCGTCGGCGGCTGCGTCGCTGCTGGGATCGGTCTCGAGCACCCGGTGTCGCGATCCGTCGGATACGGCGTCGAAAACGCGGTCGCTGCTCGCATCGATCACGGAAGAAATACACAACTCCTCAGAGGCGCGGCAGGAAGGCGTACAGCAACAGGCCGAAGGCGAGGTGTTGGACCATCGTCCGTTCGACGGTCGCACGAACGTACTCCTCGTCGTCGATGGAGTACTCCTTGGTTCGAACTTTGGCGTGCATCGAGAGAACGTCCTCTTCCTCTAGATTATGCAGGCTCGGGTAGACGGTACCCGGACTGAGCTGGGCGCCGAAGAGGTGGGTCAGATCCGAGAGGAGTTCCTTCCCGTGGGTTTCTTCGTGCAACGCGATGAGCATCAGGAGGATCTCGTCCAAGTTCTCCTTGATGATGGCCTCGTCGAACTGGACCTCGTCGGTCGGGAGTGCGCTGTTTACCTGGTCCATCAGTTCGTCGAGTTCGCGCTCGACGTCTTTCGTTGCATCGTCGGACGATCCGAGCGAGATGTCGTACGATTCCGACTGGTTGTCCGCAGTCGCCGCTTTCGACAGTTCGTCGAGCACGGAATCGGTATTTGTTGTATCCTTACGCATTTCGATCACCGGATGGGGATTCGTGACCGGACCCAGTTCGTGCCCGCCAACGACGTACTGTCGACGGACGTCCGAACGCGGAGTTCGTTCACGACTACTGATTCCCTGACGCTGGGACATATTAAGGGACAGGGAACCGAACAATCTCCTAAATATATAAATCAAACGTCGATGAATAACATAATAACTGACTACTCGTCGACTCGTGTCGTGATTTCGGAGAGCGGCTATATGAAGGCCGCACATGTTCAGAAAAGCACCGATCTGTGGCTATTTCTTTCAGTTATAGGGTCGGTCCCAAAGCCCTTGATAATTGTTGTGGCCTCGCGCCGAATATATGGTCAGTGTGTCGATGGCCCGTCGCGGATGATACTGACCATCTCGTTGGGTTCGTCGGCCTCGTCTTCGTCGTCGTCGATCCGCCGTTCGACCCGGCGTTCGGCCATCCGCGCGATCATCACGTGTTCCTCGAGGTCGTCGCCCCGAATCGTCGCGATGTACTCGAGACTCTGGGCGTGCGCGCTGAAGAGCGTCCCGCTCAGGGACTCGAGGGGGTACTCGAGGGTGGTCGGTTCGTCGTACCGTTTGTTGTGGATCTCTCCCATCGAGAGTCCGCGCAGGTACGAGACCATCTGCTCGCGGACGAGGGAACTGATCCATCCCAGGTCCTCGTAGTAGCGCAGACAGTTCAGCGCGCCCGTCGTGCCGAAGGTTTCGCCGAGAAAGCGCGCCCACTGGATCGTGGCGTCGGTGCGCCCGGCCGATCGTTCGAGCGTCTCGAGGTAGGGCTTTGAGTCTGACATGAGTGGCCGGCGGAGCCGGTCTATTGGTGTTCCAGTCGTCCAGCGGTCAAGAAGATTCGTGTCATTACGAACGGTGAGTCGTCGGAAAGCGGACTCGTCCGGTGGTGATCGACGATCAGCGCGATTCGGGCGGGTCAACTCCCACCGCAGGATGCTACCGGGCCATCAGACGCTGATGACCACGTTGACCACGTACTGTGTAACGACGGCGACCACTGCGCCGAGCCAGGTCAGGAAGACGAAATGAACCAGGGCGCTGATCATGTGACCGCGGTCGGTGAGCCGGATCATGACCGCCGAGAGCCCGGCGTTGATGATGATCGTCAGGATAAGCAGGAACTCGATGGTCCGGATGTTGTACTGTTCGGTATTGAGTATACTGCCGGCGATGTCGCTCTGTTCGCCGAGGTTCATCTCGCTCGTGATGTCCATCATGATCTCGACGACCTCGAGGCCGACGAAAAACGAGAAAACGGCCGAGGCGGTGATCCCGTAGAGGACGCCGATTAGGGTCATCGTCGCCTGTTGACGTTGTTCGCGGACCTTGAGCACCTCGTTTTGGTTCTCGCTGATGACCTGTCCGAGCACCTTCGGATCGCCGCCCATCTGGCGGCCGACGACGTACATGTCGCCGAACTTCTGGATGAGGTAGGAGCCGGTTTCGGCGGCGAACAGCCGCCAGGAGCGGATGTCGTCGATCCGCATGTTGAGTCGCTTGTAGAGCGCGTCGATGTTGGCCGTCAACGCCCCGAAATCTTTCCGCCGCAGGCTCTCGAGGACGCTGCCGGTCGAGGTCTGTTTGACGCTCTCGACCGCCCCGAGCGCGCGAATGAAGCTGGGGAACTCCCCGTCGCGAACCTTGACCTTCTGTTCTTCCTGGCGCATCCGCCAGCCGGGGAGGAGCAGCGGCGTCACGGGAATCGCGGCCATGATCGGCAACGGGGCGCGGTCGGCGATGGGCGGAACGTATCCGAGCATTGCGGCTATCATGACGAGCGCGAGAACGACGCTACAGCCGATACCGATGGCCATCGCTCGCGGGATTCGATTCAACGGGCCGGTCCCTTCGGTCTCCTCGATGTACCAGATGGGGTCGTACGGCGAAATGACGTGGATCGCGTAGATGAACGCCACCTGGACGATCGAGAACATGACGATGGTCCCGCCGATGAGGAGGGTCGGGTTCGTCCCGATCAGGATGGGCAGGACGATCGCGAACACGAGGATGAACGCCACCGACAGCATCATCGACATGTACAGCTCCTTCATCACGTCGAGCTTCGCGAGGTCCGCCTCGTATCGCGTGACGAACTGCTGAATGATCGTGTCCTGTTCGTCCATCAGGAAGTCACTGATCCGCTGGCCGCCGCCGACCGTGTACGCCAGCCGCTCCAGGAAGTCCGTCAGGAGGGGACTCGTCGTCTGTTTGGCCCGGAGCCGGCAGGCGTCGTCGAGGCTCTGGTTCCACGTGTCGACCATCGCGACGAGGTGTCCCATCTCCTCCGCGAGGGCGTCGTACTCGTCTTCCTCCGCGAGGGTGCGGAAGATCTCGACGCGGTTGATGTTCGTCATCGAGAGGACGGTGATGTGGGTCAGGAACAGGTGAAAGCGCTGCCGGATCTGCTTTCGCTTGCGGTCCTGGGCCAGCTTGGGATAGATGATCGCGACGACCATCGCCAACAGTCCCAGCATGACGACCGGGAGTCCGACCATCAGGGAGAGCCCGAGGACGAGGACCGCCACTCCCGAGCCGACGAAGAACGCGAACGCGGGCGCGATAATGAGCAGCAGATACCGCGACGCGGACATGTCCATGTTCGCGTACGCCATGTTGAGCGACTCGAGCAGCGATCGAGCGCTCATATCCGGCGCTGACTGGGAGTCGGTCGACATGGTCTCAGGCGAATTGATCGATCCCGCTGATCCGAATGGGCAGTCCCTCGAGGCCGTCGCGCTGGAAGTCGGCAATCGCCTTGTTGACCTCGTGGTAGCCCAGCACGTCGGCGTCGATGAGTTGTCGGATGATCTCGGCCCGGCGGTCGAGTTCGTCGTAGATCTCGCGGGTGTCCTGATAGCCGAGCAGCGTCGCGATCTGTTCCTCGAGCACGAAGGAGTTGTTCCGCCCCGTGAACGCGACCTCGTCGTCGCGGGGGTCCCACTTGAACGCCTGGCGGGTGACGACGCCGCCCTCGTAGTCGGAGTAGCCCTCGATCTCCTGAACCGAGGTCACCCGTCGGAGGACGTCGTCGCCTTGCTTGACCCGGTTCTGGAACAGGGCGACGTCGCAGTTGTCCATGAACGTCTCGGGGACGTTGATCGGGGCTCCGGTAAAGCGCTGGATCATCGAGACGATGTCGCTGGCGTGGAACGTCAGCATGACCGGGTGGCCGGTCTGAGCCGCCTGGAACGCCATCTGCCCCTCCGCTCCGCGGACCTCACCCACGACGATGTAGTCGGGCCGCGATCGGAGCGCGGCCGCGACCAGGTCGAACATGTCGACGTCGGCCGACTCGTCGCCGGATCCCTCGCGGGTGAGCAGCTGTTGCCAGGTGTTGTGCGGCGGGACGACTTCGGAGGTGTCCTCCGCCGTATAGATCTTCGCGTCCCGCGGGATGAACGACAGCGCCGCGTTCAACGTCGTCGTCTTCCCCGAGGCAGTCTCACCGACGACGAAGACGGTTTGTTCGTTCTCGAGACAGAGCCAGAGGTACGCGGCCAGTTCGGGACTCAGGGTCCCCCACTTCGTAATCTGGAAGACCGACAGCGGGATCTCCTCGCCCTGTCGGATGGTCAGCGACGGTCCCTGGACGGAGACGTCGTCGGAGTAGATGATGTTGATACGCGAACCGTCTGGCAGGGTCGCGTCGATGATCGGGTCGGAGTCGCTGACGGGGTGGTTCATCCGTTCGCCCATGTTCCGGAGCCACTGTTCGAACTCTTCGGGCGTCCCGAAGTCGACGGTCGCCGAGATCATGCCGTACGTGCCGTGATCGAGGTAACACTGTTTCGGCCCGATCACGTGGATGTCCTCGTTCGCCGTGTCGACCATCACTGGTTCCAGCGGGCCCAGCCCGACGATATCGCGCTGGAGCTGGTAGCGCAACCGGGTGAACTGGTCCTGCGAGAGCGAGACCTTGCTTCGCCCGAGCGATTTGAGCCGCCCGATCGACTGGCCAGTGATCCCCGACCCGACTTCGACGACTTCGTCCAGCAGCTCGTCCAAGTGCTCCTCGAACTCCTCGTCGTCGCTCGGCGCCGGCCGGGTGACGCTCTTATCGAGGATTCGCTGTCGGAGCTGATTGTAGAGGGCTTTGTCCTCGTCCTCGAGCGTCGGTTCAACGCAGTAGTAGGTCGTGTCGATCCCCATGTCGCCGTGAACGTGACAGAAGATCGGCGACTCCGCTTCGTAGATGACGTTCGGCCGATCGGACTCCCACTCGCCGCTCGGCTCGTCGATGAGCTTCGGATACTCGCCGTATTCCTCGTAGAACCAGTTGAGATGTTCCCGCAGGTGGGGGTGTTCGTCCGCCAGTCCGTCCAGTTTGCTCTCGAGTCGCGCAGTTCCGAAGTCTGACATCGTTATGCCACCGTCCTGCTGACGATCGAGACGCCACGGCCCTGCTGGACGCTGAAGCCGATGGAGTCGTCGACCGGACTTTTCATGTTCTGGAAGCGCCGGACCAGGATCTTGCGCCTGATTTCCTGGCCGACCGTGTTCGTCTCGATCTGGAAGTAGATGTCGGCCACGTTCCGCAGCGGCCGCAACGCGTCGTCGCGGACGCTCGTCGGATCGACCGTCAGGACGACGGACTTGTCCCGCATCGTCACCTGTCGCAGGAACGTGACGAGCCGCTGGATGACGTGGTCTTCCTCGCCGTCCTTACTGCCCGCTTCGTAGTTCGGATCGTTTCGTAACAGTGCGGAGAGCGTATCGACGAAGACGACGTCGGCCTTCCAGAGCGTTTGGGCGCTCGTGAGCCGGCCCAGCAACTGGCGCTCCTTGCCTTCGTTGTGGGTGTCGACGTTCGCGTGCAGGAACAACAACTGCTCGTCGAGCAGGAGGTCGACGACGTCGTAGGACAGCGAGTTCATTTGCTGGACGAACTCCCAGGACTTCAGTTCCGTCGAGACGTACGTGACGTACGCGTCCTCCGTCGCCAGTCCGTAGGAGAACCGTTGCGAGATCGCACTCTTTCCCGCACCGTCTTGGCCTTCGATAAGCATGATACTCCCCGCTGGAATCCCGCCGCCGATGGCGTTGTTCACGCGATCCCGTCCGGTCAGTCCGATGGAGTGATACTCGGTCATGGGACGTAGAATTCGAACACCTCCTCCGCGCCGTTGGCCGTCACCTGCACCCTGTGCTCCTCGCCCGTCGCGAGCGACCGGTCGATCTCGATCGCGGCGACCCGCCCGTCTCGCCAGGAGCCGCCGCCGTCCCGAACCGTGATCGTGTACTCGTCGCTCGAGACGTACGAGCCGTTGACCAGTATGTCGAGCCCGGTTCCGTCGGTCGCGAGCGTCTTCTGGCCGGTGTTTTTGACGAGGAGCGTGATGTTCCCGGCACCGTCGGAGTTGTACACTGCCTCGCTGCCCGGATCGCTGATGATCTCGATATCGGTCTCGATCTTGTCGGTCATCTCGCCACTCTTCGTATCGACCGAGTTGCTGATCTCGTTGACGTTGGTGACCAGCGTCCCGGCGACGCCGGCGGCGACCAGCATCGCGGCGATGAACAGGATCAGCGTCGAGACTGAGTCGCCGGCCATCGATTACAGCACCTCCGTCGCCGCGATTCCGTGTTCGGTCACGATCTTAACCCTGTTCGGCTGCTCGGTCGAAACCGTCACCGTCAGCGTCTCGCCGGGCTGCCACAGTTCCCGATCGGCGTTTCCGTTCACGCTCGTCTCGTACGAGTCCTGATAGACGCCGTCGAGCAGGAGATCCGTCTCGGGAACCGAGAGTACCGTCGAACCGGTGTTGTTTACTTCCATGATGAAATCTCCGTTCCCGTTCGCGTCGTAGCTCGCGGACGCGATCTCGATCGCCGTGTTTCGCATCTCGAGCGCCCGATCGTCGTGGTTCTCGATCGCAGTCGTCCGCTCCTCGTAGGCCGTCTGAAACACCGGGTAGGCGATCCCCGCCGCGACGAGCACGCCCACGAAGATGATTGCCGTCGCACCACTGGTACTGAATCCCACGTTCGATCACCGTTCTCCGTCGTCGATCCGAGTCACGTCAGCTCCCCGTGTCGGCGTCCGGCTCGATTTCCCGTTTCGTCTCGTGGATCTCCTGCAGCTTCATGATGTACGTGTAGCTGTCGGCGTGATCCTCGGCGGTCAGCTCGTCCGGCGTCGCCCCGGGGTCGACGTGGATGTCGAGATCCGGGCCGCTCAGCATCGCCTCGAGGTGTGCTTTGACCTCCTCGTCGATCCACCCGATCTCGGCGTAGTAGGAGATCGCGCGCAGCGTCGCCGCCGGGCCGGCCGTCCGGACCAGTTCGGTCAGCCACTCCAGGACGATGATGTCCGTCGCGTACGTGTTCGCGAGGCTCTCGAGGGTGACGTCGGACCCACCGTCGTCGTCCGAATCCGCCTCGGTATCCGGCCCGTCGACGCTTTCGGTGGCCTGCACTTCGACGGTGGTGTCGTTGCGCGCTTCCTCACTGGTCTCGTCGTCGTCCTCGTCGAACGCGATCGTTTCACCACCGACGTCGTCGCCGGACGTGTCGGCCTGCGCCGCCGTCGCGTCTTCGATAGCGCCTTTCAGGTCGCCGAACGAAACCGTCTCGTCGCCGCTCGTCGACCCGCCGTCGGCGACCCCGATCCCGGGTTGCTCGTCGGCCGCCGGATCGTCCTCACCGAAGACGCCGAACCCGTTTCGTTCCTCGCCGGCTCCGGTAAACGGATTCACGTCGTCGGTCAACATGTCGTAGACTCCGAGCAGCTGACGAACCGTGTCGTTCATCTCTTCGACCTGATCCGCGACCTGCTGTTGGGAGTCCCGAACTGAGCCCAGTTCCGTGCTCTTGTCCTCGAGTTGCTCCTCGAGTTCGTCGATCCGGTAGTAGAGGTCGTCGAGCTCTTCCTCGTCGGACGCCGACGAGGACCCGCGGCCGAACAGGCCACCGCCGCCGTCGCCCTCGTCCGTCTCGGACTCGGCGGGGTCGCCGTTCTCCGTCTCGTCGGCCGTCGTCTCCGCTCCCGCCTGCGCGTCGGCCGCGTCGCCGCCCTGATCTTCCTGTTGGCGGCGTTGCTGCTCGCGCTGGCGACCTCGGCGGCCGCCGCTATCGCTCAGGAAGTCTTCGAGGAAGCTGCGGAGGGAATCGAGTCCGAGATCCATGTTACGTCGTTGCGTTCGTGGTTCGACGTCTCGCGACGCTCGGCCGGTGCCGGCGGCGATCTTCGTCGGACGATGCAGTCATACTACTCCCCTGTAGTGGGAGTGCTCCTATAGATGTCCGCTCGAGTTCCGCCGCCGAATCGGCCCGCGTTTCGAATCGTGAGTCGAGTCTCGATACGCGGTCTGAGGTGATACGGAGCTTGATAGTCCGACTAGGCGATGTGTCGGCTGGGGTGCATCCCCAGATACTGTGATGCCAAACCACTCGCCTCACGCCGGAGTTCGACGGGACACGACTGTTGGCCCGTCGCCACGCCCATCGAGGGAGCGACGGGCCCAGCCCGTCGAGCCGGCGATCGACGCCCACGCGGGCGTCTCGAGGACCCACGGTGGCGCACAACGTCGCGACGGGTTCGGACGGGCGAGGACGGCACTCAGGGTGTACACATAACATGTTCGAAGCAATTACAGAGAGAGACGAGCGCGGTCAGGTCGGTATCGGTACCCTGATCGTCTTCATCGCGATGGTGCTCGTCGCAGCGATCGCAGCAGGCGTATTGATTAACACGGCCGGGCTCCTCCAGAGTCAGGCCTCGAATACGGGATCCGACACGCGACAGGAGGTCGCGAACCAAATCGACGTTACGCACGCCGTTGGGATCGCAAACAGCGAGGAAACTGGTATTTCCACGCTTGAGCTGACAGTTAAAAAGTCCGCTGGATCCGAAGCGATTGATCTCACATCGGCAACCATCCAATATACCAGTGGTAGCGCTGACCAAACGCTTACCTACGGAGATGGTAGCACTGATCCATCGGCTTCTACTTTTGTTACAGAGTATTCTAGCTCTGACGCAAGTGGTGTTGATGGAGAATCACTGACAAATAGTGACGAACGTGTCAAGATCACCCTCGCTATTGATGATATCGAGGGTTCAATCGATGCTGGTGGTTCGGGTCTCGAAACAGGTGGATCCGCGACTGTGAGTCTCGTCGACCAGTCCGGTGCGCAGTCCGTCTACGGTGTCAGTGTCCCGAACACCTTCGGTGACAAGGATTACGTCCTCGTCTAAATAGGGACACTTTCTTTCCGATTTTTATGAACATAGAACGCCAGTGTGTCATTGTAACCGCGCTTTGCATACTACTCGTTACACTCGCGGCCGGACCACTGGTGCTCGCAATCGACGCGACCGAACCCGCCGACGAATCGGTTGAGCTCTATACGTCCTTCGGCGGAAACGAAGAGAGTATTTCGGTCGATAGACAGCTGTTCGTCTCCCCGAGGCAGGTTCCCGCCGAAAACATCTCACTCGAGAAAACCGACACCAATTCGCATCGACTCGAGGTCCCCGACGCGCTGGTCTACGTCGAAACCGGCTCGGAACCGGTCGTATTGACCTACCGCGTTTCGGTTCCCGAACTGAACTACAACGGGACGACAACGAGCAGCGTCGCCGCGGGAACGGAGCGATCGGTTCCCCTCTCGATCCCCGATGAACAGGTCACAGCTGTCGACAACTCGAGCGTCGAGGCCACGATCACCGTCACCGCCGAATCGGGCGACAACAAATTTCCGGTGACTACGGAGACAGTCGAACTCGAGGTGCCCGAATGAGTACCGCCCATCGCGTCCGCGATGAACTGACGGGGCTCGAGGTCGACCGAACGCTGCTGGTTCGGTTGCTGTTTGGCGACCGGACCGGACTCACGATCTACCTCGGTGCGCTCGCGCTGTTTGCCCTCTACTGGCGCGTCGACATCTTCATCGTCGACACGTTCGCCATCGGGAACGCGCTCGTCGCCGTTTCGGAGGGGCAGCTCCACATCAGTCAGGCCGTCTACGGCCCGACGGATCCGTCGACGCCGGGGATGAACATCGTGGACGGACGCCTCTACGCGCGAAACTACGGCCAGGTCGTCTTCGCGCTGCCGTTCCTCCTGGGGCTCGAGGCGATCGCGCTGGTCGCGGACCCGCGGATCGCGATCGCGGCGCTGTGGAGTTTCCTCGTGCTCGCCTTCTGTATCCAACTCGGTCGATTGTTCGGACGCGGCCGGCTCGCGACGCTGGCCGGTTGCGCGCTCGCGTTCGTCCTCTTTCAGGCGAACCTCGCGACGGCGACCGCCCTTCCGCCGCGATTCTTCCCGCTGGTCGCGCTGCAGGTGAGCACGATGGTCGCGGCCGGGTTCGTTCCGGTCGTCCTCTACCGGCTGTTCGCCCACGCACACGGGCGACGGGTCGCGACGGCCGCCGGGATCACCGGGGTCGTGCTCGTCCCGATCGGCTTCTGGGCGTCGATCCCGAAACGACACGCGTTGACCGCGCTGTTCGCCCTCATCGCACTGTACGGCTTCTACCGAAGTCGCGTCGCCATCGCGGACGGCGACGAGGGAGTCGCGTTCCGGGCGCTCGCCTACGCGACGGTCGGCGCGACGGCTTGGATCCACGCCCCGGAAGCGCTGGCGCTGTTCGCCGTCCTCCTGCCGCTGGATTTGCTGACGGCCCGCTCGAGGGACCCGCGCACGCTCGGGATTATCGGTGGCGTCTTTTTCGTCTCGCTGCTCCCGTTTTTCGTGACGAACACGCTTATTTCCGGGAATCCGGTCAAACCGCCGCGGTTACTGTCAGCGTACACGGGTGGCGACGTTCTGGTCGACAACGTGGGTACCGGCGCGGGCGGTACTGAATCGGCTGGCGGGGAATCAGCCGGCGGTACCGCCTCCGGCGGTGGCGGCTCGAGTAGCGAAACGCCCGAGGGGACGAACAGCGAAACGGCGGAGGGAACGAGCGGTGACTCGACCACCCGCCCGACGGGCATAGGTACCCGCCTCGTCGGCGGGGCGATCGGGTTGGCGTCAGCGGGGATCGACGGGGCACTGGACGCGCTGGACATCTTCGGTGGTGTGCTTTCCACCGGATTCGACGCGCTTGACGCCAGTCGCCTCTCCCACGTCTTCCTTCGGAGCGGACGTATTCCCGGCGTCGACTACAGTCAAACCGGCGGCCAGACCGTCGAGCTGACCATCGCCGAGTCCGCACCCGTCCTCGGCGCGCTCGTCGCGGCCCCCGTCGTCGCCGTCAGACGGATCGGACGAACCCGCTCCGTCCGGCGGCAACTGCGCGACCCGCTCACGCAGACGGACATATTTGCCGTCTGCTACGTCTGCCTCTTCGGTCTCATGTATCTCTCGAGACTCCCGCTCCACTCGACGATCACGGTTCGCTACCTCGCCCCGATCGTTCCCGTCCTTCTCTACGGTGTGTTCCGCCTCGAGCCGATCCGGCGGATCGCGAACCGAGAGTTACGTTCCGTCGCGCTAGCGACGTGCGGGTTCGCGGTCGTCGGCGTCGCCGTCGCGATCGCTACCTTCAGCGCGGTCGACTGGTCCGTCGGGACCGTCGTCCAGACGCATGCAGTCGTCAACCTCACCATCGCCGGCGCGCTCGCCGCGTGGATCGTCGTCGCGACTCGAACCGACAGGTGGGACCGCGTCGGCGCGCTCGCACTCGCGCTGGCCGTCGCCGCGATGACCGTCTTCCTGCTCCTCTCCGGGCTGGAATACTTCGGCACCGGGCGACAGTTCGCGCTCCCTATCGCGGACCTCCTCGAACAGTACATTCCGATCAGAAACTCATGACCGAAGACATCCAAGACACCGACACGGTCCTCGAGCCCGACGACCTCGAGCTCGATGGAGACCACGTTCAGGAACTCGCCGAGAATCAGTACGTAATCAGGGCGGCCAGCGACGATCGGAACGCGGACCAGCTCATCGACGGGGAGACGGCGGGTCCGCTGGCGGAGCCGTCAGCCGATACCGATACGAACGAGGGCGCGCTCGCCGACGCGAGCGAACCCCACGGCGTCGATATTACGCTCAAGACCGATGGCGAAATCGCCCATCACCACGCGACGTCACACGACGTCCGCGAGGTGTTCGTCGACCTCTTGACCTGGTACGCCGGCCAGCTCGACGACGACATGTCCCCCAGCGAGGCACTACAGGTCATGCTCGCTGCGTCCGATCTCGACGTGTAGGTCGACCCCCTGTGGTATCAGAGCGTGCGGACCCGCGAGACCGTCACGGTCCGCACTCGATTCGACTCTCGAGCGAGGAGACGGAAATACCGCCCTTTTTCCATGTCGAGCGAGAATCCGACGCCATGAGCAACTCACGTGAAGCGTTTCTGGCGGGCGAGCGTCTCGATGATGTCGCGCTCTTTCTGGCCGACTCGTACGTGTCGGACGACCGGCTCGAGCAGTTCGGCGATCGGGTCGACGACGGAACGCTGATCGTCGTCGACGGCGAGCGGGGTCGAGGCGCCTTCCAGGCGGCGACGGGAACCGGTGCGATGGAGTTCGCAAAGTCCGCGATGAGCACGGAAGGGGAGATCGACGGCGATCTGACGGGTGGCCACTGTCCGGACGCGTCGGACGACGAGGATCACACGATTCAGTTCGTCTTCGCGTTCGCCGAAGCACAGAACGAGGAGGTCGGCGGTATCTACGCCGAGGGCGCTGTCGTCCACGCCTACGCCCAGTGTACGTGCGGGACGGCGTTCTCGGATCGGTGGAACGTGAGCGAGTGAGGGCGGCGGTACGACGATCGGTTCGCTATCGTTCAGGGCCACGGTACCGTCAGTCGCGAGTAAGCCACAATCTTTTGCAGCCCAGCGGTCTAGAGTGAGCCAATGAGTTCGACCGAAACCCCGTACGAGACCGGCCGCGGGTTCGGTCTCTCGAGTCGCGAAGCGCAGGTGATCGGCGGCGCGAGCGCCCTGATGGCCATCAACGTCCTGTTGATGTACGTCCTCGTGGTGACGCCGCTCGCGTCGGTCAACGACTACCTGTTCTCGTTCCCTATTATCGGCGCGATCGCCTACGGCGCGGCGATCATGGCCGGCCAACTGGTCGCCGAGCGAGGCGTCGAGGGCGGCGACATGGGCATCGCGTTCGTCGGCATGGTGATCCTGCAGTTAGCCTTCGGTATCTTCGGCGCGGGGGTGCTCCGATTCGCGCCTCGAGAATCCCAGCTGACGATCCTCGTCGTGACGGCGGTCGTCGTCGCCCTGGTCACCGCCCTGATCTCGGCGTACGTCTACGCCCGGTCGAAGACGTTCGAGCACTGGGGTTCCTACGCCAACTACGCGTTCATCGGCGGTCTCGTCGCGATTTTGATCGGCACCTTCGTCGCACCGGTGTTACTCCTCGGCTTCGTGCTGATCTTCCTCGGGTTCCTGCTCCGACTGGGCTGGGAAATCTGGAAGGTGCGCGACCGGCGCAGCGAGTCCGTCACGCTGCAAACGATCGGCGTCTACATCGCCGTCGCCGGGGTGTTCGTCCACGTGCTCCAGCTCGTGATGCGGTACTTCGCGTCGCGGGGGTGATCGGACTCGAGCGAGAGCTGACAGGCTCACCGCGAGTCAAAGGAAGACGACGGCGAGCGACGCCGTGAGGCAACTGATGACGAACCATCCGGCGAAATTCCACCAGGGGACATCGCGATATCGGGGGCCAGAGAGGTCGTCCGTGTACGTCCAGTGACCATCGGCGACGCCCCGGTGGTCAGTAAGTACGTCGTAAGTAGTAGCGAGTGCGCCAGCGGCGACGACTGCGGTCCAGCCGTCGGTAACGAGGAGCGCACCGCGAAACGCGACGTAGATCGTCCCGGTCCACCCGAACAGCACGTAGAGCGGGACACCGGCGACTTTCGGGCCGATATGGTGTTCCAGCCAGCCGAGGGTGATGACGATCGCCTCGCCGACGAACGCGATGACTGCACCGCCGCCAAAGAACGCGAGCGTCGCCGATAGCGGCCACGTGACTGTGGCATGGACGAGTGCGAGGACGCCGACCGCAGCGGCCAGGCCAGCGAAGCGGCGTTCCTGAGACATACGGAACTGTCTCCCTCACGGAACAAAAAGAACTCTGAGTATCTATCGCGGAGTCGACGAAAAGGCGGAGCAAGTCGGGGGGATTCGACTTCCGTCTCGAGCCGGTCAGTTGTCGCTCGGCTCCGCGTCGTCGTCGGTTTCCTCGGCCGCTTCGGCGACGACGTCCCGGAACGCGTCGAGGATGACGCGTTTCGTCACGGCACCGCGCGTCGTCCAGTGGTTCGCGTAGTCGAGCATGTCGTCGTAGATGTCGGGCTTACAGCCCGCGGCCTTCGGGTGACCGCCGCCGTTGACCTTCCCCGCGACCTCGTGGCATCGTTCGAACTCGTCGGTGCCCCGAATCGAGGCCGAGCCGGCGGGTTTGACGATCACCGACGCGTCGGCACCCTGCTCGCGCATCGCTTCTGCGACCTCGTTCTGCGAACACCGGCCGTAGGTGATCCCGACCGTGTAGCCGCCGATCTCGCGAAGCTCCGCCCTGCCGACCGCCTGGTCGATGAGCGCCTCCTTCTCGACGCGGCGCTCGGCGATGTAGTCCGTGACCCACTCGGGCAGGTCGACGCCGTACTCCCGGACGACCTCGACGTACTCCGCGGGATCCGTCCAGTAGGCGTAATCCGCCAGATCGTCGCTGCGCGGATCCTCGCGGAGCCAGAGGTCGTGGTCCCGGGTGACAGCGGCCAGTTCCTCGTACATCGGGCCGAAGTCGTACTCGAGCGAGCGGAAGACGACGTCCGCGCTGCACTCCTCGTCCGAATCGCCGATCACGAGCTCGGCGCCGGCGTCGCGAACCGCTTGCGCGACGTCGTCGTCCCACTGGTGGTGGTCGTACCACGAAACGCGGCCGGCGGTTTCGAGCGCGGCGTCAAGTTCGTCGTCGACGTACTCGTAGCGGTCCGGCGCGAGGTCGCAGACGAAGATATCGATCCCCTCGTCGCCGTACTCGGCGACGCGAGCCAGCGCGTCCTCCACGTCGTGGGGACTCGCGGGGACGAGCGCGACGTTGTGCGGCGTCGGCTCGGGCTCCTCGAGCGGTTCGTCGTCTCCCGCCGCGATAACGACGTTCTCCTCGTCCGCGTCGTCGGTCGCGTCGGCTACCGGGTCCGGCTGGCTCTCGGCGTCCTCCGCCTCGGCCTTCGCATCCTCCGGTTCCGGGACGTTCTGTACGTCGCCGTAGGCCTCTCGAATCAGAGCGACGCAGGCGAGTCCGTCGGCGTCAGGATCCGCGATGACCGCGACCTCGGCCCCCTCGAGTGCGGCTTCGGTCTGTTGTTCCTCCAAGTCCTCCTCGAGCGTGTCGGGCAGGAAGAAGCCGGTTCCCGGCAGGACGGATTTGCGGGCGAGCGACAGATCGTCGCTCCGAATGAGTTCGTCGTACATGATACGTGCTGCGTGGCCGTGGGGGAAGTAATCGCCGGTATCGAGAGCGGAGACGGCGAACCGATTACGGACGACGTCGTCCACGGTGGCGGCGCGGAGACCGCAGCGTCAGACGTCGGTAGCCAGCGGTTCGTCGTCCCCGTCGGTATCGTCGTCCGCCGGTGCGAGTTGCCGCACCGTCAGGACGGGAACCGGCGACGTTCGGACGATTCGCTCGGCGACGCTGCCGAGCAGGAGCCGATTCTCGCCGTGGCGACCGCGAGTCCCCGTCGCGACCAGATCGGCGTCGATCTCGCGGGCGTACTCGCAGATCTCGGCGGCGGGGCGACCCTCGCGGGTGGCGGTCGTCACGTCCCCGTCAGCCCGCTCCTCGACGGTAGTGACTGCGGCCTCGGCGGTCGTCTCGAGGGCGGTGCGGAGTTCCTCCCGGAGTTGCTGGGGTGAGGCGTCGACCTCGCTGGCGTCGATTACCGAGAGTGCGTGGACCTCGGCGTCGAACCGGTTGGCGAGATCGAACGCGACATCGACGGCCCGTTTCACGCTGTCGGAGCCGTCGGTGGCGACCACGACCGTATCGAACATGAGGAACCGTTTCGGGCCGGAGAGCAAAAACCGGTCGGTCGATGGCCGGTCGATCGATCGCCAAAACGGGCCGATACCGGGTTCGGTTCCAGGAGTCCCGTCGGCGCTCGAGCACTCGGATCGCTTCGCGAACGACTGTCGCACGCGGCCGTCGACGGTCCGACCGGTCGGGACAGCCTTTTTACGGCCGCCCGCAAAATCTCCGAGTATGGACGACAGCGAGCCGTTTACCGTCGACACCGTTCTCGCACCGGTCGACGGGAGCGACGAGTCAGCCACCGCCGTCGAGTACGCCGTCGCCGTCGCCGACCGCTACGACGCCACCGTGCACGCGCTATTCGTGCTCGGACGGGGCGTCGTACGGGGGCTAGACGCCGGGACGGTCGACGACATCGACGTCGCGGAGCACACCCAGGGGTTCTTCGACGATATCGGAACGATCGCCGATGAGGCCGACGTTCCGCTCGCCACCTCCGTTGACGACGGCTTCTCGCAGACGCGGAAGACGCGCCACCCCGGCAACGTCGTCCTCGATACCGCCGACGACATCGACGCCGACTTCATCGTCCTTCCACGGGAGCCCGTCACCGAAACCGAAGCCGAGGTGCTCGAGAAGGCCGCCGAGTACGTCCTCTCGTACGCGAGCCAGCCCGTCCTGTCGGTGTGATCGCGGTCCGTCTCGCGGGGTGCTCGAGACGATGTCGGCGTCGGCCGGTCCGCCGGGACCGCACGCCGAGCCGATATCTACCCTATCCGCTCTCGGCGGTACCGTCACGACTGTTCTTTGTCCTGAAGGTTGAGCCCTGCAACGAGTCGAGCGGTGATGATCTGTTCGACGATCGCGATCAGTTGCGTGTCGTCACCGATAGCATCGGCGAAGATCCCGAGTTGAATCTCACCGCCCGCCATCTCCCGGTGCCCGCCGGCGCTCCCCACGTCCGCGAACGCCTCGTTGAGGACGTCCCCGATGTGAACTCGCGTATCCGTCGAGCGTGCGCTCAGGTGGATACTCTCGTCGACGATGCCGTACACGATCGCCGTCTCGACGCCCTCGAGCGTGGCGAGATAGTCCGCCGCTTGCGGAAGGGCATCGCGCTCGCTCGTCCGGCCGACGTGCGTGATGAGGACCGATCCTCGCACCGTTCGGTTCCCGATGGCCTGCGCGATGGCGTCGACGGTCGCGCCGGTCACGGAGGGTGTCGATAGCTGTCGCAGCAGATTCAGGTCCGCAGCATCGTGGAGCGACCCCGCCGCAGCGTACTCCTCGTGTGTCGCCCCCCGGAGAAACCCGAGCGTTTCGCGACGGATCGCGAACAGGAGCGCGGTCGCCAGCGTAGCGTCGAGTTCGATATCGAGCTCTCTGACGTACTGGGTGAGGATCGTCGCCGTGGCACCGATCGTCTCCCGGTGATCGACGAACCGTGCGTCGATGGCCTCCGCCGGGTGGTGGTCGATGACGATATCGATCGGGGTTCCCTCGGGGACCCGATTGTTCGCGCCGGGGATCGCGTGGTCGACGAACGCGAGCAACGAGTCCTCGGACCGGTTTCGAACCCGTTCCGGATCGAATTCGGTGAGGTCGATATCGAGGAGATTGATGAACGCCCGGTTCTGTTGGTGGGAAATATCCCCGCTGTAGAGGATGCGTCGATCGTCGATCCCGACGGCCGCGGCGATTCGCCCGAGCGCGAGCGCGCTCGCGAGACAGTCCGGATCCGGGTTGTTGTGGCACACGATCGTGAGTTCCTCGGCCGGCGTCAGGACGTCCCGAAGCGACTGCGCGTTACTCATGACTCATAGTATCGTCTGGTACCCCCTCCCGTACAAGCCTACTGGACGCGGTCCGCGTCTCGCTGTGCTGCTACCGAAGTCGACCTCCCCTGAGCCGATCCCGAGTGCTACACTATCGCGAAACCGTACCGCCCGGAACCGGGATCAGGACTCGTGGCTGCGCTCGCCGTCCGTCGCGTCCTCGAGCAGGATCGCCATCTCCTGTTCGAAGCTCTCGGTCCCGGTCGACTCGAATCCGACGCGCTCGTAGAGGGCGATCGCCGGGTTGTTCCACCGTTCGACGGTCAGCCACACGTGGTCGATGCCGATGTCGCTCGCGTGACCCAGCAGGTTCTCGAGCAGCGTCGTCCCGATGCCGGCTCGCTGGTAGGCCTGCAGGACGAAAATCGCCAGCTCCCACTCGATGTCCGATCTGTGCTCGATCGCGGAGAGGTCGTCGGTGTCGGGGACCAACATCGCGTGGGCGATGACGTCGTCACCGTCGCGGGCGACGACGTTGACGCTGTCGTCGCCGATCGTCTCGAGCCAGGTGCGGATGCGCTCCTCGCCGGTCGGCGGGATCCCCTGTGCGCGATCCGTCGGATCGAACTCGGTGTACATCTCGACGACCGCGTCGAGCGTCTCACCGGTGAACGTCTCGGGTGCTCGGATCTCGATCGATCGCCCTTCCTTGTCCTCGACCGTCGTCGGCGGCGAGGGGAACGGACCGGACGGTTCGTCGGGATACAGACGCGTGCCGACCATCGTTATCGCACCAGCTTGACGGTGGTCGGCGCGTTCAACAGGACGAACTCCGTGATCGGGCCGAGCTGAATCTTCCCCATCGGGCTCAGGGTACCGCCGCCGATGACCAGCTGGTCGAACTCGCCTCGCTCCGCGTAATTGACCAGCGCGCTTCCGGGATCCCCCTCGAGCGTTTCGACCTCGACGTCGCTCATGTCGGCCTCCTCGAGCGAGTCGAGGGCCTGCTGGTACATCTCGTCCTGCGAGCGTTTCGATTCGGGTTTATCGACGACGACGATCGTCAGGTCGTCACCGACCTCGCGGGTCCGCTCGATGGTCCGTCGGAGCGTCTTCACCGACTCGTCGCTGCCGCCGAGACCCAGCAACACGTTCATACGAGTGCTTGTGAGCCGACACACGAAAACGGTTGTGCCGGTTTCCGGGTTCGAAACGCGGTCGCGGTCCGGTTGTGGATGGCCCACCAACCGCATACGTTGCGCGGGACGACGCTGTTAAGAACGTGTAGTCAGTAGGTTCACGGAATGACTGATGCGGCGCTCGATGTCGTGGAATTCCTGCTCACGACGAGCGTGTATTCGGACGACCGGACGCTAGACGAGAACGATCTCCCGCCGGCGTTCCGCCGGGTCTACTGGACCGGCGGCGTCGACGACGAAAGCGGGAGCGATGACGAGAGCGGGGGAAGCGGCGGAAGCACTCGCAAACCCGCCGGAATCAGTCGTCCCCTGTCGGTCACGACGAGCACCGCACGGGATGCGACCGGCGTCGATCGCCCCTGGGACGCCGTCTCCGACCTGATGTTCACCGAACGCGACGAGTTCTCCGGAACGATCACCCTCGCCCAGCAGGACATGGCCGAGGAGTGGTTCGCCGAGCGCGTCGACGACGACCGCCTGCTCAAGAACCCGACGCTGGCGAAACACTTCGCGAATCACGACGACTACGGGTTCGACGTCACCCACGAAGAGGCTCGCGAGCGGAACCGACCGATTCAGGCCGATCGGGTCTGGATCGACGGCCTCCTCAACGAATACTTCGACGAGGAGGACGACGAGGAGATGCTCGACCTCGTGGACGTCCGCGCCCCCGAAGAGGTCGACATGTCCCTCGACGACCTCGTCCTCACCGAGGACCAGCAGAACGAACTCAACAAGATCTCGAAGGCGATCGAACACCGGGACTACCTCGCCGACATCGGCCTGCGCGAGATCGGGAAACTGCTCTTCGTCGGGCCGCCCGGAACCGGGAAGACGTCCACGGCGCAGGCGCTGGCACAGGACATGGACCTCCCCTTCGTCGAGGTCAAGCTCTCGATGATCACGAGCCAGTACCTGGGCGAAACGGCGAAGAACGTCGACAAGACCTTCGAGGTCGCAAAGCGACTGTCGCCCTGTATCCTCTTCATCGACGAGTTCGACTTCGTCGCCAAGACGCGCCGGAGCGACGAACACGCCGCGCTCAAGCGCGCCGTCAACACCCTCCTCAAGAGCATCGACAACATCTCGCTCATCGACGACGACGTCCTGCTCATCGGGGCGACCAACCACCCCGACCAGCTCGACGACGCGGCCTGGCGGCGCTTCGACGAGATCATCAACTTCCCCAAACCCGACCACGGCATGCGGGCGGACATCCTCGGTCTCATCACGCGGACGATGGAGATCGACGAATTCGACCCACAGCTCATCGCCGACGTCACCGAGGGGCTGACCGGCAGCGACCTCCGGATGGTGCTCCGGGAGGCGGTGCTCGAGGCCCTGACCGAGGACCGGACGACGCTGACCCAGGAGGACCTCCTCAACGCCGTCGAGGAGTTCGAGGAGCGCGATACGCTGAAGAACATGGACATGATGGAGGGCGACCACGACGCACTCGTCGCGGGCGGCGACCTCGACAAGGCCAGCGACGGTGGGCACTCGCACGACCACGATCACGACCACGACCATTGAACCGCTCGACGGGGAATCCCCCCTCGTCCGGACGACAGCACCCTTTTCCACCCGCCGCTCCTTGCAGAACGCATGCCAGACGACCGGAACGTGTACGGCACCGAACTCGAGCCCTGCAGCACCGACCCGACCACGGGGTACACCCGGGACGGCTGCTGTCGGCGGGTCGAGGCCGATCGGGGCCGACACGAACTCTGTGCCGTCGTGACCGAGGAATTTCTGCGATTCAGTCGAGCGCAAGGGAACGACCTCACCACACCCAGGCCGGAGTTCGAGTTTCCGGGTCTCGAGCCCGGCGACCGGTGGTGTCTCTGTCTCGCGCGGTGGGTGGAGGCCGAAGAGGCCGGGTGTGCGCCGCCGGTTGTCCTCGAGGCGACCCACGAGGCGGTCCTTCGGGACGTCGACCCGGATCTGCTTCGGGAACACGAGTACGACGCCAGTGACGACGGTAACCCCCGGCAGGTGTAGGGATCGATCCGTCCCGCGGGGAATACCCTTTATGCGACGGCTGCCAATCACCCCCTATGAGCGATGGCGCGCCACAGGGGGACGCCGCGGACGCGTTTGCCAGCCGGGCACGGACCGAACACGGCGAGTCGATCCGCGACCTCGTCGTCTTCGGCGATGCCGTCCGGGGCGACGACCGCGGCGTCCACACGTCCGTCGAGGTATTGCTGGTCCTCGAGGATAGCGCGGAGCGAAGCTCCGCGAACAGTCGAGCGGCGGAGCCGCGAGACGAGGACGACGAGGAGACCGAACGGCAACTCGAGGTGCTGGCCGAGACGGTCGGGCTCGAGCACGGCGTCGTCTTTTCGGTTCACGTCTTGCCGGCCGATCGGTTCGACGCGCAATCGGATCACCCGTTCATTCGGCGGGCGCTCGAGGAAGGGCGGTCATATGTGTAGGCGGCGACGATTGGACGCCCTCGAAGCGCTGTCGGTTCGCTCCGCGACCGGGAGCAGGAGGGGCGCGTGACATGCGAGTAACCCTGCTCGGAACCGGGGACACGACCGGGACGCCGACGGTGGGGTGTGACTGCGATACGTGTGCGGCCGCGCGCGAGCGCGGCGTCGAGCGCACGCGGTTCTCGGTCCACGTCGAGAACGAGCGGACCGACGAGTCGCTGTTGATCGACTTCAGCCCCGACTTTCGCTACCAGTTCCTGCGCGACGAGGTTGCCCTCCCCGACGCCGCCGTCATCACTCATATCCACTTCGACCACCTCGACGGCCTGGGCAACGTCTTTCGCGTGGTCGACGACCTCGAGGTCTACGCGGCCGACGAAACCGACCCCGAGACCGGCAAGAGCGTCGCCCAGACGGTTCGGGACGACTACCACTACCTCGACCCCGTCACCGTCGTTCCGACGACGCCGCTCGAGACGGTCCGGATCTGTGGGCTCGACGTGACACTGGTGCCGGTCGAGCACCCGCCGCTGGTCTGTTACGGCCTCGCTATTGAGGATCCCAAAACGGGTGCGAAGCTCTCGATCACGGGCGATACGAGCTACGATATCCCCGAGGAATCTCGCGCGGTGCTGGCCGACGCGGACCTCCTGCTCGCCGACGGGATCGTCCCCGCGAGCCTCTGTGAGTATCATCCGCTCGGGGGTCGTCACGAGGATCACGACGGCGTCCCCCGGACGTTCGGCACGAAACACATGACTCGAGAAGGGGCGCTCGCGCTGGCCGAGGAATTGAATGCGGCCCAGACGCGGCTGGTCCATCTCGCGCACTTCTACCCCGCCGACGAGGCGTTCGAGGAGCCGCTGGCGATCGACGGCGAGCAGTACGTATTGTAACAGTTCGGAAAAATCAAATTGCGGAATTCGGTCAGCCGAACTGATCGAGTCCGGACTGCTGGCGGCGCTTTCCGGTCGGGTCGACGTCCCACGCGGTCCGGCGGTCGCGCTCCGCTTCGAGATCGATCTCCGAACTCGAGTCCGACCGGTATCCCGGACACGACGGACCACATTCCGACCCGGCGTCGACGACGCGACCCGCCCACTCGCAGTAGGGAAGCGTCGCGCCGCTCGCGTCGTCCGGGTGACAGGCCGCACAGTCGGGAAACCCGTACGTCCGCCAGCCCTTGCCGTAGGCCCGTTCGGCGATCCGGCGGCGCGCTCGCGCCTTCGCCTCGGCAGACACGGTGGCGATCTCCGTGTGGCCGGGATGGGACTCGAGGGGTTCGATCCCCCGTTCGTCGACTGACAGCGGCGTCGGCTCGCGGATCACTTCGATCTCGAGGGACCCGCCCGCGTCCGACTCGTCGCGGTGAACGCGCCAGACGCCGACCGCCTCGGGGATCCGGTTCAGGTGCGCGCGCGTGACGTAACTCTCGGTCGCGAGCACGGCCTCGTCGACCAGCGCGAGGCTGACGTCGGTCCGGAGCTGGGCCTCGAGATCCCCCGGCCGCCCGAGATCGGGCTTGTTCTCGATCGCGACGAGCCGGTCGTACCAGTCGGGATAGCGGGCGACCTGTCGGACGTACTCGCGACTCGCGGTCGTGCTGGCGCTGTGATCGCGTTCGAAGAAGCCGATCTCGAGCGCCCGCTCCGTGGCGTTGCGGGCGCGCTCGGGATGACAGTCGAAGGCGTCCTTCCAGTAGCGGGCCTGCCCGGTGCCGACGGCCGATTCGATGGCGGCGTCGGGAATCGCTTCGCTCGTGATGGCGACGCGGTCGTCGAATTCGGGTCCGGGCTCGACGCAGAGCACGTCCAGAACCCGCCCGCCGGGATCGGCGACGCTGCCGCCGAGCTGGCGGGCGACGAGTCCGTCGCGTCGCCGCTCGAGGCGGGCACACAACTCGAGTTCGAACGCGAACTCCGACACGGTCACAGGGTAGGAGGGAATCGAAATAAGTCGTCGGGTTCGGCGGGCTCGTTCGTCCGTCGCCGTCCCGCACACTGCGTCGGTCGAGACAAGGGATAGCTCGCAACCTTTATCAGTCGCACAGCGGAATCACTACGCAAGATTACTCATCGTCTTATGGTAGGAAATCGACAACCGGAGGTGAACATCGGGCTCGTCGGTCACGTCGACCACGGCAAGACGACGCTGGTGCAAGCGCTCAGCGGCTCGTGGACGGACCAGCACAGCGAGGAGATGAAACGCGGGATCTCGATCAGGCTCGGCTACGCCGACGCGACGTTCCGCCACTGCGAGGGACTCGACGAACCCGAGTGTTACACCGTCGAGGAGGAGTGTGCGGACGGCACGCCGAGCGAGCCGCTCCGGACCGTCTCGTTCGTCGACGCCCCGGGGCACGAGACCCTGATGGCGACGATGCTTTCGGGCGCATCGCTGATGGACGGGGCCGTGTTGGTGGTCAGCGCCAACGAACCCGTCCCCCAGCCCCAGACCGAAGAGCACCTGATGGCGCTTGACATCATCGGCATCGACAACATCGTCATCGCGCAGAACAAGGTCGACCTCGTCGACGCCGAGACCGCCCGAAACAACTACGACCAGATCAAGGAGTTCGTCGAGGGAACGGTCGCGGAAGACGCGCCGATCGTCCCCGTCTCCGCGGGTCAGGAAGTCAATCTCGACTTGCTCATCCAGGCCATCGAGGAGGAGATCCCCACGCCGGATCGGGATCCCGACGCCGATCCCCGGATGCACGTCGCCCGCAGTTTCGACATCAACAAACCCGGGACGACCGCGAAGGACCTCGCCGGCGGCGTCCTCGGGGGCAGTCTCGTTCGGGGCGAGCTCGAGGTCGGCGACGACATCGAGATCCGGCCCGGCCGCGAGGTCGAGGAAGGCGGGAAGAGCGAGTACGTCCCCATCGAGACGAGCATTCGCTCGCTGCAGGCCGGCGGCGAAACGGTCGACACCGTCACGCCGGGCGGCCTGCTCGGCGTCGGGACCGGACTCGACCCCTCGCTGACGAAAGGCGACGCGCTGGCCGGCCGGATGGCCGGCCCGCCGGGCACGCTCCCGCCGACGTGGAACGAGTTCACCATGGACGTCGACCTGCTCGAGCGGGTCGTCGGCGCGGAGAGCGGCGAGACGGTCGACGAGATCAGCACCGGCGAACCGCTGATGATGACCGTCGGGACGGCGACGACCGTCGGCTCCGTCACCAGCGCCCGAAGCGGCGAGTGCGAGGTCAAACTCAAACGACCCGTCGCCGCCGATCCAGGGACGAAAATCGCGATCAACCGCCGCATCGGCGCTCGCTGGCGGCTGATCGGTCTGGGAACGCTCACGGACTAAGGCGATGAGCACGCGGACGCGGGTCGCCCTCGACACGAGCGCGCTCATGATGCCGGTCGAACTCGACGTTCGGCTATTCGAGGAGCTCGAGCGGCTCCTCGATTCGTTCGAGCCGACGATACCGCAGGCGGTCCTCGAGGAACTCCGGCGGCTCTCGGAGAAGGGTGGCCAGGAGGGGACGGCCGCGACCGTCGGCCACGATCTGGCGACCGAACGCTGTCTCGTCGTCGACACGGAGGCGTCGTACGCCGACGACGCCCTGGTCGAACTCGCCCGCGAGGGGAACGTCGACTACGTCGTCACGAACGATCGGCCGCTGCGCGACCGAGTGCTCGAAGCGAGCAGACCGGTAATTGCATTACGCGGGAGAAACAAGTTAGCGATCACTCAACCATAGATGTACAAACGGGTTAGACTGAAGGACACAGTAGAAGTACCGCCGGAAGAACTCGGCGACGTTTCGCCGAACCGAGTCAAGCGACTGCTCCAGGACAAACTCGAGGGGCGGATGGACGAGGAGGTCGGGAGCGTCGTCTCCGTCACCGAGGTCCACGATATCGGCGAGGGAACGGTGCTGCCGAATCGGCCGGGCGTCTACTACGAGGCCGAGTTCGACGCCGTCACCTTCGATCCACAGATGCAGGAGGTCGTCGACGGCACCGTCGTCGAAGTCGTCGAGTTCGGTGCCTTCGTCGGCATCGGCCCCGTCGACGGACTGCTCCACGTCTCACAGATCAGCGACGAGTACCTCGCCTTCGACGGCGAGAACCAGCAACTCGCCTCGAACGAATCCGCCCGCTCGCTCGGCGTCGAGGACGCCGTCCGGGCCCGCATCGTCACCAAGAGCATCGACGAGCGCAACCCGCGGGACTCGAAGATCGGCCTCACCGCGAAACAGCCGGGGCTGGGCAAACACGAGTGGCTCGAGGACGAGCGAGAGAAGCGCGAAGCGACCGCAGGTGAATAACCATGGCATCCGATCGTCTCGTCTGTCGCGAATGTCACCGGGTCAACGAACCGGATAACGAGACCTGCGACGCCTGTAACTCCTCGTCGCTGACCGAGGACTGGGCGGGCTACGTCATCATCGCCCACCCCGAGGACAGCGAGATCGCGACGGAGATGCAGATCACCGAACCGGGCGCGTACGCCCTGAAGGTTCGCTAACGCACGTGACTCGCGACGACAAGGATTCGGCGCCCGCCGAGGACGACCAGCTACTGGTTTTGCCCGACGACCTCCGCCACGAACTCAAGGAGCCGATGGGACCGATCGAGACCGATGCCCGGCGACTCCTCGAGGCCGTCGACGGTCCGCTGATCGCCGTCGGTGACGTCGTCACCTACCACATCCTGCAGGCGGGCCGCCAGCCGGACGTGGCACTCGTGGACGGCCGGACCAAACGCAGCGCCGTCGACGAGGAGATCCGCGAGGCGGTCACCGCCGGGGCGAGCATCGAGGTACGGAACCCGCCCGCGGAGCTATCCGCACCGGTTGTCCGTGCACTTCGGCGCGCGCTCGCGACCGACGAGCCGACGACGATCATGGTCGACGGCGAGGAAGATCTCGTCGCGCTGCCGGCGATCGTCGCCGCGCCCGAGGGCGCAAGCGTCGTCTACGGCCAGCCCGATGAAGGGATGGTTCACGTGAGAGTCACCGACGACCACCGAACGGAGATGCGAGCGTTGCTCGAGCGCTTCGAGGGCGACACCGAGCGGTTCTGGAATCTCTTGGAAGCGTAGGTGGCCGGCTTAGACTTCGTTACGGCCGGTCAGTCCGTTTTGACTGTCGTTTCGAGCACCCACGTACGGTCGGAGGCGGTCGTTGTGTCCACGATTGGGTTTGGATAGTCCGGCGCGGGTTTCTCTCGGGCGGTAGTTGTAGTAACCACTGACAGTCACTACACACCGGATCACATGACCGTTTGGGAGTCATGTGTAACTCGTTTCAGTGGCTACTATAGAAACGACGACGACGCACGTTCGGTCGAATACGACCCGACGACGGCCGGTTCGATGACTCGAGCCGATGCCGTTGCCAATCCTTATTTAAACTCTGAGCTATAGACGGAATAATACTTTTATGCACGGTCGATGAGTCAGTATCTGTGACAGAACAGACCGGACGGAGGCGAGTACGCTGGGACGCTCACGTCGAGTCGTAGCGTGGGATCGACACGGGCCAGTTCGTCTACGCGACTCGCAGCGAGTGTCGCTCTCGAGACCCGAGATACCCGTCGGCAGACGGACCAGTCGAGATTCATGATCGACGAAATGACACCGAATTCCAGTCAGAAACGTACTCCCGAGACAGTTCGGTGCAACACGAACGGTACTGCAGCGATAGTACTGATAGCTCCGGACCCGACTCCGAGACTCGACGAGAGGGAATGGTCGGGATCCCGAGACCGTAGTTGGGTCGAACGATGAGGTACGTCCGACTCGAGCTAACGCCACCGACCGGTGCCGTCCATCCCGCCGGGCAGCGACTGGCAGCCGAACCCGATCTCGAACGATCGGAAATCGTCTACGTCGATTCGTTCCCGGATGGGACCGGAATCTTGCTGTATCGACTCCGTGGAGGCAGTGAGGCCCTCGAATCGCAGATCGGGGATCATCCGCTCGTCCTCGATTGGGATCTCTTCGAGGGTGCGGGTGCCGACCTCTACTGTTATCTGTACGTCGACTCCGGCGAACCGGCCTCGAAACTCATGTCGCTCGTCGGTCAGGACGGGCTCATCGTCGAAACGCCGATTGAGTTCACTGACGACGGCTCGCTTCGACTCACCGTCGCGGGAACGGACGAGATGATCCAGGACGCGTATCGGGCGATCCCCGAGGGATTCGACTACGAGATCATCAAGACCGGAGAGTACGATCCGACGTCCAAGTGGTCGATCTTCGACCTGACGACGCGACAGCAGGAGGTGCTCCGAACGGCGGTGGAAATCGGCTACTACGACGTTCCGAAGCAGGCGACCCATCAAGATATCGCGAACGAACTCGACTGTGCGACGAGTACCGTCGACGAACACCTTCGAAAGGCCGAATCCGCGGTCTTTTTATCGCTCTTGGGATAGGGAGTCGACGACCCCGCGACAGCGCGACCGCAGTCTGCTCAGAACGGACTCGGTTTCCGGCGACGGATCGTCGGCCGCGGCGTCGTCGGGGACCCACGCGATACAGAGTGAGCCGCCCACCATCCCGAGAACCGTTCCGAGTCCGAACCCGCCGAGTGCGCCGAATATCGAGACGACTGCGAACAGGATGCCGACCGCGCCGAGATAGTCGGCACGATCCGGCCGGCGGAGCGAGAAGATGCCGGCCAACGACACGAACCCGGCGGACGATAGTCCGACGAGGACGTAAGGACTCGTTCCCATCCCGAACCGGAATGCGAGAGTTAGCGGAACGATGGCGATAACGATCCCGGCGACCGTCAGTATCGTTCCACCCCAGAACGGCCGATCGTCCCGCCACTCGCTGACTCGGACCAGACGTTCGTCGTTCATCGTCCGTTATCTGCGACGGAATTCCTCACGGACCTGTTATCTGCGGAAGTATTACCCACGGCACTGCTATTTGTGGCGCTATTTCCGTCAGAGCTGTCACTATCAGACTCGTTACCGTCGGAAGTGCTACCGTCAGATTCGTTACCGTCGGAACTGTTACCAGTAGACTCGTTACCACCGGAACTCCCCTCCGAGAGACACTCGATATCCGGTGCGTCGACGCCCGCATCGTCTGGATTCGTCTCCACGTCGACGTCCAGCTCGTCCAACGAAAGGTAGGTGATATACTGGTTCTCGGTCTGAATCGCACTGTCCTCGATGGTGATGTTCCGGGCCGAAATCCGCATTCGATCCCGATCGTCGTCGTATTCGACGACTTGCTCCCCGTCGAACGAGAGATTCCCTTCGAGATACGTAAAGCGCTGGGTGAGTCCCTCGAACTCCATGCTATCCGCTCGTATCGACACTCTGACCGTGTCGTTCGCGACGGGCATCTCGAGGTCCTTGAACAGGTGGAGCCCCTCGATCGTTCCGTTGTCGATGCGCGTCTCGCTGACGGGGTACTGCTCACAGACCCCGTTGTCCTCCATCGTCGAGTACTGCTCGAACCCGTTGCCCTCGAGTTCGTCGAACGCGACGGTGAACCCACCGGTATCGCTCATCGGGACGGCGACACTGGTCCCGGTGGACGCGAAGCCCCCGACGACGGTAATCAACAGGATGTTCGCGCCGAGGAAGGCGACGATGAATTTCTTGCGATCGGTTGGCACAGGTGCTCGGACGTTTCATACATGAATAATTATAATTTTGTACGTATATGGCCGGACGTATAAATAGCCGGATACCGCCACCTCGGCGTGCGATCGGTGCTGGCGGTGTGTCGGACGGTCGGATCGGCTACTGAACTTCGCCGGGAGATGGCTGTCCCGGCGCGGTCGGTAGCAATCGGTGACCGACAACCGTCCGCTATCGAGGTTGCACGATCGCCGCCCCCTCGGACGGCTCGCCCGCCAAGTCGGTCGGGTCGACGACCGACTCGGTCCCGGTCTCGTTCGCTCCGGTCGAATCCTCACCCTCTCCGCTGGTATCGTCCGTCGTATTTCCGCTTCCGCCGTCCGAATCAGTCGCGTTCTCCGTGGAATCGTCCGGATCGGTCACGTTCTCATTGTTCTCGCCCGAATCAGTCGTGTTCCCTCTGACGTCGTCCGAATCAGCCTCAGTTTCGGTAGAATCGTTTGATTGATTCGTCGGACCATCAGCTCCAGTCCCCTCCGCCGACGTTTCGGCGGTGCCGTTCGAAGACAGGTCGTACTCTTCTTCGAAGAATTCGATGAACCCCTCACTGACACCCATTTGCCGCAACACGTCCAGGAATTCGTTCCCCGGAAGCAAGATCGTGACCACGTCCGCCTCGCCCTGTCCGAACACGATATTGGTCCACGGGCCGCGGACCGAGGTGTTCTCGAATTGAACGCCCTTGAGCTGCAGCATCATCGTCTGCTTCTCCGTCGATACCCTGTCGAAACACGTCTGCTCGCCGTTGATGAACTCGGACTCGATCTCCACGAACCCCTCTCTGGCAGTGGTTCCGTTCCCGGTCGGCGACACGTTCGCCGACTGCGTCCGGAGGTTCGACGTATTCTGCTCGTAGGCGTTCATCGAGACGTTTTCGGCCGGTGCCGTATTGAGACACTGGTAGCGATAGGAATCGTCCTGTACGAGAGACGTTGGTGATTCCGGCCCCGAACTCGACAGGGTTGCGTACGCCCCGGCGGGAAGGCTCACGACGATAACGATACCCAGACAGACGGCCGCGAGGGCGGATCGACTGATCATATCCGAGTACGGTGTTCTCTAACGAAATGTCACTCACTCCGATATGTATTGCCGGGGCTATTTCCGGGCGTTTATCTGTGGCTTCGATCCGGCCAGCAGCGGACTCGAGGCCGGACTCGCCACCTCTCCGTGCGACGCTGAACCGTCAGGCGACGACCGTGTGTTCGAGGACGCCGATCCCCTTGACCTCGAGTGCGACGGTATCCCCGTCCTCGAGCCACTGCCCTAATTCGAGGCCACAGCCCTCGCCGACGGTGCCGCTCCCGATGACGTCGCCGGGGTGGAGCGTCTCGGACTGCGAGACGTGTTCGATGATCTCGGCGAACGAGTGGTACATCTCGTCGACGGTGCCCTCCGACCAGACCTCGCCGTCTATCCGGGCGGTCATCGGGGCCTCGAGCACGTCGATGTCGTCGCGGGGGACGACGTACGGCCCCAACCCGTTCGCGAAGTCCTTGCCTTTGGCCGGCCCGAGCCGCCCCTCCATTTCCTTGCCCTGGATGTCGCGAGCGCTGAAGTCGTTGAAGATCGTGTAGCCGGCGATGTGCTCGTCGGCTTCCTCGGCCGGAATGTCTCGACCGCGTTTCCCGATCACGGCCGCGATCTCGAGTTCGTAGTCCATGATCTCGGAGTAGTCGGGCCACTGAATCGTCTCCCCGGGCGCGACCACGCTGTCCGCGTTGCCCTTGTAGTAGACCGGCAGGTCGTACCAGACGTCCGCGATTTCGCCCTCCATGCTGTTCTGAACGTGCTCCTCGATCGCCATGCAGTCCCGCAGCGAGTTGGGCCGCGGAAGCGGCGCGAGCAGCCGGTACTCGCCGGGCTCGTATCGGATCTTCGCGCCGCCGGGGCCGCGATCGGCGTTCGTTTCCGCCGCGTATTCGAGCGCCTCTCTCGCGTCCGCGATCGCCCGATCGCCGCGCTCGAGGAAGGCGATCATCTCCGGCGGGACGTGGGTCCGGGCGAGGTCCGCGGGCGCGGGTTCGCCCTCGGTCGCGAGCGCCGCGCCGTAGGCCGCGGTGAGATCCACGAGCGTCGCTTCGCCGGCGGTAGTGTCGTCGGACGCGCTCGATTCGTCGACGGCGCCGATGCGTTCGACGGGGCCGACGGGGGTGTCGACCTCGAAGGTGGCGAGTTTCACGCGTCCTCACCTCCCGTTTCGTCGTCCTCGAGAAGGGCTACCGGACGGACCCACCCCGCGCTACCGTCTTCGATTTTGATGGGGAACGCGACGACCGGGATATCCGTCTTGCGTGGCAACCGGTCGAGGTTGGCCATCTTCTCGATCTGGCAGTACTCGACGTCTCGGCCCGCAAGGTGGGCCGGCCACAGTTCGCCGTCATCGCCCGACTCGACGTAGCGCTCGCCCATCGTCGCGAACGGTTTGTCGAAGCCGTAGGCGTCCGTCCCGATCACTTTCACGCCCTGCTCGACGAGGAACTTCGTTCCCTCGGCGCTCATGCCGGGGAACTCGGTCAGATACTCGGGCTGGCCCCACAGTTCGTCGGCGCCCGTCTGGATCAGGACGATCTCGCCCGGCGAGAGGTCGTGATCGAGGTCGGCCAGGGCGTCCTCGAGATCGGACGCGGAGATCTCGCTCCCCGGCTCCATCCACCGGAAATCGAGCACGACCGCATTTCCGCGACACCACTCGAGGGGGATCTCCTCGATCGTCTTCGCCGGCTCGCCGTCGACCTCGGGCCCGTAGTGCCACGGCGCGTCGAGGTGGGTTCCGGCGTGCGGGATGACCTCGAGGTCCTCCCAGGCCAGCCCCATCCCGTCGGGGAAGTCCCCGGCGTCGACGTCGTACCCCTGTTCCCGGAGGGTTTCGGCGAGCCGTTCCGCGCCCGCCTCGTGGTCGAACGCGTCGATGCTCGGCGGCGTCGGTTCGCTCGCGACGCCGTCCTCGAGGCCGATACTCAAGTCGATCAGCGTGGTTTCGTCGGCTGTCACCAGGCCGCACATAGCCGTCACGACTATCGGATCCCATATAGTTGTGCCTCCGGGACAGTCTCGAGAAACTATTTACCGAGCGGTGTGAACGTGACGACCATGTACGATTTCGTCGTCGTGGGCGTCGGGCCGCCGGGCGCTCGCTTCGCCCGTCGAGCCGCCGAAGAGGGGTACGACGTGCTCGCCCTCGAGAAGGGGCAGATCGGCGAGCCCCTGGCCTGTTCGGGCCACGTCAGTACCGACGTCTGGGAGTTCACGGGCGAGGGCGCTCGCGAGGAGCTGTTCCAGAACGAGATCTACGGCGCGCGGTTCCACGTCGGCGGGCCACACAGCGACGCGTACCCGTTCTACAAACGCGAGGTCGCCTCGAACGTCATCGATCGAGTGGGGCTGGATCGCCACCTTGCGGATCTCGCTCGTGATGCGGGAGCAGACGTTCGAGAGGAACACACGGTCACGGGCGTCACCGAACACCGCGACCGCGTCGAAATCGTCGCCAGCGGCCCCGAGGGAACCGTCGAGTTCGAGGCGAAGATGGTCGCGGGCTGCGACGGCCCGCGCTCGAGGGTTCGGGAGGAACTCGACCTTCCCGAGCCCGAGGAGTTTCTCCACGGCGTGCTCGCCTTCTCGGACGAAGCGGACCACGAGGATTTCGTCGACGTTCACCTCACGCCGCCGACGTTCTTCGCGTGGCGGATCCCGCGCGGCGAGGCCGGCGTCGAGTACGGGCTGGCGGCCCCGCCGGGCGTGCAGGTGACCAAACACTTCGAGGAACTGATCGACGGCTACGAGATCGACGTCGCCCACCGCTGTTCGGGTGCGATCCCGATCGGTCCGCCGGATCGGGTGACGACTCGCCGCGCGTTCCTCCTCGGCGACGCGGCCGCCCAGACCAAGCCGTTCACGGGGGGCGGCATCCTCTATAGCATGACCAGCGCCGATCACGCCGCCCGCGAGATCGACCCCGATCGGCCGACCACGCTCGCGGCGTACGAACGCGCGTGGCGCGACGACTTGGAGCGCGAGCAGCAACTCGGCCGCTGGATTCGACGGGCCTACTCCTTCCCCGAGCCAGTTCAGCGAATCGGGCTGGGCGCGCTGTCTGGCGAGATCGGCGTTCACATGGACCGGCCGACGTCGCTGGTCTCGATGGACCACCTCAAAGCGTTGCTCTCACGGGCGTGAGTCGTGTTACTCTATGGAACCTATGATGATCACTCCCAACCCGATACTACTGATTACGAACCCGGCTATCGATCCGAGGACGGGAACCGCACCGACGAGCGCCGAGACGACGATCGCGACGCCCAGTGCGAGGGGCCAACTGTCGCTCGCGAGTCGGCCGACGGCGAGATAGCCGTACTCTCCGGCGACCACTGCTACAAGAGCGAAGATCAGCAGCAACGGAATCGCGAGAACGATCCCGATTCCCGTGATCGCCAACACGAAAGCGATTCCGATCACGGCGATCAAACTGCCGACGCCGTAGACGAACGCGGCCCCGGGTTGCTCGAGCGCGCGATCGGTCTGTCGGCGCGTTCCGTCCGGAGCGATCGCGATTAGGAGTCCACCGATAACGAGCGTAATCAGTGCTGCAGTGATCGACTGGACGTACCACGGCGTGCTGGCTGCCGTTCCGGTACCGATACCCGCGGGGTCCCGCTGGGCGAGCACCGCCGACGATTCGGCAAGCAGGAATTCTACCGTTGCAAGTACCGTCGTCGGGAGGCGAAGCGAGGCGAGTGCTGACACGTTTTCAATCTGTATATTTCGTGTATAAATTTTGCTGATCGCTTCTCTCGGGACTGCTACGGTCTATCGAACGACAGATCGAAGGGGGTGGTCCCGAAACGAGCGGTCGATGACGAGTTGGCAGGCGGCTGCGATCGCGTTCGTCGCGGGACTCCTCGAGCGCTGCGGGATCGTCGACGCCGACCGGTTCCCACCGATCGCCGAGCTGGCGTGGCCCCGGATCGTCACCGGCTTCGCGATCATGTCCAAGCAGACGGCCGATCTCGCGATGGTCGGGATCGCCGTCGGGACGGCGGGCACTGCGGGGCTGGCGTTCGCGCTCGGCTACTGGCAGATCGTGACGCTGCTGGGACTCGGCCTCGCGGGCGGTACCGTCACGCTCGTCTCGCAGAATTACGGCGGCGAGGAAACCGGCCGCGCGTCGCTGGCCGTCACCCAGAGCGTCGTGCTCGCGACCGCGATTTCGCTTCCGGTCGCAGGGATCTTTCTCGCCGTCCCCGACCGTCTGATCGGGCTGCTCGGCGCGGATCCCGATGCCCTTCGTCACGGCAGCGTCTACCTCGTCTACGTCGCGCCGGCGGTCGTCTTCGAACTCCTCAATCTCATCGCCAGCCGGACGTACACCGGCGTCGGCGACACGTTCACCGAGATGGTGGCCCGGGCCGGCGGCGCGGTGCTCAACGTTCTCCTCAGCGGGCTGCTGATATTCGGGCTCGGTCTGGGTGCTGCCGGTGCCGCGATCGGGACGACCCTCGCGAGCGGGTTCGTGACGGTCGTCCTCGCGTGGGGCATGCTCGGCCGGTCGTACGGTCGCCTCGGCATGGAGCCCAGTCCCGTCCCGATCACGCGAGGCGGGCCGTGGATCGAGCCGACGCTGCTCCGCCAGTTGATCGAAATCTCGCTGCCGGAAGTCGGTCGGCGGCTCGCACAGGGTATCGTCGTCTTTCCCCTCCTCTGGATCGCCGCCTCGTTCGGGCCGGTCGTCGTCACGGCCCTCGAGGTCGGCCGCCGGGTACGAGCCCTGATCAACAGCGTCAACTGGGGCCTGTCGCTGGCCTCGAGTTCGCTCGTCGGACAGCACCTCGGTGCGAACGAAGAGGAAGTAGCCGTGGGCTACGGCGCGGATATCATCCGGCTCTCGACGGTGATTTACACCGGAATCGCGGTTCTCGTCGTGCTCTTCGCCCGGCCGATCGCGGGGGTGTTCGTCACCGGTCCGGCGGAGGCCGCGCAGGCCGCCGCGTTCGTCGTCGTCGGAGCGATCAGTTCGATCGGATACGGTATCGACGGCGCCGCTGCGGGGGCGCTGCTCGGTGCCGGCGACACTCGCTGGCCGTTCGTCGCCTCCCTGCTCGGTCGCTACGCCTTCGCCCTCCCGGCGGCCGCGCTGGGACTGGTCACGCCGCTCGGCGTCGGCGGACTCTACCTCGCGCTCTTCCTCGAGACGACCGTCCCGGGCGGGATCAACTACTGGCTGTTCCGAACCGGTCGGTGGAAGGCGGTGAGCCGTCGGTATCGGCCGTCGTCGGAGCCCAGCTAACTCGCGACAGCGGACGGGAAACGAGGCCGTCGAGCAAGCATACCCCCGGCCAAGGACTATGCACTTCGTCGGTGTCCGTTGGCGCGTATCATGAGCGAAACCGCCAAAGTCATCAAGCTGGTCGGTAACTCGACCGAATCCTGGGAAGACGCCGCACAGAGCGCGCTCGAGGACGCCGACGAGACGCTCGAGGAGATCACGGGAATCAAGATCGAATCCCAGACGGCGGACGTCGAGGACGGTCAGATCGAATCGTACACGACGACGATTCACGTCTCGTTCGGCCTCCAACGGTAGGGTCCTCGAGGCGAGACGACTCGCATCCGCTTGGTTCCTCCAATCGGCAGCTCGCAGCAGCTACTCTCGGCTACCCATGGTCGAACGCGAGAACGATCCGACTGCCCCGGGTGAGAACGACGTCGACGACTCTCCTATCGGCAGTGGCGTCGCCATCGGGATCTCAGTGGGCGTCCTCCTCGGCGTTGCAACGGAAAATCTCGCGCTGTGGCTCCCGATCGGCGTTGCGATCGGTGCCGGCCTCGAAGCGGCACTGCGCTAACGACCGGACCTCACGGCCCATTCGCGGATCGAACGGTCGCCTGCTGGTTTCCGTCGCTCCCTCGCTCTTGGGCGACGACGTACTGAACCTCGACGACGACTCCCTCGTCGGTGTGCGGGCTGATCTCCTCGTACAGTCGGTCGGCGAGTCCCGGTACCGGGCCGGGTTCGCGGCTTGAAACCGTGACGACGACCCGCTCGACCGACTGGATCGGGTACTCGCCGTCGAGTTCGACCGCTACTTCTTCGCTCTCGAGGCCCTCGTACTGCTGTCGGGCGAGCACCGCGTCGACCTCGTCCTCGGCCGCCGACTGGAGTTCGGTGGTGTGGAAGTCCAGCAGCGTAACGCCGGCGAGCGGCGCGGCGAGCACCAACAACCCGACTCCGAAGATCGCCGCGTAGGTGTACGTCGGCGTCCGGGTGGGCGACACCTCGAACAGTCCCTGCGGCCGGTAGCCGGCGATCCACAGCGTCGCCAGCGCGGCGAGGTTGATCGACAGGAGGTTCACGATCACGAGGACGGCGGCCCCGATCGCCGCACCGGACATCCCCCAGGCGACCGTGATCCCGACCGCGGCCGAGGGCGGGATGAGCGCCGCGGCGATCATGACGCCGACGATGGCCTCGGAAAACCCTCGCGTGAGGCTCAGGATGCCGGCGATTCCGGCACCGAGGGCGACCGCGAGCGAGAACAGGTTCGGCGCGACCCGCTCCTCGAGTTCGGTGGCGACGACGATGTCAACCCCCGCGGGCTCGAGGCCGGCCAGTCGAGCCAGCGTGGCGAGGGCGATGGAGGCGACGACGACTATCGCCACGCCGATGACCTGATAGGTGAAGCCGGTCCGCTTGAGTCGATTGTCTCCAGTTACGATACCGACGTTGGCCGCGAGCGCGGGGCCCAGAAGCGGCGCGATGACCATCGCCCCGATCACGACCGCCGGCGAGTCGGCCAGCAACCCGGCGGTGGCGACGACGGCGCTGATGAGCAACATGATCGCGTAGATCGTAAACGGAGGCGTGAGTTCGTCCGCTTTCGTCCGCAACACCTGTCGCGACGTGCGAGCACCCAGCTGGCCGCCGCGGCTGTAGCGGTCTCGAAGCCTCGTGAATCCCCCCGAAATGACAGTTTCGGCGTTGATCACGACGACGCTGGCTTCCTCACTGATTCCGGCCCGCTTCAGGCGGTCGAGGAGCGGTTCGACGGCCCGAGTCGGAACCGGGAACCGGACGACTGCGGCGTACCCCCTGCCGCTGGTTTCGTCGCTGACGACGTACTCAATCTCTTCCGACTCGAGGATATCGAGAACGGCCCGCCGCTTCCCCTCCGGCACCGTAATCTCCAGATAGCGCATACTGTGGCCACACTCGAGTCGCGGATAGTAGTCGGGTCGGCAGTGGACGGGTTTCAGTCCCGCTCAGTCGTCCGTCCCGACGATTCCGCAGGCGATCGCTTCGGGTTCGACCAGCTCCTCCCCCTCGACGGCGTCGGGATGCAACAGGAGGACCGTATCGTCGGGCATCTCGTTTTCGACCCGAACCCGCCGACCCAGGACCTCCTCGAGGTCGTCGACGTCGTCGATGTCGAACTCCCGCTCGACGAGGCGTTCGGCGTTGGCCCGCGAGAGGATGAAAACGAGTTCCCCCGGTTCGAGGTGTTCGCTCTCGGCGGCCTCGAGCAGGGTCGCGAGCGCGTCCGAGGAGACGCGCTCGAGCGATCGGATCGTCACCCGTTCCGTGTCCGACCCCGGCGCTTGCTGTGACTGCGTGCGGATGCGAGCGGTCAGTTCCTCGAAGTCGGTCTCGGCGTCGATACGCGAGTTCATACTGCGTGCTCGGTGAGTGTCGCCCTTGACGGTGTGGCCGGCCAGTTCCGGTCGTCGACCGGTCCGATCGACGGCTCGGCGCTCGAGCCCGGTGATCGGTATCACCGATCCCGACAGTCAGGTCCGTCGCAATAGCGGTTTTTACGCGTCGATGGTGTACGAAGCCCGATGTCGACGATAGCCGATCTCCGGCTTCCGGCGGCCGACTCCGTGCTGGCGTCCACGTTCGAGCGCGCGCCGGAGGCAACGTTCGAACTCGAGTCCTCGGTATCGAAGACGCGTCCCTCCCTGTGGGTTTCCGGCGTCGATTGCGAGACAGCCACTGCTGCCTTCGAGGCGGACCCCTCGGTCGAAGAGGCGGAACTCCTCGTCGAAACGGGATCGCGGCTGTTGTACGACGTCACCTTCACCGAGGGGACGGGCACGACCCGCCTCTGGGACGACCTGCTCGCGAACGGCGGCTCGCTACTCGAAGCGCGGGCGAGCGACGGCTGGTGGCAGGTGACGGTTCGCTACCGCGACCGCGATGCGTTGTGTGACGCGTACGATCGGCTGGTCGATCGGGGGATCAACGCCGACCTCCGGCGCGTGACCGACGTGACCGACGTCGACGACCACGAGACGCGCTTGACGCCCGAACAGCAGGAAGCCCTCGAGGCGGCCCTCGAGTACGGCTACTTCGAAATCCCCCGCGGCGTTTCGATGGAGGAACTGGCCGAGGAACTGGGGATCTCCCATCAGGCGCTCTCGGAGCGGTTTCGACGGGCCTACGAGACGTTGGTGGATGCCGAACTCCAGCCCGCGGGGGAGCGATCGCGACTCGAGTGACCGCGGATTGCCGTCCGAGCGATCACTGAGTGCCGTGATAGGACGGGAACGCGGCACAATGGTTATTTGATTGGATTGCGTTCGCCCCCACATGGCTGACCGACTTTCCGACGCGGAGATCGACGAACATCTCCCTGACAACTGGGAACAGGACGACGACGAGATCGTGCGAGTGTACGAGTTCGACGACTACCTTCGCGGCGTCAACTTCGCACAGATGGTCGGCGAAATCGCCGAGGCGCAGTTCCATCACCCCGAGATCATCATCCGATACTCCGGCGTCGAGATCCGGCTGACCTCCCACGAGGACGGCGGCGTCACCGACAAGGATATCGAAATGGCGGAACTGATCGAGTCCGAACGCAACGCCTGAGACCGAAATCGGTCGGTTCAAAGGCTTTCAACCGACGTCACGACCGACGATAGCGGCGTCTCCGGGCCGCCTCGAGTGGACGCTTTCGGTTGCCCGCGTCGATGGACTTCTGCGTATCGACCACACCGCGACCGAAGGGTGTGGATTGATAACACGCTCCCCTCCATATTTATATGCTCACCTGTGGCCGGCTTCTATGATGTTTACGAGCGACCAACGGCTATCCGTTCCGGACGAACTCGCAACCTCACAGGCGAAACTCGTGTATCCGTCCCTTCTCGCCGGCGGCGACGCGAGGGTGACCGATCTACAGCGGACGCTCGGACTATCCAAACTCACGCTCTTTGCCGTTCTCGAATCCCTCGCGGCGACGGACCTCGTCGAGCGCACGGAGGGAGGCTATGTCTGCACGTGAACCCGGCGTGTCGCTGCTCGTCGATTCCGATTCCCGGGGGCACGTTCACATCGACTGCTACGTGCGATCGGCTATCCCGACCGGCGTCTCCGAACAGATCACGACGCTCGTCGAACGCCTCCGAACGCTCCGGGAATGTGGCTGCGTCGACGAGGTGGACGTCTCCCGATGGCCATCGAAGCGTTCCATCGCGGCGGAGACGGAACCGACGTGCGACGAACTCGTCGCCGAGTTCGAACGGTGGGCCGACCGACACGGCTATTCGCTCGAGCCCGGGTTCCGTCGGCGGACGATCCCGCCGTCACCGCTCGGCGTCGACGCCGAGGCGCGCGAGCGGGTGCGAGTGCCGCTCGTGGCGCTGGCGCTCTACGAGGAGGACGCCGACGCCGAGATCCTTCGCGGCGTCGTTCCGTGTACGGAACTATCGTATACGGACGACGAGCATACGTATACCGTCGACGAGTGGCTCGCGACTGTCGAAACGCGGGCCCTCGACGAGCCCGTCCGTAGCTCTCAGATCGATCGGAAACCGCTGCTGGAGGGGCAGTGACGGAAACACCGATCCGAAGATACCGGTACGACGGCCGTTTTCCGGCGGATCGCACGTGAACGGTCGTTCGCGAGTCCAGCGGGCCGCCGGCTCAGCGCTCACCGGCTGCGTTCGCTCTATCTGGATCGTCGACACCGCTCGAGTCCGCCTCCTCGACGACGTCGTGCGCGAGCAGCGATCGCGTTCGGTCGCCCTCGGGGGCCTCGTAGGTGACGATCTCGAGGAGATTTCCGTCGGGATCGAGGACGTAGAACCCCTCGAACTCGCCCCAGTCGTAGGGCCCCTGGTTCGGAAACTGTCCCTCGAGGGCGTCGATCAGTGAGTCGTAGGTCTGGCGGTCGGTCTCGAACGCGAGATGGGCCTTGTCGAGGGGGTGGTCGAGCCCTCGCTCGTCCCAGTTCTCGGCGCGACCCGTTTCGGCCAGCGTCACGACGGTCTCGCCGGCTCGAAACATCGCGTGGTCCCCCTCGAAATCCGCGGGCGGTCTGACCAGATCGAGTTCGAGGGTCTCCCGGTAAAATTCGTAACACGGCTCGAGGCTGTCGACATCGACGTTGATGTGGTCGACGGCGTCCATACGTCTCGATACCACGCGGATGTTCAATATACTGATCGTGGCCCTCTCCGGCGGGCGGTGGTTCCCGCGGGGCTCTCACCCCTGATCGACCGCCGACGCCGTCCGTCGCCAGTCGGGCTCTTCTCGCGGCGGTGCGAGGACGCCGATGCCGACCGCGTCGTCAGTACTCCGGTTTTCCGCACCGTGTTGCTCGTTACTCGAGAACATGTAGGCGTCGCCGGCCGCGAGCGTGTACTCCTCGCCCTCGACGATCGCGACGAGTTCGCCGTCGGTGACGAAGCCGATCTGCTCGTTCGAATGGGAATGTGACGGCAACGTCGCCCCCGGTTCGATCCGCCAGTAGATCATCCCCGCCCGTTCCCCCGCTGGAAGGGGCGCGAGGTGGACCCCGTCGGCGACCTCCTCGAACTCCGCGCGGGCTGTCGATAGCTGTTCCATGGGAACGGGGGTCACTCTCAACGGAATCACAAATAAACGTATCGTGAAAACGTTTTAAGCATCTCAACGGTGTGGCGTGTCCTATGCTAGCAGACCGTGCTGTCAGGGTGTTTCACCTCCCGTTCTCGTTCGTGTTACCACAGAAGGTAGCGATCGAACGAGGCTACTTCCGCGAAGAGGGGCTCGCGGTCGACCTGGTCGAACGAGACAGACGGGACGTGTCCGTCAAGTACATTCCCGCGGAGGAGACGCTGACGGGCGAGTACGACGTGGATCTCTACCCCATCTGCAAGTGGGAGAGCATCCGCCGGACGTGGACTATGGGCGACGGCCGGGTCGTCGCGAACGGGACCTTCGCCAGCCTTCCCTACACGGTGTTCACGCGCCCCGACACCGACATCGAGACGCCGACCGACCTCGCCGACGTACCGGTCGGCGTCAACCGCCGGACCGGTCAGGAGTACACCGCGCGCAAAGCCCTCGAGGACTACGTCTCCCCGGCGGAGATCGACCTCGTCGGCTGCGGAATGCCGACGGACAGACTGCAGGCGCTCTCCGAGGGCCGCGTCGATGCGGTAACGCTCATCGATCCCCACAGCACCCTCGCCGACCACCTCGGCTTCCGGCGACTCCTCGAGTACGACAACCACATGGGAATCGTCGGCAGCGACGACGTCGATCGGGACGTACTCGAGGCGTTCCTCCGCGCCTACGGCCGCGCGGTCGACGAGATCAACGCCGAGCCCGACGCGTTCCGCGGCACGTATCTGGAACTGCTCGAAGCCGATGCGGCGGTCGCACCCGAGCTGTTCGACGACGTCGACGTCGACGCGGTCCGCCAGGAGCTCACCGTGCCGCGGTACGAGGTTCCCGACCCCGTCGACCGCGAGGAACTCGACGACCACCTCGACTGGATGCAGTCCCGCGGGTTGATCGACGAGAGCGCGGCGATCGACGACATCGTCGCGCCGCTGTAACTGCGTTTCGAGACGCCAGCACGCATCCCACCAGACTCCAGCCATGACAACCATCGACATCAGTTCCCAGCAGGCCGCGATCGACGAGTTCCAGGGCGACCCGGGCGATCGACCCGTCCTGCGTGCACGATTCGAACACAACGGCAGCCCGCGGTATATGCTGTACACGATCAAGCGGTTCGGCTACGACCACGACCACGGCTTCCACCTCGATCTGCAGCTCGTCTCCGACGAACTCGACGAGGGCCGCGAGACCGTCGAGGCGAAACTCCAGGAGGGCGACGCCGATCTGATCGACATCGATTACATCTCGACGGCCCGCGAGCGCGCGGCGGGCGCGCCGATCGTGGCCTTCCACCCCTGCGGCCAGACGGTCAGCGGGCTGGTCGCGCCGACCGACTCGCCGATCGAGGGACTCGAGGATCTCTCCAGGCACCGAATAGGCGTCGTCAGACGCCTCGACAAGAACTGGATCCTCGTCCGGGCGGCCTGTCGGGAGTTTCACGGCTTCGACCCCGACGAAACCGCCACGCCGGTCGAAGCCGGATCGAAGGTCGAACTCACCCGGCTGCTCGAGGACGGAGAGGTCGACGCGATCCTGCAGTTCTGGCAGATCGTCCCGGAGATCGTCGAGACCGGTCCCTACCGCGAGGTGCTGCGGATGTCGCGGCTCGTGGACCGCCTCGCCGACGCCGGGACCGAGGCCGACGCCGATCGGCCGATCCCCGTCTCGACGTTCCTGACGAGCGAGGCGTATCTCGACGCGCATCCGGATGCAGTCCGTGGGTTTCAAGGTGCCTATCGGGACGCCGTCGAACGGCTGCAGCGGGACGACGAGCTCTGGGATGAGATCGGCGAGCAACTCATGTACGAGAGCGACCCCGCGGTCGTCCGCGCCGTCCGCGACCGGTGGCGCGAGATGGTCGTTCCGGACTGGGACGAGACCACCGTCGAGGGGATGGAGCGCCTGTTCGACCACCTCGGATCCGTCGCGGGCGCGGACGCGCTCGGCATCGACGACCTCCCCGACGGACTGTTCCGGACCGACCTCGAGGTGGAGGCGTGACCGTTCCCGAACCGGTCTCGTTCCAGCTCAACTGGGAGCCGAACGGCTTCCAGTCGCCGTACTTCCTCGCCCGCGAGGAGGGGTTCTACCGCGAGGAGGGCCTCGAGATCCAGTTCGTCGAGGGCCACGGCTCGCCGTACGCGGCCGAACGCGCCGCCCGCGGCGACGCGGATATCGCCCTCGCCGGTGCGAGCGCCGTGCTGGCAAAACAGAGCGAGGGGTTCGCCCCGCTCGCGGTCGCCGCGGTGACCCAGAAGACGCCGGCGGCCGTCTACACCCTCCGGGACGTCTTCGGCGAACCGCTCTCCGAACCCGAGCAACTCGCCGGTCGGACCGTCGCGCCCTCCGCGACGAAAACGCGAATCCTCACCGCCCAGTTGCTCGAGAACGCGGGCATCCGGGACGAGGTCGACCTTCTCGACGTCGATCCGCATACGCACCACCGCGTCCAGCATAAGGTGATCGACGGGACGGTCGACGCCGCGGTCGGCGTGGTCACCAACGGGATCGAAATCGGCCGGGAACGCGATCGGACGCCCGACGAACTCCCGATCGGCGAGTATCTGGATATCTACGGGATGACGCTCGTCACCGGTCCCGAATTCGCGGCCGAACGATCGAAGACGGTTCGATCCTTCCTGCGGGCGACCGCCCGGGGCTGGGCCGCCGCGACTCGGGACCCGGAGCGTGCGATCGACGTGCTGGTCGACCGAAACGCGACGCTCGAGCGCAATAGGGACATCGAGCGCCTCAAGTTCGAAACCGCCGCACACCAGTTACAGTTCACGCTGCACGTCCGAACGCACGGGTGGGGCGCGCAGGATCCGGACCGCTGGTATCGACTCGGCGAGACGCTTTCCGAAACGGCCCTGCTCGACGGCGATATCGATCCGAATGCGGCGTGGACCGACTCGCTCCGGCCCGACGACCCGGTCGTGACCGAGTACGCCGATCGAGTTCGATCGACGACGGAGTAACGGCTCCGGGAATTGGTATACGGGCGAAATGGGTCAAGCGCCTCGGGGCCGTCCGAGAATCAACGATTCTCTGGATGACGTGAGATCGTCGGTTTCTCTAAGTACTTGGCCTTGAGGCGGTTCACCGGTCGTACGACGATGCGGCTTCCAACTCGTCGCTCTCGCGTCCGTCGTCCGTCTCGGCACACGGGTCGAGTGCGGCACACGTTTCGAGAAGGGGTTCGATGCGTGTCGGCGGACAGTCGAGACACAGATCGCCGCGTCGCTGATCGTAGGAAATAACGTCCGCATCCTCCAACATCGGGATGTCGACGTGGACGAGCGAGAGCTTGATGTCGTCGTATCTGACCTCATCACGATCGTCGGGGACCGTTCGTTCCAACCGGGTCGCGACGCGTTTCGCGAGCGTCTCTACGTCTCGATGGTCCGCGGCATCCAGACAGTAGAGAATACACCGGCGGCGGTGATGACTCAGTATCCGTAACAGTTCGTCGAGATCGGCCGCTCCGCCATCGCCCATCTTCGACCCGATGACGGTTTCATCCTCGAGGCCGCTGTGCCGGTGATCACCGCTGGAATCCGAATCCGTCTCGACCATGCCAGTAGGAGGGCGTACTATCCGGTTATATATTCGGGGTGGTATCCGATGGGTTATTTATACGAATTCGCTTCACCTCGATAGTACTCGGGACGGGGGTAGGTCCGGCTGAGCCGGTAGCCGATCCGTACACGGGGGCTGGCTCTCCACTTCGCCCGCTGAACGGCGATAAACATTTACTCGAGAACCGCATAGACTTTCCTCCGATGGACCTCGAGCGTGAGTACGACTTCTGGCTGCTCGACCTCGACGGGACGCTCGTCGACGTCGAGTGGTCCTACACTCGCGACGTGTTCGACCGGGTCGGCGACCGGCTCGGCCGCAAGTTCACCGACCGGGAGGCCGATATCCTCTGGAACGGCCTGACCGGCTCTCGGGACCGGCAACTCGAGGAGTGGGGCGTCGACCCCGGATCCTTCTGGGAGGCGTTCCACGACGAGGAGGATCCGCTGGTGCGAGCCGAACAGACCTATCTCCACGAGGACGCCGCGTTCGTCGCGGAGCTCGACGCTCCGGTCGGATTGGTCACGCACTGTCAGGAGTTCCTCTGCGAGCCGGTCCTCGACAACCTCGGAATCCGCGACTGGTTCGACGCGCGGCTGTGTTGCACCGAGGAGACGGGCTGGAAGCCCGATCCGGGACCCGTCCAGCGGGTGATGACCGACCTCGGTGTCGCTCACAACGGCCACCTGGGCGTCCTCGCCGGTGACGGGGCGAACGACGTCGGCGCGGCCTGGAACGCCGGCCTCGATGCGATCCACGTCGAACGGGTCGGTCACGAACGGCGGGGTCAGTGCGTGCTGGGCGACTACCGCGTCCGCTCGTTCGACGAACTGTATTGAACGGCTCACGGGCGGGTAATCAACGCGTTTTTCGAACGGCGTACTCGAGGAACGGGACGAAAGCAGCGGTTCTGCGACCGCGGCAACTGCGAATAGCCTCGCCTTTCCAGCCGATTTCTCCTCACGGGTGCGTTGCACCCGTCTGTTCACGGGCCGTGCGCGGCGTCCGCAGGCGTGGGTTCCACGTCTGCTGTGGGCGAGAATCGCTCTGCGATTTTCGACCGCTACGCGTCCCGAATTCGAGGCGGGCGCGAACCCTGCAGTTCCGCGCTCCCGCTCGGTCGCTCGCACCGGATCGATAGCGACGGCGGGACCGAAAGGGCTTCGGGAGCCCGGTGGGTGAGGAACGCACGATGAAGTACTGTCTCGACTGTGACTGGAGTACGTCCGCCGCCGACGAGCCGTCTCGGAGCGACCGCTCTCGTGCGGCCATCGCCCACCACGTGGACACGGGTCACACGATCGACTCGAGCGAGTCGATCCGCCCTCCGACGACGCCTGCCGTCCCGAGCGAGATCCTCCTCCGCGATCTGGTCCCGTCCCGCGACTGAGCGATCGCGTCGCGCGCTTCGAACCCGCGGAACCGACGCTCGCTACCCGTAGTGTTCCTCGAGGTAGTCGACGATTTCGTCGCTCTCGTAGAGGGATTCTTCGCGGTCGGTGTCGACGAGAAACGGAATCGCGTCTTCGCCGCCGAGGTCAATCATCGCCTCGTGGGTCCAGTCGTTGCGTACGTCGCCACCCTCGTTGCCGGGCCGTCGAGGGTTGTGAATTACGTACGAGACGCCGAGATCGGTCAGTTTTTGCCGGACGTCCGCGCTGTGAGGACAGCTCTCCGCCTGGTAGAGTTCGAGCATTCGATAGTCCCGACTACACTACCGATCCTAAACGTTGGCCCGGCAACTCCCGTTGTCGGCTAGTAGTAGCTCAGTCGCCATAGTCACGCTTTCTTACCGTTTTTTCGACAAGAAAGCTTATGCCGGGATGTTCGGCTTATCGAAGCATGGCACGCGACACATCGGTCGAGAACCGAACTGACGCGGCTGCAACGGATAGTACGCTTCCCAACCTCGTGACGATCGTCGGACGCGGCGTTCCATCGAACTACGAGATCGCTGTCGACGGCGACCTCGAGATGCTCGCCGACGATCCCGTCGCCGAGGGAACGGTCGTCGCCGGCGGCGTCGCCGAGGGTTCGATCGACGTTGGCGTTCAGCGATTCCGCTTCTCCGGCCAGATGGCGAACGTCCGCCTCGTCGACTGGAACGGGACCGAAGCACCCGACTCCTCGAGCGTCCCGACGGTCCACGTCGAGTACGGCGCACCGAATCGATAACGCGGCTTCGACGCGGCTGACTCTGCAGTGAGAGCGGCGGATCTGGGACGGTCTATTCTGCCGTGCGGAGTAACTGCAGAACCCGATACCGAACGGTACACTGACTATCGAGTCGAATCGTCCGAAAATCTATAGTAGTCGTTGAAACGAGTTACTCACCGCTCGAGCGTCGCGCTCCGATCAATCGTCGTCAGTCGCGCCGATCCCCGCCTCGCCGTTCGCGCCGGTGACGGCTGTGGGTGGTGCGAACGCGCCGTCGTCCGCGTCGAACTCCGGATTGAACAGCTGGAGCGCGGTATGGATCGTACTCCAGTCGTCCTCGGCGGCCGCCTCCCGTAGACTCTTCGTCGGCGGAGCGAGCAACTGGTTGACCAGCGAGTCGGCCATCGATTCGACGACCTCGCGCTGGTCCTCGGTAACCTCGCCGTCGAAGTGTGACAGCGCGGTGTCGACCTCCCGTTCCTTGATCCGCTCCGCCGATTCGTACATCGCCGCGATCGCCTCGTCGGCGCGGGCCCGCTTGTACTGCTCGCAGAGCAGGTCGAATTCGCGGTCGATAATCGCCTCAACCTCGCGAGCGGCGTCGGCTCGCTGCTCGCGGGTCTCGTCGGTGATCGACTCGAGGTCGTCCAGGTCGAAGACGCACACCGAGGGTAGCGCGGTCGCCGCCGGGGCGACGTCGCGGGGCTGCCCGAGGTCGACGACCACCTGCTCCGGTTCGGCCCCGGTCGCGTCGCCGTCCGCGAAATGGCGACGCTCGAGTACCGGTTCCTCGCTACCGGTTGCCGCCACGACGACGTCGGCACGGGTCGCGACGGTATCGAGTGCCTCGAGCGGTGCGGCCGTCGCCGTGACGTCGGTCTCGTCCGTAATGTCGTCGATGAGGTGTTCCGCGTGGGCGACCGTTCGGTTGGCGACGACGAGTTCGTCGACGCCGGCCGCGGCCAGACTGCGCGCGGCGAGCTGTCCCATCTCGCCGGCCCCGACGACCAGTGAGAACGCACCCTCGAGATCGATCTCCTTTGCAACGCGTCGCGTCGCGGCCGAACCCAGCGACACGACGCCTTCGTTGATTTCGGTCTCGGTACGGGCCCGTTCGCCGACGTGAATCGCCTTCGTGACGGCGGATTCGAGCATCGAGCCGATGCCGTCGGCGTCGCGGGCGTCCTCGTAGGCGGTCCGGACCTGGCCGATGATCTGATCCTCGCCGAGGATCACGGACTCGAGCCCGGCGGCCACCCGAAGCAGATGCCGGAGACTCTCGTCGTGGTCGGTCGTCACGATGGCCTCGTCGTCGATACCGGCGAAAAATTCCTCGAGGGCGGCGCGGCCGACGGCGTGGTCCGAGCCGACGACGTACGCCTCGACCCGATTGCACGTCGAGAGGACGTACGCCTCTTCGATGTCGGGAACGGTCAGGAGTGCCGCGACTGCGGCGTCCTGACTCTCGGGGCTGACGGCAGCCAGTTGGTCGACGTTTCCACTCCTGTGGGTTACCCGCCCGGCAGTCACGACCCCGGTCGACATCACGGCCGATCCCCCTCGGTTGCTAGCTCCTCGCCGAGCACGTCCTCGATCACTTGCGGACAGTTGGAAGTACCCGTACGTAAAGCTGTCCAAACATCCGGAGAATTGACGACATCCGTAACGATCTCCCGCCGTCGGTCGACGGCCACGTCGCGCGCCTTGAGCTCCTCGCGCAATCCCGCACAGACCCGTGCCATCTCGCCGGCTCCGTCGAGCGTCCCCTCGAGTTCCTGCCGGAGATACTTGCTCAGTGCGGGTGCCGTCCCGCCGGTCGCGACCGCGACGGTCACCGGATCCTCGCGTACGGTCGCGGGAACGACGACGCTGTCAACCTCGCGCTCTCCCGACCGATCCGCCCGGTTGACGAGCACGCCTCGCTCGCGGGCCGCATCGGCGACGGCCTCGTTGATCGCCTCGTCGTCCGTCGCGGCGACGACCAGCGCGGGCGTCGTTCGCTCGAGCCACGCCGGGATCTCGTCGGCGGTCGGTGCGGCACGAATCAGTTCGGCCTCGTCGAAGTCCCGATCCGCGAAGGCGGGGCTGACGACGACCACCTGCGCCTCGCGGGCGAACCGTCGCGCTTTCCGGGCCCCGACCGGACCGCCGCCGACGACGAGCACCGTCGCGTCCGTGAAATCGTGCAGTAGTGGTATCATTGTGGTCGATCGAGTCGAACTACCCGGCGTTACCGCTCCCTCGTGTTCGCATCGGCGCGCGCTGCCATCCGAATGCCGGTCTTCTTCAATATTTGCGTCGAAAACAGCGAATCCCAGTCCCCGTCGGCCACGTCCCAGTGCTCGCTCATGGTATCGCGAACCTGTTCGATGCGTCGCTGGCTCTCTTCTTCGCTGCGGCCGTGGGTCATCGCGAAGAAGTTGTACGGCCAGACCCCCTCGTGGCGCGGCCGCCGGTAACAGTGCGTCACGAACGGCAGCGAGGCGACGTCGGGGCCGACTTGGGGAACGACCTCGTCCGGGACGTTCCAGACCGTCATTCCGTTCTCCGTGTAGCCCAGCGCGTAGTGGTTCGGTACGACGCCGATCCGTCGGATCTTCCCCTCGCGATCGAATCGCGCGATCGTCTCGAGCACCCACTGGACGTCCTGGCCGATCGCCTCCGCTATGTCCGCGTACGGCGTTTCGGTCAGGGGGAAGCCGTCCTGGATCTCGAGGACGAGGTCCCGTTCGGCCGGTGAGAGCGCGGACTCGTCGGTCGGCGTGACATCCGGTCCGAGTTCGGTGCAGTCGATTCCGGCGGCGTCGACGTCCCCGTCGCCGTCGAACGGCCCGTCGACGTAGAACTTGGCCTCGACGCGGAACTCCTGCCGTTTGGGCAGGTTGTACGTTTCCTGTCCCGTTTCGGCTTCGATTTCGGCCAGCACCTCCTCGACGCGGTCCTCCTCGGCGACGCTCACGACGAACCAGACGTTCAGGTGCGGATGTTCGCGCTCGTAGTTGTGGGCCACCTCGCGGTGGTCGTTGACCTGATCGACGATCTCGTCGAACCGGTCGTCGGGGGCGTGCATGGCGACGAGGGTCGCCGCGCCGCCGATCTCCTGGGCGTTGACGAGCGACCCGAATCGGGAGAGGACGCCCCGCTCGTCGAGGTCGCGAACGATCTCGAGCAGTTCCGACGCGTCGATGTCGACCCCGCGGTCGCGCATGGCTGTCGCGGCCGGCTCGAAGGGCCGTTCCACGACGGGAAATCCGCCCTGAAAGGCGTTGACGACCGCCCGCTCGCGTTCCGTGAGGTCGACGTCCGTGCTCATACGGGGCTCTCGGGACTGCCACAGTATAAGCAGACCGGAGACGGTTCCCTTACGCCGTCTCGTGACCGCTCGATATCCCTCCGGCGGACTCGGTCGAAACCCGTCGACGATAGTCTACCCACCGATCCACGCAGTGACAGCGTTTCTCGTCCAGGCGGTACCGACGAGGCGAGGACGGAGCGACAGGCCTCGTCGCGTCCGAATTAGTCCTCCCCTTCGACGCCCGTCACGTCGAAGCCCAGTTCCCGAATGTCCTCGAGGATCGCCTCGTGGTCCGCGCTCGCTTCGTAGTAGATGACGATGTCGAAGCTGCCCTCACGGAGCAGTTGCTGGCACTCCCAGACGAATTCCTCGTCCTCGAGGGTCAGCCCCTGATGCTGGTTCGAGGAGAAATCGGGGTCGTCGTTGCCCGAGTAGACGTAGCAATCGGTCGGGTCGTGCCCGGAGTGTTCGGCGATAACGTCGCCGACGTCGATCGTCGCCTGCATCATCTTGACGTCTTCCTGCCCGTCGTAGTCGGTGTGGACGACCGCCCCGTTGAGGGCGATGTCGCCGGGCTCGAGCAGTGCCTTGGTGCGCTGGTAGAGATCTTCGTCGAGCGCGTCGGAGTTCGTGTCTGCCATTGTCAGATCCGAGCATCGCCGGACTCATAGCCGTCACGATTCCGGGATCCCGAATAACCCGTCGTTCGACGGGAACTGATGGGTTCACAGCACCGTGATCGGTACGAGCATCGCACGTTCTCGATGCCACCCCCTCACACACAAGACACATAGTCGCCGCTGACTTTAATTCGAGTAATGAAGCGGTGGCTCCGTCAGCGCGTCGACGCGGCATACGAGCGCCTGCTCTCCAGGGAGATCTCCGGCGCACCGACCCACGTCGCGGTGATTCAGGACGGTAACCGACGGTACGCCCGGAGACAGGGTGATGACGCCCACGACGGGCACCGTGCCGGTGCCCAGACGACCGAGCGCGTGCTCGAGTGGTGTCAGGACATCGGCGTCGAGGAACTGACGCTGTACGCGTTCTCGACGGAGAACTTCGAGCGCCCGGAGGAAGAAAACGAGGCCCTGTTCGATCTCCTCTGCGAGAAACTCCGCGAGTTCGCGGAGGCCGATCGCGTCCACGAGAACGAGGTCTGTATTCGCGCGATCGGCGAGACCGACATGCTCCCGGAGCGAGTCCAGGATGCGGTCGACTACGCTGAGCGGCAGACTCGAGGCTACGATCGATTCGTCCTGAACATCGCGCTCGCGTACGGCGGCCGGTCGCGGCTCCTCAACGCCACCCGCAGCGTCGCCGACGGGGTCGCTGACGGCGATCTCGAGCCCGACGACATCGGCGTCGAGGAGATCGAACGGCGACTGTACGACCAGCCGGTGCGGGACGTCGACCTGATCATCCGGACCGGTGGCGACGAACGGACCTCGAACTTCCTTCCCTGGCACGCGAACGGCAACGAAGCCGCCGTCTTCTTCTGTACGCCCTACTGGCCGGAGTTCTCCAAGGCGGACTTTCTCCGGGGGATCCGCACGTACGAATACCGCGAGGAATCCTGGCGTCGGACCCGCGCACGGCGCGCGCTGGCCCTGCTGGGCGCCATCAGCGAACCGGAGCTCGCCGAAGCCCGCTCGGTCGTCGACCGCTTTCGCGACTCGCTTCCCACGGCCGAACGACCCGACGCCGAAGAGCTCGAGACGGGCGACTCGAGCGGCCGGGCTGCGGACTAATTACAAACCGCTCACGACAACACTTTAATCGGTACGGTGCACTGTGCGAGACATGCGCCGCATTGCCTTCTGTACCCTGCTCGGAATACTATTGCTCTGCGGGGTCGCGACGGGGTCCGCCGTCGGCACGGCCAGCCATTCCGATTCTGACGACGGCAACGTGACAATGTACCGGGCACACGACAGCACCGACCTCGAGAGCGCAGCGGACGTGCGATCGGGAATCGAAAACGGGACGATCGAGAACGTCTCGGAATTGGTGGTGAACGAGACGCTGGTGGTCGAAATCGAGTCCGATCGATTGGCCGCCGAACTCGAGGCCGAAAACGCCTCTCCGACGGACGCCTTCTTCGGCTCGAGCGAGGTCGGTGCCACCGATCGAGACCTTACTCTCTCAGGAACTCCGAGTGCACCGGGAGCAGCAGGAATTGAGGTTCCACTCGGATCCGAGAATACGACCGTTCACCGAAACGGAAACGTGACCTACGTGCTCGTCGATAGCGGTTCTGTCACCTCAGAACATCGTTCTCTTTCCGACGACTTCTATTCCTATTCGTTACGAGTTGAGACTGAATCGGTGACCCGAAACGTGAACGAACCCGAGGTTCGGTTTCACCGATCAGAAGTCGAGGTGTCGTATTTGGACGACGGCGAACCGCTTCCGGCTGAACGAATTCGGCGACACCTCGACGTCAATATCGGCACGACCGACGACTTCGAGGTCCGTCTCGAACTCGAGGACGGCGAGACACGGACTCCCGCTATCGAACCGGACGAAGGGTATGGCGAGGAGGGCACGTTCTCGTTCGATCTCGCGGATGTCGACCACGGAACGGCCTACACGCTCGAGTTCCGTCGCGACGGCCGGCCTGTTCGGACGATGACGGGATCCGTGCTGGAACCGCACGCCAGACTCGAGGTGCAGGACGCGAACGCGACGGCGAACGGATCTCACAGAACCGTTTCGAAGGCCATCACGGTAGCGGTCGAACTCTCTCACGGCGGTGAGATCCGGGTGACGGATCCGTCCGGTGATTCTACCCTCGAGGTCGAACACGTCGATCCGGGTGAGAAACGAAACCTGACGCTTCCGTTGTACAACGTCTCGCCGTCCGCGAACGAATCGGTCCACGTTCGTCTCGAGCGCGAATCACCTGCAGTCGACGCGTCCTATCCGAACGGGTCGCCGGCGGCGGTCATCCACGAGAACGGATCGGTGACCCACCGCACGCCGGGCTTCGAAGCGTCGACTGCAGCTATCGTCGGCGATCCATCGGCGTCCGAGAGTTCGACGAGCGACGACGGCTCCGCCGACGAGCCGCCGGCAGAAGACGGGATCCCCGGCTTCACTGCACCCCTGGCCGTGATCGCCGTTCTCGTCTTCGTGCGCCGTCTCGGCCACCGTCCATGACTCGCTTCGGCACGAGATGTCCACCGACAAGTTCTCCGGTAATTCCACCGACTAGCGACCGTACCGTCGCGATCGATTGCAGTACTCCCGGACCGCCCGCAGGAAGTCCCGTTTGCGGAAGTCCCGCCAGTTCACGTCGGTGAAGTACAGTTCCGAGTAGACCGACTGCCAGATCATGAAATCCGAGAGGCGTTCCGCGCCGGTCTTGATCACCAGATCCGGCTCCGACGGGAAGACGAGGTGATCTTCGACGTGCTCGTCGTCGATCTCGTCCGGGTCGAGGTCGCCCGCATCGACGCGCTCGGCGAGGGTCCGGACCGCACTGGTGAACTCGTGTTTGCCGCCGAGGCCGATCCCGATCCGGATCGGTGCGTCGGCTCGTGCCTTGTCCTCCGGTCCGCGAACGGCGACCGGTCGCGGCGCGTCGATCGTCTCGAGTTCGCGCTGGAGGGGTGGCACCGCCGCTGCATCGAGCACGCTCACGTACACCGTGATCTGTGAGGCGTACTCGACGGCCCACCCGAAGAACCGGGTGAGCGTCTCGTAGGCGCCCTGTTCCAACAGGTCGCGCTCGGTAATCACGAGTGCGACGTGATCGGGCGGGTCGGCCTCGTGACGGCGGATTCGGAGGGCCAGATACCGTTCGTACAGTCCCACGCTCGTGACTTTCCCGGCCGACAGTATACCGGTTACGGGTCGAACCGCGCGATACTCTTGCGGACCATAAAACACCGCTTCACTCCCCTGACGGTAGTGAAAATCGGCGTCGAGGTTGGTTCACGAAGCTTCAAGTAAACGCCACAGAAAGGCATCGATAATCGTGACTGCACCCGTTCGGCGAGCCGGCGTGTTCGCGGTCCTCTGTACGCTCTCGCTCGCCGTTCCGCTCTTCGGTCCGCGGGTGGGTGCCGCGCTCGCCGGTGTCGTCCTGCTGGGAGCCTACGTCGTCACCGACGGCCCCGTCTTCGACCTCCTCGCGTACCCCGGCGATTACGAAGACTCGCGGCTATACGGCCTCATCACGTTCGTCCTCGCGGGGGTCGCGCTCGGTCTCATGGCGACCGCGGCCTCGATGCCGGTCGCCGTCTTCGTGGGGACGATACTGCTCGTCGGCTACGGCAACTTCGGTGAGCAGCTCCTCCGACTGCGAACGGACGATTCGGTCGTCCGCGTCGCCGGGTTCTGTCTCGCGGCGATGGCGGCCGCCGTCGTCGGACAGGTACTCACCCACTCGCTCGTCGGGAACGCTATCGCGTCGGTACTGCCGACGCTCGTCTTTCTGGCCGCCAGCGGTGCACTTCTCGCCGCACTCCTCCGCGACGTGCTGTTGCGGTCGGACGATCCGATCGTCGTGCTCTCGGTCGGCCTCCTGCTCTGGCTGCTCGCAGAACTCGAGCCGGCCACCGGTGCGGCCGAGGTCGGCCTCGCACTCGCGATCACGGTCGGGTTCGGGTACGCGTCGTACGCCCTCGAGACGGCCTCCGTCGCAGGGATGCTCACTGGGGTGTTGCTGGGGCTGCTGACCATCGTCCTCGGAGGCTACAGCTGGTTCGTCGTCCTGCTCTCGTTTTTCGCCATCGGCGGCCTCTCGACGAAGTTCCGCTACGACCGCAAGCAGGCCCTCGGCGTCGCGGAGGACAACAACGGCGCGCGCGGGAGCGGCAACGTCCTCGGGAACGCCGCCGTCGCGCTCGTTGCAGTACTCGGCTACGCCGCCAGCGATGCCGGACTGCTTCCCCGCGAGCCCGAACTGTTCCTCTTCGCCTTCGCCGGCTCGATCGCGACCGCGATGAGCGACACCCTCTCGAGCGAGATCGGGAGCGTGTTCGATCAACCCCGACTGATCACGACGCTCGAGCCGGTCGATCCCGGGACCGACGGCGGCGTCACCTGGCAGGGCGAACTCGTCGGCATCGCCGGTGCGAGCGTCGTCGCCGTCATCGCGTACGGGCTCTTTCCAGAGGTCGGCCTCGTCGGTGCGGCGATCATCGCCACCGCCGGCGTCGTCGGAATGACCGTCGATAGTCTCCTCGGCGCGACGCTCGAGGGCTCGCTCCTGGGGAATCAGGGTGTGAATTTCCTCGCCACGCTGTCGGGTGCGCTCGCCTGCGCGATACTGGTGCTGTCGGTTACCATGCTGGGCTGAGCAGCGAGTCCTCCGACACGCATCCCGAATCCACCCCGATTCTGCCGCCGTCGTCGCCACTTTCCGAACCAGAAAACGCCGACCCGGTTTTTATTCGGCCGACCGCGACGGAATCATATGGTATCGAGACGATCGATCGTTCGAACGATCACGGGAGCGGTCGCCGGAAGCATTGCGCTCGCCGGTCGGTCGCTCGCGGAGACTGTCACTCCAGCCGGCCAGAAACGAGCACGGCCCCCAAGGACCGTCTCTGCCCCGACGACACTCACCGTCAGGGCAAACCGGTCCGCGATCGGCGCCGCAGGGGTTCCCGGTAGGCTCGAACCCTCCGTCAGGCTGCTCGAGAAGCGACTCGGTGCCGTCTCGCTCGCTGATATCGGCGCCGTCTCGGGAACCGGCAGGATCGCCGGTGATCGGCTCGTCGGCGGGACGGTCGTTGCGATCGGTTCGTTGGATCCCGATGCGATCCGGTACGAACTGCGCCGGCGGTCGTTTACGGCCGCCGGTTCGCGTGCGAATTTCGAGCGGTTCGTCTCCAGAGACGGACGAATCGCGGTCGGACACCGAGGGTCGACTATCGTTCTCGGGTACGGCCCCGGAACCGCCCTGGATACCGTCGACGCCCGTCTCGGCGTTCGCGAGGCGACCGCGACGAGCCGCACCCACCGCCGCACTCCACCTGCTGGCATCCGACAGCTCGAGCGAGTGCTCGACGGCGACGCGATCACCGCGGTCGCCCTCGGTCCAACGAGCAGCGACGTCCTGTCGACGGTCCTCGCGGAGGAATCGAGTCCGTTCGCGTCCCTCGTCGGCGCCGTCGATGCGATCGGAGCTGGGGCGACGGTTCGTGAGGGGAGCGGCCGAACTGCCCTTCAATACGGTTTCGTCGGCGATCCGGATCGACTCTCCACCGATCGCGTCCGTGCCGCGCTCGACGACGCCGACACCAGCGTCGACACCGTCCGCACCGGTTCACTCGAACGCGACGGCCGGACGATCGTCGTCAACGCCGACTGTTCGACGGACCGGCTCGTCGACGCAAATCTGAACGCGTTACGGATCGATCCGTCGACGGTCGATCGACGCCGTCGGACCGACTGAGCGCGGTGTCGTCCGCTCAGTCGTCCGCGGCGGAGAAGGATCCCGTCGAGGAATCAGTGGTCGATTGGTCGTCCGATCGATCGCGTTGCGGTTCGGGGACGGCGATCTCGAGGTCGTCGTCGGCTCGCGACTGCGTGGCGGTAACCGTAGTCGTCGCCCAGAGGGTCAGCAGTGCCCAGCCACCGAGTAGCACGAGCGCAGCCGTTGGCGGTGGAGTCATTACGAATCGCTCAGCACCGAACGTATATCAACGACCCGGACCGGTACCAGCCGCTGGGAATCGGTCGGCGTTCAGCCCCCGTTCGGCGGTCGCTCGGCGATATCGTCGACCGCGTGGATCTGAACGCCGGTCGGCCGTTTGGTGAACTGCCCGAGTGACCGGGCGATGATCCGGTCGACGCCGCGATCGGCCGCCAGATCGAGCAGCCGCTGGCCGAGAATATCGTCCAGGACGACCGTCGTCGGGACCGTCTCCAGGGACTCGAGGGCGGCGTAGGCGTCGGACGCGACGCTTTCGTCGATCGGTTCCGTTTCGGCATCGAGGAACCGAACGCGGTCGGTACCGTCTCTGATAATGGCGTTTGCGTGACCGTAGACGGTTTCGGGACCACGATCGGCGTCTCCCGCGGAGTCGGACTGTCGCTTCGACGCGGTGTCGTCGGGTTCGGCCGAGTTCCCTTCGAACTCGTCGGCGGAGCGGGACGGCGACTGTGTGTCGGTCGCGTCCGCTCGTTCGGTCTTCGCTTTCGCCGTGTGTCCGCCGCCGGGCTCGGCTGCCGTGGCCGTACTACCCGATTCAGTCGCCGTCCGCTCCGTCCTCGAGTCGGCGGCCGATGCCTCCGCACCCGTCGAATCCGAGTCGGACTGTTCGGGTTCCTCGTCGATCGTCTTGGGGGAGGCGGCTCTGGGATCGGACGGTGGCGGTGCCGGCGTCGTACTGCCGTCCGTCGCGGCGACGGCCTCGCGCGGTTCGTTCAGCTCCGAGACGGTCTCGTAGGGGACCTTGTTGCGAAGCGCGGCGAACAGCTCGTGGTGGTCCAGATCCTCTACGGAGTTGTCGGCGGGGGCGAAGGCGACGTAATCGATATCGCCGACCTGGGCGAGCTCCTCGAGGATGAGGTCGCCGCCGCGGTCGCCGTCGAGGAAGGCGGTCACCGTCCGGTGACGGGTCAGTTCGGCGACCGCGTCGGGGACGTTCGTCCCTTCGACGGCGATCGCGTTCTTGATGCCGTACTTGAGCATGGTGAGGACGTCGGACCGGCCCTCGACGACGATGATGGCGTCGCTGTCCGTGACGCGGGGGCCGGCCGGCAGTCCCTCGTACTCGGTGATGTCCTCGACGCGGACGTGCTGGCGGACCTCCGCGAGGATTTCTTCGGAGGACATGATCGTGTCGTCGAACCCCGTTCGGAGCAGTTCCTTGGCGCGGTCGACGACTTCCTTTCGCTTCGCCGCCCGGACGTCCTCGATCTCGTCCACCTCGAGGTCGGCCCGACAGGGGCCGATCCGGGTGATCGTCTCGAGGGAGGCGGCGAGGGTGGCGGTTTCGACTTTGTCGAGGCTGGTCGCGATGGTGACCTGTCCGTGCGACTGGCCGCCGGTGCTTGCGATTTCGACGTCGATACGGCCGACTTTTCCGGACTGGCGGAGATCGCGGAGATCGAGGTCGTCGCCGAGCAGGCCTTCGGTCTGGCCGAAGATCGCGCCGACGACGTCGCTCCGCTCGACGACCCCGTCAGCCGTAACGGTTGCGTGAATGAGGTATTTCGAAGTGTCTTCCATGGGAGATCTGTCCCCGAGAGGGGGCGGTGACGCGGGAGCCGCGTACAGAGACCGGTTTATATACGATTTCGTTCGTGGGGGGCAAATAGCTGTTGACCGCCGCGGGTGTTGCTCGCGGTCCGAATCCGGGACCGTGAGCGCCTGTCTGCGTCGTAGATGTATTTGTTGTATACTGTCTGAATCGGCACGAATTTATCGCGTCGCATCGACCGCGTACTCGTGAACGAAGCGATTCCCTATCGGATCTCGTCCATCGTTTGCGGTGGTGTTCTCGCCTATCAGGGATTTCGATCCGCAGGACTGGGACTGCGGTTGGTTGTCGACGAGTTCGAGACGCTCGTCTGTCCCGTCGACGACGGCGCGTACTCCCAGATCACGTTCACTATATTGGTTGCAGCTGTTCGCTGGGTAGGCTACGCGGTCGGACTCGAACCCGCGCCACCCTCGTCATCGACGTCGAGTACGGCAGGCGTCGGGACGGAATGACGGCAGACAGCGAGACGATATTACTCGCCTCGAGTCCCATCCTTGATACGTGGACGGCGTCCGACTCGGCCTGGAACGAATTTTGGTCGAATGCCACACGTTCCGAAACCGCGAGATTACTCCCGTCCGTACGAGCGACGGTCGGCTAAAAGCCCTCGAACGGACTGACTGCATTACGAGTAGACCGGATTCTGGTTCCCACCCGTCCCGTTCTCGAACGCCAGCCTACAGAGCCGACGACAGCGGAGAACTGGTCTCGGTGCCCCCGAACGATTTATATTTAAATATAATGAAGTATAATCAAATAACGTAAAATTCGATAATTATATCTACTAATAGTTCAATCTTCTATAGTGTATGCCGTCGCAAAAACCCTCCAGGCGAAGCGTATTGAAGACGATTGGCGGCACCGCGGCCGTCGCAAGTGCTGCTGGGCTCGGTAGCGCGGAGACCAGACAGGCCACGACGGAGACACCCTCAGAGCCGCCGTACGACTTCGAGTACAGAACGGTGGGAGACGATGTCCGGGATGCTGTCGGCCACCTGTGGTGGTTGCTGTCCGTCGACCGCGACAGAATCGACGAGTTGTTGGAGAAATCGCCCGCGAGCACGAAAGCAACTCGGCGGAAACAGGAAGCAGTCGACGAGCTACGTTCGACCTACGAGGTGGAGATAGAACGGGACGAACGAAACGAGCGAGAACTCACGTACCACCTCGTTGACCCCACAGTCCGTCCACTACATGAGACGGAAACCGGACTGGACACGATGGCGATGGACGAATCAAACAGCGGAAAAGACGCCGCCGAAAGCGTTGCCGAAAGTGTGAGTGTTGGCTTGCAGCAGGAGGCTGAGCCGAGGATCCAACCGATGCACTCCGGGACGATCCACAGGAAAATGGCAGCCGCTGCGGTCCAGGGTACCGACCACGAGAGTGCGACTGACACCCTGAAAGACGAATCAGTACGACCCGACCAGTGGGATCAAAAATGTCAAGTCTGTTCCAGCGATTGGCTGTCTCTGGGCGACAGATTCGATTTGGTCAACGTCTCCCCCGATGCGGTTGAGGAGGAGGTCCGGAAAGCGATTCGAGACATTGACGATTCTGCGAGCCCCCATCACATGTACGTTCCGGGTGGTGAGGAGTTCCAAGTCGACGGACTCCTCTCCGTAGTCTTGCCGCCGGGTATCTCTCTACTTCAGGTAGAAGTCACGGGGGCGGCACCACAGGATGCTCAGGCGCACTGGGAAGATGCAACGTCCCAGTACTACACTGATTATTACGAGCTTGGGCGTGCCTTCCACTTCCTGCAGGATATGTCCCAACCTCTACACACCGGTGCGATCGGTCCGCAAGTGCTGAACACCCAGGGCACGATCCATCACGCGTACAAGCGGTTCATAGATGACAACTGGGAAAATGCGGACGATACGTCTATAGATCTCGTCGAAGAGTTCAACAGAGGAACAGAGAGCCCACAGTGGGAAGGTTCGATGGAAGAAACTTGCGAGACGTTAGCAGATTGGACGTCGGCTTATTCCGAACAGGTCTACGAGACGATCGTCGACAACGGACCCAACAACCGTAACGACTGGGACGACTATGTGAAAGACACGGCGTACGGTTGCATGTGGTACATTGGGTCCTTCTCTCGTGGAGCGATCAACCAACTGTAGCCACGACTGGAGTGTCCATAACTGATAGTGACTGCTCTCACTATGCACCGGTGATCGCTTTGACTTGTCAAAACGATCACTGATAGAAGCCGACAACAGTCACTATGAGGCCGCTACTACAGTCGTCCGTGCCTAGTACACCGGTCGTCGTTGATATAGAATCGGCGACGGTCGGAACGTCCCGGCGGACGACCCGATGCAGCGACGTTTTGGATCGCCTGACGATCACCATCTCGGACGAAAATTACAAAATCATTACTATGGTTCCAGATATGAACCGAAGGACGTTCCTGTCGACAGCGGTCATTGGCGCGAGTACACTCTCGGGTTGTCTATCGATGTTTTCGTCGTCACACTCGGATACGCCTCTGCCTGACGTTCCCACAGGAGCGTGGACACAGTACGGAGCAGACGAAGCGAACACGTTCGCAACGGACGTATCCGCTCCATCACGGGGGAACCTGGCGTGGACGTCGGAGGCCTACACATCCTGGCAGCCTGTGGTTTCCGACGGAACAGTGTACATGACGAATTTCGACCCCAGCAACGACGGGAGTGCGATCGCGCTCGACGCACAGGACGGCACTGAACAGTGGCGAACCACCCTCAACGCCAGCGGACAACACGGGACTGTCGTCGTCGACGATCGATTTATCGTGGCCTACGACACGGAACTCGTTGCGCTCGATCCCCAAACTGGCGAGCAGATCTGGACGAAAACGACGAACGGAGTCGGCTCTTCGGAACTGCTCGTCGCAGACGAAAGCACCGGGACCGTACTGGTTGCTTCCGGCGGCGGCATTGAAGCGTTCAGGGCAGCGAACGGGGAGAAACTGTGGGAAACCGACACGGTACGCCAACTTGCCCGTTCGCCTGCAGTGTACGACGGGCGCGTGTTCGCCGTAGGGAAGGTGGATGGAGCGCCGTCTCTCGTTGCCGTCTCGCTGGAGGACGGTACAGAGCGCTGGCAGAGCGAACTCACGTCCGCACCCGAGTCCGCCGCGCCCGTCGCGGTCCAGGACGGAGTGATCGTCTCCGACGACCGTACGCTCGTCGTCCACGACAGGGAAACCGGTGATCGGCGCCGCGAACTCTACTCGTTCGGCGAGCCCGAAGATGTAACTCCCCAGTCGGTTGCCGCCGACGACGGTACCGTGTTCGTTATCGGCTCGCCCGGCGCCGTCGCAGTCGACAGCGAAACCGGAACGGAACGATGGCGCCGCGACGCTCGAGTGCCCCACTCAGCGGAGATCTGTGTTGGAACCGAAACGGTCGTGTTTCCGATTGACGAGCCTGAATTCGCACCCGAAAAGAAGACGATCAGCGCGTTCGATCGCGAATCGGGAGAGATGCGCTGGCACTACGCGTTCGATCCGGGCTTTCATCACAGCGTGACATCACCACCGGTACTGGTCGACGGAGCCGTGTTCTTTACAGCTACCAATATCGACGGTCTCGGGGCTCTCGGTGACGTACCCGCACAGGATAGCTAGTTCCCAGCGCCGTCCGTCCGCTCCGTGCGAGAAAGTTAATTGGGAATATTTTCACTGAAATCTAGATTTGAGAAGCCCACGACCGCGATGTATTGGTGTCGTGGAGCTCCTGGCACTGCCCGTTCTCCAGGCCGATGGGACCGCTCCATGATCTCGATTACGGAGGGTATGCGACCCACTCGTTCATTTCGGTGGCGAGTGATCCCGTCGTCCGGCCGGTGACCATCGATGGGATACTCGCGCTCGTCGGTACGGGGCTGCAGCTGCTCGGATAGCGGCCGATTTCGATGGGCGAAGTCCGCTGGCGCTACGATTCGAACCGACCGCAGTGTCAGGCGTCCGCCCGATCAGCGGTACGCCGGCCGGTACCAGTACCAGTAGCAGATCACCGCGAGCAGGACGGCCAGCCCCCCGAGGAAGAACAGCAGTCCCGGCGGGACCGTCTCGAGCACCGCCTCCGCGGCCTCCGCGCCCCCGTCGCTGGCGTTCTGGACGCCCTCGTTGCCCCCGTCTCCGGCCTGATCGGTCGCGAGTGCATCCCCGCTGCCCCCATCGTCGTCGCTCGTCGTATCGTTTTCACCGACATCGGTGACCGTGTAGTCGTCTGCCTCCTCCGTCGTTTCGGTCGTCGACCCGTCGCTGGATCCGCTGCCGTCCCCGTCTCCCGCACCGTCGGGCTGTGCGCCGCCGTCCGTCGACAGCGACCCGTTCGAGCCGAGCCACCGCGTGAGGGTATACTGGACCAGCAGACTCCCGCCCGCCAGCGCGCCGATCCCCCCGATCAACCGCGAGAGCGCCTCCTTCAACCGCGTCGCCCGGGACTCGTCGCTCGTCACAATCAGCGGTCCGTCGGTCGTCGAATAGACGCTCATCTCGTTGCCCCGGGAGGAGTACCAGGTGTCGACGACCTCGACGAGCCCCGCGTCCTCGAGCTTCTCGAGGTGGTAGCGGACGTTCTGGATCGAGGAGTCGATCGCGTCGGCGACGTCGCTGGGGGTTCCGGGTTCGTCGTCGAGCCGCGAGTAGATCTGTCGGGCCGTCGTCGACGAGAGCGCGCCGAACACCGCGTCGGCGTCCTCGCCTTCGAGGTCGACGACGCGCGGCTGGCCCTCTTCGACGGCCGTCTCGGAGCGAAAGGGGAAGAGACGAGCCATAGTGGGTTCGATTCATATTCGCTGACAAACACATATACGCTTTTTCCTCGGTGAAAGAACGACTTTAGCTATCGAAACCGCTCCACGGAAGCGCGACGCCGTATCGATGAATATATCTCTTCGATATCGACTTTCGAATAGTAAGAATTACCCACCTCGGGACGAAGGATCGGACATGCGCCGGAACGAACTGGGGCTGTGGGCCGCGGTCGGAGTCGTCCTCGCCGGACTCGCGATCCCGTGGTTCCTGTGGGGGTCGGCAACCGTCGTCGCCGGACTACCGGTCTGGCTCTGGTGGCACATTGGCTGGATGGGGATCGTGTCGGTCGTGTTCTGGGTCTTCACGCAGCGCGCCTGGGGAATCGGCATCGAACGCGACGGAAACGGTGACGCATCCTCGAGTCCGGACGGCGCCGAGCCGACTCGAGGGACGCGACCGGAGGGTGATTCGCCGTGAGCGTCGCGCTCCAGCTGGGTATCATCGTCGGCTACCTCGTGATCGCGCTCGCGGTCGGACTGGTCGCCTATCGGCTGACCGACCGCACGGCCGAGGACTTCTACCTCGCGAGCCGAACGCTCGGAACGGTCGTCCTGCTCTTTACCACCTTCGCGACGCTGCTGTCAGCATTTACGTTCTTCGCCGGCCCGAACATCGCCTACGCGCAGGGTCCCGAGTGGATTCTCGTCATGGGCCTGATGGACGGCATCATCTTCGCCGTCCTCTGGTACGTCGTCGGATACAAGCAGTGGCTGCTCGGTCAGCAGTACGGCTACGTCACGCTCGGCGAGATGCTCGGCGACCGCTTCGGCTCCCGGTGGCTCCGCGGGATCGTCGCCGGCGTCAGTCTGCTGTGGCTGTTTCCCTACGTCATGCTCCAGCAGGTCGGGGCCGGCACCGCGCTCGAAGCGCTGACCGACGGCGCGGTTTCCTACGCTGCCGGGGCCGGGCTGATCACCGCGTTCATGATCCTCTACGTCGTCGTCGCGGGGATGCGCGGGATCGCCTGGACCGATACGCTTCAGGGCGCGTTCATGCTCGTGACCACCTGGGTCGCGCTCCTGTGGGTGCTCGCGGCCGTCGGCGGTCCCGGCGCTGCGACCGAGGCGCTAGCGTCGAACCCCGACACCGGCGGTTTCCTCTCGCTCGGAAGCGGCTACTACACGCCCCAGTGGATGCTTTCGACGGCGATCGTGATCGGCTTCGGCGTCGCGATGTTCCCGCAAGTCAACCAGCGCTTTTTCGCCGCAGGATCCGAAACCGTCCTCAAGCGTTCCTTCGTCCTCTGGCCGATCCTCTGTGTGCTCCTCTTCGTCCCCTCGTTCATGCTCGGCGCGTGGGCCGCCGGCCTCGAGGTCGCGGTTCCGGAGGGTGCGAACGTCCTGCCACTGGTCCTCGCGGAATTCACGCCGACCTGGTTCGCGGCGCTCGTCATCGCCGGCGCGATGGCCGCGATGATGTCGTCTTCGGACTCGATGCTGCTGTCGGGCTCGTCGTACTTCACACGGGACCTCTACCGGCCGTTCGTCGAGCGGGACCTCTCCGACCGGCGGGAAGACCTGCTGGCACGCGGCGGGGTCGTGATCTTCGCGAGCGCGGCGTTCGTCGCCAGCCTGCAGCGACCGGCGACGCTGTTCGAACTCGGCGACGCCGCCTTCAGCGGCTTCGCACAGCTCGCACTACCGGTCGTGCTCGCACTCTACTGGCGCAAGATTACGCGTGCCGGCATTACCACCGGGGTTCTCGTCAGTCAGCTGTTCTATATCTCGAGTCTCTTCGTCGCCACCGTTCCGGGCTCGTACCTCGGCTGGTCCGCCGGCCTCGTCGGCATGGGCCTCGGGCTCGTCGTCACCGTCGTCGTCTCACTGCTGACCTCGCCGGCTGCCGCCGAGCGCCGCGCGATCTACTTCGACCGGCTGGGTGCGGACTGACCGGTCGACGAACCGCCACGCTGAACGGCCCCGACCGCATACGCGCTGCCAATGGCTATCGAGCTGCCGCCCGCGCTCGCCGACGACTGGCATCGCCACGGCGGCCGAACGGACGAGCGCAGCCTCTCTCTGGCGACGATCACCGCCGAGACGACCGTCTTCGAACATCGACCGACTGCCGACGCGCTCGAGCGGCTCCGCGACGACGGCGAGATTCCGGCACGGTCGCTGTTCACCGTCGATCTGCAACTCGCCCCGCCGCTGTCCGTTATCGGGCTATCGGCGGCTGACGCACTCGAGATGGCGGCCCCGAACGCTCGCGAGGGGTTCGTCGAGACGCTCGAAGCGGACGGTATCGTAGTCGGCGACGAACGCGCGAGCGAATTCATCGATCGGCCGGACGGTTCTATCGGTCATCTCACCGTGTTCGAGGTCGCGTATCCGACTGATTCGGGGGTAGCGGCCGACGGCGGGACTGATACCGACACCGACCCCACGGCGATCGCCGCCGAGGCCCACGTCGCCGTCTGGCCCGCCGGCGACGCCTACGTGATGGCCGGTGGCGTGTTGCCGCTCGAGGCCCCCGACGGCGCGGAGGTGCTCGCGGCCGCACTCGACGTCGACCCGGCCCGCGACCGCGAGGCGATCGTCGACCTGTTCCGCGGACTCGAACTCGAGGCTCGGGACGGGCCCACGGAGCCGGAGTGATTTCGTACTGCGTCGTCCGGACTGACAGCGGATCGACCCGTTGGCCACCCGCTGCTGCCGTGCAGTCGACCGCAACCGGTCCAGTTCGTTCTCTCCACTAGATGTTCGAAATAACACATTACCGGTGTGTTTATACCGGGGTGATTGTTGGGTATGCCATGGGCAAGCACTGGCGTTGGAACGAACCCGATCCGATCACAGATGGGGGCGACGTGATCGGCGGGCCGGGGCCGAACTCGACGGCCGGCGGCGGAGCGTACGAACTCGATTCGCAGTATCGATTCGTCGCCGTCGACGACACAGTGACCGAGCTGACCGGCTACGAGCGAGACGCCTTGCTCGGCGAGTACGTTTCGATGGTGTTCGACGAGGACACCGCTGACAGCGTCGAGGAGGTAGTTCGAACGCTATCGTCGATCGGTCCCGAATCGACCGATACCGACTCCGAAACGGGAGAGCTGGCAGTGCCTCCGGCCGAGGCCGCCGTTACGCTCGAGGCCCCGCTCGCGACGTCCGGCGGCGAATCGCTCCCGTGTACGCACCAGTTTCGACGGCTCGAGGAGCCTGCGGAACCGGATCGGATCGCTGGAACCGTTCGAACGGCTGCCAGTTCCTCGACCGAATCGGCTCCCGCTCCTGGCTGCGAACCCGCCGACTGCGCCCCGACTGCCGATGCGGCGCCGGACCGATCGACCGACCAGTCGACGACTCTGACGCCTCCGGCACGCGAGCTACTGACGCGACACGCAGGCGGGTTCTACACCCTCGATACCGACTGCCAGTATACGTTCGTGAACGACCGCGCCGCCGAGTTGCTGGGCACCGACCGCGACCGGTCACATCCAGTCGAACCGACCGAATCCGAAGACGCTGAATCCGTGCCCTCGCTCGCGTCGCCGTTCGATGCAGCCCACGAACGTGCACTCTCGCTCCAGCGCCCGATCACCGTCGAGGAGTACCACGAACCGACGTCGTCCTGGCTCGAGGCGCGCCTGTTCCCCACCGAGACGGGACTTGCCGTCCACCTGTCCGACGTCTCCCACCGGAAGGCGTACGAACGGGACCTCGAGGCTGAGAATCGACGACTGAAACGGGAACTCGAGTGCCAGCGCGAACGACGGACCACCCTCGAAGGGATCACCGACGTCGTTCACGAGATCACCGCCGCCGTCGTCGAGGGATCGACCCGCGAGGAACTCGAACGGGTAACCTGCGAAACGCTCGCCGGGTTTTCGGAGTACGAGTTCGCGTTCGTGGCCGCAGTCGATGCGAAGACCGGCAATATTCGGAACCGCGTCGAAGCGGGTGTCGACGGATACGTCGAGGCGATTCCGCTCTCGACAGACCCGGACGACCCGGCGGGCCGGGGTCCGTTCGGTCGGGCGATCCGGACCCAGTCGATGCAGGTCTCGACCGACGTCTTCGCCGATCCGGACTTCGAGCCGTGGCGGGACGACGCCCGCGAACACGACTATCGGTCCGCCGCTGCGATTCCCATCACCCACGAGGGAACGCTGTACGGCGCTCTCGGGCTAACGAGTGCGAATCCGGCGGCCTTCGAGGGAGACACCCGCGACGTCATCGGCCAGGTCGGCGAGATCCTCGGCCACGCCATCGCCGCTCGCGACCGCAAGCGCGCGCTCGTCAGCGACGATCTGATCGAACTCGACTACGAGATTCGAAACGCGTTCGAGCTCTTCGACGCCGCGCCGACCGACGAACGAATTCGCTTCGATCGAGTCGTCCGAATCGACGAGGACCGGTTTCTCGAGTACGGAACGACGACGACCGCGGCGCTGCCGGCCTTCGAGCAGCTCGTCGAACGTGTGCCACACTGGGACGAGGTGACCGTCCTCGACGAGTCCGACGACACCGTCGCCTTCGAACTCGAGATCACGTCGCCGCCGATGTTCTCGGTCGTCGCCGACCACGGCGGGTACGTCGAACAGGCCGTCCTCGAGGACGGCGATTACACGATGACGGTTCACCTCCCGCGGCGGACGGACGTCCGCGCCGTGACCGCGGCGATCAAGCAGGTGTATCCCGGCGCCGAAAACGTCGCCCGGCGACAGATCACTCCCGCTACCGAGTCCATCGATCGGATTCAGGACCACCTCTCGCAGGCGCTGACCGATCGACAGCGAACGGTGCTCGAGACGGCCTACTACGCCGGCTTCTTCGAGTGGCCCAGAGTGAGCACCGGCGAGGAGATCGCCGACCGGCTGGAGATCTCTCCCGCGACGTTCCACGAACACCTCCGCGCTGCCCAGCGGAAACTCGTCGTGACGGTGGTCGACAGTCCGGGATCGATCCTGCGAGACACGGCAGACGAGTGAGCGCCGACTGGACCAGTTCGCCTCAGCCCTCGCCGCTCCGATCATCGGACCCGGCCGACGATTCGAGGGGTTTTGTAACGGCCCCGCCTAACTGTCCCCCATGCAAACCCACATCGTCCCGGTCGGCTTCGACTACGACCGGCTGATCGCGCCGCTGGTGCGCGATCAGATCGACGTCGACAGCGTCATTCTGCTCGAGGGAGCCGTCGGCAGCGAGGCCAACGTCGAGTACTCGCGTCATCTCTCGAAGAAACTCGAGACGGACTTCAAGAACCTGCTAGGTGCCCAGACGGAGCGGTTCGTCCTCGAGGACGTCTACGATTACGACGACGCCTTCGAGCAAGCCTACGACCTCATCACTGCAGAGCTCGACTCGGGCAACGAGGTCTGGGTCAACGTCGCCGCGATGCCCCGGACCGTGAGCTTCGCCTTCGCCAACGCCGCCCACTCGCTGATGGTCGAACGCCAGGAGGACCGCGAGGGGATTCACACCTACTACACCGCCCCCGAGAAGTACCTCGAGACGGAACTCGCCGAGGAACTGCGCGAACAGATCGCGCTGCTCGAGGACCTTCGCACGGGCGAGGCCGGACGCGAGGACGACCGGATCGAGAGTCGCCTCGAGAGCGCTCGCGACCTCCTGGACGAGTTCGACGAGCGAGGGACGACTATCGGTGCGAAGGAGATCGACGGCAAGCACATCGTCGAGCTGCCGGTCGCGTCGTTCTCGAACGTCAAGCCCTTCGAGGAACTCATCCTGTACAAACTCGGTGAGGACGGCGAGTTCGATTCCGTCTCGGAGCTCGCGGAGTCGCTGGCCCGGGAGCTGAACGAGGAGTACACCGACAGCTTCCGGTCGAAAGTCATCTACAACGTCGATCGGCTGGGTCCGGGGGGCAAGGGGTACATCGAGCGCGAGGAACACGGCAAGTCCTATCGGACCCGTCTCTCCCGGATCGGCGAACTGTGGGTGCGAGCCCACTCCGACGACACTGCGAACTGATTCGGAGACGGGTTTTCCGCTCGAGTCGCGCGGCTCTCTTCGTCAGGGTACCACTGTTCCATCGTCGGTGACCCCGATCTCGCAGTCGCCGCAGAGCCACCAGCCCATCAACGGATCGCGTTCGACCAGCATCGCGTCACACTCTGGGCACCGTTTCGGACTCTCGTCTCGATGCCCGGTCATGCGTTTTCGACCACATTCGGGAAGAGGAGTCCAGGTCCCCGAAGAAACTCGAGGAAAGCGGCTACGTGCGAGTCTCGAAGTCCCACATCTCTCGACGACTTCGAAAACTCGCGGAGCACGGGTTATTCACCCATCTCGGAAATGGAGTCTACGTGATCACAGAGCATGGAGAAGCGTATCTCGAGGGTGAACTGGATACGAGCGAAGACGCACTGGAATCTTCGACCGATAGTACAACCGGGAACGGAAACGGGAAACTGCGAACACAACTTCGGAATAAGTGCACACAATAATTGAAAAATTCAAGCGCAGGATATATCGTACTGATATCGAAACGGTGACTCGTCGCCCTATGAAAAACACGGAAATCTATCAGGCGCTGACACTCTGGTTCGTGGCTGCAATATTTTTGCAAACGAACGGCACTTCGGACAGCGGCCCGCTCGGAATACTGCTCGGAGTGAGTGCCGTCGCGATTTTGTATTTGATACCGGTCTATCTCTTCGGGAGCGTTCTCACGTCGACACTCGATGCGGAACGCTCGATCGAAAAATAACGGGTCGTGTACATCCACTCTCCCGGAGATCGCGTATCCGTACTTGATGCTGTGATTTATACGGTTTCCGGACGACGGTAGCTGTCGCTCGAGAGTATTAGAGAGACGGGGTAGGTCCGTCAACGGTAACACACGTGGAAACCACGTGAGCTGAAAGGTGTTGCCAGACCGTGCCGTCTACCAGTTACTCGCTGCTATCGCTACAAAAGGCCTCCGGTACGCAGGGACGCACGTATCGAATCGGTACGAGGGGGTACCGATCCCGAGCGGCGTGGTTCCGAAACGGCTGTCACTCACGGCCGGGCTCGAGCGTATAGTCCGAAAATCGCTCGGACGACGAAACGACGACGAAAGTGCTATCACGGACGCCGAGCCAAATGTCGGATATGCCAGTCTCCGTTGCAGCCGGGTTCGTCCGCTATGACGCCCCGTCTGGCACCGTTTTCGTAGGGGCGCTGTAGCCCCACATCTCCACCCCGTTTCGACGGATGTATTGACGCCGACCAGTATTCACCGAACAACGACCGCTCTATGGACGATACGCAACTCCACTTCCGGACGACGACGCACCGATCACGCCCGCGACGGGCGGTGACAGCATGAGCATGGACGCGCCCGAGCACGAAGAAGAGCCCAGCCTCGAGGGCGGCTACGACCCAGAAACGGTCGAATCCCGCTGGCAGCAGCGCTGGATCGACGCGGACGTCTACGCCTACGACGGCGACGAGAAACGGGACCCGAACACCGTCTACTCGATCGACACGCCGCCGCCGACGGTTTCGGGCAGCCTGCACATGGGTCACCTCTACGGCTCCACGCTGCAGGACTTCGCCGCGCGCTTCCAGCGGATGCACGACGGGGACGTACTCTTTCCCTTCGGCTACGACGACAACGGGATCGCGAGCGAGCGGTTGACCGAGTCCGAACTGGACATCCGCCATCAGGACTACGAGCGCCGGGAGTTCCAGGAACTCTGCCGCGAGGTCTGTGCGGAGTACGAGGCCGAGTTCACGGAGAAGATGCAGGATCTCGGCACCTCGATCGACTGGAACAATACTTACAAGACGATCGAACCCCGCGTCCAGCGGATCTCGCAGCTGTCCTTCCTCGACCTTCACGAGAAGGGGCGGGAGTACCGCAAGAAAGCGCCGGCGATCTGGTGTCCCGACTGCGAGACGGCCATCTCGCAGGTCGAGATGGAAGACGACGAGCGCGGCTCGCACTTCAACGACATCGCGTTCGAACTCGTCGGCGAGGATGCCCCTCGAGACGAGTTCGTCATCTCCACGACGCGACCGGAACTCATCCCGGCCTGCGTCTCCGTCTTCGTCCACCCCGACGACGAGGACAATCGGGATCTCGTCGGCGAGACCGCTCGCATCCCGCTTTTCGGCCACGAGGTGCCGATCATCGAGGACGAGCGCGTCGACATGGAGAAGGGCAGCGGCGTCGTGATGTGCTGTACCTTCGGCGACCAGAACGACATCGAGTGGTACCAGGCCCACGACCTGCCGCTGCGGGTGGCCATCGACGAATCCGCGACGATGACCGACCTCGCCGGCGACTACGAGGGCATGTCCACCGAGGAGGCCCGCGAGGCGATCGTCGAGGATCTCGACGACGAGGGCTCCCTGCGCGACCGCTGGGAGATCACCCACGCCGTGCAGGTCCACGAACGCTGCGACACCGCCGTCGAGTACCGCGTCTCCAAGCAGTGGTACGTCGAAATCCTGGATCACAAGGAGGAGTACCTCGAGGCCGGCCGGGAGATGGACTGGTACCCCGAGAAGATGTTCTCCCGCTACGAGCACTGGATCGAGGGCCTCGAGTGGGACTGGCTCATCTCGCGCCAGCGCGACTCGGGGATTCCGTTCCCGGTCTGGTACTGTGGGGACTGCGACGAGCCGATCATGGCCGAACGGGAGGAGTTACCGGTCGACCCCCTGAGCGACGAACCGCCGGTGGAGAGTTGTCCCGAGTGTGGCCACGACGAGTTCGAGGCCGAGGAGGACGTCTTCGACACGTGGGCGACTTCCTCGCTGACGCCGCTGATCAACGCCGGCTGGGACTGGGACGCGGACTCGGAGGCGTTCACGATGGACAACCCCGAGCTCTATCCTTTCGACCTGCGCCCGCAGGGCCACGACATCATCTCGTTCTGGCTGTTCCACACCATCGTCAAGTGCTACGAGCACACGGGCGAGGTGCCCTTCGACGCGACGATGATCAACGGCCACGTCTTAGACGAGAACCGCGAGAAGATGTCCAAGTCTCGCGGTAACGTCGTCGAACCCGATACGGTGCTGTCCGAGTATCCCGTCGACGCCGTCCGGTTCTGGGCCGCCAGCGCCGCCGTCGGCGACGACTTCCCCTACCAGGAGAAGGACCTGACTGCCGGCGAGAAACTCCTGCGCAAGCTCTGGAACGCCTCGAAGCTCGTCGACACGCTTGCACCCGCCCATCCCGACGAGCCCGACGATCTCGAGGCGATCGACCGCTGGCTCCTCGCGGAACTCGACGATGCCGTCGCGGACCTGACCGCACACCTCGAGGAGTACGAGTTCGCGAAGGCACGCGACCGCCTGCGGACGTTCTTCTGGAACACGTTCTGCGACGACTACCTCGAGATCGCCAAGACTCGCGAGGACAACCCCTCGACGCAGTACGCGCTGCGGACGGCTCACCGAACCTTCCTCGAACTCTGGGCACCGTTCCTGCCCCACGCGACGGAGGAGATTTGGCAAGCGGTCTACGTGGATGGTGACGACCTCGCAAACACCAGCATCCACGTCCGCGACTGGCCCGCCCCGCAGGGGTACGAGGCCGACCTCGAGGCCGGCGAGACCGCCATGGAGGTCATCTCGGCGCTGCGACGCTACAAGAGCGAGAACCAGTTGCCGCTGAACGCCGACCTCGAGTCGGTGGCCGTCTACGGCCCCATCGAGGGCTTCGAGGACGCCATCCAGAACGTGATGCACGTACAGGAGCTCAGGATACTCGAAGAACCGCCGGAGATCACGACCGAGATCGCCGAGATCGACCTCGATTACTCGACGCTCGGGCCCAAGTTCGGGTCGAAAGTCGGCGAGATCGACGCCGGCATCGAGAGCGGCGAGTACGAGATCGATGAAGACGAGGGCGTGCTTCGGGTCGCCGGCGAGGAACTCGAGGACGACCTCTTCGACGTCGAACTCGAGCGCACCTACTCGGGCGAGGGCGAGATGATCGAGACCGAGTCGGCGGTCGTCATCCTCGAGTAGGATACACACCCTCTTTCGAGGGTACGACTCGGTCCGTCGCGTTAGTTCGGTCGGATATCGCTGACTGTCGCGGGCTGTTGAAGAAATCCGCGGGGAGTAACTGAACGGTTATAACGGCCTCGTCCAATCGTGACCCGTACTCTGCTGAAGTCGATGAGAGCCGATGCGTCGGTCGCCGCCGTGTAAGCCGAGTACAGCGCACCATGACGACAGATATCTCGGACGCAAAATCAATGGAAACCGACGGGTTTCTTTCCTCGAACACGATCTTCGAGCTCTTGTGCGACGATCATCGCCGGTACGCGTTGTACTACCTCTCTCGGAGAGTGGGGGCGATCAGTCTCGAGGACCTCGTCGATCGGATTGCCGATCGAGAGGATGTCGATCGCGACGGAATCGACCGGATCGCCGTCGCGTTCCACCACAATCACCTGCGAAAGCTGATCGACTCGGAGGTCCTGCGCTACGACCCGGACGCCGGGACGGTCGAACGTCGGAGCGCAGCCCGCTCGCTGGACCCGTACCTCGAGCTCGCGTACGTCGACGACCTGTAGGACAGACGCGGCACTGCTTGAGCCGGCATCTACGGCCGGTTTCGGGCGGATTCGAATTTTTTGACTCGAGTCGCGAGCGCGAGAAACAGCGCCAGCAGGACGAAGCTGACTTCGCCCGCGGCGATCACGCCGAGCGCGTCGGCCTCGAGGAACATAGCTGTGTCCCGCGAAACGGGGATGATCGTGTGGTGTGGGTCCCCGACGACGGGGACGAAGTAGTCGACGATCAGGTTGCTCCAGTACCAGACCGCGGCCACGCCGACGGCCCACACCGGGAAGTCGCTGATTCGATGGAGGACGAAGGCCTGGACGACCATCGCGAGGTGGCTCCAGAAGAGGAAGTGGTACATCGCGGGGTGGAGGTACGCGTAGGAATCCGCGAACGCGAGCAGCGTGTACGGCGTCCAGAGGCCGAGCACGATGTTACCGAAAAAGGCCAGGGCGGTGAGCCACGGCTGTTCGCGCCCGAGTTTCCAGGCCCCGATCGCCAGCGCGACGAACAGCGTCGCGAGCGGGCTGTCCGGTACCCAGGGCCACAGCGCGGGTGCAGTTCGGGAGAACTGGGCCGAGTAGTACCAGAACCCGAAGGCCGTCCCAACGAGGTTGATCGCGACGACGAGCCACGCGAACCGCAACCCCAGGTCCTCGAGTGTCGTCGGTAACGGGGCGAGGTACGACGGGAGCGAGTCGTCAGCGGCCTGCTCGCGGTCTGCCATTTGAGACGACGCGGTCATTGTCCGGCGCGACGGACGGAATCCGCAAAACAGTAGCGGTTATCGATGCGAGCCACGTTTCCTCGGCCTACCGTTCGTCTTCGCCGCGCCAGCGATGACTGGTTCGGGGACTTCGCCGGACAAGTTCGACTCTCCCGGCCGAACCGTCCCCAAAGAACACGCGTAAGTGCGGCGACTCCTAAGCGCGCAGTATGGCCGACAATACCGATCTCGAGGAACTGCGACGCGGGACCGATCTCGTCAAGCGCGGGTTCGCCCGCATGCAGAAAGGCGGGGTCATCATGGACGTCGTCGACGAGGAACAGGCTCGCATCGCGGAGGAAGCGGGCGCGGTCGCGGTAATGGCGCTCGAGGCCGTCCCGGCGGACATCCGCAAGCGCGGCGGCGTCGCCCGGATGGCCGACCCCGCCGACGTCGAGGAAATCGTCGACTCGGTCTCGATCCCCGTCATGGGGAAATCCCGTATCGGCCACACGAAGGAGGCCCAGATCCTCGAGGCCGTCGGCGTCGACATGATCGACGAGAGCGAAGTGCTCACCCCCGCGGACGACGCCTACCACATCGACAAGCGCGAGTTCACCGCGCCGTTCGTCTGTGGCGCGCGCGACCTCGGCGAGGCGCTCCGTCGGATCGACGAGGGTGCGGCGATGATCCGAACGAAAGGCGAAGCCGGTACCGGCGACGTGAATCAGGCCGTCCACCACCAGCGGACGATCAAGGGCGCGATCCGCAAGTTGGAGGGCATGAGCCACGAGGAACGGGAGGCCTTCGCGCGCGAGATCGAAGCCCCCGCGGAGCTCGTCCACGAGACTGCCGAGATGGGCCGGCTCCCCGTCGTCAACTTCGCGGCGGGCGGCATCGCGACGCCCGCCGACGCCGCGCTCATGATGCACCACGAGTGCGACGGCATCTTCGTCGGCAGCGGCATCTTCGGCGCGGAAAACCCGCCCGAGATGGCCGACGCGATCGTGCAGGCGACGAACAACTGGGACGATCCCGAGACGCTCGCGGAGATCTCGAAGAACCTCGGCAAGGGGATGAAAGGCGACGCGAACGCCGACCTCCCCGAGGACGAGAAGATGCAAGGTCGCGGCGTCTGACTGCTGCCGTCTGAATCCGTTCACGCCTGCCGACGGTCCGGACCGACACCCGATCGGCAAGCGCGCCCGTTTTCTCCCTCTCCGACGTACTGACTACATGAGTCAGGCATATTCTCCGACCAGCGTCGAGCAACTCGCCGACCGAATCACGGCGGGAACCGAGCGACTGCTCCGGGAAACCGCAGCCGGCGGATTGCCGATCGAACGGTCATCGATAGCGACGCCGACGGACTGAAGGCGTAATTCGGATTTCCGGGCGAACCAGCGCACCGGTGGCTCCGAGTCAGTCGTCGAATTCGACGTCGGAGACCGCGATCGAAGCGTACGGAACGTGTGGCCCGGCTCCGGGAATCAGATCGAGGTTCGTGAGGCTGCCGTCGTGGCGAATCTCGACGGCGACGTCGTCGATCTCGATTTCGTCGCCGACGATGCTCCCGACGATCGTCGGCGTCCCACTGATCTCGACGGTCGAGTCCGGTGCGTAGACCAGCGCTCTGATCTCGGGAGTGCCGCGTACCGTCTGTACGGTGGACTCCGAGGAAAAAACGAGGCGCGTCTGCGAGGGATCGGATTCGTTTCCGATCTCGGTGTTCCCCTTGACCTCGAGGTCCGTGTCGGCGTAGATCGTGAGGTCGTTGTCACCCTCGACGTCTATGTCGCCGTTCCCGGACGACAGATCGAACGAGTCCCGGACCACGACGTCTATGTCACCGTTGGACGTGTCGAAGTCGTGCCCGCCGTCGATCTCGTCGACACAGTAAACCCCGGGCTCGGTGATGTCCTCGTCCAGCGTCTCGAACCCGTCGCACGCCTCGAGCGCATCGTCAATGCTCTCGTCAGCCGAGGGGTAGTCGTAGTTCTCGTCGGATACCGTTCCGTTGACCATCCACTCGTCGATGGTCCCAGCGTTCGCGTCCCCGTCGATCGGGCGCGCACCCGTGCTCTCATCGAAGCCGGCGGTGACTGTTTCGCCGATAACGGCGCTGTCGAGGGCTCTGTTGTTCCCGGTCGGGTCGATCAATCGGATCCGAACGCGTCGTGGCTTCCCCTCTTTACACCGCTCTGTCACGCTCCCCGTGACCGATTCCTCGAGTTCCCGCTCCCACGCATCGCAGTACTCGCTCTCGATGCCGATCCGAACCGCGACGCTCTCCCGATCTCGATTCCGTCGTTCGCCGAGATCGATCCGTTTCGGGGTGCCCCCCTGTCGGACGGTTCCGTCGACGGTATCCCCGCCGACTCGGTCACCGTCGAGGTGGACGATCGGGAACGTTAGCGTTCCTTCGCGGTACTCGATGCCGGGTGCGGAGACCATCGTCGACCCGGTGCCGTCAGTCCGCCAGACGCCGCCTCCTTGATAGGCGATCTCCGTGTCGTCGTTGGAGTATATCACCGATCCGAACGGCTCGTCGTACAGCACCTCCGTTTCTCCCGAATCGTCGATATACGTCACGTTCACACGACCGGTATCGTTCCGCATTTCTATGCGGCCGCGGTCGAACGGTCCGAGCGAAACGTCAGATGGACTGCGATCAGTGGTGACGGTCGTCGTACTGTGTGCGAACTCGAGCATCGATTGCTCGGCGTATTCGGTTTCGATGGTCGTCTGCTGCGTGTGGAGACCGGTCGAACCGAAAACGAGGATACCGACGCTCGCAGTGGTAACAGCCCCGATGAGGAGGATCAACCCGAGTACGTGTGCCTGTCCCCGGTCGCTGGTACTCCCCGTCGTCAGGTACGACCCGTCTTCCGCCGAGTCGTTGTCTCGTCTCTCACCTCTCCCGCCGCATCGAAACTGGTCCCCCATTTGTAAGCGGAGACCTGAAATTCATCAATAGTTATAGGTCGAATACGCTAGGTATCTGCTGTATAACGGTCTGGTAGATAGTGTCTACTCCGTTTGGCTCTCCGAAATTTCGGGGCGGTCACGGTCAGCTATCGAGTTCCAACCGCGCACTCGCAACGACCGCGAGGACGACGAGATACGCTCCCAGCGCACCGATCCCCGCCGAGAGGATACGTGACGGCAAGACGACAATTCCGACGCCGACGATTGCGAACGCGCCCGCGAGAGTGACTGCTTGAACGACCGGTCGCTCCCAGTACTGACGGACCGTCTCGCTGTGGCTGAACGCGACAGCTTCGAAGGCGAGGGTTCCGAGGCCGCCGACGGCGAGAAACGTGATCGATACCGGCGCGCCCGCGACGGCGAGACCACCGGTGAACGCTCCCAGCGCGATGACAGCGAGGATGCCGTCAGTCGTCAGACCCATGGACTCAGCGATACAGCGTCGCGCCCTGCCCGATAGCGGTCTGATACGCCCGACTCTCGACGCCGACCGCGTCGAATGCGTCGACCATGGCCGAGGCGATCGCTCGCCGGTCACGCCGGTGACAAACCGCGAGGATCCCCGGCCCGGCACCGCTGACCGTCACGCCCGTCGCGCCCGCCTCGAGGGCGGCCTCGCGAACGCCCTCGTAGCCGTCGATGAGCTTGGTTCGCTCGGGCGTGACGATCTCGTCGGTCATCCCTTTGCCGACGAGTTCGGGATCGTCTCGCGTCATGCCCACGGTTAGCGTTGCTGCGTTGCCAACCGTAGAGACGACTTCGTCCATGGTGGCCGAGTCGGGGACGATGCCGCGTGCGTCGCGCGTCGACACGGAGATCTCAGGGAGACAGGCGACGACGGGAACCGACGCGTCGACCTGCGTGACGTTGTCGTCGGTGACGACGGTGAAGCCGCCGAGGAGGGAAGGCGCGACGTTGTCCGCGTGTGCTTCTCCGGAGACGAGCGCCTCGCCCTCCGCGGCGACGGGGACGAGTTCCTCGCGGGAGCGGCCGCGGTCGTAGAGGGCGTTCAGTGCGACGGCGGCGGCGGCCGCGCTCGCGGCCGAGGATCCCAGTCCCGAGGACGGCCGCACGCCCTTGTCGATCCGGATGCGTGCCGGGGCGTCGAGCGCCTCCGCGACCGCGCCGACGGTGTTCTTCTTCGGGTCTTCCGGGATGTACTCGCTGCCAGCGCCGGTCACCGTAATCGTCGTCTCCGGGGCGCGTTCGACCCGGACGACGTCGGCGGGCGTTCCGAGAGCGAGGCCGAAGACGTCGAAGCCACTCCCGAGGTTCGCACTCGTCGCAGGTGCCCGCACGGTAAGCATGCCAAATCCTTCCCAGACGGCAGGCAAAAAGGTAGCGAACGACACCGACGATATCGCACAGGGAACGGCCGTCGCCGGTCCGACGCGATCAGAACCGACAGCGGGCAGTCTCCCTGGAATCGCCGGTCCAGCTACTCGTCGTTCGTCGTTCCGAACGTGAACACGTCGTCGCTGTCGGTCCCGTCGTCGCTGTCGGTCCCGTCGTCACTGGCGGTTCCGTCGTCGTCATCGCTGTCGGTTCCATCGTCATCCACGTCGGCTTCGTCCTCGTCGTCGACCGGTCCGAGCGGTTGAGCGGCCGGTTCGTCGTCCGCATCGTCAGTGCCGTCTTCGTCGCCATCGACCGGCCCGAGCGGCTCGGCGGCCGAGTCGTCGTCCGCGTCGGCTTCGTCCTCGTCGCCGACCGGCCCGAGCGGTTGAGCGGCCGGTTCGTCGTCCGTGTCGGCTTCGTTCCCGTCGTCGACCGGTCCGAGCGGTTGGGCCGCCGAGTCGTCGGTTTCCTCGGCCTCCGCGATCACGTCGGTCGTGTCGGTTTCGGCGTCCTCGATCGACGCTGCCGCACCGGAAGCGTCGTCCTCGCTTTCCTCGATGCCGAGGATCTCTTCCGCACCGATCTCGTCGTCCTGACTGTCGGTCACCGAATCACCGGCCGGTTGGCTTTCGACGGCGGTATCCGCGGCCGAACTATCCTCGCCTTCGAGCGCGTCATCGTCCGGTTCATCCTCGAACGTGAGCGTGTCCGCCGAGTCATCCTGATCGGTGTCGGCGTCCGCGTCGAAGGTGATTCCGCCATCCTGATCGGCCGCGTCGGCGTCCGAATCGATTTCGAACTGTGACCCGGTCGCCTCCACGTCCGCGTCGAACGTCTCCTCGAGCTGGATGTCCGCCTGGTCGATGTCGGTGTCGAACCGGTCGAGCGCCTCCGACAGCTGTGACGCCTGTTCGGAGAGGCTCGAGGCGGACTTCGTGACCTCGGTCAGCGCGGTGGTCTGCTCTTCGGCGGCGGCGGCGACGTTCTCGGCTTCCGAGGTCGTCTCCTCGGAGATCGTCGCCGCGTCGTCGACCATCGCGACGACCTCCTGCGTGGAGGCCGCCTGCTCTTCGGTCGCCGCGGAGATCTCCTGGACGCCCACGTTCGTCTCCTGGGCGAGTTCGGCGATCTGCTCGAGTGCGTTCACCGCGTCCTGGACCTGCTCGCTCGCGTTCTCGATGTCGGTACTCGTTCCCTCGACCTCGGCGGCGGACTGCTCGGTTCGTTCGCGGATCGCCTCGAGCCGGTCTTCGGCCTCGTCGGCTGCGTCGGCGACGTCCTCGGAGAGCGCCTTGACCTCCTTCGCGACGACGGAGAACCCTTCGTCCTCACTGCCGCCCGCGGAGCGGGAGGCCTCGATGTTGGCGTTCAGCGCCAGCATGTTGGTCTGGCGGGCGATCTCGGAAATCGTGTTGATCAGTTCGTCGATCTGCTGGACCTCCTCTTCGAGCCGGCGCATCTCGGTGACGGCGTCGCCGGCTTCGTCTTCGATCTCGTCCATCGCGGTGATCGCCGCCTGGGCTGCTTCCTGCCCTTCCTTCCCGGTATCGACGGTCCGTTCGGCGATGTCGGCAACCTCGTTCGAGGACGCGGCGATCTCTTCCGTCGTCGTCGAGAGCCCGCTCATCTCCTGGTTGACCGACTGGAGCGACTCGTTCTGTCGGTCCGCGCCGTCGGAAATCTCCTGAATCGACTCCGTGACCTGCTGCGAGGCAGATCGGACCTCCTCGCTCGAGGCGGTCACCTGCTCGGAGGCGGTCGCGACGTCGGTCGCGAACCGGTTGAGTTCGGCGATGGTCTGCTCGATCTCGTCGAGCATCTCGTTGAAGTCCTCGCCGATCTGTTGCATCTGCTCGTTGTCGCTCTCGACGTTCGCGCGGGCGGTGAGGTCGCCGTCCGCGGCGTCGCCCATGACCGCGCAGTACTCGGCGGCCTTCTCCTGGAGGTGATCGTTGATTTCCTGCACGCGCTCGCGTTCGCGTTCGGCCTCCTCGCGGGCGGCTTCGGCCTCTTCGATCTGTTCACGGAGTGCGACGCGCATCGAGTCGAACCCGTCGTAGAGCCGGCCGATGTTGTCGATCCGCTTGGTCTCGAGGTCGACGTCGAGGTTCCCCTCCTCCATCTGGCTGGCCTTGTCGGTGAGTCGGTCGATCGAGACGGCGGTGTTTCGACCGAGGACGGCACCGACCGCGCCGATCATGAGAATGCCGAGGATCGTCGCGTAAATCCCGTACTGCTGGATACCCTGGACGTACCCGAGCGCCTGGCTCGAGGGTTCGTGGCTGACGACGACCCAGTCGGTACCCAGGACGCGCGCCGAACTCGCGACGTAGTCGTCGTGCTCGCCGCTCTGGAAGTTGTACGGGTCGTCTCCGAACGCGAGCGACGAGGCCGAGACCTGTCGCGTGGTCGCGCCTTCGGTACGGGCGTCTTGCAGGAGCCCGTTAGTGTCTTCGTAGGCGAGGCCGAGCGTGGTGTGCTCGTGACCGTCACTCCCGTCCTGATGTCCGTCGCCGTGATGCCCCTCTCCGCCATAGCCGGCGTTGTCGAGCATGATCTCGTCGTCGCCGTCGACGACCATCGTCGTGACGCCCTCGTCGTCTTGCAGCTGGTTCGCGTACGCCTCGAGATTGGCCGTGTACACGATCGCTCGGTCCTCGTTTTCGGGCGAGAGCTGAACGTAGGTGATCACGGTCGTGTCCTGACCGAATTCGCCGTCCGCGAGGTACGCGTCCGAAACCCAGGGGACGTTCGTCGACGCGCCCGAGTAGGCGTCGGTCGGCACGTTCTCGAGGTCGCTGGTCGAGGCGTCGCGGAACTCCTCGTTCGTGCTCGCCGTCACGGTCTCGTTCTCGACGTCAACGTAGGAGATATCGAACGTGTCAGCGTCCAGGTGTTCCTTCCAGTCGAGGAAGCGGTTCTGGATCGCCGCCGGATCGTCGCTGGCGACGACGTCCGATCTGGCGATCGTCCCGATCGTGTGTTCGTTCTGTTCGTTCCACATCTGCAGACTCTGGGCTTCCTGGCCCGCTGCAGCCGCGTGATCGTTCTGAACGCGATCCTCCACCTGATTCGAGATTGCCCCCGTAGCACCGTATCCGATCAGGCCGACCGATAACCCGAGTATGAGCAACGCGATCCCGAACTTGACCGCGTACCTGCGTCGGATGGCTGTCGGCACCAATCGTCGAACGAAATCCATGGATAAGAGACGCGTGAGTTCGTTGCTACATAAATTGTCATCCTCGGTTATCGGGGCTGATAATCGGCTTCGAGTGCCGTATCTGAGCCCGGACAGCAATTTTCGCGAACAAGATCACGTAATCTGTGATTCTCAGGTAAATCTGACTGTATTATACTTGTCCCAGTGTAGATGAACAACTTTCGGACTCTGAAGAATACTCGTTACGAATGTTAACCCCGCCGTGATATTCTTCGCAACCGTTAAGAAAGTTAGATCGAAATCATTGCTCAATATGGACGATGCCGATCACGGATACGGCGGCAGCGAAACCCCTTCAACGGTCGATCGACGGGGGCTCGATCGACGCCAGATACTCAAAACCACCGCGGGTAGTGCCGCCGGTCTCTCGGTGGCGGGGTGTCTCGGAACCGCCGGATCGATCGTCGACGGCGACGACGTCGATCCGGTGACGATCGGCGTTCTCGCACCGAACCCGGACAGCAATTCGACCGGTCGCTCGATCGTGCGGGGTGCTCAACTCGCCGTCGACCAGCTCAACGAGAGGGACGGCCGCGTCCGGGGCCGGGACGTCGAACTGGTCGTCGGGGACACGAACGGGAGTCCCCTCGAGGCGCGACGCCAGTATCAGCGGCTCATCCTCGAGGAGGGTGCCGACGTCACCGTCGGCGTTTCCACGAGCGAGGCGCTCGTGGCGCTGATGGACGACATTGCCGAACAGGAGACGGTTCATCTCACGGTCGGCTCGGCGACGACGACGGCGAGTCAGATGGTCCAGGAGTCCTACGACGACTACAAGTATCATTTCCGGGCCGGTCCGGTCAACGGTGCGAACCTCGCGCAGGCACAGATCGACTTCCTGACCGAGAAGGGTGCGGATATCGGCTGGGACTCCATCGCCGTCCTCGCCGAGGACTACGCCTGGACCGACGGGCTGTGGCAGTTCTACCAGGCGAATCTTCCCGACACCGAGATCGACGTCGAGCTGTGGCAGCGGTATCCACCGGCGACCGACGACTTCTCCGATCTCTACACCGAGGTCGAGGACTCGAACGCCGACGCGGCGTTCATTTCGACCGCGCACACCGGAACCGCCGCGCTACAGGATTGGGGGCCGGCCGAGCGGAATTTCGAGTTCGGAGGCATTCACGTTCCGATGCAGCTCCCGTCGTATTACGGACTGACCGACGGTGCTTGCGAGTACGCCGTCGGCTACGCCAGCGCGACGCCGACCGCGGATCTGACGCCCAAAACGTCGGAGTTCGTCTCGACGTATCGCGAGGAGAACGGCGGATCCAGCCCGGTCTACACCGGGTACATCGCCTTCGACGCGGTCAACGTGTTCGCCGACGCGGTCGAGCGCGGGCAGACCCTCGACTCCGAGGACTTGATCGAGCCGCTCGAGGCGACCGAGTTCACCGGCACCACCGGGAACATCCAGTTCCATGATCGAGAGCACGACCACGCCCACGACGTCATCTACGGCGAGGACCACGTCCACCCGGTATACTTCCAGTGGCAGGAAAACGACGCGGGCGAAGGGGTCCAGGAAGTCATCTGGCCCGACAAACACGCAGCTGACGACGCCGAGTATCTGACTCCGGACTGGTTGTAGGCCGTTTTGCCGACGGCCCGGTTTCGACGGTCTCTTCCGACCGGAATCGCCCGCTCGTTGCGGTGAGATATCGACCGTCGATCGACGAACAGCTGCTGTTTCCCCTTCTGTTACCGCGTTGCGGTCTACCGACCGGAATCGCCTGCGATCCGATGTGGCCGCCCGGTAATTCCCACTGATTCTCCGTTGCGGTCCCGAATGCGACACTTGCATACCGGCCGGTGAGCGTTCGCGGCCGGTCGTACCCGGTCGGTGTTACCTTGGCGACACGGTCGGCTGGAGGTGTTCGGATCGTCATCCGGTCTTCTTGTAATTTTGTCTATGAATATGTCGTATTTCATCGACTATTGTTCCATGTTATCTGCCCACAACTGTTATGAAGTCTAGGCATAGAGTACGGTATAGAATGACTGAACGTGGGTCTCATAGCGGGAATCCGAATTCGGCGTCGGTTTCCGACGGACGACCGAATGCGGTGAATCGGCGCGCGATTCTCAAAACGGGGGTCGGGGGAGCGACCGCGATTTCGTTCGCGGGCTGTCTCGGGGCTTCCGGATCGATTGTTGGGTCCAACGACGGTGACCCGCCGATCACGGTCGGAGCGCTGGCTCCCGATCCCGCCAGCGACTTCATCGGCCGGTCGATGATACGCGGGGCGCAGGTCGCAGTCCAGGAACTCAATGAACAGGGCGGAATCGACGGCAGAGATGTCGAACTGGTCGTCGGGGACACGAACGGGAGTCCCCTCGAGGCCCGTCGCCAATACCAGCGGCTCATCCTCGAGGAAGGGGCCGACGTCACGGTGGGCGTCTTCGCCAGCGAGGCGCTCATGAACATCATGGACGACATCGCCGAACAGGAGACGATCCATCTCACGTCCGGCGCGGCGACGACGGCGGCGAGCCGACTGGTGAAAGAGCAGTACGAGGACTACAAGTACCACTTCCGTGCGGGGCCGAACAACGACTACGACCTCGGTCGGATGCAGGTGGACTTCGTGGACGATATGGCCGCCGACATGGGCTGGAACTCTATTGCCGTCCTCGCGGAGGACTACGAGTGGACCGAACAACCGTGGAACGTGTACCAGAGTCAGCTCGCTGATACGGGGATCGATATCGCCGTGGAACGGCGATATCCGCCGGCAACGGACGATTTTTCGACGATTTACGACGAAGTCGAGGAGCAGGGAGCGGATGCGGCCTTTATCACGACTGCCCACACCGGGACGGCCGCGCTGCTGGACTGGGTTACCCCCGAGCCGCGGCCGTTCGCCTTCGGCGGGATCCACGTCCCGATGCAGCTCCCGTCGTACTACGAGGCGACGAACGGCGCCTGCCGGTACGGAATCACTCAGAGCAGCGCGACGGCACAGAGTACGCGTACTGAGAAGACTCAACAGTTCGTGCAGAGATATCAAGACACCTTCAACGGATCGAATCCCGTCTACACGGGCTATCACTCGTACGATGCGGTCGCCATGTTCGCCGAGGCCGTCAGAACCACTGGCACGCTCGATTCCGAGGAACTCGTCGGGGCCCTCGAGGGCATGAGCTTCACCGGTAGTTCCGGAACAGTCGAGTTCTACGGCCGGGACCACGACTATCCCCATGACCTCGTGTACAACCGTGACGATCCCGACGTCGTCTACTTGCAGTGGCAGGAAAACGAAGACGGCGAGGGAGTACAGGAGATCATCTGGCCCGAATCGCAGGCGACGGCGGAGTACGCCAAACCGCCCTGGATCTGAGGAAATCGCCCGCGTTCCCACCGAGTCACCACGTATTGCTTCGGAGGATTCCGGGACCGACCGTCAGTCGTCGGCTACGGCCTCGAGCGCATCTTCCGCCGTGACGAACCGACCGCTGCCAGCGAGCAGTCCTTCTACGACGGCGACGTCGACGATCGCTCCCGCCCTCGTCAGTCGGAGTCGGCCGATTCGCGACCACCGACCACGAGCTCGCCGTCGTCCGTTTCGACGTAGACGTCGTCGGCGAAGCCGCCCTCCGCGTGGGGATGGTCGGGATCCTCGAGTTTTTCGGGAGTCGAGGGTGCCTCGGGAAGCCCTTCCGGCGGCGCGAACTGGCCGAGCGGGTCGGCGATCGTGACGTCCCAGCGGTCGAAGAACTCGCCGTAGCGGTCGTAGTGCTCCTCGAGTTCGTCCGCCGGGAACTCCATCATCTCGGTCCAGCCGTGGTTGTAGAAGTCGAAGTTGGCCTGAATGTGCGTGATCTCGCGGGCCTCGGCCTCGGAGTAGCCTTCCTGAAGCGCCCGCAGGTAGGCGTCCATCGTCGCGTCGAAGAGCCCGTCGAGATGGGCTTTGCGGTCGTCGGCGTGGGCCGGATCGGCCTTGCCGGTGAAGATCTTGGTGTGCAGTCGCACGAGTCCCGACTTGGCGACCGAGCGGATGCCCGGCGTCTCGAGGGACTTCCGATAGGCGAAGTGTTTCGCGTTCTGACGGAGTTTCATGTCTCCGCCTTGGGAGCAGACACTGAAGAACGGTTCGGACAACGATGGTAGTCAGCACGTCTTCCGGTCCCATATACCGTGAAATGGGGTTGGTACCCGCCCTCGAGACCCGGTGTCGGAGATGGAAGCAAACGTTGCTCTTTCGAGAAACGGTGCCGATATATCCGGATACAGTACACATCGATGAACATATTCGGTGTTTAGTTTACGATCGTTGTGCTGTAGCAGCCGGTCCGGCAAGATAGACGAGATAGCAACCCACTTTAACCCGCATTACGAACGATCCGGATATGACTCAGTACGTCATCATCGGTGACGGGATCTCGGGTAGTTCGGCAGCCGAGACCCTCCGGGAGGAAGACCCGGATGCGAAGATTACCGTCATCACCGATGAGGGGGAGCCACTGTATAATCGGATTCTCATCAAGGAACACGCGAAGGGAAAACTGCCCGAAGCACCGATATCGATCCACGACGAGGACTGGTACGCGGACCGAGATATCGAACTCTCGCTGAACACCTACGTAACGAGCGTCGACACCGACGGGAAGGTCGTACACACACACGAAAGCGGCGAAATACCCTACGACAAACTGCTCGTCGCGACCGGCGGGACGCCGACACAGTTGCCGGTCGACAACAGCGATGCTGACGGTATTCACCACTTCTGGACGTTCGAAGACGCCCGCGGAATTCGCGAGCACGCGGAACGCGCGGACAAGGGGGTCATCGTCGGTGCCGGTCTGCTCGGCATCGACTTCGCGGCCGTCTGTGGCGCACAGGGTATCGAAGCCGACTACCTGATGCGTGGCGACCGATGGTGGCGATACGCGCTCTCGAAGGACGGTGCGGAGATCATGCACGAGGGTATGCGGGAGGTCGGCGTCGAGCCCGTCTTCGACAGCGGCGTCGATCACTTCGAGGTCGACGACGATAATCACGTTACCGCCGCGGTCGATCCCAACGGCGATCGCTACGAGTGTGACTTCGTCGGAGCCGCCATCGGTCTCACCTTCAACACCGAGTTCCTCCGTGGAGCCGGTATCGAGCAGGACAACGGGATCGTCGTCGACGAGTACATGCAGACGAACGTCGAGGACGTCTACGCGGCGGGCGATCTCACCCAGTTCTACGACGTCCTGCTCGGCGAACAGGGCCAGAACGGCTCGTGGGGCTCGGCCAAGGAACAGGGCCGCGTCGCCGCAGTCAACATGGCGGCCGACGAGGAAGCCGAAGGGTTCCAGTGGGTCTCTTCCTACTCCATTACTCACTTCGACTTCCCTTTCCTCTCCTTCGGTCATCCGACCCTCGGCGACGAACACGCCGAGCGCCGCTACAGCGACACCGAGTGGCGACGCATCGCGTTCAAGGACGGCAAGATCGTCGGCGGCGTTCTCATCGGCGATCTCTCGCCCCAGAGCAAGTTCAAACAGCTGATGCGCGAACAGCGCGTCGTCGCCGATCAGGCCGACGTCCTGCTCGAACAGTCCGTCGACCTGGACGAACTCGCACCGCCCCAGGAACAGTAGTTCGGTAGCGCTCCTTCGTTCGAACGGTCCCGTTCTCTCCCGCTATGTCACTATCACCGCTGTCCCACAGCGGCCAGCACTGCGTATCCGTCTCGAGTCCCGTCGAGGCCGTGCTATCGTCCGAATCCGACGACTGATTCCCGATTGCGACCGGCCAGTCCCAACGGCGGAACTATTAAGACGGTGTGAGACATTCGGTAACAATGAACATGGCAGCGAGCGAACTCCGCCGCCGGTCGCTGGCGCTCGAGCGCGTCGATTCGATTCCGGCGAACACGACCGTTCGGCACGTCGACCAACTCGATTCGGAGACGTTTGGAGCGTTCTACGACGCCGTCACGGGCGATCACCGCATAGCGGATCCGACGCCCGATCTCGAACCGGGCGAAGTCATCGTCTTCACGGACTACTACCGCGTCGAACGGGAGTGAGACGGTCGGCTCCCGCTGCCTGCCGAGCGCTGCCCGTATCGAAGTCGTTTTCCCGCCTGCACGCGTTCGACGACGTATGAACGGCGACAGCGACATGACGCTGGCGTTCGAACTCGAGGCGCTCAAAGAGGTCGCCTCGCCCGAGCGCGTGTTCGAGGACGCCAGAGGCTGGACCGAGTACATCGGCGTCGTCTCCGAGAAACCGACCTACGTCGTGACGAACTTCACGCGGAAGAACCGCATCCGACAGGATTTCTTCTCCGGCCCGCGCGGAAAAGCGGAGAGCCTCGAAGGCGTCAAAGACCAGTTCGACACCGGCCGCTACGTCTACATCGGGGCCAGCGAGGAGGACGAACAACTGGCCGACGAGGTCGGGTGGGAGTATCTCGCCGTCGAGGACGCTGCCGAGGCGGCCGACTGGATCCTGGCGACCCACGCCGACGAGGACGAGGACGACGCGGAGCAGGTTCGCGACGACTGGCCGTAAGCCACAGCGGCTCGTTCTCTAGCCACGATTCTCGTCGTCCAGAAGCTTCCCCGTGTTGGAGACTGGGCTTCCTCTTCTCCCTTCGGTACCCATAGAATCGCTGATCGGGGCAGCGACGCGAATATCCATCGCGATAGATAACTACATAGCAACTTTTATTCGTACATTCTCATCTGTAAAGATATGTATAAAATACCGAAAGAAATGCTGTATCCAATCATCGGTATCCCCCTACTGGCGTTTGCAGCGCGGTTCCTTCTGGTGTCTGGCCTGGCTGGCGGGCTGGGCGGTCTCCTCGCGCTCGCGGGCCTCGTTCTCATCGGCCAGATGGCACTTTTCGGTGACGATACGACTTCACCCGTTCGGAGGAACTGTTCCGAGTGTGGTACGCGGAACGAACCCGATCGCGAACGTTGTAAGCACTGCAACGTGCCGATCGATGCCGATAGCGATACCTGACTCCCAATCGGCTGCCGAGCGGACGCATCACAGGTCGGTTTCCCCGAGTCGTCGCCCTTATGCCCGGCCCAATCGAATTACTGGCAATGGTAGAACCCACCGCCCCGGGTTCCGGCGACGGTGATCGACTCGAGCTTCCCTGTGGGGAGCCCGTCGATCCCCACGAGATCGATCTGGGGATGCGCGAGTATTCCTGTCCCTGCGGCGACACCCACGCGGTCGTGACGGACGTCCACCCGCCCTCGCGCTTTTTCCCGGAATCGCTCGTCGCCATCCTGCAGGAGACGATCGACACCGACGACGAGTTCGAACAGTTCGGGACGCCCCACCTGATGGGGGTCGTCCTCGAGGAGTTCCCCGAGGACGTCGTCGTCCACGACGCGAGCGACGACGGTGCGGTCGGCTACACGCTGTTGTGGATGACCGAGTTCGATGCCAGACGGCTCCACGAGATCGTCGTCGAACTCGTCGTCGAACTCATGGAGCACGCGATCAGTCACGCCGACGACGACACCGCCGTCTCGGAGTTCGAGTCGCAGATGCTCGAGTTCGACGTCGCGGAGTTCGTCGAGCAGTACCGACGAGAACGAGAGTTCGAGAGCGAGCACGACCAGCCGATCTAGCGGCTCGATTTGGTCTGCTCTCGATAGTGTGGCTGAGCGGATTTTTATGAGATCCCCGCCACCACCTGCTGGTCGCGTCATCGCTGAATCGCACGGAACTGCTTGAAAACCGGGCATTCCAGCGCTTCGCGGTCGAGGCGCTCCTGCTCATGCTCGTGGTGATCGCCTGATTCAGGGAGGTGATCGCGCCGCACCTGCAGTCGCTGTATCCCGCCGTCTTTCCGCAGGCGGTGGCCCGGACGACCGGCAAGGGGCTCCCGAAGACTCGGCTCGGATGGACCCGGCTCGCCACGCTGTTGGTCGTCTCCGGGCCGTTCATCTACTACCGGCTCTTCCATACCGAACTCGGCCGAACGCTCACCGCTCTCTTCGAGCCTGAGACGGGAGATCGTTGAGAAGAGCCACGGTACCGCTATCTTGCGTTACTGTCCGTCCTGAACTGGGGTCGTCGCGACGCTCGAGCCGTGCTCGTCCGCCGTCGAGATATCGAATCGGAGCCCGCCCGCGTCGCTCTCGCTGACGGTGATCGCCCAGCCGTGGGCGTCGACGACTTCGGAGACGATCGCGAGGCCGAAGCCGGTACCGTCGGGGGACGTGCTGTACCCCGACTTGAGGATCGCCTCCCGCTTGCTCGCCGGGACGCCCGGGCCGTCGTCGGCGATCGCGAACCCGTCGTCGGTCGCCTCGATCGTGATCGTGACGTCGGTCCCGACGTGCTCGAGGGCATTCCGGAACAGGTTCTCGAAGAGGACGAGCAGGCGGTCCTCGTCGGCCTCAACCGTCGGCAACGGGTCCGTCCGGACGAGATCGAGGGTCGGGTCGACGGTCCGGTGGGCGTGGTCGACGACGTCGTCGAGCTCGATCCGTGCCGTGTCGGTCAGCCGTTGCCCGCTCCGCGCGAGCGCGAGGACGTTCTCGATGAGGTCGTCCATCCGATCGAGCGCCCACCCGATCTCCTCGCGGTATCGCTCACCCTCGCCGTCGACGTGGGCCTCGAGGTTCTCGAGGTGACCCGCGGCGAGCGTAAGCGGGTTCCGGAGGTCGTGGGAGACGGTACTCGCGAAGGCGTCCAGTCGATCGTTCTGGCGCTCGAGTTCGGCGGTACGAGTGGCGAGTTCGTCCTCGCGGCGGGCGCGCTCGAGCGCGGCTTCGACGTTGGCCGCGAGGATCCGCGCGAGCGTGATCGTCTCCGGGTCGAAGTCGTTCGGCGTCGTCGAACTGACGATGAAGATCCCTTCCTCGCCGAGCGGGATGTGGGCCTCGCTGCGGATCGGCGTCTCGGGATTGCGGACGTTCCCCGCGCGGCGGACGTCGCCGTGAACGATCGTTTCGCCGGCTTCGAAGGCGTCCCAGGCGATGCTATTGCCGGGCTCGATCGTCGGGATCGTACCGAGCAGCGCCTCCGTTTCGTCAGTCATCGCGACCGGAGTGAGAACGCCGCGTTGCTGTGATGAGTCGTTGCTCGGATCGGTCGCGACGCTCTCCTCGCCCTCCGGGACGGGACGAGAGGCGGACTCTTCGTACAGGTGGATGCCGTTGATCTCGAGCGACAGCGCGTCGTGGGCGATCTCGGTCGCGACGCGGGCGACCTCTTCGGCGCTTTCCGCGGCCATGAGTCGTCTGGTCCCCTCGTGGAGACGTCGGATCCGTCGCTCGCGCTCCGTGCGGTCGCTGATATCGCGGATGGCACCGACGCTGCCGGTGAACGTGCCGTCCTCGAGCAGCGGTGCGACGTTGTTCTCGACGAGAAACGCGTCGCCGTCGAGCGGGTCGAACTCCATCTCGAAGGTTCCCCACGTCCGATCCTCGTCGGCGAGAATCCGGGACAGCGTTTCCTTCGCCCGTTGGACGTCCTCGGCCGACATGTAGTTCGAGGGCCGGGTGCCGACGAGATCGGTGCGAGTCGTCCCGAGGGCGTCCGCCATCGCGTCGTTGGCCATCTCGATCCGCCCGTCGTCGTCGAGGATGTACATCGGGTCGCCGACCGTATCCACGAGAGTTCGGTAGCGCTCGAGTTCGCGTTCCCGGCGTTTCTGCTCGCTGATGTCGGTGTAGATCACGTACTCGTAAATCTCGCCGTCGATCTCGATGGCGAACCCTCGCAGGAAGAAATCCCGTCGTCCGTCGGCGGTCAATCGCTCGACGGCGGCCGTCACAACCGTCTCGAGTCCGACGCTCTCGGTGATACACACCGGTTCGTCGTCGTCCGGGACGAGCAGGTCGTCGATCGATTCGCTGGCGATGTCCGTCCGATCGTACCCGAACGTCGCCTCGAATTCGGGGTTGACGTCGACGATCCGGTCGGTTTCGGCTGCCCTGACCAGGAGCGTCGGATCGGGGCTGTGTTCGAAGAGCGCGGCGTACTGGTCGCGTTCGGCCTGGAGCGCCCGTCGTTCTGCTGTCGGCCGTAATTGGTCGACGTCCGCTTCCCCCTCGGCCGCCCGCTCCGGATCGTCGGTTGCCATCCGAACCTGGGCGAGTAGCCGATCGATCGAGTCCTCGAGCCCCTTCGGAACGTATCCCGACAGACCGGCCGTGAGGGCGTCGCTGGCGAGTCGTTCGTCGCCGGTAGCAGTGTAGAGCAGGAACGGAAGGTTCGCGGTATCGTCGGTCCGAAGGCGTTCGTAGAGTGCGAGCGCGTCGGTCTGTGGAAACTGATATTCGATGACGACACATGCGCGTTCGTCCACGTCCGCGAGCGCGTCGCGGAGCTCGCCCGGCGTCGCAACTGGATCGACCGTGAGGCCGTCGGCGGCCGACTCGAGTCCGTCGACGGTTCGGCGGCGGTCTTCCGTGTCCGGGTCGGCGTAGATGACGGTAGTGGGCCGCTGGAAACGGATAGATCCGGACGCAGTCATCTAGGTTATCCGAAGAGACGGAACGAGCCGACATAAGATGTGTGGCCACGGACCGCGGTTATATCCGACCCCAACGTCGGATTCCTCCGTTCCCACGCCGTGGGTGCAATTCACAACCAACCGAAGGGAGCGGCGGCTATCCGGGGAATCGGAGTGATCCTGCGTATCCCCTGACGCGGAGAGTTCGAATTTCGAAAAGCCGTTTCGAGATTCGTACTGTATCGTGGGGCTTATTACGATGTGCGAACTCCGATTCGACAAGACAAATGAGCACGGACACTGCCACAGACGCCGAGACGGGCGACGGGCGCACGATCCTGTTGATCGGGAGCGGCCCGATCCAGATCGGACAGGCCGCCGAATTCGACTATTCGGGCGCGCAGGCCTGCCGAGCCCTTCAGGAGGAAGGCGCTCGCGTCGTCCTCGTGAACTCGAACCCGGCGACGATCATGACGGATCCGGAGATGGCCGACGAGGTCTACATCGAGCCGATCACGACCGATGCCATCGCCGAGATCATCCGCAAAGAAAACCCCGACGGGGTCATCGCCGGACTGGGCGGCCAGACCGGCCTGAACGTCACCGCCGAACTCGCCGAGGAGGGGGTCTTAGAGGAGTACGACGTCGACATCATGGGCACGCCGCTGGATACCATCTACGCGACCGAGGACCGCGACCTCTTCCGCCAGCGCATGGAGAAGATCGGGCAGCCGGTCCCCGCGTCGACCACCATCTCGCTCGAGGAGGGCGAGTCGGTCGCCGACATGACCGAAGAGGGCCTGAAAGAGCGCGTACAAGCCGCCGTCGACGAGGTCGGCGGGCTACCGGTCATCGCCCGGACGACCTACACGCTGGGCGGTTCCGGCTCCGGCGTCGTCCACGAGATGGACGAACTCCTCCGTCGCGTCCGCAAGGGACTGCGCCTCTCCCGCAACAGCGAGGTGCTCATCACCGAGTCGATCGCCGGCTGGGTCGAGTACGAGTACGAAGTGATGCGCGACGCCGACGACTCGTGTATCATCATCTGCAACATGGAGAATATCGACCCGATGGGGATCCACACGGGCGAGTCGACGGTCGTCACGCCCTCCCAGATCGTCCCCGACGAGGGGCACCAGGAGATGCGAACCGCCGCGCTCGACGTCATCCGCGAACTCGGTATCCAAGGTGGGTGTAACATCCAGTTCGCCTGGCGCGACGACGGCACCCCCGGCGGCGAGTACCGCGTCGTCGAGGTCAACCCGCGGGTTTCCCGCTCCTCCGCGCTGGCCTCCAAGGCGACGGGGTACCCGATCGCCCGCGTGACCGCGAAGGTCGCGCTCGGCAAGCGCCTCCACGAGATCACGAACGAAATCACGGGCGAGACGACCGCCGCCTTCGAGCCCGCAATCGACTACGTAGTGACGAAGGTGCCCCGCTGGCCCATCGACAAGTTCGACGACGTCGACTTCGAGCTGACGACGGCGATGAAATCGACCGGCGAAGCGATGGCCATCGGCCGCACCTTCGAGGAATCCCTCCTCAAGGCGCTTCGCTCGAGCGAGTACGAACCCGACGTCGACTGGGCCGAACTCAGCGACGCGGAACTCGAGGAGCACTATCTCGTGCGCCCGTCGCCCGACCGTCCCTACGCGATGTTCGAGGCCTTCGAGCGCGGCTACACCGTCGACGAGGTTCAGGAGCTAACCGGAATCTTCGAGTGGTACACCGAGCGGTACAAGCGCATCGCGGACTCGACGCTCGCCGCCCAGGAGGGCGACTTCACCGAGGCCGCGATCGCCGGCCACACCAACGCGACGATCGCGTCCGCCGCCGGCGCCGACGTCGACACCGTCGAGACGGACGTTCCCGGCCGCACCTACAAGCAGGTCGACACCTGTGCGGGCGAGTTCGAGGCCGAGACGCCGTACTACTACTCCTCGCGCAAGTCCGAGTTCGAGTCCGGCCCGCTGCTGGGCGACGCCGCCGCGGGCGAACTCGAGGTCGACCGCGACATCGAGAGCGTGATCGTCGTCGGCGGCGGCCCGATCCGCATCGGGCAGGGCGTCGAGTTCGACTACTGTTCGGTCCACGCGGTCCGCGCGCTGCGCGACCTCGGCATCGACGCCTACGTCGTGAACAACAACCCCGAGACTGTCTCGACGGACTACGACACCTCCGACGGACTCTTCTTCGAGCCCATCACCGCGGAGGAGGTCGCCGACGTCGCCGAGGCGACCGGTGCCGACGGCGTGATGGTCCAGTTCGGCGGCCAGACCTCCGTCAACATCGGCGAACCGCTCGAAGACGAACTCAAACGCCGCGGCCTCGACTGCGAGGTCATGGGCACGTCCGTCGAGGCGATGGACCTCGCCGAGGACCGTGACCGCTTCAACGCCCTTATGGACGAGCTGGGTATCGCCCAACCGGAGGGCGGCACCGCCTTCTCCGAGGAGGAAGCCCTCGAGCTCGCCCACGACATCGGCTACCCCGTCCTCGTCCGCCCCTCCTACGTGCTGGGCGGCCGCGCGATGGACGTCGTCTACAACGACGAGGAACTGCAGACCTACATCGAGGAAGCGGTCCGCGTCGCCCCAGACAAACCGATCCTCGTGGACGACTTCCTCGAGGACGCGGTCGAACTCGACGTCGACGCGGTCTCCGACGGCCGCACGGTGCTCATCGGCGGTATCATGGAACACGTCGAGAGCGCGGGCGTCCACTCCGGCGACTCGGCCTGCATGATCCCGCCGCGCTCGCTCGACGAGGACACGCTCGAGCGCGTCCGCGAGGTCACGGAAGACATCGCGTCGGCGCTGAAGACCAAGGGCCTGCTGAACGTCCAGCTGGCCGTTCGCGACGGCGAAGTGTACGTGCTCGAGGCGAACCCCCGCTCCTCGCGTACCGTCCCGTTCGTCTCCAAGGCGACGGGCGTTCCGATCGCCAAGCTCGCCGCGAAGGTCATGGCCGGCGAGACCCTCGCGAGCCTCGAGACCGACGAGCAGATCCCCGAACACACCTCGATCAAGGAGGTCGTCCTGCCGTTCGATCGCCTGCCGGGCTCGGACCCGCGCCTCGGCCCGGAGATGAAGTCCACGGGCGAGGTCATGGGCACGGCCAGCGAGTTCGGCACGGCCTACTGGAAGGCCCAGCAGGCCGCCGACAACGCCGTCAGCGAGGGCACCGCCGTGGTCGACCTCGACGTCGACGGCTTCGAGAACCACTTCGAGGTCGCCGAGTTCGACGACGTCCCGCAGGCGATCCGCGAGAACGAGGTCGACTTCGTCGTCAGCCGCGACCGCGACAGCCTCGAGATGGCCGTCGAGGAGGAGATTCCCTACCTGTCGACCGTCGCCAGCGCCGAGGCCTACGTCGAAGCCCTCGATAGCTTCGACGGGGAACTCGAGGTCCAATCGATCTCCTCTCGCCCGAAGCACGCCGCCGAGTGGGGCACGTCCGAGTAGATCGCGGCGTCGGATCGAGATCGATTTCCTCGATTGCGGATCGTCGGCTCTGTTGAAACCTTCACGCGTGGATATGTTTCGGACCCTGTGCTGAATAGAGTGCGCGAATGTGGTACAGACTGGGAACCGATATACGAAGGGTAGTGATCGCCCGGTACAGGTGAAGGATATACCGATACGGATTGTAACCTACTGAGTCCGTATCAAGAACGGCATGTGGAACACAGCAGGTGGATTCAGACGGTACTCAGATTTAATCAATAGCGATCATTTGATTTTCTCCTCTGAGATGACGGGAGTACCCGTATTTTTGATTGTTCGAAACTGTGTTGATCCACATTGACAGCCAGGCCTCCCGATCGGTTGAATTGTCCCGTCGCTCCATTTTCGAGCCGCATAAACGGAATCGCAGGTGTGACATGCAGCGATTGTTCGTTCACTCTCTCCGTTGGGCATAGTAGAATTGACGTCTCGAATACGGATTAACACTACAGATTTTCACACCACTCCGGTTTTTGATTAAGTGCGAGACAGCTTGTGGCAGCCGCTCAGTAAGCGGGTCTACTGAGCAGAAAGTACACCTAATTCGGCGCGAAATAAATGGAGTCGCTGTGCTAAACTCATCCTCTGTATTCAGCCGCACATTCCTCTCAGAATCTCGAATAATCGCCCGGAGGAGGCGTGACTTCGGAAGGGAATCCATCCTGTCTCGGACTATTCATCCGTTATATTTGCCAGCAAGAGTTTCAACAAGACCGGATCGCCCTATTTTTGAACCGCTTCCGCCGTTTCGCCGGTACACGCGAGTATCAACTGCGTCGCCTCCTCGGGAGCGTCCCAGTGTGGGTAGTGTCCGGCGTCCTCGAACCAGTACAATCTCGCATCGGGGAACCGTTCTACGGCGCGTTTCGCCTGCCGTGGGAGGGTAACTCGATCCTTGCGGCCCCAGCCGAGCACGACCGGCCCCGGAGTGGAATCCGTGCCCTCCTGACCGGGACCGAAGGCCAATCGACGCAGCAGTTCGTCGAACGACGGCGAGTCCGCGAAGGTTCGCATCTCCTCGAGCGCGACGTCAGCGGGCAGGTCCCAGGGACGCGCGGAGAGCTGGGCCAGGAGCAGCGTGCGACCGACGGCGCTACTCATGAGCCGCCCCATCACGGGCTGGAGCAGGCGAACGAGGCGGATCGACGGGGCGAGCGTCGCGTAGAAGAAGTACCGCTCCCACCCTTTCCAGAACCCGCCGGGATCGAGCGCCACGGTCGCACCGACGTCGCCCCGCCGTGCGAGCTCGAGCACGAGCCGCCCGCCCATCGAGTTCCCGACGACGTCGACCTCTTCGAGATCGTTCGCCGTCAGAAACGAGGCGACGTCGTCGGCCAGGCTGTCGACAGACGCCTCGCCGGATGACGGCGGCGTTCCACCGTGACCGGGCAGGTCCACGGCGATCACCTCTCGCTCGGCGGCCAGCGACTCGAGTACGGGTCGCCACGTCCGCCAGCTGCCGCCCAGTCCGTGAACGAGGAGTAACGGCTCTCCAGAACCTCGGCGCACGTGATTCAGTTCCATAGTCGATACACGGTAGCGGAGCGTGTAGACCCTCTGCATCGATGTTGACACGTTCGCTGTTCATCGAAAGACATCCTCAGCAGTGGACTGCTAGAAGGCGTACGAGACGGCTGAACTATCCAAATTAGACGCTATATCCGACTACAATATCTTATGGGCTTTTATTCGCTCGAGCGGTACCCCGGCTGTCGAGTACCCATGACTCAACGAACCCGACGCGACGTCCTTCGGCTCGCGACCGCATCGACTGCTGCCGGCGTCCTCACGGTCGGTTCGGCGGCGACTGCACAATCGAACGACACCGAGTGGCAACAGGTCGAGTCGCCGACCGGAAAGTCGCTCAACGACGCGGTCGACACCGCCGCCGGGCCGTTCGCGGCCGGTGCGAACGGCAACGTCGTCGCTCGAGTCGGGGGCGACTGGCAGAAAGTCGTCGACTACGGCCCGCAGGCCCGGAGTCGTCGCCTGACCGGAATCGATGCCACCGACGACGGCAGAGCGGTCTGGTTCGTCGGCGGGAGCGGCGTCATCGGCGAGTACGACGTCGAAACGCGAACGCTGACCAACTACTCCGCGCCGGGCGGCAAGACGAGCACCTGGGAGGACTGCGCGGTCCGCGGATCGGCCGGCGAGAACGAGCGCGTCTACTTCGTCAACGGTTCCGGCGAACTCCTCGCCGGGGTCCGCCAGGACAGCGGTGCGATGCAGTACAACGAGGTCGTCAAACCCGGCGGGGGGTCGACGATCCCCGGCATCGATTTCTACGATCGCGAGGCGGGGCACGTCTCCACGACGAGCCAGTTCGTCGGCGAGACGGCCGACGGCGGGGAGACGTGGGACCAGATCGGCATCGGCTTCGCCGGCGGCGCGTTCTTCGATCTCGCGAGCCAGGGCGAGCGAGACGTTAACGTCGCGGCCGGCTCCGGGATCATCTACCGCTACGACGGCTTTCGCTGGACGCCCCACGTCGTCGACGACAACCGACGGGCCATCCGCGCCGTCGACCGCGACGGCGAGGGCGGGCTGGCGGCCGGTGACGGCGGTGCGATCTACGAGCGGCAGTCGGCGGGCCAGTGGAAGTCCTACGAAACCGATCTCGAATCGAAACTGTCGGGCGTCGCGAGCGGATCGGCGTACGACGTCGCGGTCGGCGACGGGGGGACGATCCTCGAGCGAACGGTCGGGGCTCCCGACTCCGGCGATGGCGACGGCAACAGCACCGATACCGGCGACGGAAACCGCTCGAATTCGACGAACGCGACCACGACCGTTTCGATGGACGCGTTTTCGGTCGAATCGCTCTCGGCCGAGAACTACGCGAACGGGGAGTGGATCGCCCCTTCAGAACAGTAGGATCGTCGCGGGCAGTCGCGAAGCGCGATCGACTCACCTCAGATCGTCTCGAACGAACTGTGATCTACTCCCCGTCGTAGGTCAGCGCGTCCCGATCCGTGGTGGTATCGGACTCCCAGTCGATAGCGCTGCCGGCGGCCGGCGGCGTCTCGCTCTCGGCGACCGACTGGACGCCGCTCGCCGCGTCCAACTTCCGGAGGGTTTCCGGGCGGCCGATCGCAAACAGCTGCTCGCCCGCCTGGATGATCCGGTCGCGCTTCGGAATCGTGTCCACGTCGCCGCCGGACGATCGAATCGCGATGATCGTGGCGTCGAGGGCAGCGACGGAGACGCCGACGAGCACGCTCTCGGCGGAGACGTCGAATACGCTCATCGTCTCGTCCCCGCGGCGAAGCATCGCCGCGAACTCCCGATCGGCGTGTGAATCCGCCGCCAGCGTCATCAGGCGGTAATCGACGGCCGGATCGACTTTTTTCGCGACCGCCTCGTCGGTGGCGACCGTCGTCACGTCGTCGACGCTCGCCCGGAGCTCGGCAGTCCCGAGACGCGCTTGCGCCCCGTCGCTATCGGTCCGCCAGAGCTGGACGGTGTCGCCGGCCGTCGCACTGAACGGCGGATCCGCTCGAACGGCGACCGCCGCGGAGTTCGGCGGGAGCGTCGGCCCGATGCCGGCGGCGCGCTGTCCCACCGCGAGGAACTCGACGGTGCCGTCGGCAGCGAGGTCCACGTCGACGTAGCCGACGTCGTGGTCCTCCTTGAGTCGAGCCGTAAGCTGCGATTGCAGGTCCCCGACCGTCAGTCCTCGCGGAAACTCGAGCGTCTCTCCCGCGATCGCTCGCTTCGTCTCGTCCCGGACGGGATCGTAGCCGTCGATGTCGTCGATCTCCTCGGGGAGCGTCACGGTGATAAAGCGGCCGACGGCACGGACGATCGGGTTGAAATCCGGCTGGAACATCCCCCAGTTGAGCCGTTTCGACGTGCCGATGCTGTCGCCGGCGTACCGACCCCCGTATGATGCGATCCCGGCCGTGACGAACACGGAAATGTTGAGCAGCGCCTCGCTGACCGTCAGTGCGTCCCCGGTGTTGCCGATGAACTGGATGAAGATGAGCCGCGTGTTGAGGTAGATCGCGACGGCTCCCAGCCCGAGAATTAGCGTCGGTCCTTCCGGGAACTGCGTCCGCGCTCTGACGCGATAGACGAAGGCCGAAATCGCCGTCACGACGCCCGCGAGAAGCGCCAGCCCGCCGATGTGAACGACCGCTTCGACGACCGGATGCCCGAACAGCGACGCGGCGAGGCTCACGCCGCCACCTCCTCGAACGCCTCGAGTTGGGCGCGCTTCCCGACGACGATCAACGAGTCGCCGGCGTTCAGTTCGGTCACGCCGCGCGGCGCGACGATGCGCTCCGAGAGGCGTCGAATCGCCAGGACGGCGACGCCGTAGTTATCCCGGATCCGCGCCGCGCCGATTGTGTCGCCGACGAGCGAGCTCCCCTCACCGACCGTCACCTTTCGGAACCTGTTTCCGTCCTGTTTGAGCACGCCGATGGCTTCGTACTCCCGCTGTTTGCCCCGCGAGTGGACGGTGATCTTGGCGAATTCGGTCGCGATGACGCGCCGCGCCTCGTCGAAGGGTAACGCCACCGTCACCCGCCCCTCTCCGCCCGTCGTTGTGGGTGCTTTCAACGTCGGTGCTGGCGCGTCAACGTCGGCGGGTATCTCGTCGCCTTCCTCGTCTTCTGCCGGTTCGTTCGACTCTTCGACGCCGACCGTGTGCGCACCCACGACCGGGCCGGTAACGTCGCCGTCCGGCAGCTCGATCGTTACGATGTCCCCGCGTGCGATACCGGTCGGGAGGAGCGTCCGAATCGAGACGGCCCGTTTCCCGGCCGGAACGCGACGCGAGAGGCCGGCCGCACTCGGCGCGGCGGCGATCTGGGCTCGTCCCTTCCGATCGATCGTGACGGAGACGTCGGCTAGTTCGTAGTCGGTGATCAGCCGCTCCTCGAGGCGGGCTTCCAGCTCCGCGAGCGGGAGGTCGGCCGGGAACCGCCACGACCCGGTGTAGATCTCCTCGCGCAGGTCGTCCGGAAGGAGCGGGTAGCCCTCGATGTCGTGGACGTCCCCGACCGGGCGGATGCGGATCTGACCGTACGAATCCACCCGTTCGGCCAGGTCCGTCGAGAGTTTGCTCTCGCGGAGCGACTTGAGCGTGAGTTTCCGCGGCGTCGCCGTTCCGAGCTTGTCGCCCTGGCTGTGCGCCCAGAGACACGCCATCAGGACGACCAGCACGGCGACGATGCCGGTCCAACTCTCGGCCAACGCGGGATCCATCAACCCCATTAGCCCCCCGGAGATGCCGGCTAACCCGGCGCCGAGGACGACGACCCCGAGCCCGGGGACCGTGACGTTTGTAAAGTATTTGAACCCGAAGCCGATGGAGAACGCGATGAACGCCGGAAATATGCCCGCGAGGAGGCCGAGATACACCCCGACGAGGATCTCCGAGACGGGTATCGAAGTCATGACGAATAGTCTGTGATCCCGGCTGTATAGAAATACGGGTTTCGAGCGTCCCGCTGGGGTAGCCGCGGCTCTCGCGTCTGCATGTCTATCGCCGGTCGGAACGCGACTTCTGGGCGGTGGCGATGGTCACCTCCCTCGTCGACTCATTCGAGTGCGTACCAGTCGAACCGCTCGATGGCGTAGCGATAGGAGACGTACGGGGCACCGAGCCCGCCGATCAGGACGGTCCACGCGCCGACGGCGATCGCACGGGCGGAGACCGTCACCTCGGGTGCCGGCGTCCACGCCGAAACCGTCGCGATCAGTCCGGCGATCGCCTCTGGGGCCTCGAGGTACAGGACGGCTGCGGCGACTGCGGGGAGGAGGATCGCGAGCGAGTAGACGAGGAACGCGGTCTTGCTCGGCATCACCGCCTCGCGGTTGTTGGTCACGTTGACGCTGCCGAACCGCGGAAACAGCGAGCCGATCCCGGACGCGAGCGCCGGCGCGAGGATCGTTCCGACGAGGGTTCCGGCCACGAGGGCGGCGGTCCGCTCGAGGGAAAGCGGGCTGACGAGCCCCATGACGAGCGGGAGGACGAGTGCGAACGGGAGGCTGATCAGCGCGCCGGCGAGTAGTCGACCGCGAATCGCCTGTCGCCCGGTGATCGAGGACGTCACGACGGCGGGGAGGGCCGGTCCGAGATCGCCGAGCGGGTTGAGGGTGAACAATGCACCGGCCGCCCAGACGATGTACAGGGAGAACATCGCGGCCATGAACGGGGGTATCGTCCCTAACTCGATGATCTGCTGGACGAATCCGAGCGCGCCGAACAGCGGGTAGCCGACGTACGCGAGCCGAATCGGGGCGCGTTTGCTTCGGCGAATCGCCGTTACCGTTACCGTCCGGACCGGCCGCGAGACCGTCCCCGAGAGGAGTCCGCTGAGTCGATCGGACGAGGTCTCATCGTCGAGTTCCTCGTCATGGGTCCGTGCTGGGTCCGCGAACCAGTGGCGTCGTGCCGACGGGATTCCGACTGCCATCGCGAGCCCGGTGACGAGCGCCGAGCCGATGACCGCACCCGCGATTCCGGTCGGCGACGGATCGATACCGGGAACCCCGAGCAACAGCAGATAGCCGGGCCATCCGAGCGGGCTTGCCTGCAACGCGGTAAACAGCGTCCCCATGATCGCGTTGAGCCGTCCGGTCGCGATCGCACCGAAGTACGCGAGCCAGAACGCGGCGAACAGTACCGTTCGATACCGGGCGATCGGCTCGTAGACGGTGATCAGGTGGCGGATCCAGACGCCGACGGTGAATCCCACGGGGACGGCGGTAGACAGGACCAGCCCGATCAGCAGTGGTGCGACGATCACGGGGAGCACCGTCCCCGCACCGTACGCGAACGCAGCGGCGACGAGTACCGTCGGCACCGCGAGCCAGACGGCGAAGAACGCGATTTCCGCGACGACGACGCCCACGACGGTGTTCCGAACCGACGTGGACAACAGGATGAAGGCGGGTTCGTCCACGTTCGCGACCGCCGTTACCGTCCGCATGACTGCCATGAGGACGAGAAACAGCCAAAAGAGTGCGATACCGCCAGTGGCGACCTCCGTTACCGTCGCCGCCACGTCCGGAGCGAGCACGCCTGCGGCGGCCCGTTCACCCAGTTCCGGAACGAAGAGCAGACCGACCGCGGTGACCGGGCCGAGCATGAACAGCCCGGCTACCGTCATCAGGAGGAGCTTGGTTCGGTTACCGGCGACGGCTCGAGCCGTCCGTCGAACCTCCGTTCCGGCGATGCCGGCAGCGATTGGAACGCGTGTCACTACCGATCACCGCCGATCGGTTGCGAGATGTCGTGGAGGGCAGGGTTCATAATCGGATCCGCGGTACGCTGGCAGTAAACTGTTTGGATGTCTGTCATTCTTCCCGCTCCGCTCGGTGCTCCGATGGCGACCGGCACATCGGGGCGGACGGCGAACCGGGAGTCCGAAATGGCGTACTTTTACGTGTAATCTATCGAAGGTGAATACATGAGCCCTGTCGACGCCCCCGCCATCGAAACCGACGGACTGACCAAACGCTACGGCGAGACGACCGCCGTCTCGGACCTGACGATGGCCGTCGAGCGCGGCACGGTCTACGGGTTCCTCGGGCCGAACGGCGCGGGGAAGACGACCACGATGCGAATGTTGACGACGCTTACGAGGCCGACTGCCGGGACTGCCCGCGTCGCGGGTCACTCGATATCGGACCGCGAGTCGGTCACCCCTCACATCGGGTACCTGCCCGAGGACCCGCCGGTCTACGACGAGCTCTCCGGTCGGGAACAGCTCGAGTACGCCGCCGGTCTGCGGGACATGCCCGACGATGCGGCCGGCGAGCGCATCGACTCGTTGCTCGAGCGCTTCGACCTGCTCGAAGACGCGAACAAGCGCATCGAGGACTACTCGAAGGGCATGCGCCAGAAGGTCGGCGTCATTCAGGCGGTCCTGCACGAACCCGACGTGGCCTTCCTCGACGAACCCACGAGCGGACTCGATCCCCGCGCCGCCCGGACGATGCGCGACACCATCGCCGACCTCGCCGATCGGGAGATGACGATCTTCCTCTCGACGCACATCCTCCCCGTCGTCGACGAACTGGCCGACGAGATCGGCGTCCTCCACGACGGCGAACTCGTCGCCGAGGGCGACCCCGAGACGCTCAAATCCCGCGCCGAAACCGGCGACGCCCGCAGCTTAGAGGACGCCTTCCTCGAGATTACCGGCGAACCCGGCGAGGACGGGTTGGCGACGGAACGCACCGCGGAGTGAGAGCGCTCCGTCGAGTCCCACTGGTCGATCGAACCGGTTCCGAACGCCACGGACGAGATCGAGGACCACGAGGCCGTGTTCGATAAAACCGTCTGAAAATGCTCGAACGGAACGTAGCTCTCTTCTGTGGCGCTCGATTCCACTATATTTTAGTGGATCGCGATCATACGCACTTCCCGAGGTGAGAATCGATGATCCGGAGAGATATCACTGAAATCGAGACGGTTGCGCGAGTCGCCGATCGCCTGTCGACGATCGACCGATACGATCTCCTGCTCGGCCTGATTCCGGCGGCCTTCGCCGTCGCCTGGCTCGCCGGTTATTTCCTCGATCTCTCCGCCCAGACGACGCTTCTCGGCGGTGTCGCCATCGCAGCTATCGCCTTGTTCGACGGGCTGTACTTCCGGCCACCGAGCGGACTGCAGGGCGCGTGATATTCGTCGATTGCGTCCTCGAGTCCCCCAGAAACCGGTGTGGCCGTTTCGGATAGACGGCGTGTCGGTTTTGCAGTCTGTTAGCTATCGACGGGTGGTCACGTGCTGGACGGCGAGTGCCGATATTGTTCTCGAGGGCCGGACGACCGACGACACGGACGCGATCGATAGCCGACTCAGGGATCGAAGACGCCGCGCTCGAGCCCGTCCCGAACCGGTTCGTGTTCGGCGTCGGTCGGCGGCGGACTGGTCGTGAGCAGGGCCTCGAGTCGACTCTCTTCGTCGGCCCGAATCCCCCGGTCGACGCCGGCTTCGACGACGACGACGTCGTCGGGACCGACGACGTGTTCCGTCTCGCCCTCGCGAACGACGCCGGTGCCGGAACGGACGCAGATCGCGACGTCGCTGTCGGGTGCGTGGACCGGGATGAACTGGCCCGGCTCGAAGTAGCCGAGGACGACTTTCATCCGGTCGCTCCGAAAGACGGGCTGTGTGCTGAATCGATCCTCGTCGTATTCTCGGTCGGTGTCGAAATCGGTTGCTGGCATGGATAGTCTCCGCCAGGCGATTTAGGCCCGCCTAAAGGCGTAGTCGAACCGACGCGCTCCGACGTGGTCGGTGTTCTCCCGAACATATGGGGCACCGCCGACGTCCATCGGCGGTACACGACCGGGTCGAGCGAGGAAAACGGAACGGAATACTCTAAAACGATCGGCCACTCTGATTCCCATATGGAGTATCACGAGGCGGCGGACTTCCTTTTCGATCTGCGGCGGTTCCGCCCGAAGCCGGGCACCGAGGCGACGGCCCGGCTGCTGGCCCACCTCGAGGACCCTCACGAGGACGTCGATTTCGTCCAGATCGCCGGCTCCAACGGCAAGGGGAGCACGGCTCGAATGCTCGAGCGGACTCTGCGGGAGGCCGGCTACTCCGTCGGCCTCTACACCTCGCCGCATCTCGACGACCTCCGCGAGCGGATTCGCGTCGACGGCCGGAAGATTCCGCGATCGGCGGTCTGCGAGTACGTCGCGGCCGCTCGGGAGTACGTGACGGAGCGCGGTGCCGACGGGGAGTCGCCGACCTTTTTCGAGACGATGACCGGGATGGCGCTGTGGCAGTTCGGCCGCGAGGACGTCGACGTCGCCGTCCTCGAGGTCGGTATCGGCGGCAAGTACGACGCCACGAGCGTCGTCGATCCGGTCGCCAGCGCAGTGACGAGCGTGACCCTCGAGCACACGGGGATCCTCGGCGATACGGTCGAGGAAATCGCTCACGACAAGGCCCACGTCGCCCCCGCCGACGCACCGCTCGTGACGGGCGTCACCGGGAGCCCGCTCGAGGCGATCCGCGACGTCGCTGGTGACGTGGTGACCGTCGGAAAACGGACGGACCGGACGGACGCCGACGGTTCCCAGCCGGCGGTACGAGTCGCCTACGACGGGCGGACGAACCACACCGAGGCCGCCGTCTCGATCGAGGCCGACGGCTGGGACCTCGAGACGCGAATTCCGCTGCTGGGCGAACATCAGGCCGAAAACGCCGGCATCGCGGCCGTCCTCGCCCGGCAGGTCGGCGACGTCTCGGACGCGGACCTCGCACGCGGCTTGCGGAGCGCTCACTGGCCGGGCCGGTTCGAGGTGTTCGACACCGAGCCGCTGGTCGTGTTAGACGGCGCGCACAATCCGGGTGCCTGCGAGGGCCTCGCCGAGACGCTCGGCACGTACGAGTACGACGACCTCCACCTCGTCATCGGCGCGATGCACGACAAGGACCACCGCGAGATGGCGGCAATGTTGCCGACCCCTGACACCGTCGTCGCGACCGAACCGACCCTCGACCGCGCCGAGGATCGGGGCGTCCTCGCCGAGGTCTTTACCGACGCCGGTGCCGGAACGGTCCGCACCGAGGCCGCGGTACAGGACGCCCTCGCCACCGCCCTCGCAGACGCGGGGAGCGACGATTGCGTGCTCGTCACCGGATCGCTGTACGCGGTCGCAGAAGCCCGATCGCGGTGGACTCGCACTGACGTCCCGAAGCACATCCGCGACCTCTCGGACGCCCGCGACGCGCTCGAGGAAGCCAACGTCGCCGCGGACGACGTCGAGCGACTGGACGGCGACGCCGTCCATCGGGTCGTCAGGACGGCGCTTCGAGACCCGCAGGCGACCGTGGTGAAGGAGGAGCTGCTGCGCCTCGGCGGGGAGTGTGCTCTCTCCGGCCTCGAGCGCGACGAGGAGACGGTCGACGTCGTTCTGATGGGAACCCGGGCCCAGTTCGACGCGCTCGTCGAGGCTCTCGAGGACCGATCCCGACCCGACGGTCTCGCGGACGTCGCTCGGGCGTTGCGGGACACGCTCGCGCTCGATACCGACGACGGGGAAGCCGTCGGCGACGAAGCGACCGTCGACGGCGACGGAACGGACGTGACGACGGACGCGAACGATCGATCCGCCGGTCCGTCCGCAGCTCCCGGCTGGACGCCCGCCGACTCGAGCGGCCCGGACTACCCCTGGACCGACCGGACGGCCGTGATGGGGATTCTGAACGTCACCCCGGACAGCTTCCACGACGGCGGCGAGTACGACGCCCTCGAGGACGCGGTGGCCCGGGCGGAGGCGATGGTCGAGGCGGACGCGGACGTGATCGACGTCGGCGGGGAATCCACGCGGCCCGGGGCAGACCCCGTCTCGATCGACGAGGAACTGGACCGGGTCGTCCCCGTGATCGAACGGATCGCCGACCTCGACGCGCTGATTTCGGTCGACACGCGCAGAGCCGCCGTCGCCGACGCCGCGCTCGCGGCCGGGGCGGACATCGTCAACGACGTTTCGGGGCTCGAGGACCCCGAGATGCGGTTCGTCGCCGCCGAGCACGACGCCGGGCTGGTGGTGATGCACAGCATCGACGCGCCGGTCGTCCCGGACCGCGATATCGAGTACGACGACGTCGTCGCGGACGTGATCGACCAGCTCTCCGAACGCATCCTGCTGGCCGAGAAAGCCGGACTCGACCGGAGTCAGATCATCGTCGATCCCGGGATCGGCTTCGGCAAGTCCGCCAGCGAGAACTTCGAGCTCCTCGACCGGATCGACGAGCTCCACGCGCTGGGCTGTCCGGTCCTCTTCGGCCACTCCCACAAGTCCATGTTCGCACGGGTCGGCCGCGAGGGCGGCGACCGACTCGAGGCGACCGTCGCGGCGAGCGCCCTCGCGGTCGACCGCGGGGCGGATCTCGTCCGCGTCCACGACGTTCCCGAGAACGTCGCCGCGGTTCGGACGGCGCTGGCGGCGCGCGATCCGGACCGGTTCGAGTGGGAGTCGTAGGTCTCGTCCGAGTCTCGGTTTTGCACCCGTCTCGCTCGTTGTTCGTCACCTCCCGGTCTGACTCCGCCTGTAAACAGTAGAACGTCTCCTCTTCGTCTCCCCCGAGTTCGGATCTCCCTCAGTCGTCACCCGTCGCGTCGCCCTCGAGCGGGTAGTCTCCCGGTCCACACCCGAGCGATCGATGCGGACAGTACTCGCAGTGGTCGCCCGGCGTCGTTTCCGCGAACGACGGCTCGTCGACCGCCGCGAGCGTCTCGAGCACCGAGTCCCACGCCGGGAGCTCGTCCGGCTCGAGTAGGTCGACGCGAGGGCCGTCGACGTCGCCGACGTAGACGTAGCCGACGGCCGCGATCGGCTCCTCGAACCGGTCCTCGCAGGCTCGCAGATAGAGCGACAGCTGGACCGCATCCTGGGGGTCGATCCGCTCTGCGGTTGCCTTGTAGTCGAGGACCGCGAGCCCGCCGTCCGGGTGCCGCCTGATCGAGTCCACGTAGCCGACGACGTCTCCCGTCACGCCGGCCACGTCCGAGAGGGAGAACGGCAACTCCGCGGCGACGGCGTCCCACTCGGCGACCGGCCGGTCGACCCCGGGTGCGCTCGCCTCGAAGTAGCGGTCGATGCAGGCGAGGACGCCCTCGCTGTGTGCGAGCAAGTCGCGTGCGGTGAGCTGGCGCAGGGCGGCCTCGCGCCACGCCTCCCGGCTCCCGTACTCGCGGTGGAAGGCCTCCTCGGCGACGTCGTGGAAGACCGTGCCGACGATTCGCGAGGCCGATTCGTCGTCTGTCGACGCGCCCGTCCTGCCTGTCCCGCCCGTCCCGTCCGCCTCGATCGATTCGAGCGGATCGTCGATCGCTCGAACGACGTGATCGAGGTAGTGTTTCCGGGCGCAGGTGTCGTGGGTGTTCATCGCGGAGTAACTGTGGCGCATCGCGACGGGCAGTTCGGTCGCGGTCGCGAGCGTCTCGACGGGGAACCGGACCGTCTCGGTCGTCAGCGCGGTGGATCGACGGCCGCTGGGTATCCGTGTCGCTGCCCCCGCTCGACCGTCGGATCCATCTTCGGGAACCCCTGCGCTCGCGGCATCGGCGGCCGGCAACAGCGTGTCGCTCCGAAGCAGCCGGCCCAGACGATGGACCGTCTCGATCGCCTCGCGCGTCTCGAGCGGCTCGACGGGCCGATCCTCGTAGTCGGCGTAGTAGGTGATCGTGCCCGGACTCTCGCCGGCCGAGGCGGCGATCTCGTCCGTCCGATCGACCACCGTTTCGGGATACGTCTCCCTGACGTACTCGAAACTCTCTGTCAGCGACGACCAGAGGTCCATCCGCTGGCCGGTCACCGACCACTCGATGTCGCCCGCGAGGCAGGCCTCGGCCGTCGACGCCGCGAGTTCATCGTCCCCGTCGTACTCGTATTCCGATCCGAACAGGAACAGGTGGTTCTCGGCTCGCGTGAGCGCCACGTGGAGCACCCGCCACTCCTCGCCGACCCGTTCGGCGGCGAGGTCGGCGAGCAACGGCGACTCGATCTCGTCGTCGAGCGTCGCGGCCAGCAGCCGGTACCTGGCTCGTTCGACGTAATCGCCGTCGACGCACCACTCCTCGTCCGAGAGGTAGGGGACGAGAACCGTGTCGAACTCGAGGCCCTTCGCCTGGTGGACCGTCATGATATCGACGCTGTCCGCGGATCGGGTCCCCCGTGTCCGGTCGCTCCCCCCGCTCCGCAGGGTCTGTTCCAACGCCTCGACGAACTCGGCCGACAGCGACTGGACGACGCCATCGGAGTTGTACGCCTCGACGAACCGCTCGAGCCGGTCGAACTGGTCGCGCTCCTCGCTCGCGCAGAACCACTCGATCCGGGTGAGTTCCCTGAACCTGCGAATAAAGCCCGAGAGCGGGTAGACGTCGCGGACGCGTTCGAGTTCCGCGAGGTGATTCCGGACCGTCTCGACCCGACTGGGCTGTTCGAGCTCGAGCGCAGCCGGATCGGCGTCCATCACGGCGTCGTACAGCGACCCGTCGAGCCGCTGGAGCGTCGCGAGATCGCCCTCGGTGAGCCGGTAGCGATAGAGCAACACGCGTCGGAGGTGGGCGTCCGCGTCCGGGTCGACGAGTACTCGGAGATACGATAGTACCGTCCGAATTCCCGGTGAAATCTCGCCGCGAGGCGAGCCGGATATTTCGTAGGGGATCTGCAGGTCCCGCAGGTCCGCCGCGACCGCCTGTGCGTGGCGGTTGGTCCGGACGATGACCGCGATGTCGCCCAGCGATCGCTGGGGAACGTTCGCGGCCTCGCCGTTGAGCAGCCGCGAGACCGTCGTCGCGACCTGTTCGGACGTCGACTGAGGAACGTCCTCGCTCTCGACTTTGACGACGCGATCCGGCGGCTCGTCTTCGTCGTAGGTACCGGCCGTCCGGCCGTCCTCTCGCAACGTCTTCGACGACTGCGGCCCGTAGTCGCAGGCGTTGGTCAGGTCCAGAATCTCCTGTCGCGAGCGGAAGTTGAGATCGAGCTCGATCCCCTCGTGGTCGTCGTACGCGTCTGCCAGCCGGTCTAACCCCTCGCGATCGGTCCCGCGCCAGCCGTAGATCGCCTGATCCTTGTCGCCGATCGCGAGCAGGTCCGGGCGGTCGGGGCCGTCCGTGAGTTCGGTGAGCAGCGAAAACTGGGTCGCGTCGGTGTCCTGGAACTCGTCGCAGTAGACCTGCGTCCACTGATCGGTAATCTCTCCGGCGATCCCGTCGTCATCTAGTAGACTCGTCGCTGTCCGCACCAGCTCGTCGAAGTCCATCGTCCGCTCGGCCTCGAGGTGATCGTGATAGTCGGCGTAGACGTCGGCGTAGTGGCGAGCCAGTCGGAGGAACTCGACGTAGTGTTTCAGCCGACCGAACGGCGTCTGTTCGATCCGGCTCGTGGCGGTACCCCAGATTTCGTTGCCGAACAGCGCCCGCGGCAGGTGCTTCGTCGTGCGGTCGTCCAGCGAGAGCGCCTCGATCGTGTTCGTCACGCACCCCTGGAGCACCCGGAGGTAGCGATCGATATCCCGGACTAGATCGTCCTCGCGGAACGCGTCCGGTGCCTCCGCGATCTTCTCCCGGCAGTAGGAGACGAGCTTCCCGTAGTCGACCAGCGATTCCCGGGCCGTCTCGAGGTACGACTCCCGGTTGAAGTACCGCAGCGCCTCGTTGTCGAAGGACAGGTCCTCGCGGGCCGTGCGTTCGAGCCAGAGGACGAACTCGTTGCACAGCTCGAGGGTGCGAACCGGCGGCAGCCCCGACTGCAGGTCGTCGGGCGTAATGTCCTCCTGGCCCATCGCCTGAACGAACCGATCGACCGCGTCGACGAGATCGGTCGGCGAGCCGTCGTTTCGGGCCGACGCGGCCGCGAAGTCGTAGTCGTTCTCGGCGAGCAGGCGGCCGATGATCCGCCGTCGGTCCCGTTCGGTCACGACGTCGAACTCGGGCGAGTAGCCGAGGTAGTAGGCGTACTCGCGGACGAGCCGGTAACAGAAGGAGTGGTAGGTGTAGACGTCGATCGCCGCCGCCGCGTCGGGATCGAGCCGCTCTGCGACCGCCGTCCGGATGCTCGCGGCGGCTTCGTTCGCGAACGTCAACACGAGCACGTCCTCGGGATCGACCTCGCCCCGCTCGATGGCGCGCTCGATCCGGACGAGCATCGTCGTCGTCTTCCCGGTGCCGGCACCCGCGTCGACGGACGTACAGGCCGCGCGGCTGTCGATGACCGCCTTCTGGTTTCCTTTCGGCTCGATTTCGTCAGCCGACGCGAGACCGGCGGTCGCTGCCGTGTCGAACGCGTCCTCGTCCGGATCGGCTCCCGGCTCGAGATCCCGTCCGCCGTTGCCGTCCCGCCGCGGTTCGTCACCCATCGAACCGCACCTCCCCTGCGATGTAGTCCTGGCAGCAAACGGTATAGTCACAGGTCGGACAGGCGTGTTCCGCGATCCGGTCCCATCGGTCGGACGGGTCGAACGGTCCGGAGATCAGGCCCGAAGCGACCCGTGCGAGCCGGTCGTCGACGGTTTCGTTTCGGTGATCGTGTGTCATGCCGTAGGTGTGGTGATCGACGTAGACGTCGGTGAGATCGACGACCTCGAGGCTCGTCTCGACGGTGTCGCGGACCCAGTTCACCGACGTCCCCGACCGATCGGCCAGCGGAATCTGGACGTAGCGACAGGTCCGGTCGCCGAGCTCGAGGCGGTCCCGCAGGTCGCGGAGCCCGTCGAGGATGACGGCAGTTTCGAAGAGCGAGCCGATCGGATCCGGCTCGAACGTGTCCGAATCGCGGTCGAAGTGGTCTGTGAAGAGATCGGCGACGTCGCCTTCCCACTCCGATCGGTACCGTACGCGGCCGAGCGGCGCGAGCGTCGGGACGAACCGGACGCCGACGATCGACGAGCCGTCGCCGTAGACGTAGTCGACCGTCGCGTCGATCGTCACCGCCTCCGCCTCTGTCTCTGCCTCGAGTGCGGGCTCGGCTCCCTCGTTCCTCTCCGGGAGCTCGATCGTGCTCGAGACCGGTAGCTCCGGCCCGATCAGTTCGCCGCCGACCGCATCGGCGTCGAGTCGCTCGATCCCCGCGGCGTGGTCGGTGCCGACTCGATCGAGGTACGCGCCCAGCGTCGCCTCGAGGACGCGTCGCTCGTGGCGGCGCTGGGCGACGGAGTGGAACGGCTCGTCGTAGTCGTTCCACAGCGTCGCGAGTCGGTCACGCGCAGCGTCGCCGAGCGACTCGCGGTCCGTCTCGCCGCTCCGGAGCGCGTCGCAGATAGCGCTCCGCAGGAGGGCGACGCGGTCCTCGACGGCGCTGTCGTCGTCGCCTCCGTCGAGCCCGTGGACGTGGGCGAACTCGTACCGCCGCGGACAGTGGAGCGCCGTTCGAAGGACATCGACGGCGAGGCGTGCTGTCGCCGCGCCGTCACTCATCGCGAACCACCTCGCCCGCGGCGAGCTCGAACTGCGAGCGGACCGCGTCGGCGAGTTCGTCGTCGATATCGCCTTCTTCGAGCACGACCGCAATCTCCTCGAACAGGGCCTCGGTTTCGCCGAGGTCGGCCTCGCCGCCGGTGCTGGCCTCTCGAAGCACCCGCTCGAGTTCGCCGCGGGGCTGGGCCAGCAGCGCCTCGAGCGCGTTCGTCTCGCCGTGGATCGCCGCGCCGGCGGTGGCGTCGACGTCGTCGAGGCCTAATCCGGGCGTCGATTCGACGAGCTTCAGGTAGCGTGATTCGTCGTAGGTCCTGCGCAGGCCGCCTGAACCTCGTTCGTACGAACAACAGTAGAGGGCGCGCTCGGCCGCTCGAGCAGCGAGCGCGAGGCGTCGGCGGGACCGCTGGGCGTGATACGTCTCGAAGGGGTCACCGATGGCAGTCGCGTCGACCGTCTCGAACGTCTCCGTGATATCCGCAATCGACGGATCGGTGACCGCGGGATACGCCGCCATCTCGCGGAGCCACGCGCTCGGAAAGAGTTGCGTGAGGAACTGCTCGCCCGGGTAGGTCTCGTCGATCAGGTCCAGCAGGAAGACGGCGTTGCGGGAGTCGTACTTCAGGTCGTCGACGGCGCAGACGGTGACGCCGCCGGTCGGGGGCTGCGTTTCGACTGCGTGGACGTACGGCGCGTCGTACTGGACCGTCCGCCGAAGCATCCGGCGCAGGCCCTGCCAGTCCGGTCCCACGAGGTCCGTCTCCTCGACGAATCGCGCGATCTCGAGGACGCGCCGAACGCCCGCGTACTGTTCGCGAGCGTCGATCCAGTCCTCCTCGCCGGCGATTCGTCCCTTCAGGTTCGTCCGTCGGATCCAGCGCTCGAGCGAGCGCCGGACGCTCGGACCGTCGGTTTCGGCCAGCAGGTCGGGCGAGAAGTCCGGAACGCGGGCCCGAAGTCGGTTCAGCGAGACGTCTCGCGGATCGCTCGACGCTCGGTGGCCTCGAGTGGTATCGGCGGCGTCGATCCGCGTGAGGGCGTCGGCGTCGCGCTCGCGTTCGCACTGGATGGTCACGACAGCGTAGAGCTCGTTCACTGCCGGATCCTCCGCCAGCGAGGGGGTGCCGATCGTCGCCGTGGGGACGCCGGCGTCGCGGAGTCGTCGTCTGGTCTCGGGAACGCGTTCGATTCGCGGCACGGCGACGGCGAACTCGTCGTAGGACCAGTCGTGGCGGTCGGACAGCGACTGGATTTCGGTCGCGACCGCTCGGACCTGTTCGCGGGCGGTTTCGGCGCGAATGCGGCGGGCGGAGCCCGTCGGATCGGTGTTCGCTGCGTCGTCGGCGTCTCTGCGGTCGTCGGTCCGGTCCGGCGACTCGCCCGTGGCGAGGAATCGCGTGATCGCCCGGTGTGGCGGCGTTTCCGCGGTGTCGTCGCCGGATGCGGGATCGAGGGATTCGACTTCGAGACCCGCGTCAATCGCCACCTCCTCGACCGGACCCGGCTCGACGCGCGTCCGCTCGACGCTCGCGTGGCGTTCGCCGAGACAGACGAGGGCGGCGTCGTCCGTGAGCGCCGCGAGGTACCGACGGTCGAGTTCGCGGTACTCCTCGAACTCGACGGCGAGGACGGCGTCGAAGGAGGCGGTCACGCGGGTTCGAACGCCGTCCGCGTCCGCCTCGAGCAGGTCGACCGCTCGCGGGATCACGTCCGCCCGTTCGACGTAGCCGCGATCGTCGATTTCGTCGTGAAACCGGTCGTTCATCGCGTACAGGAAGGCCAGACAGTCGTGGATCTCGTCGGCCGCGAGGTCGTCGAGGCGAATCCGTTGTCGGGTCGCCTCGAGCAGCAGTTGGCCGACGTCCCGCGAGAAACTCTCGTGGTCGCCGGCGCGCTCGAGGTAGTCCGGTATCGACCGGCTCGCGCCGTCGATCACCAGCGAGATGAGCTCGATCCGTTCCTCGTACTCGAGGCGGTCCAGCGTCGGATCGAACTCCTCGATGGTCTTCGAGGCGTGTTCCGGAACCGACTCGATCCGGGGCGAGCTGGGGCCGCCGTCCGCCTGCTCGACGTCGGCGTCGGCCAGGGCCTCGGTCAGCGACTCGAGCCCCGCCGGATGCCGTTTCAGGACGAGCACGTTCCGCGGGCCGTGTTCCGCGGCGAGGGTGGCGTACTCGGCGGCGACGGTCGCGAAGACGTCGGTGCTGGGCGCGGGAGCGGAGAGGAGCTTGCAGCGTCCGTCGAGCGCGGGCGAGGGAGACGCCATCGGTTGTACGTCACCGAGTATGACGCAATTGCTATTTAAATGTGGGCACAGCGTGCGACCGATCCGTCACTTCGCTCGACACCGAGAACATGTAATCTTGATTACTTTTTGGGGCGCGTGCTATCAATCGTGTAACCGTCGCGTACGACCGCTATCGAAACCGCTTTTCGGACGGTGCCCGAACCATCCGTAAGTGAACTGGTCGTACAGGAATACGGTTCTCGTTCTCTGTACCTGCGCGTTCTTCGTGACGGTGACCGCCCGACTGGTGATCAGCCCGGTCGTTCCCGACATCGGCGAGACGTTTTCGGTCAGTACCGGTGCGATCGGGCTGGCGCTGACGGGTATGTGGGCCGCCTACGCGCTCTCGCAGTTTCCGAGCGGGCTGCTCGGCGATCGGTTCGGCGAACGGACGATCATCCTGACCGCGATCGGCGGGACGGCCGTCGCGAGCGCCTTACTCGCGGCGTCCCCCACCTACGTCGCGTTCTTGCTCTTCGCGATCGTCCTCGGCGGGGCGGCCGGGCTTCACTACAGCGTCGCGACGACACTGCTCACCCGCCTGTTCGACCAAACGGGACGTGCGATCGGGATTCACGTCTCCGGCGCGCCGATCGCCGGCCTCGTCGCGCCGATACTCGCGGCCCTCGCCGCGGACCGGTACGGCTGGCGCGCGGCTATCGCCGTCGGGACGGCGGTCGGGGTTCCGATCGTCGTCGTCTTTTTCCTCCGAACCCGACCGACGGAGCCCCGCTACCCCGACCGGCGGATGCGAGACCAGATCGAACCCTCCCTCCTCTCCCAACTGCTGACCCGTCCCAGCGTGACCTACACGACCGCGCTCTGTGCGATGGGTGCGTTCACCTGGCAGGCGACGGCGTCGTTTCTCCCGACCTTCCTCGAGGTCGGCTACGAACTCCCGGGAACGACGGCCGGGCTCCTGTTCTCGCTGTACTTCCTCGTCAACGGGGGCGTCCAGCCGCTGATCGGCGCGCTGTCCGACCGCTACTCGCGCGACGCCGCCGCCGCGATCACGATGTCGTCGGGAGTGATCGGCTTCGCGGTGCTGGTCGGCGGTGAGGAGCTCCCGGCCGCCGTCGCCGGCGTCGTCTGCGTCGGCATCGCGATGACCTGGGGTGCACCGCTGCAGTCGCGGTTCATGGACGTCCTCTCCGACTCCGAGCGCGGCCTCGGCTTCGGGCTCGTCCGAACCGTCTACATGACCCTCGGCGCGACCGGCAGCGTCGCCGTCGGCTCGGCCGCCGATCTCTTCGGCTGGGCCGTTGCCTTCGGGCTGCTCTCGGGGATCATGGCGCTCTCGCTTGTGATCATCGTCACGAACACCGTCCTCTCGCTGGGTTACTGACTGCTGCGTTGGAACCGAATCCACGCTATCAAACTGCTCTCGCGATGATCGGCTTCGACGCCCAGTTCCGACCGGCGTCGTTCGATCGGGGAGCCGTCGTGTTCGCGGGTCCGACGCCCCGGTTGGTATCTCGAACGGAGCAAGTTCGATAATCATTATAATGTCTCCCGAGTACGGTGATGTATGGAAGACATTTTCGTGGCTCGAGTCATGTCCACGTCGCTGCACACGGTGGCGCCGGACACGCTCGTCGAGACGGCAGGACAGGTAATGCTCGACAACGAGATCGGCTCGGTCGTCGTCACCGACGACGACAACCAGCTGCAGGGAATCCTGACGACGACGGACTTCGTCCGGATCGTCGCCGAACAGAAGCCGAAAGACCAGACGCCGGTTTCGAAGTACATGAGCGCCGACGTCGTGACGGCCTCGGCACAGGACAGCATTCGCGACGTCGCGGACCTGATGGTCGAGCGCGGCTTCCATCACGTTCCGGTCGTCGACGAGGACGAAGGCGTCATCGGGATGGTGACGACGTCCGATCTGGCGTCGTACCTCTCGAACGAGGAGACGCCGTCACCGGAGTAATTCTCGCGGATCGGACCTGATAGGCACCGTCGAAATCGAGTGGGTCGCGGTGCACTGTTTCCGTTGGACCAATCGACAGCGGTGACGCGCGTATTTCCGTGACCGTCTCCGATCGCCTCGTCGGACACTGCGCATCGATGACGAATACTCGGTTACTTTAGCTCGAGTCGCGGTCGGCGTCGGGGTCGAACTCCTCGTCTTCGGTCATCCACCGAACCGTCTCGTCGAGTTGATCTCGTAACGCTCGGACCTCCGTCGGCGTCAGCTCGACGTCCGCGTGGCCCGTCCCGTGGTCGCCCGCCATCGCGTCGATGCTCAGCACGAGCCGGTGGCCGTCCGCCGACTCGGGTCGAACGGAAACGTCGGCGCGATCGGGATAGTCCCGCGGCGGACCCAGCTCGATGCCGATTTCCCCGCGGCTGACGCCGATCCGGACGCGCTCGGCGTGCTCGAGGTCGAACGAGTCGGTCCGCGCCTCCTCGATCGGCGTCGGCTCCTCGGATCGACTGTCGTGTTCTCCCATACCACATAGTTACCCGGCGGTCCCCTTGGGTGTGTTCCCGGCTCGTTCTTCCGGTGCTCGATGACCGGGATGGCGCCAGTGAGGGCCGTCACTCGCTCGAGGCCCGCGGGACGAACGGGCCGAAATCCGCCGTTCGCGCGGCGATCGTCGCGATCCGGAGCGCGTAGCTCAGCAGAACCATGAACGGGAGGAAGACGAGCACGACGCCGGCGGCGGCGATCGCCAGGAGGAGCCAGTCGTTCGCGACCGCGGCGGCGATCCGTCCGTACGAGACGAGCAGCAGACCGCCGCCGACCAGCGTGGGGAACCCGACGTACAGGAGCATCCGCGAGAGAACGGCGAGTTCGTGCTGGACGTACAGCGTCTTGAACGTCTGCCGGGCGATCGCGAGGAAGCCGAGCAGTTCGATCAGTTCCTCGAGGGGCTCCGTCTCGTCGAAAGCGTCCGCCCGCTCGTCCCGGAACGTCCGCACCGCGTGATAGTAGTTGCCTTGATGGTGGCCCAGAACGGCCGACAGCGCCTCGAACGTGCCGAACTCGGCGTCCTCGAGCGCGGCCGAAACCGTCTCCCCGTCCGATTCGAAGCTCTCGATGAACCGCTCGAGTTCCGCCCGCGTCTCGGGGTCGGCGTCGTCCGCGAGCGCGTCGGGGAGTCGGCGAGCGCGGTCGACCGTCGCCGTGACGAGTAGGTTCAGGAACGCGGCCGGCGACGCCGGACTGACGCCCGACCCGGTCAGCGCTTCGACGTCCCGCTGGAAGTCGGTCATCCCCTCGAACCGGCTCCTGAGATCAGGCGTCCAGCCCAGTTCCTGCGAGAGCACGAGCTGGTTGATCGCCAGTACGATCGTGATGAACGGCAGCGTCCCGCCGACGAGCGAGCCGTAGAGCGTGACCACGGCTCCAGCGTCGGTCACGGGGAACAGCCCGGCGACGTACAGCGCGACGACGGCGGCGTACAGGAGGGCGGTCAGCAGTCCGGCGATCACCAGCCGGTGGCCGTCGAGCATCAGCCAGCGCCTGATCGGCGACTCGGTTATCGTCTGATAGGTCAACTGGCTCCCCTCGCCGTCCGCGGTCGTGGACAGGTCCCGATCGTGCGCGCTCATGTCCGTCCGGACGACGTCGACGCTGAAAAGGTCGGGCGCGACGCCGCTCCCGCTGAGAACGGGGACGACCGGTTCGGTGACGCCTCACTCCACGGCGAACATCTCCTCGTCCAACCAGCGACCGCCGGCCCAGCACTCGAGGGCGAACCACGCGACGTACCCGAGCCCGAAGAGCGTGACCGCGACGGCGAGCAGCCACGGGCCGCTCGCGGTCTCGAGAGTGCGGAGCTGCGAGACCCCGAATCCGGCCGCGCCGATCCCGAGCACGGCGATCCCGCCGGCGGCCACGCGGGGCCAGCCGACGGTCCGACCGGCGACGGTGACTCGCTCGCGGGTCCCCGCGAGAAGCAGTGCGAATCCGACGACCGCGAGCCACCCAGCGAGGATCGGCATCACCGGCTCCGTCGGATCGCCGGCGAAGACGAACAATCCCGCCAACAGGAGGGTAGCGATGCCGCCGCCGACGAACCCGTGACGGAGCACGGTCTTCAGTCCGCTCATCGTTCGAGCGGTTCGCCCGAATCGCAGTTAGTCGTTCTCATTCGTGGCGGAACACGGGTCGGTCGTTACCGTCACTCGAGCGAGACCGTCGCTCGGTCGAGCGAGTCCTGGCTGTTCTCGATCCCGCAGCAGAACCCGATCCACCACAGTCGTACGAACGAGCGGTGGAACACCTCGATCAGTCAGTTCCGACCGCTGACGGAGACCCGAACTGGACTGGTGACGTTGCGCTCCTCGGGATGGCACTCGAGCGAACGGACGCGATTGTCGTGACTGACGACAAACCGCTTCGGGACACCTGCAAAGCGCTCTCGATTCCGGTGTCGGGCTCGATCGCGATACTCGTCCGGGCGGTCGAACGCGATGCCGTCACTGTCGACGACGCGAACGACACGCTGCTCGCGATGGACGAAGTCGGTGCGCGACTGAGCGCGAGTTTGCTTCGGCGAGCCGAACGATTGCTCGAGGACGCCGCGTCCGAGTAGCGCCGCGGTTCCTCAGTCGTCGTCCATCGGTGCCGTCACGGGCTCGACCCGCTCGCCGCGTGGCCCCTCGAGGTCGATCTTCGGCAACAGATCCCGAAGGTAGCGTCCGGTGTGTGAGTCCTCGAGCCGGGCGACGTCTTCGGGGGTGCCCGTCGCGACGATTTCGCCGCCGTTCTCGCCGCCTTCGGGGCCGAGGTCGATGATGTGGTCGGCGTTCTTCACGAGGTCGAGCTCGTGTTCGATGACGGCGACGGTGTTGCCGTTGTCGGTCAGCCGGTGGAGGACGTCGATGAGCTTGCGCTCGTCTTCGCTGTGCAGGCCAGTCGTCGGTTCGTCGAGCAGGTACAGCGTCTCGCCGGAGTCTTTCTTGCCCAGTTCCTCGGCGAGCTTGACCCGCTGGGCCTCCCCGCCCGAGAGCGTCGTCGAGGGCTGGCCGAGCTTCATGTAGTCGAGGCCGACGTCTTTCAGCAACTCGAGTCGCCGGCGGATCTGGCTCGAGGACTCGAAGAAGTCGTAGGCCTCCTCGACGGACATCTCGAGGACGTCGGCGATGGTCTTGCCCTTGTAGGTAACGTCGAGCGTGGCGTCGTTGTAGCGCGCGCCGTCGCACTCCTCGCAGGGGACGTACACGTCGCTCAGGAAGTTCATCTCGATCTTGACGGTGCCCTGGCCGCCGCACTCCTCGCAGCGGCCGCCCTTGACGTTGAAGGAGAACCGCCCCTTCTCGTAGCCGCGCTGTTTCGCGAGCTTCGTCGACGCGAACAGCTCACGGATGTAGTCGAAGACGTTAGTGTACGTCGCGGGGTTCGACCGGGGCGTCCGGCCGATCGGCGACTGGTCGATCAGTCGAACGGTCTCGATCTGGTCGAGTCCCTCGAGGGCATCGTGGTCGCCCGGGATCACGCTCGTGTTGTCGTTCATCTGGCGAGCGAGGCCCTTGTAGAACACCTCGTGCATGAGGGTGGACTTCCCGGAGCCGGAGACGCCCGTGATGGCGGTGAAACAGCCGATCGGGATGTCGACGTCCAGATCTTTCAGGTTGTGCTGGCGCGCCCCGCGGATCGTCAGCGCGCCCTCTGGATCGCGCCGCTCGTCTGGTACCGGAATCTGGCGCTGGCCCGAGAGGTAGTCGCCGGTGACGGACCCCTCGGTGTCCATGACCTCCTCGACGGAGCCGTTGGCGACGACCTCGCCGCCGCGCTTGCCGGGACCTGGCCCCATGTCGATGACGTTGTCCGCGCGGCGCATCGTCTCCTCGTCGTGTTCGACGACGAGCAGCGTGTTGCCCAAATCGCGGAGTTCCTCTAAGGTGTCCAGCAGCCGGTCGTTGTCCCGCTGGTGGAGGCCGATCGAGGGCTCGTCGAGCACGTAGAGGACGCCGACGAGTCCGGAGCCGATCTGCGTGGCGAGTCGGATGCGCTGGCTCTCGCCCCCGGAGAGCGTCGAGGCCTCGCGGTCGAGCGTGATGTAGTCGAGGCCCACCTCGCACATGAAGCCGAGCCGGGCACGGATCTCCTTGAGGATCTCCTCGGCGATGACCTTCTCGCGCTCGGTGAGGTCGGCCTCCATCGATTCGAAGTGATCGCGGGCGTCGCCGATGCTCATCGCGTTGATCTCGGTGATCGAACTGTCGTCGACCAGTACCGCGCGACTGGCGGGTTTCAGGCGGGTCCCGTCACAGGCCGGACACTCCGTGACCGACATGTAGTCCTCGATGTGTTCGCGGGTCGAGTCGGAGTCGGTCTCGATGTAGCGGCGCTCGAGGTTCGGAATGACCCCCTCGAAGCGCTTCTGTTTCCGGCGAGTGCCGTTCTTGGTGCTTCGCTTGAACACCACTTCGCCGTCGGTGCCGTAGAGGAACGCCTGCTGGACGTCCTCGTCGAGCTCCTCGAAGGGGGTCGACAGCGAGACGCCGAAGTGTTCCGCGACGGCGTCCAGCCGGGTCTGGTAGTACGAGCGGTTGTAGCTCCAGGGTTCGAAGACGTGTTTGAGCGGCTTCGACTCGTCCTGCAGGACGAGGGCCTCGTCGACCTCCTTGGTCTCGCCCAGCCCCTCACACTCGGGACAGGCACCGTGGGGCGAGTTGAACGAAAAGGAGCGGGTCTCGATCTCGGGGATGTCGATTCCGCAGTGCGTGCAGGCGAGATCCTTCGAGAACTCGACGACGAACCGGTCGTTCTCCTCGGTCTCCTCGCCCAGCGCGCCGGTCCGGCGGGCTTCCTCGCCGAGGCCCGCGGCGACTTCCTCGGAGGCGTCCGGCAGGATGACCTTCAGGACGCCCTCGGCCTCGTCGAGCGCCGTCTCGACGCTGTCGATGATGCGGGGCCGGTCCTCCGCGCTGACCTTCACGCGGTCGACGATCACGTCGACGGTGTGGTCGAAGTTCTCGTCGAGGTCGGGATCGTCCATCGTGAGGTCGTACTCCTCGCCGTCGATCTCGACGCGAGCGTAGCCCTCCGAGACGAGTTCTTCGAAGAGGTCCTCGAAGGCACCCTTCTGGTCGCGGACCACGGGTGCCGCGAGTTTGGCCTTGGTTCCCTCCGGGAGCTCGAGGATCCGTTCGACCATGTTCTGTGCACTCTGCTCGCCGACTTCGCGGCCGCAGTCGGGACAGTGAGGTGTGCCGACGCGGGCGTAGAGAAGTCGCAGATAGTCGTGCAGTTCGGTGACCGTCCCGACGGTCGACCGCGGGTTGTTCGCGGCGTTCTTCTGGTCGATCGAGATCGCCGGCGAGAGTCCCTCGACGGTCTCGACCTGGGGCTTGTCCATCTGGCCCAGGAAGTTCCGTGCGTACGCGGAGAGGCTCTCGATGTAGCGGCGCTGGCCTTCGGCGTAGACCGTCTCGAACGCCAGGGAGGACTTCCCCGAGCCCGAGAGGCCGGTCACGACGGTAAACGCCTCTCGCGGGATCGTGACGTCGATGTCCTTGAGGTTGTGCTCCTCCGCACCGCGGACTTCGATGTAGTCCTTGCTCATCGTTCGATCGGGGATAGGGACTGTCTCTCCTGTCGATACGCTTTCGGATTCATTGTATCTGAGTCAGTGGCCGGAAGGACTTAACGAGTCTGAAAGGCCAATGGCGTGGTACCCGTTGACAACCTTCGTCGGACCGCGTCCGGGGAGTCGTCGATGGCTCGAGCGCGGGCTTCGCTCGAATCCGTACCGAATTACACATCCGGGAAACACTCACACAGCGTCGAATCACTGGCTGTTCCGTAGCTGTCTCCTATCGTTCGCGTGGCTCGGAGAAGCGATCAGCAGCCGACCGCACCACCGATGGGGTCGCTACCGTCGCCTGTTTTTATAGGTATCGGGTCAGAAGGGTGCGTATGGACGACATCGACCTCGAGGAACTCGTGGCATCGTTGACGCTCCGTGAGGAAAATCAGGCGATCAAGAGCTACCAGAACACGGTCGCAGTGTCCTGCCCGGCCTGTGACGCGCGGTTCGACGACCTCATCGTGTGCAAGGAGAACCCGACGAGTCTCAACCTCTCGAAACAACTGGACCTGTGCGTGGGGTCGGCGGACGGTCAAGCGGTTATCTTCACGCACAAGAAGTGACGCCCCGGCACCGTCGAGTCGCTTTCACTCGACTATCGGAACGGTGAACACGGCTATCCGATTCCCGTACGTGCCGAGCGATACGGGCGGTCCCTGTGCCGTCTACTCTCGAGACGAGGGGTCACTCCGTCTTCACGAACTTCGCGGTACCGTCTTGTTCGACCGTGATCCGATACGTTTCGTAGCTGAATTCGACCACCATCTGTGATTCCGGAGCAGGTGGGTTAGAAAAGAGTTCATCGAGCATGCCGTCCACGCAATCGTACATCGTCGGTAACTCGGTCGTGTCCGTATCCTCGATATCAGCGATAGCGTTTATCAGGGATATAATTGGATTTTCGGCGGCCGTGTCCAGTTCTCGATGAACGATTTTCCGCTCGGTGTGATCTGACACAGTATCACCCTATCACGAACCACCGGTATAGTGACTGGTGTACGAAATAGTGAATGACCGTCCGTAATATGGCGTCAGGCATAGACTCGAGCGCTGTATTCCACCGAATGGCTCCGCGGTATCGGATAGATCGACGGCTTCCTCGATACTTGCTTTCGCTGTACTGGGCGAGACGACCGTCGGATCGAGACCGCCTGCGCGACCCCGATCTCCGTAATCGGACCAAAGTGACTTCGGCCGGCAGTCCCAAGGACATCCATGAGCGAGGACGCCGCGGAAACACTCGCGGTCGACGACGTCGTCGAATACTGCCGCACGCAGGCGGGACTGCTCTCGGGGAGCGTCGAGACGATGGGCGAGGAGGCCGACGAACTCCTCGACGAGATCGACCAGGAGATGGCCGAGATCCGATCGCGCCTCGAGACGCTCCCGGAGGACGTCCCCGGGACCGAAACGCCGTCGACCGCGGACGTCCCCGACGCGAGCGAGATCGACGTCGCAGCGATCGAGGAACTGCAGGAGGAACTCGAGGAGAAACAGCTGCTCGTGGAGGCCAAACAGGCGCGGATGCAGGCTTTTCAGGACCTGGCGGCCGACTACACCGAGCTCGCCGAGGAGCTCGCGTCGGACGTGGCCGACGAAGCGGAGGCGCTGACCCGCGTCGTCGAGTTCGAGGCCGACGCCGACGCCCCGGCGTACTTCGACGACGAACGCCGGACGATGGTCGAGATGGCGGCCGAGTCGGCCGATTCCGGGGCGGAATAACGGAACCGATCGGACGGGAAACGGAGAGCTGTGGCCGACGGGTCGGTCGTCGCTCGCCTCGCTAGTGATACTCACCCGAACCTTCATTGTGGAGAGTGTTGTCGGGCTAACACATGGCGATCGACTACGGCAACCGCGAGAAGTCCTACGAGCTCTACCGAAAGGGCAAGCGAGAGGGAACGTGGGACCCGGACGACTACGACCTCGAGGGTGACCGGGAGGACTGGGCGCAGTTCTCCGAGGCCGAACAACAGCGGTTCCTCGTGACGTGTTCGGGGTTTTACGACGGTGAGGAAGACGTCACGCGAACGCTCGCACCGTACATGATGGCGCTGGACGCCCTGCCGAACGAGGAGATGCCGTTCGACACGGTCCAGGAGGAGATGTACCTGGCCCAGCAGGTCTACGAGGAGGCCAAGCACACCGACTTCTTCAGCCGGTACTTCGAGGAGGTCTTCGGTACCCAGGACACGGCCCCGTACCGCGAAGGTGGCTATCAGGAGCAGGGGTACAGCACGGACGACCTCTACGATACCGCGGACGACCTCATGGCCGCGATCGACGGCGGCGACCGGACCGAACTCGTCTACGCGCTGGGTGAGGCCTACCTCAACTACATGGGCATCGTCGAGGCCCAGCTCGCCCGCGGCGGCTACCTCAGCTTCGACCAGATGATCGAACTGAAAGCCGAGGAGATGGGACGGGACGTCGTTCTCGAGTCGTTCCAGGCGGCGATCGGCAACGTACGTCAGGACGAGACGCGCCACATCGAGAACGGCCGCTGGATCCTGCAGCAACTGGCCGAGGCCGAACCCGACATCGTCGCGGACGTCTACGAACCGCGCATCGAGGAGTACGTCGAGAACCGACTGCTGGCGGATCCGCCCTTCGACGACCAGCCGTTCGACGGCTACGAGCGGAAACCGATCGCCAAACAGATCACGCAGTACTTGCAGGACACCGTCGACTACATCGGTGCCGACCGGTTCGAACGGTACGGTGACGTCAGGGCGACCCTCGAGGAGCGGATGGCCGCCGACTGACGCGTCCGATCCGGCCGGAGTTCGCTTTCGAAGCCGCTACAGCGCCTCGAGCAGCGCGTCCACGTCGTGCCGGTCGTTGAACGCGTGGATCGACGCGCGGACCGCGTCCGGTGTCGGCAGCGGCCGAACGACGATCCCCTGCTCGGCGAGTCGCTCAACGGTCTCCTCGGGGTCGTCGGCGGCGATCGTCACCAGCCCGGACTCGTACCCCCGCGGACTCAACAGTCGCTCGTCCGAAATCCCGTCTTTGAGCCGGTCGGTGAGGGCCTCTATTCGCCGTCGAATCGCGTCGATCCCGATCTCTTCGAGCACGCCGATCGCCTCCGTCAGCCCTGCGTAGGGGGCGGGGCTCGCGGTAGCGACCTCGAACCGCCGCGCGCCGGCCGCGTAGCGGTAGTCGCTGGCGTTTTCGTCTTCCACGCTCCGGTAGCCGATCGCGGCGGGGACGAGGTCCGCTTCGACGCCGTCGCGGACGTACAGGAACCCGCTACCGAATGGGCCGAGCAGCCACTTGTGGCCCGCTCCGACGACGAAATCGGCACTCCACTCGTGGACGTCGACCGGCACCTGGCCGGGCGCTTGTACGGCGTCGACGAGCACTGCTGCCCCGGCATCGTGGGCGATCTCGACGACGTCCGCGATCGGCAGTCGCGTCCCGTGCGTCCAGGTGAGCGAACTCACGCAGAACAGGGTCGCAGCGTCTGCCGCGGCTTTCACGTCTGCGAGATCGAGCCGCCCGCCCTCGGTCTCGAGGACTCGCACCTCGACGCCGTGCTCGCGCTCGAGTCGCTGCCAGGGCAGGATGCCCGCGGAGTGCTCGAGGTCGGTCCGGAGGACGACGTCGTCCTCGTCCCAGTCGAACGCGCCCGCGACCCGGTTGATCCCGTCGGTCGTGCTCTGTGTCAGCGCGATCTCGCTCGGCGCGGCCCCGAGCAGGTCGGCGACGGCTTCCCGCGTCTCGTCGTAGACGTCGAACGCTGCGGGATACATCCCCTCCGCCGTGGGGGACTCGTACGCGTGGTGCTCGAGCGTCGATTCCGCCGCCTCGACGACCCGACGCGGACTCGGCCCGCCGGCGCCCCAGTTACAGTAGACGCCGGACTCGAGGGCCGGTATCGTCTCTCGGAGTTCGCTCGGTTCCATGCGCAGTCGTTCGTTCGGTCCCGTGTTCGTTCTGGCGGTTGCCCAATTATCGAGCGGTTGCTCTCGTATCGGGAACTCGAGAATTCGATATCAGTCGGCGCTTTCGCCCTCGCATCGATCCGTCTCAGAGCCGCTATTTCGGCCGAAAAAGTGCAGTATTCGACACAATATTTAAACACCCACGATATATGGGGAATGATCAGCTCGCTTACCACTATCCGGGAATCGTCGACACGCCTGAACGTATGTTCCCCGTACCACCGAGTGAGGAGAAGACCAATGACCCAATCCAACCTCACCCGACGACGGGCGATGCAGGCGATCGGGGCGACCGGCGCGCTGGCGGTGGCCGGTTGTCTCGGTGGCGACACGCAGGGGAACAGCGAGGAAGCCGACCAGTCGGCGGCTGAGGACGAGGGGCTGCCGGCGGCGAAAGACGTCGACGTCGATCGGATCGCGCGGGACCCGACCGATATTCCCGCGCCGGTCGACTGGGACGAGCCGCGCGAACACGACATCACGATCGAGACGGTTCGGCAGACGGCCGAGATCGAACCCGGGGTCACGTTCGAGTACATGACCTTCGAGGGGCAGGTTCCCGGCCCGATGGTCCGCGTGCGCCGCGGCGATCGGGTGAACCTCACGTTCGATGTCCCGGAAGATCTGAACGAGGCGGCGCACAACATGGACTTCCACGCGGTCTACGGGCCCGGCGGCGGGGCCGACGCGACCACGATCGCGCCCGGCGACGACCCGACCCAGATCAGCTTCACGGCCGACTACGCGGGGGTGTTCATCTACCACTGTGCGATCCCGAACATGGACCAGCACATCAGCAGCGGCATGTTCGGTTCGATCCTCGTCGAGCCCGAAGAGGGCCTCCCCGAGGTCGACCACGAGTACTACCTCGGCCAGCACGAGATCTACACCGACGGCGACGTCGGTGAAAAGGGCCACCACAGCTTCGACTTCGACGCCATGCTCGAGGAATCGCCGACCTACGTCGTGTTCAACGGCCAGGCCTACGGCTTCGCCCCCGACGGCGGCCAGCCGATGCAGGCCAACACCGGCGAAACTGCGCGGGTGTACTTCGCCAACGGCGGGCCGAACCTGCTGAGCTCGCTCCACCCCATCGGGAACGTCTGGAGCCGCTACTACCGCGACGGCGACCTCCTGAGCGAACCCGACCTGAACATCGAGACCGCGCCCGTCGCCCCCGGGACGACCACCGCGGCCGAAATGGAGTTCCCCGTCCCCGGCCCGGTCAAGATCGTCGACCACGCGCTGACGCGCGCCGCCCGCCGGGGCGCACTCGGCGTCGTCAACGTCGAGGGCGAACCGACCGAAGACCTCTACGACGAGGATCCGTGAGCGGGATCGGCCCGCCCCTGATTCGCCGTTTCCAGTTCTCACTCTTTCCCGTTCTCACTTCCGTCGAGCGACTCGAATCGACGCGTTTCGTCTCGCCACCGTACCCCCTCGAGACCGGCTGTTTCTGGGGACCGTCGTCTTCGCAAGCGAGCAACTCGCACCAACCGCCGGTATCGCTCGGCGGCGACCGAACGGCCTCGCTCGAGTCCTTCCCGACCGACAGTAACAGGGGTGTATATTTTTACCAGTTCGGCCGCCAGTGTCACCCGATGGTGTTCGCACCGATTTCGTCGATTACGTTCGATGCCAGTGATCCGGCCACGACGGTCGCGATCGGGCGGCTGTTCGCGTATCTCGCGATGGGCATCGCGGCGGTCGTGTTGCTCTACTACGCGCGGATCTACGTTCGCGAGGTGCTCGCCGTCGACGCGGGGACCGAGCAGTGGTATCTCCTGATCGGGATCGGTGCGGCTATCGTCTACGCCGTCGCCGGCGTCGGCTCGTTGCTGCTCGAGCCCGACTGGATCCGCCGGTTTGTCGACGGCGCGGTCCTCTTTTTCATTCTCTTCCTCGCGCTGGCGATTCGCGCGATGTACCACGATCAGCCGGCCGGGGGGAATCGGTCTCGGCTGTTGCCCGCGTGGGCCGACTACGTCGTCATCGCCGGCTTCGTCGCCGCCTGGTGGGGGACCTTCCTGGTCGAGACCTCCTCGACCAGGTTGGTAGTCGCGGTCGGCTGGGTCGTCACCTCCGCGTGGGCGGTGCTCTACGGCGTTCGCGCCGTCCGCGTCCACGAAGGGACGACGTTCGCCGCGCTGACCCGACACCTGCTACCGGCGATCGTCTGCGTCACCGCAGTCATCTTCGTCGATCTGGTGACGAGCTACGCGGCCGGCTACGGTGCGCTGGCCGACGCCGCCTGGCTCGTCGGAACGACGCTCGTGGCCGCCTTCCTGTTCAACACCGCCGTGGCGATCCGCCAGCAGGGCGGCGAACTCGAGCGGCTCTACGACTGGACGACCTGGCGAGAACAGTCGCTGGATTGAGTCGATTCAGAGCTCGCCCCGCAGGACGACCTCGGTGTCGACCCGCTCGAGCATGTCTTCGGTGACGACGTAGTCCTCCTCGTCTTCGCCCTCCCAGCCGACGGACGCGAGTACCTGTTCGGTCATACTGGGGTTCGGATCGACGTGGGCCGTTCTGCCGTCGACGTTCGCGACGATACCGAGTTCCTTCCCTGCGGCGTCGACGACCGTCTTGCCGACGTCGTCGTCGGTCAGTGGCGCTGTCATCGACGATCCCTACGACGACGGGCGGGGTAAGCGAACGGCCGTCTCGTGCCGGTCCCGTCGGATCGGGTCCCGTCGCTGCAACCCAGTTACCGATCGATCGTGGCTGCACACTCGTCCCGTGACTATTTGGCGCTGGCTCCCGACGATACAGCCGACGCGTACCGATCGCGCTCCGAGGTTCACCCATGACACAGACACTCGAAATCAGCGACGACCTGATGGACCGACTCGACAGCCACTGCGAGGAGGGCCAATCGCCCGAGGAACTCGTCGAGGAACTGGTCTCGATGTACGAAACCGAAGGGGCGTTCCTCCAGGAAGGCTACTCCGAGTGACTTCTCCCACGACTAAAGTCGTGGGCTTCCCTCACAGAGGGTTAGGCCCACGTCGTCTGGGGAGTTCGCAGATTCCATCTCACCGCTGGTTCCCTTGAGTACGACCTGCGTTTCGGGCTGAGCCACAGCAGCCCCCACCGTCGATAGCGGGCTCGTGATGTCCTTACCGATGGCTCGTTTACCGATGTTCGTCGCGCCATTCTTGTCGCCGTTGTCGTCCAGCCCACAGTCGTGACACTCGACACGCCCCTGCACCTCACGACTTATGTTCTGTGACCCGCACCGCCAGCACGTCCGCGAGGTGTCGTACTCCTTGACCGGAACGCACTCTCGCCCGTCGAGGTGGGCCTTGTACGTGAGGATGTTCGCCATCTTCGCATACGGCATCTTGTGGGTCTTGTCGTTCACGTATCGTCCCTTGTCGTTGTCGAAGCGCAACCCGGTCATATCACCGAACACGATGACTGCGTTGCGTTCTCGGGCGCGAGCGACGAGTTCATTCGCTACCTGATGCAACTCGTGTTCAACCGTCCGTGATTCCCTGTCACCGAGACGCTCGATGACCTGCGCTCCTGAACGAACCTTCGCCTTCCCGATACTCTTGCGGAGTTGCTTGTAGTGTTCGCGGACGCGCCGGACTTCTGCGCCGTGGAACTGTGTGTCTCGGTCGGAGAGGAACGTGCTGACGGCGATCCACTTCGCGCCCATATCGACGGCGAGAACATCATCGTACTCGTCTGCGACGGCCACAGACCGCTTGCAGACGAGGTGGACGTACCACTCGCCGTCCCGGTGAACGAGTTCTGAGTCGCGGATGCACTCGTCGGTGAGCAGGTGTGCGTCCTTCTCGGGGACGTGGACGGGTACCCAGATGCTATCTCCTCGGCCTCGTTCAGGATTGTAGAGTGGGAGTTTGAACCACCATGACGAGAGAACGGTATCCTCGTCGTGTTCGATGGTGATACAGTCGTTGCGGAGGACGACGGGTTGTTCGGTGTCCGCTCGCGGATTCTTGTTCGACCAGACTTTGCCCGCCTGTTGCTTGGTGGCGGAGTAGAGGTTTGCATCGTCGTCACCGTGAACGGCATCTTGGAACGCGCCGTACTCGCGTTCGATGAGGCGGGCTTTCCGCTCGGTGAGCGAGTGGAGTTTGACACGTACTGTGGTAGTGACTCCTCGACGCATTATTATTGTCCGGTCTGTGCTTCGATGTACTCCTCGATGGTCTGACTCGACACTTCGCCTGCTGAGGAGACGAAGTACGAGCGTGTCCACAGCGAGGGGAGGCCGAAGTCGAACTCCTCACGGAGGTTCCGCGAGGTGTAGCCCTTGACCTGTTGAACGATTTTGTTCGGGGCGAGTTTCGGGTTGCCCGTGATGAACAGGTGAACGTGGTCGGGCTGGATTGCCAGTCGGAGGATGTCGAGGCCGAGTTCGTCGGCTTTCTCCTCGATGAGTTGTTTGAGGCGGTCGGCAACCTCGTCCGTCAGCACCGGTTTACGGTACTTCGGACACCACACGAAGTGGTAGTGGAGGTTGTGAACCGACGTCCGCTCTTGACTATACCCCCGTGGCATACTGTTAGATAAAAGACAGTCTATATTAGGTGTATTGATTTCATCAACCCTCGGTCGGCTATCGAGGATGGGTTGTGTCGTGTGTGGTCGGATTCATCCCACGGCTGAAGTCGTGGGCTTTCTCCTCGATTCTGTGTAGCGCGGATGGGGCTCGCATCCCTTCTTTCCGGTCACTCTTGAGGCGTACGAGGGAACGAACGGCACCCGCGGGCTCGCGTCCGCGGAGGCGATTGAGCGGTTGCGAATACGAGAGTCGACACGGTCTCGGTCACCTCCCGGAAAGTGCGGCGTCGGTTACGGCCATGTTCACGGAAAACGAAAGGGCAACGTCCGTGATCGACTGTCGCGTGCGATCCCGAGACGACTGCAGTCGAAAACTGTGATAGAGGATGACACTCAAGTAGTAGCTCACCGTACCGGTCGGTATGCACTTGCTGGTCGCGCTCGACGACTCGGAGCCGGGGTGGGCGGCGTTCGAGTTCGCGTGTACAGAGCATCCCGACGACGAGGTCGCGGTCGTCCACGCCGTCGATCCGACCAACAGCAGCTACGGTGAGGTGGCACATCTCGGACCGGATGTGTTGCTCGAGCGCCAGCGGGAGACAGCCGAGGAACTGCTCGCGGCGGCCGAAGATCGCGGGGCGGCATACGGCTGTGAATTCGAGACGGAGACGATCGTCGGCCAGCCGTCCGATGCGATCGTCGACTACGCCGCGAGCAACGACGTCGATCGGATCGTCGTCGGGAGCCACGGTCGGACGGGGTTCTCGAGGGTGTTGCTCGGCAGCGTCGCGGAGCGGATCGCTCGGCACGCTCCCGTTCCGGTGACGATCGTTCGGTAGCGGCCGGTTCGAACCGCCTTCTCGATAGTCTCGAGTTTGCCGGGGCCGCCGAACACGGCGAGGGGACGGACGGGTACGTCCGTTCCGGTATTCCTGTCTCGAAGACGAATTTCAGGCAGTACCGACCGTCTGAATGCGATACGAAGTCTCGTCCGTTCCGGCCCGGAATTCAATACGCTCCGGCCCGTCCGCTCGAACGTAACTGGACAAACTAATTAAGGTCCACCACAGTCTCGATTACATGAACGACCGCTACGACGTAGTCATCGCCGGCGCCGGTCCCGCCGGCGCACAGTGTGCCCGCGATCTCGCCGCCAGGGGGTACGACGTCGTCGTCCTCGAGACCGAGGCCGAGGACGAGTTCCCACGGCAGAGTAACAAGTCCACTGCGGGGACGTTCCACTCCATGATGGCTGCCTTCGGCATCCCCGACGATGTCGTGATGCAGTACACCGACAGCGTCGTCCTCGAGTCGCCGACCGAACACTTCGTTCGCGACCAGACCGGCGCGGTCCTGGAGTTCGCGGACTTCAAACGCTATCTGGTGAAAGACGGCCGCGACGACGGTGCCGAGTACCGGTTCGACGCTCGCGTCACCGCGCCGATCATGGAGAGCGGCGAGATCATCGGCGTCACCTACAACGGCGACGAGGAGGTCTACGGCGACATCGTCATCGACGCGACGGGCCCGAGCGCACCCATCGCGAAGAAACTCGGCATCGTCGACCTCAAGCGCGAGAACCACGCCATCGGCATCGAGTACGAGTTCGAGGGGATCGACATCGATCGCCCCGGCTTCGCGGACCTGCGCGACGCCATGATGTTGCGACTGGACCACGAGATCGCTCCCGGCGGCTACTCTTGGATCTTCCACACGGGCGAGGACACCGCCAAGGTCGGCCTCTGTTACATCCAGAACGGCAGCCACGACCGGTACAGCCGCGACGATTTCACCATCGACGACTACCTCTCTCACTGGCTCGAGACGGACCCGCGGTTCCAGAACGCCGAACCGATCGAGGGCAAACAGCACCGCGGCTCGGCCCACATTCAGGAGCCGACCGACCTCCACACCGACCGGTTCATGGCCATCGGCGACACCGTGCCAACCCTCGACCCGCTCTGGGGCGAGGGGATCAACAAGTGCATGCAGTCCGGTCGCGCGGCTGCCGCTACCGCCGATAGCGTCCTCAAACACGACGGCATCGAGCCGACCGCCGAGAACCTCGCGGTCTACGACACCCTCTGGCACCGCGACGTCGCGCCAAACGCGAAAACGCGGCTGCTGATGACGCAGCTCCTCTATCTCGCGCCGAACGACCGCTACGACAGGCTTATGCGGGACCTCCAGCGGCTCGACGACGACACGCTGGCCGAGGCGAACAAGGGCAACGTCCGGGCCATCACGCAGCTGCTCGAGCTCGGAGACGCGCCGTTGGTCGCCCGGCTCGCGAAACAGCAGCTGGATCTCGATCTCGGCTCTCTGATATAATCCACTCGGTGAACGCGGCACCGAGTCCCTGGCCGGGAACTCTGCGCCGACGAATCGAACCCCGTGAGAAACGGGCACTGACGCCGCCTTCGCCGTCGATTTATACGCTCGGTCCTCACCTCCGATAGATGGCACTCCTCGAGAACCTCCTCTTAGTGTTCGTCGCCGGCCTGGTCACGGCGCTGGCGACGGGCATCGGCGCGCTCCCGTTTTTCTTCTTCGAAGGGATCAGCGACCGGCGAAACGTGATTCTCTGGGGCCTCTCCTCGGGAATCATGATTTCGGCGTCGACCTTCGGTCTCATCGACGAGGGGCTGGCCGAGGGGACGGCCCTCGAGATCGCGATCGGCATGGCGGCCGGCGTCGCGCTCGTCGTCGTCGCTCACGACGTGCTGATGGACACCGACATCGATCCACAACAGTACGAAGCAGCCGATTTCAAGAAGCTCGTCCTCATCCTCGGCATCCTGACCGTCCACAGCTTCCCCGAGGGCGTGGCGATCGGCGTCTCCTTCGCGGACCTCGGGCTCGAGGGCGGGACCCAGTTCCTCGGCTTTACCGTCCCGGTGCTGGCGATCTTCATGACGATCGCCATCTCGATCCACAACATTCCGGAGGGGACCGCGATCTCGATTCCCCTGCGCTCGATGGACGTCGCCAACTGGAAGCTGGTCTGGTGGGCCGTCTTCTCGAGCCTGCCCCAGCCGATCGGGGCCGTCCTCGCGTTCGGCTTCGTCCGCTACGCACGGGAGTTCCTGCCCTACGGCTTCGGCTTCGCCGCCGGCGCGATGATCTACCTCGTCCTCACGGAGTTCGTCCCCGAGGCGCTGGATATCGGTGAGCGCTTACCGAACGGTGGCAAGCCCGAGCTCGCGGGCGGTATCGTCGTCGGGATTCTCGTTATGGTGCCGTTGACGTTCGTCTAGGCGATCCTCAGGGTTTACTTCCCTGCTGCGCACGATCGAGAGGCTGCCCGCGACCGCGGTGATTCGCACCCCTACTCGAGCACCCGCCCGTGCTCGTCGATCTCTCCCTTCACGATCCGCGTCGAGGAGATTCGCTCGCCGTCGTCGGCGTAGACGTAGGGGGCGACGATCCCGGACAACGGTTCGAACCCCCGTTCGCGCCGCCGGTCGTTGACCGCCTCGAGTTCGGGGGCCGTCTCGGGGGAGACGACCAGCGCGTCGATCGACGGCTCGTCGGTCGCGATGCCGTACTCGGTCTCGAGGGTGCGGAGTTCGACGTCGCGATCCCACTCGTCGAGCTCCGTGATCGCGTCCGTCACGGCCTGCATCCGCTCCTCGAGCGACGGGATCGGGCGCGGCTCGTGTCGCGTCTCGACTGCCAGGTCGTCGGCCGTCAGCGCGACGACGACGCCGTCCTCGCCGAACCGAAGGGCGTGTTCGACCAGGGTGCGATGCCCGTCGTGGAGCGGCCCGAACGTGCCGGCGACTGCGATTCGCATACGCGACTCGAAGGGGAGAACCCTGTTAAGAGTGATGTGCGATTCCGTGCTCGGCACTCCGTTTCGTACGTGCCACGTACTACCAGTCGTCGGGAATCGAGCAAAAACTCGTAATCACGCCCAGTCGTGGTTCTCGAGGCCTTCGTAGTGCTTCAGGCGACTGCCGATCTCCCAACCCTCCCAGCCACAGTCGTAGTAGAGGACGTCGGCGAGTTTGTCGAAGTTGCTCTTGTCGAGTTCGATACCGCGGTTTCCGCGGTACGTGATATACGGCTCGCTGCGAAGGTCGGCGTAGACTTCACGCGCAGTGGGGTAGTCGCCGTTGATCGGTGAAAGATCGAGGAGCGCTTCCTCCGTGATCGGTGTGCCCCACTTGTGTTTCGCTACCATCGTCGCCAGAAGGGAACATTTCACCGACGGCTTCTCCATAATCGAAGGATGCATCTTACCGCATATAAATACTGTTAATGGTCGTTAACGGTAGTGGAAATACTTATACACGCACAGCTTGTTATTCTCCGTATGAGCAGCATAGACCACGCGGCTGACCGCGAGGAGAAGAAGGAACTCCGCAGGGAGCACCCCAGTGGATGGCTTTACCTCACGCAGCACGACGCCATCCCGATCCTCGTCGATGCGTTACTCGATCTTCCGCCGAACCGCGAGTTCAACAAAACTGAACTCGCAGAGCACGCCGGCGTCACACGCCAGACTGTCGGCAACTACACCGACCTTCTGCTCGAGGTCGAACTCATTGAGGAGGTTCCGAACACGTCTCCACGTCGGTACCGGGTCGCAGACAGTAACGTCGTTCGAGAACTCTTCGAGTTGAACAGCGCGCTCAACAACGTCGGCAACGAGTAGCAGTTGGCGGAGTCGATAGGGGAAATCTACGTCGCGCTGCGGCTTGAGAGCTCGTGGCCGCGGCCCGTTACATCCGCTCGGGCAACCAGCCGCCGTCGACCTCGATATTCTGCACCCACCTTTTTACTGCGTCGGGGCCCCTCGCGGTGCGTCGCGCACCGCTCGGGACCCGCTCCTTGCAAAAATCTGGACCAAAAACGTCCCGCGGCGCGTCGCGCCGCGGCCAGCAGACCGTAGCGGAGCCGCCTATACTCGCTCGGGCAACCAGCCGCCGTCGACCTCGATATTCTCGCCGCTGATGTACTCGCTGTCCGGGTCGACGAAGAAATACAGCGGCGCGATCAGGTCGTCGAAGCTCGCCGGCCGACCCCGGGGCAACTCCGCGGGGAACTCGTCGGAGTTCTCGACGACGTACGGCGAGATCGCGTTGACGGTAATCCCGTCGTCCTGCGTATCCGCCGCGAGCATGCGCGTGAACATCAACACGCCCGCCTTCGCGACGAAGTAGGGGAAGTTCTTCGGGCTCACGAGTCCCTGCTCGCTCGAGGCGTACCCGATATTCACGATCCGGCCGTATTCGGTTTCCCGCATCGCCGGCAGTGCCCGCTTCGAACAGAGGGCCGTCCCGTTGAGGTTGGTCTCGAGGACCCGATTCCAGGTGTCGAACTCGATATCGGTCCAGTGGGCGGGCGCGAAGTCGCCGACGTTGTTGACCAGGACGTCGACTGACCCGAGTTCGGCTTCGATGGCCGCGAAGAGGCCGTCGACGCTCTCGGGGTCGGTGACGTCACCCTGTACCGTCATCGTCGCTTCAGCACCGCGCTCGCGGGCGTCCTCGGCCACGTCGCGGGCGGCGTCGGCGCTCGTGTGGTAGTGAACCGCCGTCCGCGCGCCGCAGTCGGCCGTCGCCAGCAGGAGTTCGCGACCGACGCCCTTCGCACTCCCCGTGACGAGCACCGTCCGACCCGAGAGATCTGGTTCCTCCATGCGTCTCTTCTGGACGACTATGAGGAAAAAACACCTGAAACTGAAACACCGTTGTCTGTTTCGAAGACGTGGATTTACAGGATCCCGAGTCAATAGTTCCGCTATGACATTGAAAACTGTCCTGCTCGCCGTCGGACCGGGCGATGCCGATCGAAGCGAACAACTGGCCGAAGCGGTCCTCGAGGTAGCGAAACCCGCCGATGCGACCGTCGTTCTCGCACACGTCTTCACCGACGACGAGTACGACGAGGTGCTCGACCGACTCGAGTTCGACAGAACGGTCGACGAGATCGATCCGGACGCGGTCGCGGGCCGGCACTCGACGATTCAGGACCTGCAGGCGATCCTCGACGAGCACGACGTCGACTACGAGGTTCGTGGTGCCGTCGGCGAACACGGGTCGTCGATCGTCGATCTGGCGACGAGCACCGGCGCGGACCGGGTCGTCGTCGGTGGCCGCCGCCGGTCGCCGACCGGCAAGGCCGTCTTCGGCTCGACGGCCCAGGAAGTGCTGCTGTCTGCCCCCTGTCCGGTCACGTTCGTCCGCCACGACTGACTGACCGACTCGTCCGATACTGTTACCAGACGGACATTCGGGCAGCCCCTTCGCTGCGATGGCGGCCACACCGCGGCGACCGCCGGGCGTTTCCGCAATACTGCAACGACGAGAATACTTAAGCGGATGGCCCCACCACTGTGACGGTATGACAATCGATACGGTACTTCTCGCAGTCGGACCGATGGACTCAGTGCGCGCACCGGAACTCGCCGAGACCGTTCTCGAAATCGCCGACCCTCTCGGTGCCACCGTCGTGATCGGACACGCCTTCACCGAAGACGAGTACGAGGACGTCCACGACGACCTCGGCTTCGACGCGCGCGTCGACGACGTCGATCCCGACGAAGTCGCAGCCAAACGCGCACCAGTCCCGGAACTCGCCGAGCGCTTCGAGGAGGCCGGCGTCGAGTACGAGATCAAGGGCGCGCTCGGCGAGGTCAGCACCAAAGTCGTCGACATGGCCATCGACGTCGGCGCGGATCGCATGGTCGTCGGCGGCCGCCGGCGCTCGCCGGCGGAAAAAGCGGTCCTCGGCTCGGTCTCGCAGGAGATCATCCTGCAGGCCCCCTGTCCGGTCACGTACTTCCGCGACCTCGACGTGATGGAGTAGCGAAGGCCACCCGACGCGACCCTCTGCTCCCGCTTTTACCCCACTCTCTCTCCGTCTCCGATCGTCCCCCTTCAGGATTCGTCAGCGCGCCGCTTCCACTCCCGTTCCTGCCGTCGCTCGCGGACGTGGCGCTCGCCGTCGGCCAGTTCGCGTCGAACGCGTCGCTCGAGGGACCGCGTTTCGGCCAATAGGCCGCCCTGAAAGTTCTCGAGGACGTCGTAGGACCAGCGGTCCTCGTCGACGACCCCCTGGGGGAGGAGTTCGGTTCGAATCGCGTCCGCGAGGTCGTCGTGGCCGGTCGCCCTGAGCAGCTCTTCGGCGCGGTAGAGGTGGTCCATCCCGTGACCGGTCGCGTGGTGAAACTCGAGCAGGCTTCCCTGAGCCCGCTGGACCCACTCGAGGCCCAGTTCGACTTCGTGGAGCGCCTCGCACTCCGTGTCGGACAGCGCCGGCGCTGACTCCGACTCGCCGTCGGGATCGGGAGACGTGTCGTCGATGGCCATGCGTTGAACTATGCTATCGAGTGGCATACGTGTGTCGCCGAGTCCGCCGGTCGTCGCGCCCGTGATTTATCGATATTGCTACTCGGCTGCGAGTATAATCTGGGTAGTTAAGTACGACGACGGTCGTCCCTAGGATAGCAATGGCTTACTACGCGGGCGTCGATCTCGGCGCGACCAACGTTCGGGCCATCGTCGCCGAGGCCGACGGGACGGCGATCGGTGTGAGTCGCCGATCCACGCCGCGCGGGCCGACGGGTATCCACGTGACGGAAGGGGTGCTCCGAACGCTCCGCGAAGCGTGTGGCGACGCCGGAATCGATCCGAAGCGAATCACCGCCGCGGGAATCGGCTCGATCGGGCCGTTCGATCTCGCCGAAGGAACCGTGATCGATCCAGCGAATCTCCCCGACTCGATCGATCGGATCCCGCTGACCGGCCCCGTCTCGAAACTGATCGGCAGCGACGACGTCTACCTCCACAACGATACGATCGCCGGCGTGATCGGCGAGCGCTTTCACGCCGATCGGAACCCCGACGACATGGTCTACATCACCATCTCCTCGGGGATCGGTGCCGGCGTCTGCTGTGACGGCGAAATAATGCACGGCTGGGACGGCAACGCCGGCGAGGTCGGCCACTGCGTCGTCGATCCCCGCGGGCGGCTGACCTGCGGCTGCGGCCGCGAGGGCCACTGGGAGGCGTACTGCTCCGGCAACGCCATCCCCGACTACGTCCGACTGCTCGCCGAGGACGACCCGACGATCTCGACGGACCTCCCGCTCGAGGGGCCCGATTTCACGGCGAAAGACGTCTTCGACCTCGCGGGCGAGGACGAACTGGCGGATTACGCGATCGAACAGCTCGCTCACTGGAACGCGATCGGCGTGACCAACGTGATTCACTCGTTCGCACCGATCGTCGTCTCCTTCGGCGGCGCCGTCGCGCTTCACAACGAGGAGCTCGTCGTCGACCCCGTTCGCGAGCGGGTCGCGGAGATGGTGATGACGAACGTCCCCGAGATCCGCGTCACCGACCTCGGCGACGACGTCGTCGTCGAAGGCGCACTGGCGAGCGCCCTGACCGACGGGACCGGAGATCGACGGCGGCTGCGGAGCTGAGCCGCTCGCCAGTCCGGCATCGAACAGGGCGCTAATCGCCGGACAGGAACCTCGTGTCCGCGTTCCGATTCCGGTCGCGTGTCCCGAGGCGAGTGACTACCTCTATGTACCTGCACGACTCCTGCTGTATCTATGGAGCGGAGAGCGTTCCTTCGAGCGAGTGGTGCCGCTGGCCTCGCCCTGTCGCTGCCGGGTCCGACCGCGGCGTCCGGAGCTACTACCGCCGTCGCCCAGGGAACGTACGAACCGCTCGGGCAAGTCCCGATCACCGGTGCAGCGGAAGCCGTCGTCGGCGACGAGGGCCGGACCGCCTACGTCGCGGCGACCACCGGATTCGTGTCCGTCGACGTGAGCGACCCCACCGAGCCGACGCTGCTCGCCGAGGAACGCGACATCGAACTCGAGGACGACGTTCTCTCCGAGATCCTCGACGCGACCGTCGACGGGGACCGACTGGTCGTTGCGGGGCCGGCCAACCCCGGCGTCGGAGCGATGGGGTTTCACTGCTACGACGTCAGCGATCCCGCAGACCCCGTCTCGATCGGTGCGTACGAGACCGGCTACCACATCCACAACTGCTATCTCGACGGCGAGTCGCTGTACGTCGCCGCGAACTCGCCGGAAGAAAGCTCGCTCGTCATTTACGACGTCGGCGGCGACGAGATCACGCGGGTCGGCGACTGGTCGCTGCTCGAGTTCGAACCCGGCTGGGGCGATCTCGACATGCTCGTTCGCTACCTCCACGACGTCTACGTGCAAGACGACGTTGCGTACCTTCCTCACTGGAACGCCGGGACCTATCTGATCGACGTCAGCGACCCGACCGCCCCGGAATACGTCTCCCACGTCGCGGAAACCACGCTCGAGGAACAGCGCGGTATCGACGACTGGGAGGCGGCCGTCTACGGGTTGCCGGGTAACGATCACTACGCGGCGGTCGACGACACCGGCGACCTCATGGCGGTCGGACGGGAGGCCTGGGCGGTCGACGGGGAAGACCCCGACCGGCCGGGCGGGATCGACCTCTACGATGTGAGTGATCCCGAAGACCCGGTTCGACGGGGATCGATCGACCCGCCGCGGACGACCGACGAGACTCACGGCAGCGGGGCGTGGACGACGTCGCACAACTTCGAGCTTCGCGACGGGCGACTCTACTCGTCGTGGTACCGTGCGGGCGTGAAGATCCACGACGTCTCCGACCCTACCTCCCCCGAGCGGATCGCCTGGTGGCGCGATCCCGAAGAGACCGGATTCTGGACGGCACGGGTCGCCGAACCCGGCGAAACGTTCGTCGCGAGCAGCACCGAGGCGATTCCGAACACCTCGCTCGAGGGGGCGCTCTACACCTTCCCGATCGAAGCGGGCGAGCAGGCCGACCCGCCGTCGCTTCAGGACCCCGGTAGCTGGACGACGGACGGAAACGAGACCGACGGTGGCAACGAATCCACCGACGGCGACGAACCCGACGACGGCAACGACACCGGCGGAAACGAAACCGCAGGGGACGGATCCAGTAGCGACGAGGATTCGATCCCCGGATTCACCGGTCTCGCAGGGGTCGTCGGCGGCGGGGTCGCACTCGAGTGGCTGCGCCGACGCCGCGGAAACGTTCAGGATTAATTCGACGGTTTTCGGCCGTGCGACCGAACTTATTCACCGTTCGAGTTCCTAGCACGACCCATGACTGACTCCGAGGGCGAGCCGTCCCTGAAGGAACGCGTCGAGCAGTTCATGACACGCGAGATGCCAATCATCCAGATGCACGGCGGGACCAGCGCGGTACGGTCGGCCGATCCCGAGACCGGCGAGGTCATCATCGAACTCGGCGGCGGCTGCAAGGGCTGTTCGGTCAGCGACGTGACGACCGGCAACATCGAGGCCGAACTCATCACGTGGCCCGAGATCGACGAGGTCACCGTCCGCGTCCCAGACGCACGCGACAGCCTCGGCGGCCCCGATCAGCCCGAATCGATCATGGGCGTCGACCGAACCGAAGGCGGCCGCGGCGACTGGGGATCGTCGAATCCGGGGAAGGACCATCTCTAAGCTCGCGTGGCTGCCGCCGAGTCGGCCGGTCCGCGGAGTTTGGCCTTCGTTGACAGGGTCGGAGAGTTTTGGGAAGTCCTATATCCTTTTAGGCGCCCACTACGGACATCGCATATCATGACGACGAGTAGACGCCTGCAGGCAGGAGGTGCCGGCGATGGGTGACGCGCCCGACTCCGGCGACGAGGACGAGCCCGACGCCGAGACCGACGGCGGCCTCCGGGCCTACACCGTCCGACTCGAGCTCGTCGACGAACCCGGAGAGTTGCTACGCGCGCTCGCCCCGATCGCCGACAACGGCGGCAATCTGTTGAGTATCCACCACGAACGCGGGAACATTACGCCGCGCGGCCACATTCCCGTCGAGGTCGACCTGGAGTGTCCACCCGACCGGTTCGACGACGTCGTCGAGGGCCTCCGCGGTGCCGGCGTGAACGTCATTCAGGCCGGTGCGGAGCACTACGGCGAGGAGATCAACGTCGTTCTGATCGGTCACCTCGTCGATACCGACCTCTCGAACACCCTCTCGCGGATCGAGGACGAGGCCGACGCGGTCGTGCTGGACCTCTCGCTCGCCGCGCCCGAGGGGACCGGTGGGATCTCGAGCGCCCGCGCCCGACTCGCGATCGACTCCGGCCGGTCCGAGGAGGCGCTCGCCGCGATCCGCTCGATCGGAACGGACAAGGAACTGACCGTCGTCGAACCGCTGCTCGGAGGTGATGCCTGATGAAACTCGCAATTCTCGGCGCCGGTGACGTCGGCCGCTCGGTGGCCGACCTCGCCGCCGAATACGGCCACGACGTCGTCGCACTCGCCGACTCGACCGGCGCTTCGGTCGATTCGACCGGAATCGCCGTGGAATCGGTTCTCGAACGCAAGGCCGGCGGCGAAGCCGTCGGTTCCAGCGACCCCGAGGACGTCTTCGAGACAGAGTACGACGTTCTGGTCGAAGCGACGCCGACGACGCTCGGCGACGCCGAACCCGGCTTCACGCACGTGAAACGTGCGCTCGAGGCCGACCGCCACGTCGTGCTGGCGAACAAGGGACCGGTCGCCGAACGCTACGAGGAACTGCGCGCGCTCGAGGACGAGCACGCGGGCTCGATCCGATTCGAAGCGACGGTCGGCGGCGCGATCCCGGTGCTCTCGACGGTCGAGGACTGCACGCCACAGGCGGTCACCGCGGTGCGAGGCGTGCTCAACGGGACCGCGAACTTCATCCTCACCCGGATGGCCGCCGAAGGACTCGACTACGAGCACGTGCTCGCGGAGGCGCAGGACCTCGGCGTCGCCGAGGCCGATCCGACGTTCGACGTGGACGGCACGGACGCCGCGCTCAAGTTCGTCATCCTCGCGAACGTGCTGGCCGACGGCGGCTTCGCGCTCGAGGACGCGACGGTCGAGGGTATTCAGGACGTTCCGGGCAGCGCCCTCGATCTCGCTGCCGAAGACGGCCGCACGATCCGGCTCATCGGCGAGGCGACCCGCGACGGGGTCCGCGTCGGACCGCGGCTCGTCCCGGAGAACGGTGCCCTCGCCGTGACCGGGACCCGCAATATCGTCCAGATCGAGACGCGAAACGCCGGCTCGCTCCACTCGAGCGGCCGCGGTGCCGGCGGTCCGGAGACGGCGACGGCAGTCCTCTCCGACGTCGGTCGACTGCCACCACTGTAACCCGACTCGGCTCCGTCCGCTGGAGGCCGTTCGGCTCGTTTTGTGTCCTTGTCATCGTCTATTCGAGTACTGTCGAACGAGTGGACCGCCATCACCGATGCCATCTCGAATCGCGTGTCGCCCGAGAAATCGGCCGCTCGAGTTCGGATGAAACGTCTCTCAAGCCCCTTCCGAGCGCCTTCCCAGTACTGCCTCACCCGGTCGATCGAACGACCGTGCCGTGGTAATCCTAGCCAAACCGCAAGCAGGCGTCGGGATCGGCTGAATACGCTTTCGAAATGGTTTTAACCGCAACGAGCCAAAGGGACCGATATAAGCGCCTCAGCGCGTGAGCTACAACAATGAGCGACCAACACCAGAACCTGGCCATCATCGGTCACGTTGACCACGGCAAGAGTACGCTCGTGGGACGACTCCTCTACGAAACGGGGAGCGTACCCGAGCACGTCATCGAACAGCACCGCGAAGAAGCAGAAGAGAAGGGCAAGGGCGGCTTCGAGTTCGCCTACGTCATGGACAACCTCGCCGAAGAGCGAGAGCGCGGTGTCACCATCGACATCGCTCACCAGGAGTTCTCGACGGACGAGTACGACTTCACCATCGTCGACTGTCCCGGCCACCGAGACTTCGTGAAGAACATGATCACGGGCGCATCCCAGGCGGACAACGCCGTCCTCGTCGTCGCCGCCGACGACGGTGTCGCGCCCCAGACCCAGGAGCACGTTTTCCTGGCTCGAACCCTCGGTATCGACGAGCTCATCATCGGCATCAACAAGATGGACATCGTCGACTACAAGGAGTCGACGTACGACGAGGTCGTCGAGGAAGTCAACAAGCTGCTCCAGCAGGTCCAGTTCAACACCGACGACGCCTCGTTCATCCCGATCTCGGCGTTCGAAGGCGACAACATCGCCGAGGAGTCCGACAACACGCCGTGGTACGACGGCGAAATCCTGCTCGAGGCCCTCAACAACCTGCCCGAGCCGGAGCCACCGACGGACGCACCGCTCCGACTCCCGATTCAGGACGTCTACACCATCTCCGGTATCGGTACCGTCCCCGTCGGACGTATCGAAACCGGCCTCCTGAACACCGGCGACAACGTCTCCTTCCAGCCCAGCGACGTGGGCGGCGAGGTCAAGACGATCGAGATGCACCACGAAGAGGTGCCCAAAGCGGAGCCCGGTGACAACGTCGGATTCAACGTCCGCGGCATCGGCAAGGACGACATCCGACGCGGTGACGTCTGTGGCCCCGCCGACGACCCGCCGAGCGTCGCCGAGACGTTCCAGGCCCAGATCGTCGTCATGCAGCACCCCAGCGTGATCACGGCCGGTTACACGCCGGTCTTCCACGCCCACACCGCACAGGTCGCCTGTACGATCGAGTCCATCGACAAGAAGATGGACCCCTCGAGCGGCGAGGTCGCCGAGGAGAACCCCGACTTCATCCAGTCGGGCGACGCTGCCGTGGTCACCATCCGACCACAAAAGCCCCTCAGCATCGAGCCGTCGAGCGAGATCCCCGAACTCGGGAGCTTCGCCATCCGCGACATGGGTCAGACCATCGCCGCCGGAAAGGTCCTCGAAGTTCACGAGAAACAATAAATGCAGCAGGCACGCGTTCGACTCGCGGGCACGAGTCCAGACGACCTCGACGACATCTGCGACGACGTCCGCGAGATCGCGAACAACACCGGCGTCAACCTGAGCGGTCCGATCCCGCTGCCGACGAAGACCCTCGAGGTCCCGACCCGGAAGTCGCCTGACGGCGAGGGCACTGCGACGTGGGAGCACTGGGAGATGCGCGTCCACAAGCGCCTGATCGATCTGGACGCCGACGAACGCGCACTCCGCCAGCTCATGCGCATCCAGGTGCCAAACGACGTCTCGATCGAGATCGTCCTCGAAGACTAAGCGCTCATCGAGGCCGTCTCGACCGCGACCGGTATCCGAGCTACTGATCGTTTTTGCAGTCTTCGAGTCCCGTTCCCCAGCGATAGCCGTGGCGCTCGAGGCGCAACCGAGACTCCGGAGTCGCGTCTCCGATCCTCTACCAGTCTACTTTTCGGCAACTTCCCACCGGCTCCAGACGGTGCCGGGACTTTTGACCCTCGCCGTCCCAGATACCCGTATGTCACGGCGTTCGCGGTCGCAACCGGAAACCTACCTTCGATCCGATTCCGGGCGGGACGACGGGTCGGACCCCGGCTCGAGCAGTCCGATTCTCGAGCTGCTCGTCGTCTTCGCCGTCGTGTTCGTCGTGCAGGGACTGACGATGTTCGCGGGCGTGATGGGCACGTTATTCGTCCTCGCGCCACCGCTGACGAGCGACCCGTGGACGATCGTCACGAGCGTCTACGCCCACGACGGACTGGGGCACCTCGTCTCGAACACCCTCGCGCTGATCGTGTTCGGCTGGCCGGTCGCGCGAGCCACGACCCGGCTCCGGTTTCACGCCTTCTTCGCGCTCACCGGTGCGATCGCGGGGATCGCCCAGATCGTCCTCACCGGCGTGCTCGCGGCGATCCCGATGGTCCCCGTCGCGCCGACGCCGGGCGTCCTCGGTGCCAGCGGCGCCGTCTTCGCCCTGCTGGGCTATCTCGTCGCGTCGAATCGGCTCTCGAGCGGGCTCGCCTCGATCGTCGACGTCCCCGACTGGCTGTCGATCCTCCTCTTCGTCGGCCTCGCGATCGCGGTCACGTTCGCGACCGCCTCGCCCGGCGTCGCGCTGATCGCCCACTTCACCGGGTTCCTGGTCGGGACGGTTGCGGGGCGGGCTCGAGTGCTCGCCGTCCGTTCCGAATCGGACCCCAGCAGGTCTGCACGTTGAATCCGGTGTGGTGAGAGTGGTTCGGCTCGAGCCCACACCGTGGTGCGGTGTCCCGATCCGTCCCCGAAACACAAGCTACAAATAGAAACCGGGGTTAGGAACGTGCGAGGGCTCGTAGATCAGTGGTAGATCGCTTCCTTCGCAAGGAAGAGGCCCCGGGTTCAAATCCCGGCGAGTCCATTCGACTGTTGTCACGTTTCGAATTAACCGGTTAGTCACCAGCTTCGCGACTGATACCGAATTATACACTGATACTGAATCCGTACAAACCCCCTCAGAAAATCGAGGGACGAACGATGGCGAATTCGGGTCCGTGCAGCCCGGTGATTTCTGCGAAGGAAATCCGGGGTGGTCGGCGTGAGTACTACATTCTCGAGACAGGTAACTCATTCTACCTGTCTCCATTGTGGCACTCATGTGACGGACCGGTTCCGTCGGGTTTTCGGCGACGATGATGATCGGGCCCACCGCTGTGGCGATTGCGATACCTACGCGCGACTGAGCCGCGGTTCTGCAGCTGGCGTCGACGTGTCGGTTCCCGATCCAGAGACATCGCCCGGCCGGCACGGAGGTGGGGCCGATGTGTAGCGAGTTCGTCCGGGCGAGCGAACTGTACGATGTCGAGAGTCGAACGCCCATCGCTCATCCGGCCCATCAAGCGACCGATACCGACGTTCAGCGGGCGCTCGGGGATCGCGAAGTTCGGGCCGACGGCGGGCGATTCTCGACCGATAGTGCTCGTAAAAAGAACGATGAAATTTGGCCGGATCAGAGCGGGAGCGACCATTCGTGGTCGCAGGTTGTACAGACGAAGTTCGCGACGGCCTCTCCCTCGGAAACGTATTTTGCGACCCGCTCTCCCAGCCCATCATCACAGTTGGGGCAGCGAGCTATCATTCGGCAACTGGTCACTAGCCATCACGGGGAAATCAGTCTGCGGCCCCAATATATTGGATGGGGGAATGTTGACAGTTGCTTATTCTGCGTCGCCACGTTCCGAGAGAAGGGGAAGAATAGCTGTCAGAGGGTCACTTCGGTTAGAAAAAGGATAGCCGAATTAGTTGGAAACGGAGCGATTCACCTCAGCGCTCGGAAGTTGCTCGACCCACAGGAACAGGCCGCTGTCCCAATGGGTCGGATGCTTCCGTTCAGGAGTTCTTTCGCTGCGTATGCCGACTCGCAACGAACGCACACGGCCACAACTCGGTTGTGGTCGCGCAAGGCGATCACCCCATGCCGCTGTGAGCAGGGAGCCATATTCAATTCCTGTGAAAAATATCGCGTAATTTGTCACAGAGAGATATTCGCTCCCGCTTGTACGCACTCAACGAGAGCTAACTACGAGGACGGTGGTTCTCGATGAGCCGCGTCGTCGAGGCCGACAAGTGCAAACGCTGCGGTGACCGCGTCGACGCATTTCGCCGCCTCTGTCCAGACTGTACGCGCGCAGTTCGTAACGCGCGGGAGGGTCCGCTATGAGCGTCGACGCCGATCGGGACGATCGTGACCTTAAGGCTGAGCTGGCAAGCTCGGCGGCCGGTCGATTCGGCATTCCTGTCGACGCGGTCTGCGTGGGCTGTGGGCAGACTCGAGTCAAACGGGCGTGCCTCGAGGAGATGGACCAGCAGCCCGACGGCGACCTGACCACTCTTGAGGCGACGGACTGCACGTCGTTCAAGCACGTCTGTTACCAGTGTCAGGGTGCGACCTACTGGAATCCCGTCGCGGTACTCATCGGCTTGCTCGAGAGCGAGCGGGACCGGGGTGAGTAAGCGTGTCGCAGGTCCAGACGACGCCTCACGAGATCGAGGGTCGCTGGAAGTGGCCCGACTGGGGCCGTGGTCCGTACGACGCGCTGTCGTCGGTGATGCTCGGGCCACCCTTCGAGGGGTACCTCGAGATCACGACCGAGATCGACGGCGAGCCTTGGCTCCTCGAAGCGAGCTACAGTAAATCGGGATTCGCGCCGCGGCTGTCGGACGGGATCAACGCCGAGCGGCTCTACGAGTGGGATATCAAGGGTCGCGGGCGTGGTGAACGGAAGGCATCGTACAATATCGGCCCGCGGTTCCCGAACATGCGCCACTGGGAGAGCGGTGAGCGGTTGCAACTTCCGTGGGAGAATCAGGTCGGCGAGGTTGACGGCGTCGACGTCGAGTTCCACACGAGTAACATCGAACCCGAGCGCGGCCTCGAGCTGCTGCCGGAGTTCTTCGCGGCGATCTTCGATCATGCCAACGAGCGGGTTCATCCCGAGTACTTTCGAACCGAGCCGCACGAAGCGAGTCGAATGTGGGCATACGAGCGGTACGTCCGGATTCGTCGCGAGTGGGCGGAAAAGCTCTCGTCGGCCGGTGTACTGCAGAAGGTCGCGCACTATCTGTCCGACCTCGAGGGCGTGAAAGCCGAGCTCCACATCGACAATCAGGAGATCATCAACCATCAGAACCGGCTGTTTCTGAACCCCACGTCGGCCAGCGAACTCCTACCGGGTCACACGTACGGGCGGAAGTTCGAGATCTACCAGCTGAAGGACCCCAACGCGGTCTCGAAAGATCACCCGTCGTACCATCCGAAGGTGGAAGTCCTGGTAAACAAGTCGATGAACGATAACGAGGCATGGGCGTGGGCCGACCGCCACGAAGTGACCGAGCAGATAGAGGAGACGCTATTGAACGCTCTCCACTGGGAAGACATTCCGCTCGGTCCCGACGGAAATGGCGTCTACATAGCCGATGATCACTTCGACGCGGTTGCTCGAGACCAGCCGGTCGAACTCTACGAAGACCCGACGCCGCGCCTCGAGGCGAAGTCTGACCACCTGTTGATGACGACGCTTCGAGATATGGGCGAGACTGCCCGTGATGTATCCGAAACGGTTGCGACCGACGGCGGTGCGACCGTCGACGGTCTCGCCGACCAGCTGGGGAAGCATCCCGCGACGATCTACCGGGCGATCAACGACCTCGGTGAGATTCTTGAACTCGACCAAGGCGATGTCTCGTTCCGGGCTCGGAAGTACCGGGAGGAACTGCGAGCGCTCGTCGAGTCGGCAGAGTACGCGATCGAGAGCTACGCCGATCGGATGCAGCACCTCATGGGCTTGGCCGATCACGTCGCCGAGTCATCGCCCTTCCAGGAGTGGCTCGCGAAGAACGGCGCCGACCTCGAGTTCGACGAACACGGCGAACCTCGGCAGATGCGGATCGATACGATCCTCTCCCGCCTGAAGTCGGACAGTTTCGAGAACGTCGCGACGATCGCCAGCGAAGCCCTCGAGAAGTGGTCTCGATCAGGGAATGATCCGACCGAACTCCGTGGCGTCGAGTTCACCTGGAAGACTCCCGGCGGCGGTACTGAAACCGGATTCGTCGGCGCTGTTGCCGACCGCTGAACCGACCCGCATAGTGGCAACACTATCGAATTCCCCCTTTTCTACAAGTTCGCTTGAATGACAGCCTTGCTTAGACAAATCTGGTTGTAGCCAGCGCCTCGAGGACGGGGTCGGCACGGCGATCGCACCGCGACAGCTGCGGGGTCGTTTCGCGCTTCGCGCGAAAGCCCCCTTGGCGGGTGTCCCCAAGGGGACAGCGCCAAAAAATTACAGCGCCCTGCTCCGCCTCCGCACGCAGATCTCCAGTTGAAGCACATGAAACGGAGGTATGTGAGGACGTTCCTTTTTCGCTCACTAGAGATGCGAATGGTCTACCAGAGACGTGAGCTGTGAGAATTCCTTAGGTAAGGAACGGGATACCTTACAGCCGAGATAATGACTGAAGCTGAGTAGGATAACTACTGGATATTGAGTCCTAGTGATTGAAGTACCCTAACTACAATCTCAACTATAGAGACAGTCGTGGACGCGAACACGAAGGGGTATCGATGGTAGGCGATCCACTAGTAGCGCATCCTGAAGGGCGAAACCACAAGACTCTCCATATACCTGGGTATCGACAAGCCCAGGATGCGCCAGAATGCATTTGCTATTCTCTCTGGATGTGTATGCACTATGTCGCGAACGAATACCCTGACGACGAAATTCGCGCAAAAACAAACCCGCCAAAATTGGATACAATAAAGGAATATATCGAAATTGGTGCACTGGGATGGGAAAACCCTGGGCAGGAACCGTTAACACAACTCGCTTCTGAAGTCGCGACCCTTGACTTCAACCTTGAGTACCGATACAACGGTCTACCACAGGATATAGATGAATTCGCCGGTGATGGGTTAGATCAACTTCTACCAACAATCATCTGGATAGATCAAGTACTACTCAAAACCGGCGAACGAGGAGAAGGCCCGATGCATGCTGTTGTCGTTTGTGGGATTGGAAATTCACACATTACTATTGAAGACCCCTTGGTAGAAGGTACATCAACGCTAGAGATAGGAAAGCTAGAAGAAGCTTGGGACCCAGAATATAACACAGCAATAGAAGTAAGACTGAAGAACGGTCTGGAACCCACACGGAGGGAGGAACTATGAGTACCGAAGAAAATACGGCAGTGAGCATGGATGAAGCACGCCGTTTGGCAATGGAAGCGGTGCGCTTCGAGCTCGGTACATACCTCCGCCTGAAAACCGGTGATTTCGACGAAGAGGAGTTCCAATACACGTTCCCTATCGTTCTTCGGTCACCAAAACTCATCCTCGATGAAGACAGGGAGAATGCAGTCGATCTGCGGTTCTTGGACCCATTAGATGTTGGTGAAGTCACAGTAGACGCGAGTTCGAAGCAAGTCAGTCATCCAACGTCAAAGCAGGTCAAAGAGGAACTGGAAACCTACGAAAAGGAATTAAACCAAGCAGTCCAGAAGGCACTGGTCCGTGCATCAGGAGGCAATCTCTCACATCTCCCCTTCCCTGAGAACCAGTATGCACCTGTCCAGGATATCCTCTCTGAGGTAATTCTCAACAGTGAAATCAGACTCGATCAAATCGAGATGATGGACAGGTACGATAATTCTGAGAAGTACCAGAAGTATATCGACAGCCTGGTTGAGTTAGATCTCCTAAAACGTAAAGGATCGGTTCTCCGAAGTGGAGATGTTCTCAACACGATCCAAGACAAGGATCAGTTTGAGGGACATGAAGTGAAGACTCACCAGCAAGAATTGAATGCGGCTCTTGGCCGTTACTTCGAGCACAATGTGGGTGAGTTTGAGATGATCAAGCGGACACTCGGCCCATATCTCGCCTTAGCTGGATACTATTACCGACGTGCGCTTGAGCTGGATGAACTTCCCGTTATCAAGGAGGAAGACCTGGCAGATGGCATCAAGATAGAGTATGAGGGACGAAAGCAGCAAAAGAAGCTGTTCAAGATGTCTCGATACCTCGTTCAACTGGAAGATGTGGGTGTCCTGAAACCAGTATATCACAATGGGGAGCGATACTGGGTTGGTAATGACAACACGTTCTCCCGTTTGAAGGCAAGCACGGACCAGCTTGGACCGGTTACAGAGTTGTTCAGTCCATCGTTGACTGATCAGCAAACGCTTGGAAGCCTGTCTGACTAGTTGATGTTAGGGCTTCTGGCGTGGCTCGGGATAGGGATCTTCTCTGTAGCACTTGCGTACGATTTTTACACTGAATGGTTTGCGCCACGGTTACTATCTCAATCTTGGTTCCCTGGCGAGCCTGATTTACCGCCTGTCGCAGGAGATGTTGATGACCCTGGTCCCGAAGAATACAGGCGAGTAATATTAGCTGCTTATCTCACTGGTGCTGCGATTCTGTTTATTGGCCTACTTGATGCTGCTCCGGTTAGCCCAATGTGTTTGCCATACACTAACTTCATTAACGAATATATAGTTGGAATACTGGCGTTAGTAACTGGATTTATGTGGTATTCTGATGGGCAGGGTGTAGTAATCCCATATCATTCTGAAATCAGATATACGATTGGAGTTTTGACTGTGGTTGCACCATTGTATATGAGTGCGTGTGGATCAGGCATACTATAGAAGGTTTGATGCAACTTTCCCCCATCGGTTGCACGTCGACGAATCTGGTTTCCCGAATATGCACACGAGCTGCGAAACCTCGTGTGCATATTGAGTGACGATCGCCCTGATCGAGTCCACAACGAGTCGGATTGACTGACAAGACACCCCCATTTCGTGGGCTGTGGGCCGCTCGAGATAGACGAAAAAACTAGGATATAGGGGTTCGTGTGTACGAGTATGCGAATCCGAACCGACGATGACTACGCGTACCGGAACGACGCGATCGAACGTGCAGCTGATTTCTACGACTGCAACAAGACGAAAGCAGTGGTCAGTGCGTGCGACGACGTTCCGATGTTTGTCCAGGCTATCCGTCAGTTGCTCGAGCGGGACGATCTCACGCTCGAGCAGCGCCAGGAGATCGCCGAGACACTCTCCACTCGTGCAGTAACGTTCGAAGTCGACACAGAGATTGTCGTTACTACCGATTGAGTGGGTCATAGAGTAGTTTGAATACCACCCTGTGTTTGTCCGATGAACGGTAAGTAGTGTACAGGACAGGCCAGAACTGTACTACCTTATACAAAAAAGAAGGCTCGTTATGATCCCATATTTGCATATTCTTTATTAGGTTTCGTGTGTTAAAGCGCCCCATGGATTTCGCTGGGTGCTATCCGGATAAGGCGCCGATGATAGACCGACTTATGGATACGCTGGGTAATAGTGTCCGGCGAGAGACGATCCACTATTTCGAGAATCACAATAGCGGAAAGACCAGTACGGTCGATGAAGTGGTCACTCACATAGAGACGCGAGTTCCAGACAAAGATCACGAGGAACTCTCACTTTTGCTTCAACATAAGCATCTACCAAAACTGCAATCGAGAGAGTGGCTGGAATTCGAGAAGCGAAGTGACACCATCCGATATTACGGGAATGAATCAGCCCAGCAGTGGCTGGAAGATGTAGTAGAGGTATTTGACGAATAGAGTCAGTCTCTGGACTCCTCAGAGAGGATCACACGATTGTTTTGTTGGTTCCACCGTCGATACCTGATGTCTGATGTCTACGTCTCCTGTACTATCTACAGTTACCGTATAGCCTTTGTATTCGAATTCGACTTCAGGAGATCTCCTATCAGAGATAGTTGATTGATAGAGCGAGTCGAGTGCGTCCGTATCAATAACGGAGTGGAGCGGTGGTCGGAGTTCCTCCGGTGATACCTGTTCGCGTTTGGCGACTTTTTCAACAATCTTGAGGCTGACCGATTGAGTGTTGTTCACACCTATCGCTGCCTGATTCCTACATATAAAACCAGATGGTCCTCTAATGACGTGCGTCAGACAATCGGATATGAACGGTTTTCATGGGTACTCTGCCATTTAGAGAAATCTGATATTGAGGACGATGAGAACACTTATTCAGAAAACGGCATCAATCGGAATTTTCGCTTGCTCGGTTCCGCGGTGATCGCCGCCGCCGTGCCACCGGAGCAACGGGAGATCACCTGATCGGACCATCTTATCATGAAGGATCGTGCAGCCAGAGCGTCCATGCGGCCGGTAGACGACGAAACAGTACCACCCGTCGTGACTCCGCAGCTTGTCGTGGTAGGTTTTGTAGACCTTGAAATTCCCCGGCTGGCCGTCACTGTGCTCGAGCATGGTCGACTTGATTTCGACCGGCGTTCCGTTCCCGAATCTCGCATCGTGCCAGCTGGCGCGCTTGAGGGAGAACCGGCGTTTCTTCGCCATCCGTTTCTCACAAGCGGTCCCGAAGTGGTTCGCTCGGTTACTCCGATTCATGTCTCTCGGTTTCGATGGGCTGGGCCTCTGCCCCGATCGCGACAGAAGCCGTCATCTCTCGAATCTGTTCAACTGCGGTCGCAACGTCTGTTCCCGAGTAGTACAGGAGTTGCGACGACCACATGACGGCGATACAGTACCAGACCCACAGCGGGAACTCGAGTACACCGACCAGCGCGAGCGGAAGGGCGAACACGTTCAGTTTGAGCGCGAGCATGATCGCCGGTAGTTCTCCCAGCCCGGAGACGATCGCAAGCAAGAGCCCGATTACGACATCCGCCGAGTGTCGTGAGAGTCGTCGACGGAGGTCCATTATACCACCCTCCGGACGGTTCTCTCACGCGCTCGTCGCGCGCCGATATATATTATCTCCGCGACGTATCCGAACAGCCCATCGGTCGCTTCGCTCCCTCGGAGCGGAGCGCGTGATGGGCCTCCCCGTGTACTAAAGGGGAGTCGGTATCTGTATCCAGCTATCCAACCCCACGCAGTCATGCGATTACCTCGTTCACTTTGGATACGGTCTCTGCGTGCTTTCCTTCTTGTTTGTATTCGCGCCAGCGTGAACCGACCCATCCGTGGCTGTACGGCACGAAGTCAGCGGTTTCACGGTTCGTCATGCCTTCCTCTTTGCACCGAATGACGGTCCAAATCGCCGTCTGCCGAACCGCCTCGTCTGGCTCCATATCATCCGTTTCGTCGCCGTAGGACGACCACGACCAATCGCTTGCTTCCTTCGTATTGTATCGGAAGTCCGTCGGTGGGACTCCCTCAACCTCGCCCTCGATGTCTGCCAGTTGGGCGTTGCGAATCGAGTCGGCGATGATCGCTTTCTTCTGCGAGACCTTCTTGACGATCGTCCCGACGCGCCACAGCATCGGATGAATCGAGCGCTCGCCGTGGGCGATGTAGATGAGCGCGCCCCCGTACTTCCGGATCTTGTACACCAGCGGGGCCATCTTCTGCCGAGTTTCGTACCCCTGCTTCCCGCTCCCGCTCGCCGCGCTCGAGAACTCGTCACCGATGAAAAGCTTGTCGCGCTGGCTGTGCTCGAGCGGGTCGCCGTCCTGTTCGACCCACTCCATGAGCGTCCCGTAGTCGGGAATCCAGCCGTCTTGTACGTCGCCGTCGTCGTCGACCCAGCGATTCTTTTCCTCGAGCGACTGGATGTTGGTACCGAGTAGGGAGTTCTCCTGGTGGAGCGCTCGCCACCGCTGTGCGAGCAAGCAGGCGAAGTCGGTCTTGCCCGCGCCCATCTCACCAAGGACGACGATCACCGGGGCGGGCCCGTTGATCAGCCCGTCTATCTTGCCGATCGCCTTCAGCCCAGAGACGTCTGCCCGTTGGCTGGTGTCGCCAACCATGTGCTTGATAGTCGGCATATCACCGTTCTCCATCGCTTTCCGGAAGGTTTCAGTTCCCTCCATCATCCGGATTTGCTCGTGTTTCTCGAGGTCCTTCACCCGGCCGGGCATCTTGTCGGGCCGATCGGCCGCCGTTGGATCGTAGTGGATCGATCGGACGGCCAGCGCGCGAGAGACCTGCTCGTCGCGCACAATGCCACCGTGGTCGGCTATCTCCCGGTTCTCTCGATCACTGTACCCTTCTTGATGCTCGCGCGCTGCTGCGGTCGTGTAGAGTGCTTGCTGGTCGGCTTGTCCGTCGTCGCTCATTCGTTGATCCCTCCGTCGGTCGCGGCGGCCTGCTGGCCGCCCTGGTCGATCGTGATTCCCTGTTCGGCTGCGGCCGGATCGAAGTCGTGCTCGTAGTCTCCGAGGTCGCTGATCTCGTCGGTCGACCACTCCTCAGATTCGTCCTCGGCTGCCTCGAATCGCTCTTTGACGCTCGTCTTCGCGCCCATAAGCCCACGCTCGTCGGCCTCGGCCTGGAAGTTGATCGTGTCGCGTTCGATCTCGACGCCCATTCGCGAGATTCGAGCGCGGAGCTTGTTGTAGGCGATCGCCGTTTCGATCAGCTCACCGTGGATGTCCTCGAGCATGGCCTTCACGGTGATCAGCTTCGAGTCGGCCATCTGGCTGAAGTAGCAGCCGGTGACGATGAGCGTCCCGTTCTCTCCCTGGTCCGGGTGCCAGTCGAACTCCCGAACCTCGAACGATCCGTTGTCGTTGCAGCGGTACGGAGAGGGCCCCTCGACGGTCTTGTTCTCCCATACGCCAGGCTCGACGTAGAGCTTCCGGCGGGTGTCAGTGACGCCGTTGATGTGGTAGACTTCGACCATATTCCGGTTGCGGAGCTTCCGGGCCCCAGTGATGAACAGCCCCAGTAGCGGCGGCCCGAGTAGCATGAGCGCAGCAATCCATCCGTGAACGATCGGCGGGATGCCCGGCAGTTCGGGCCGGAACCACAGCAACAGGATGGCGATCGACATCGCAGCGCCGGCGACGAGCAGCTGGGCCTCGGCCAGCACGTAGGTCACACGGTCACGCCAGCTTCCGAAGGTGGTGCTCGTCTCGCTCATGCTTCGATCACTCCGGTATCTTCCGAGCGGACGACGTAGGCCGCTCCGAGCGCCGCCAGCGAGACCGACAGTGCGACGCCGGAGAACAGTCCGGTCTCTCCGCCGAAGTTGCTGAACGGGTTTTTCTGAACCTGACCGACTGAGACGAAGGCACCACTCCCTTGCTCGAGGCTGGCTCTGGTCGCGATCGCGACGCCGGCCCCCTGCCGATCGGTGACCGGCATCGTCACAGTATTCGTTCCCTCCTGGAGGCCAGCTTCCTTGTAGTTGAACGAGCCGGTGCCTGCCTCGAAGTCGCCAGCTTCCGTCATCGAAATTTTCGTCGCTGAATCGGCTTCGAACGTGATTGTGAACATTCCCGGCCGGTAGTCCCAATCGACGATTCGCGTCTCGTTGTCGATTTCTTGCTCGTAATCGTCATCCGGCGAAACCGCTTCTTCGCCGGCTTCCGTGGCGTTCTCTGCCGGGTTCTCCTGAGCGGCGACCGCGCCCATGCCCATAGCCAGAGCGAGCGCTACCACCGTTGCAAAAATGAAAATCCGTCTCATCGTTATTTACCTACCAGCGGAATCTTGTCGATCGCCGCGCTCACCATGCCCATGACGACGAGTGCGACGATAGCGAGGCCCGCGAGTGCGCCACCATTTTGATCTGAGAATATCCCGCCGAACAGCGGGTCATCACTGTCGCTGGTGCTGCTACTACTCTCCTCCTCGGCCTCGAGCATTTCGCGATACGACTCGAGGTTGTTCTTCATGTATTCGACGAACTGGGAGTTGTCAACAGTGTCGTACTGCTGGTTTTCGTAGTCAGGTTGGTCCGTCGAGATCTGGTCACGCTGATCGAGCGCGCCGTAGTTCTCGAGGATGTCGTCGACGTGCTTTCGGTACTTGATGTCGTCGACGCTATCGAACTGTCCCATTTCCGAAACGACAGTATCAATACTGTCGGGTGTGGCCTCCAGCGCCTCGATGTCAGCGATCGTTTGATCGGTGACATGGGTGAGCGAGACACCCTCGCGGTCAGTCATGTCGTCGATGGTGATCGTACCGTTTCGGAGGATCACCTCGCTCGAGGATTCATCGTCAGTCGTCATCGAGACGCCAGCAACGCCGCCAAATTCGATCCGAGGCATGACGAGCTTCATGAGGTCGTCGGGAGCACCCGAATAGAACTGGGTGCCGTTGCCGGACGAGTCGACCTGATAGATGGAGCCAGCACACCCGATAAACGCGTCGTCGAAGCCGGGTGCCGTTAGCGCGGAGTGTGCCGTATCCTCTGTGGGATTGAACTGGCCGTTTTCCGTGCCGTCAGTGATGTCGATGCAGTAGACGATCCCGCCGTAGCTGGGAGCGTAGACTGCAGAATCGTCGGCCGCAACATCCGGCGTGGTTGCGGTCGGGGTGTTGAACGACCACTTTTCGGACTGGTCGGCAGTGTTGACGGCGACGACATTCCCGCCAGACGAGCCGCAGGCAACGGTTTCTTCGTCCGGCGAAAGTGCGATACCCTCGAGCGTGAGACCGCTGGAGTAGGTCCAGTTTTCGGACCCATCGTTGGTCGGGTCTACCGAGGCGATCGTGCCGTTGGCGACGGCAACGAAAGCCTCGTCGTTACTGGATGAGTACATGCAGTCGTTGACGTATCCGCCAAACGAGTGAGACCATTTCTCAGTCCCATCGGACGGGTCCAGCCCGTACAGGCTGTTACCGTCCTGATCGCCTGCGATAACTGTCGAGCCGTCCGGTGAGATATCCACCGACGTGGCGTTGCCAGAGAGGCCAGAGAACGCCCATAGCTGTTCGCCAGTCGTCGTGTCGAAAGCGAGGACAGACGGGTCGCCAGTTGCGGCGTACAGCGTCGTCTGATCAGGCGAGACGGCGAGGTCTAAGCAACGGTTGTGGCCGGTGTTGTGTTGGAAATCGCCAGAAAACGGCTCGATCGCCTCAACACCCCCGCCGTTGGTCGAACCGTACAGTGTGGGTCCGACAGTGTACGTTTCGCCGGTTTGGAATCCGCCAGAAGGCGCTTGCTCGGAGAACACCATGCCGGTGTACTGGCTGCCGTCGACGAACTCATCCGGGTAGAGGTGCCGATCGCTGAGATTCGGGTCAGTGTCAACACGAGTTCCAGTCGCGCCAGACCAGCTGACCGTCATTTCCGCGACGCGGCTCATGTCCGGGCGCACCATGTCCAGTTGCTGGAACATAGCGAGCCTGAACTGTTGGTTCGCCTGATCTTCGGTTCCGCTCAGGAACCGGGCAACACCCTCCGGGGATCGGACCTCCGAGGGAGTGATGTTGCCAGCATCGAGATCGGCAAACAGGTCGTCGACGGTCGACTGATCGTAGCGAGACGTGACCGTATCCGACTTCGAGACGATCTGGTCGAAGCGGTGGAACGTTTCAGCTACATCCCATACCTTCTGAGATTCGGAGTCCCCAGTGCTGGAGACAACGAAATCAGATTCGAGCGTACAGGTCGTGCCGTCGACATCGTAGGTGAGCGTTTCGGCGTCGGGGTCCCACGAGTCGACGACGGACTGCTCGAGGACGGGCGTCGTCCCGAGGTCCGTCCCGTTGGTCGTGTCACGGACGTGCAGCATCGGCGTCTTAAGCGTGGTCGCGCCGTTCTCTCGCGCCACCTCGTCGGCCTCGTCAGGATCGACATTCGAGATCGACGTGCCGTCGTGTAACGTCAGGTCGATCTCTGTCGGATTGGCTCGGAATCGGAACTGTACCGTGTTCCCAGAGCCGTCCGTGCCAGTGGCGGCTACGAAGGCGTCGAGGCCGTTGTCAGTAGCCGCAGCGCCAGCGTAGCCGAACTGGAGCAGAGACTTGTTTACAGCGTGGTAGTCGTTGAACTCCAGCAGTTCGTAATACTGGCGGATTCGACCCATTGCGTTGGTGTAGCCGGTCGTGTTCGACTCGCCGTTCTCCCACGCGAGCATGGCACCGTGTCGCGCCTCGAGCGAGGCGATCGGCGCAGAGTCCGTGATGCGATTCAACATCAGGACCTCGTGGTTGTTCAGCGATTGGGCTTCGGAAACGGCCACGTTGTGTAGTATCGCCTCGTCAGCCGACAGTTCGGACTCAACGCCGCCGTATAGCGAATCAAGTGCGAGCGCGCCGAAGACAGCAGTCGCACCTACCGGGTTCCCGGCAGCGAGCAGCGTTGCGGCCTTTTCGGTAGTCGACGCTCCGGGAATCGCAGATACCACGCCGTCGACGAGGCCGTCCGCCGCTTGAGCCGAGTCGGTGCCGAAAGTTACCCCCGTAGCTGTGGCACCGGCCGCGACTCCGAACGATTGGAGCGCCCGTCGTCGAGTCAGTTTACACTCGGTCGCGATCTCTTGGGCCGTGGGCTGTGGGCTGCTTTCCGACATCTACGACCCTCCAGTCTTTCGGCGAGCGACCGCGCCGGCCGCCGCGATCGCCGCGATCGCGACGCCGACACCGAAGCCGGGCGTGCCGTCGGAACTCCCTCCGAACAGGCCGCCGATCGAGCCGTCGTCGACGGTGACGGAATCGGCTTCCGTGTCGTCGGCCGAGACGATCACTCGGTAGCTCGTCCCGTCGACGAGGCCGTCGGACTCGGTGTAGGTCGCGTTCGTTTCGTTGCCGGGATCGGCGGTGAACGAATCGCTCACCACGTCGTCGGCCATGACTGTGGCCGAGAGGATCGTGTCGTCGGCGGTGATCGAGTCGGACGTGTGCGCGGACAGGTCAACGGTGCCGTCGGTCTCGTTGATGTCCGAGGCCGGGACGGTCACCGTCGTCGCGCTCGAGTCGAGCTCGACATCGTAGCTGGTGCCGTCCGTCACGTTGGCTGTGTCGAACTCGGCGGTCGTTCCGCTCAGGGTCGTACTGTTCAGGTGCGAGTCGGTCACCGTGTCGTTGTCGATCTGGTAGGCCGACTCGTGCTGCACCGTCACGTCGGCGGTCGCGTCGGAGGCCGCCGACTCGTTCCAGTCGACGCCGACCGTCAGGTTCGACTCGTTGTCGAACTGCACTTGTTCGTTCGCCATGTCCGTCACCGCCGCCATCCCGATCGCCGCCATCGCCGCGAGAGAGACCGTCAGGAAGGCGATTCCGATAACCGTCTTGGTGTGATTTGAAAAACTCATGATGGAACTCCGTTAGTAGTAGCTGATGAGGTAGTAGCCAGCGCCGTTGACCATCAGCAGCAGGACGCCGACGTACCAGTACGTCGCCAGTGCCGCCGCGACGGCCGGCACGATCGCCGAGAACAGGTTCAGGAGAACCATCCCGGCGACGAGCGCAGCTTGCTCTTGCGAAAAGTCCGACCAGTCGCGCGCTTCGTTCGAGAACCACGCGACCAGGAGCGTAACCATCGTGAAGATGAATGCCCAGGTGATCTCCGTCCCGGCCGCGCTGTAAAGCACGTCACCGAGATAGAAGCTGATCGGGTTGTCGAGGCCGATGGTTCCGAGGCCGGACATTGAGAGCGTCGCGGCCACGAACAGCGGTGCGAGGATGGCGTCGATCAGGTCGACGCCCTCCTGATTCTTCATTCCGCTCAGGTAAGCAGTTGCCATAATACAACGCACACCCGTCGAACCCGCCCTCCCGAAAGGGTCCGGAATACCTCGGGAAAACAGATTGTAACCAAGTTTTATGAGAAGGGGGGTTGCCCGCCGAATATGGCACTGAACAAGATTCGCCAGTTAGATCGCGACTCGGTCGGAATCACGCTTCCGAAAGACGACATGCGCGTCGAGGGGCTGCTTGACGAGAACGGCGAACTCGAGGGAGATCACCACATCCACATTCGTCACGTTGGTGAGGGTGAATGGACGCTCGAGCTTGTTGAGGAAATTGACTAGGGGCTGGAGTAACCAAACTTGACCGAACGGAGAGCTAGATCAACCGAGAAAAATTGTTCCTTCGAATGACCAAATCGATTTGGTCAATTAAAACGAAGAAGGTTGAATATTATTCGTAGGTTGCGACAACGGTGTCTTCGCCTTGGTAGGTTGCAGTGACCGTTATTGAGGAGTCGTCACTCCAACTGGTCACATCACACGATTGCCCAACGCTGCTGATACCACTACAACTACTGGCGTCGGCATTCTGTGCGCTGATATCATACACATTGCCATCATCAACGCGATCTTCTGAAATCACGGTAAGTGTGACAGTGCTACCACTTTCATCGAATTGTACACCGGCTGAAGCACTTGCACTCTGACTTTGGCCAAGATCAAGCACGAACGCAGCGATCACAGCCGCGAGAATGACAGTGATCGCAACCATCAGGATCACTCCAATAACGGGTGACACTGCTCTGTCGTTAGAACTATCCGATTCGCGTTTTGCTGCAATTTTAGATTCCATTTTCATATATTCTAACCTTGATATTATCCGGAGTACTGAGCAACGACACCGGTTTCGCCTTGGTACGTTGCTGTGATGGTCACACTTTCACCAGAGGACCAGCTGCTGATTTCAGAGCTATCGCCAACGTCGGTAATGCCACTACTGAAACTATGGCCACTACTCGTGACCTGGTAGTTCGGACTGTCGTCAACCCGGTCCTCTGATATCAGTGTGACTGATAGCGTACCCGAATTTTCCTCGAACTGGAATCCAGCAGATGGACTCGCACTCTGGCTTTGTCCAAGATCGAGCACGAATGCGGCGATCACGGCCGCGAGAATGACAGTGATTGCAACCATCAGAATCACGCCAATAACTGGCGATACTGCTCGTTCGTCGTCGTTTCCAATCAGCTTCGATCTGTGTTGTTTCAAATCCATATTACCACAGCACCGTCTGAACGGTCGGAAAGGTTATACGAGGTGGTCTGGAACCACCGAATCGCGCGTAGGGGGGATTGGCTAATCCACAACCAACCCGACGCGCCTTCTCGCCGTTCTGCATGGTGCTTGTAGTCACGACGCAACTGCTACCATATATAGTTAAAGGATAGTGATGTTCTCATGAGTTGATAACGATTTCAGAGATGATAATCAGTGATCGCTATCCGAACTACAGCAAGGCCTTGAAGCGGTCTCTTCTTGCGGTTTTGTAGCTACATTATTGAGACGATACGGATTTACCCTTACACTATTACCTCTGTCTATGAACTGGGATGAACCAATAATCGACGAACGCGATGTTGCACGGACATATAACGGGGGTGCGTACGAAGACCCATGGACTGCCGTCTTAGACTACCAGACAGTAATGCGGTACGCAAGTGAGCACTCAAATAAGGGTTCGAGTGCGATCGCAAGCACGCTGGAGATTCCGCGCGGACGGATTCGACCATGGCTCGACAGCGGGAGCAAGCCGGACCCCGTACGTGGTATCGAACGTGCGCGTAATCTCGGGTGGCTCGATGCAGCGTACCTCGATCCGGAGTTTCAGGCACTGAACACGCTCGTTGCCAACATCTTTTCCGGCGGTTCTATCGCGCACCAGCATTTCCAGCCATCGTTCGCACTCAACCATCATGACGAGCGCTCGCACGTGATCGACGCGCTCGAGGCGGCAGGACTGGAATACGAGTTTCATCACGAAGACGATTCCGATCGTGCAACCGAAGTTCGACCGACGGACGACGCGACTATCTTGGGTCGGACGCTGGCCGTCCTCGGCGCGCCGATCGGGCCGAAAGTCGAAATCGACGATCTGACGCTGCCTTGGTATCTCGAGGATGCACCCTTCGAGACGCGGGAGCTATTCGTACTGTCCTATCTCGCGAACCGGGCGATTCACCATCGCGACAAGGATACGGTCCACATTCAGGAAGACCGTCCCCAGTCCTACCGTGACGAGCTGGCCGAATTCATCGAAGACATTGCGAAGGAACCGGTGACCTCAAGCGAGGGAATGGTGACGATCTCGGCGGACGCGGCTCGGTCTCTCGGACTTCAACCTCGGTATCGGATTCCGTCTGAAGAACCGGAATGATCTGTCGTTCCGAACCTATTCCTCTAAGTCCTCAGTGTCCAATTCTCCCTCGAGATACGCACGTCCTCGATCGGTGATCTGGTAAAGGCCTTCGTCGACGCGATCGACGAGGCCGGCATCGCGAAGCGTACCGAGCCGTGTACTCAGATAGTGTCGCGAATAGTCGATATTAGCCGAGAGGACACGCGGTGAGAGAATCAAATTGCTATCCGCGAGGGTCTCGAGGATGCGATCGTCGGCTTGTGTCATCCACGACACCCTCGGTCTTCGCATACAGTCACGTCCCGTACTGGCATTTTATCAATACTGATTGAATCCGTTGACAGCAACATATGGTTCACTACAGATTAACGAACGGTCGGTTAAGTATAAGTGGATGGGATGTTTCGATTGCTGCCAACGGAGGCCAGACGGACCCGCCGCTGCCCGGTCGGGTCCTCGAGAGAAACGCGGACCCGGTGTTGGGGCACCGGCCCGCCTGGCTTCCGTATCCAGACTACGGAAGCATGCAACCACACGACGCTACGGGGAATAAAGCCCCTGATAGACCGCATCGATCGACCCACGGCCCACAGCCCACGGCCGGCTCGAGTATCGGTTTCGGAACCGATTTCCGATCTTTCGGAAAGCCGACGAAACACGACTCGATACTGACGAGAGCGTGTCAATCACGAAATCCGACTCTTTTCGGAACTATCGGAAACCGCATTCCGACGACTAAGAGGGAGAGGGACAGAGGATATAATCAGCCGACGGACGGCAGCCGCGCGCGCCACCAGGTCCAACCAACGGCGCGCGCGGTTCGTCCGCGGTCCCACAACAGTGAGACCATGACCGAACTGGCACGCTACCACGGTAAGAGTACCGGATACTGTAACTACAGCGATATGCACGAGGTGGGTCGATGAGCGCCACCGAGCACGACGTTCCACCTTGCGACGGGTGCGGTCTGACGGTGGGCCGCGTTCGCGAGGTCGAAGTGGAGAATCCCGACGGACGGATCACCGTCTGTGACAGCTGCGAAGACGGGCTTCGATCAACGATCACGGAGGCCGTTCACATCTATGAGTGACGAGTTCCTCGCACTCGAGGCGCAACTGGAGGTTCTCGAACGCCAGGCCGACGCGGTCGAGCGACAGACCGAGGCGCTCGAGGCGATCGCGACGGAGATGCGATATCAGAACGCGGTCCTCGTCGAGATGGTCTCTTGTCTCGACGACCTCTCGGCTCGCGTCGACGAGCATCACTGTCCGGATTCTCCGCCGCATGATCGGTCCGGGCCCGCGCTGCAGACGTGGATTCAGGATCGGCTTTTCGAGCGTGACCAGCTCGAGGACGATCGCCCCGAATTCCGCTGGGGTAGCCCGGAGAATTGGAGCGGTGGTGATCGGGATGGACGATAGGTCCTCGAGCGGTACCGAACGCGACTTAGATTGTCTCGTGTTCGAGGACCCGTTCGAGTATTTCCAGTGGATCGGAGTCAGTGAACGTCTCGAGATCGTGTTTAATTTCATCAGGCAAGCGACCCTGGGAATCGAACTCCTCGAGAGCTACAACGGCCTGTTCAATATCTGCTTGGCGGTCTCCATCGCACATAATGATAACCAAGACCAATTGGCTATAAATCTATCGGGAAGTGCTAATAGAACGTCAAGAGCGGCGAACACTCTACTTGAAATGTCTATTAATACATTAAATCATAGTCGCAGGTTCACCTACGTCGATCCGGTGGAGGGATCGACATGAGTGACGGGCTGCAACCGTTGTCCCCGGAGAATGGGGTCGATCGGTTCCTCCGTCATCACCGACCCGGTGTCCGCGAGACATCGTTTCGGAACGCGAAACACCGCCTGTCGGTCTTCCTCGAGTGGTGTGACGAGCGTGATATCGAGAACCTGAACGACCTCGATGGGCGCGAGCTTGCCGATTTCGTCGACTGGCGACGAGCCGATGTCGCGCCGATCACCCTCCAGAAACAGCTGAGTAGCGTTCGGCAGGCGCTTCGGTGGTGGGCCGATATCGAGGCCGTCGAGGAAGGTCTCGCGGAGAAGCTCCACTCGCCGGACCTTCCCGACGGGGCACAGTCCAAGGACGTCTTTTTGGAACCCCAGCGAGCAAAGGCGGCGCTCGAGTACTTCGACCGGCATCACTACGGTTCGCGGGACCACGCGCTGATCGCACTGCTCTGGCGGACGGGGATGCGCCGAAGCGCTGCGCAGTCGATCGACGTGGACGACCTCGAGCCGGACGATCACGCTGTTCGTGTAGAACATCGGCCCGACACCGGGACGACGCTAAAGAATGGCGATGACGGGAACCGCTGGGTCTATCTCGGGCCGAAGTGGTTCGCCGTTCTCACCGCGTATCGAGATAATCCGGATCGGCCGAGAGTAACCGACGATCACGGTCGTCAGCCGCTGTTTACGAGCCAACAGGGGACGCGACCGACGAGCGATACCATCTACAAGTGGGTCGTCCGGGCGCTGCATCCCTGCACATACCAAGAGTGTCCGCACGACGAGACGCCGCGCTCGTGCGACGCTCGAGGGAGCGACGGGCACCCAGCACAGTGCCCGTCGGCGCGATCACCCCATGCTATCCGTCGGGGAGCGATCACACATCACCTCAATCAGGAGACGACGCCGGAGATCGTCAGCGAGCGCATGGACGTGTCGCTCGAGGTCCTGTACGAACACTACGACGCCCGAACCGAACGCGAGAAGATGGAAGTCCGACGCGAGAACCTGCCGTAACCTATCACAATCATGAGAGAGACAAGCAAAACCGCACGACTCGATCGGTATTCTACATCCCGGCGAGTCCATGATTCTACGCCGCGAGCAAATTCGCGAGCGGCGCAAATCGTCGTCGACGCCCGGATTTGAAGCCCTGTGAGTCGTGGTTCGGAAGACGCCTTTGGCGTCTTTCGTCATCACGAGAAAGCTTTGCTTTCTCGAACGACAGCGCCGAACGGAGTGGGGCGACCGTCTCACAATGAGTTCAAATCCCGGACTTCACTTCTCTCGCTTTGCTCGAGTCGTTCAGTGGACTCGCCGTAGTCACACTCGCTTCGCTCGCGTGACTCCCGAGATCGTCGTTGATACGGACTAGAAGTGTTCGTGTCTTTGAGCAAAAGTGTGGGCTGGCACGTAGGTGGTGGTGGTGGTGGTGGTTTATTGCCAGCTCCATTTTGATCTTCGTTCTTCTCTCCTATAAATCTCACACTTTTCGGTAGAATATGTGGAAGTTGTATTCCACCATGCGTACCGAGAAATCCGATATATCTGTGACCGACGCACTAGGAGATGGGAACTGCAGAGTTCGGTATACGATTCGATCTAAAGTGAGAGACTGATTTTCTCACTGTGAACACGTTGAGGTTGCTTTACGGTATTTACCCCACTATCGGTTAGTAAAGTGATCGTGGATGGAAGAAGCCACTCAAGAAGAAGTCGAAGAAGCGATTTCGAATCTCGAACAGAATCAAAACTCTGGCGAAATCGTTATCGTAGATCGATAACTACTCTACTGGCTAGCAACAGACCGATAGAAACGCCTCTAACGGGTTTGGCTTCTCGAGAACGCTGGCGGATGGCCAGCGTTAGACGTCCCATCCTCAGAGGTGGTATGTCACGAGGGTGGGTCTGAGACCAGAGTGGTCGGCAATATGGCGATTGACTTCACGCTGGAACGATCTCAGTTGTGGCGAGGATCTGAATGTCTCGGGTCGGATGGATCCTTTCAGTAGTGGCTGAATCCGTTCTCCCCCGCCACGTGTGCTTTCGAACCGTGATCAAATAAGCACACTACCTAACGGACCCTATACAAATAGTTAATATTATTTCTAGAAAATAACCAAAATTCCATATCGAAAAAGAGAGCCAGTTGGAATCGTTGCCTGTTTAGTCTCGCGGTGATCGTCACCGCCGTGCCAGCGCAGCAGCGGTATATCCGCGGCTTTGCACATTTTGTCTCCCACCGATGGCGAAGACATGGTTGAGCCCAGCGACAAGGCGTCGCCTACGTAGTCCCTCGCTTCTTTTGTTTCGTTGAATTTCTTACGGGCGTCCGATTCAGGACCCAAAACAGTCGTCTCTACACTCCTTACTCGTCGAGTATCTGATTCGCCCGTACGATACTGTATATCAGAACGATTCCAGAGCCGACTGCGATGATAAATTGACTCGCGAGCACGTACACAAAATCGAGCCCAACGGTCAACCCTAACAGATCGCCAAATACGGCCCGAAATAGGAGTGGGACCAGGGCAACCAGAACAATAGCTCCAATAAGTCTCGCAAGGGGGATCGCTTCTTTGATAATCTGACCCGTATCGAGCTCGCCGGAATCGGATTCGATGAACGGTCTGGAGGGCGACATCTTCTCAACGTGTCTACCTCTCAATACTGTATCTTGCGGATTCTTTGTCAGAATTCATAATGAAATTCACACACTATCTTATCAAGTGGTGTCCTGATGATCCTCGGATAGAACGAAGCAGAACGGTTACTCGAGTCAGCAGAGGGCAAGATCACCGATACGATGAGCCCACCGGTAACCATCTGTCGCCGTTTTCTTCGCGATGGCGTCGTCCCTCGTCAGTAATCCACCAGATCAAAACTTTGCTACCAGACTCGATCCGATCCTGCACGTACTCGAGAGACACGGCCTCCTAGAAAAAGAACCGCTCGTGGCCCAGCGCTACGAGTATCCGCTCACCGACGACGGCCGCGTGCTGCTGGTGTGACGTATCGGACTCGTCGCGGACGCCTGCGGACTCGCGGTCGCCGCGACCGAGCCCGCCGGGGCGAAAACGGACCACCCTCGAGGGGCCGACGCTGAGATCGAGACGAGGGGGCGAGGCCGTGTCCCGACTGCGACGCGATGCTGGTCGAACGCGACCCGCTGATGGGCTGGTGGCTCTGTGACGACTGCCAGCTCGCGGTCGGCCACGACGGGACGCGGATTACGTGACTCGGCGGTCCGGGACCGCCGGACGTCTCGCGCTCGAGCCGGTCGATACTCACTTCCCGCTGTCACGAATCATTCACCCCTGGCTTCCACGGCAAACAGCCGGTTAGATGCCGTTATCGACCCGGTACCGGGTCAGAATGGGCGGACTACCAAATAGGCCCCTGCTGTTATCCCTTGGCAATGGCACAAAAGACGGGCGGCTCCGGTCGCTCGAGCGTCCATCGGATCGGGTCGCTGTTCTCGAATCGGATCGGTCGATCCGTGAGAAACGGGGGGTCGAATCTCGAGGTGGACGTGGTCGATTCGATTCAGGACCTGCGGAAGGATCGATGGAACGGTATCGTCGAGCGCTCGAGTCGCGGTAGCGTGTTCCACCGCTACGAGTGGCTCGAGGCGATCGAGACGGGGCTCGGCTATACCCCGAAACACCTCGTGGTGACCAAGGACGGGAACGCGATCGGGGGGATGCCGAACTTCGTGGTGGAGATCGAGAAGACGCCGTTCGATCGCCTCTCGTCGCTCTATCCCGGTTTCGGGGGGCCGGTGCTTCCGACGGACACGACCGACGCGATCGAACGTGTTATTCGAGCCGTCCCGACGCTCTGCCGGGGGAGGACGATCGTCCACCAGATCCGCGGGCTGGATACCAGCTACCTCCGGTACAACGATTTCCTCCAGTCGCGCGGGTACGAGCCGTATCGGCGGGAGTGTCGGTTCCGCCTCGATCTCACTGCGGGCCACGATGAGATCCTGGCGAACATGAGCCGGACACGACGGCGCGGGATCGAACGCGGGCGGGACGGCGATTACGAAATCGTCGAGGAGGAGATCACCCGAGAGAACCTCAAGCGATTTCATCGAACCTACGAACGCGTCATGGACCGCGTTGGCGGGGAGGTGTATCCGTTCTCGTTCTTCGAGGCGCTGCAACCGATGGCGTCGCGGCTCCTCTTGCTGACGATTCGTATCGACGGCGAGTACGCGGGTGGGATGCTCGAGCTACTCGACGAGGAGCGCGATTCGGTCCACGGGTTCTTCGCAGCCATCCCGCAGGAGTACTTCGACGATCACGCGTCGGAGCTCCTCTACGACCACGTCTTCCAGTGGGGGATCGACCACGGCTACGAGACGTACGACTTCGGCAGTACGACCACGGACTTCGAGGACGGCGTCTACCGATTCAAGGAGGGGTTCGGCGGTCGGGCCGTGCCGGTCCTCGTCTGGGAACGGGGATGCAGTCCCCTCTGGCCGCTGGTAAAGGCCGGACGGGCAATGTACTGGCCCTACTACACATGATTCGGGTCGAACCGGGGCCGCCGAACTCGTCTCGGTTACTGCGGGTGCAGCGTCCGCGTTGCTAATGGCTGCTTCAAACAGCGGATACTAATACCCTCTTTGACATTTTCCCAGTGGTAGTGAATTAGAATAAAATCTTTCTATCGATTTCTAATTTCTCGAATTCAGTTAACGCTGTTATTTACTCTGCAATGAACAGTCACAACTGTTATCTTGCAAAAGCATGCAATTTAGGCGCATGCGATGTGTGACATATACTCTCACACCGACGCGGGGATACTTCGACCGGGGTGCAGAACGCCTCCGTGAGCGCGGCGTGACGTTCGAGTCGATCCTGGACATCGATCGGCTCGAGGACGGAACGATCATCACGCAAAAGGTCGTCCGCGGGGACCGATCGCCCGTTCGAGAGGCGCTCGAGGAGACGGGAGATGCGGTGGTCGACTACCAGCTCACTGACACCGACGGAACGACCATCCTCCAATTACATTATCGTCCGAGCGAGCTCGTCGACGAGTTGCTCGGGATCCACCATCGACACGCGGTATTGCTCGACTATCCGCTCGCGTATATCGGACCGGAAAACCGCAGCCTTCGCGTCGCAGAGATCGGCCGCGAGACGGCGTTACGCCGCGTTCTCGAGGAAACGCGGGCGCTCGTCGACGTCGAAATCGAGCGGCTCGGTAACTACGACCCGTCCGAAGAACGGGCCTTCGCGGATCTGACGGAACGCCAGCGCGAGGTGTTACGCGTCGCAGTCGAGGAAGGGTACTACGAGGAGCCACGACAGGTGACGTACGAGGACATCGCCAGTCAACTCGACTGTTCGACGGGGACCGTCGGTCAACACCTCCGTCGGATCGAGGCTCGGCTCATGTCGACGCTCGTCGCCGGCGACGAGCGGTGTTCGGAGACGGACCGCGATCGAGACCCGGCCCCCAGTCGATCGGTTCGATAACCGTCGGTTCTTCCAGTCTGAACTCCAGCTCGAGTCGACACGACTCACTGCGTCGGCACCGATGTGGGCTCCCTCTTCGTGTCCGTCACGTCCGGGAACGACAGCCGAACGGTCGTCCCGCCCCAGTCGGACTCGGGTCGCGGCGGTGTCGTCGCGGCCGTTCCCATCAGTGGCCACGTCGGTACCGGAACTCGACGCGTTCGCGGTGTTGTGCTCGATCGCGTTGTCGACGAGTTCGTCGAGGGCGTCGACCACGACGTCCTCGATGGACAGCATCGTCGACCCGCGTCCCGGGTTCTCGATCTGTGAGACGATACGAGCGTCCGGATACGCTGCACGCGCCCGATCCGTGACTCGCCGAACTGCCTCGCTGGCGTCGATCAACTCGGCGTCACCGTGTCGGTCGAGCGTTCGTTCGACGCCGCGGGCCTTGTCCGCCGTCGTGAGCAGATCGTCGATCTCCGCGCGGATCGGGGTGATGTGTCGCTGCTCGAGTTCGGGATTCCGGTCGCCGATCAGGTTCGCGTGGCCTCGGATGACGGTAAACGCGTTTCGAAGATTGTGTCGGAGTACCCGGTTGAGGACCTGAATACGTTGCTCACGATCCCGCTGATCGGTGACGTCGCGGACGACGACGACGTATCCGTCCGCGAGCGCGCTCACCGTCACGCTCTGGGGAAACGTGGTGCCATCGGTTCGCGTGCCGGTTAGCGTGCCCCGCCAGTAGCTTCGATCGGACAGTGCGGGGACGACCTCCCGTTCGATTCGTCGTCGCGATTCGTTCGTATACACCGTCCACCACTGCCGCCCTTCGAGCGTCGCCGCGTCCTGATGCCCGTACAGCGAGGCATACGCCTCGTTGACGTACACGTGGCGGCCGTCGACGACGACTGCGATTCCATCCATCGAGGCGTCGACGGCCCGCGAGAGCCGCTCGTTCTCTCGGGAGTGCGTCGAGAACTCGACGTACACGTGTCCGAGAACGGCTCCGAAGCCCAGCCCGACGCTCAACGCGTTTATCGCCGGCTGAGCGAGCCCGCCGGAAAACCCCATCCGTAGCGAGAGGAGATAGATACTACTCAGGCAGAAGAGCGCTCCCAGCGCCCCACAGCTACAGGACGTGACCGTGACGATCGTCGCGCGTTCGGTCCCCGACTCGTCGTCGTGGCTCCGAAGCCCGTACCAGACGAGCCCGACGCCGATCGTCGTCGGGACGACCGCCTCGAGTACCAACAGCAGGGAGGGACCGCCAAACGTCAACCCGTACGATCCGACGATGGCGAGCAGCCCGATCCCGACCAGTGAAACGGTCCGTGTTCGAGCACGGCCGACCGCTCGGCGAATGGAACCCCCCATCGAACTACTCGTTGATCTATCCACCTCTCACATTAATGAATTGGCACCGAAATTGACACGATCGGCCGCGAGTCGGAAACTGTCAGACGTGAGGATGGGGACAGACTGACTCGCACGGCGACGTCCGTCCCCGACCGATTCGGCGGTCGCAGTCGATGGATCGGATTCAGGTCGATCCGTCGCGGCCGACCATATATTTACTCGCCGCCCGAACGTCCCGTATGGCGACGGTGATCATCGCACTCGGCGACTGCCTGCTCGTCTGCACGGGCGACAGGCCCGTGTCCGACGGGTGGACGACTGCGACACGACTCGAGGAGACGGATCCCGTCTGCATCGCAGCAGCCCCAGACGCGCCGTCTCGGTACGTCGTCGGAACCGTCGACGACGGCCTGTTCCGGAGCACCGACGGCGGCGACACGTTCGTCCGACTCGAAGCTGAGTTCGCGGCCGAGGAACGGTCGACGACGCGAGACGACGGGACCGAAGACTCCGCTGAGCGCGATCGCGTGACGGCTGTCACGATCAGCCCGCACGATCCGTCGGTCGTCTACGCCGGCACCGAACCCAGCCGAATCTACCGCTCGCGCGACGGCGGCGACTCCTGGACCCAGCTCGAGGGACTGGTCGACGTACCCTCCGAAGACGAGTGGTACTTCCCGCCGCGTCCGGACACCCACCACGTTCGGTGGCTCGAAGTCGATCCGTTCGATCCCGAGCGGCTCTACGTCGGGATCGAGGCGGGCGCGTTCGTGTACACCTCCGACGGTGGCGAAACCTGGCGCGAGCGGCCGCCGGGATCGCGCCGGGACAACCACAGTCTGGCGACGCACTCGGAGCGAGCGGGTCGACTCTACGCCGCGGCCGGCGACGGCTACGCCGAGAGCGACGACGGCGGCGAATCGTGGCGGCGACCGCAGGACGGCCTCGAGCACGCGTACTGCTGGAGCGTCGTCGCAGATCCCGGCGACCCGGAGCGGGTGCTCGTCTCGAGTGCGAGCGGCGCATATACGGCTCACACCGCGAGCCGCGCGGCGTCGTACGTCTACCGCCGCGACGGGGCCGACTCGTGGGAACGGCTCGAGGATCGCGGGTTGCCGACCGGCGAGGGCGTCGTCAGAACGGTGTTCGCGACCACGGGGGAGCCGGGTGTCGTCTACGCGGTGAACAATCGCGGGTGCTTCGGAACCCGGGACTTCGGCGACTCGTGGGTGCGGGTGGGGATCGACTGGGGCGAGGGACTCGAGACGCGGACGCCGCGGGGACTGGTCGCGTCGTCCGCCGTTCTCGATGAGTAGTCCGTTCAGGTGGGCGGCTTCGAAATCCTTTTAGGCGCTACACGGGGATAGTAAGGTAACTGAGTGATATCATGGACGTCGACATCATCTCCGAAACGGAGAACCCCATGTTGCATCGAACTGACGTGACCTTCGAACTCGTCCACGAGGACGCCACGCCCTCCCGGCTGCAGGTTCGCGACAGCCTCGCGGCGAAGCTGAACAAGGACGCCGACGAGGTCGTCATCCGCAAACTCGACACCAAGTTCGGGATGCGCAAGACCGTCGGTCAGGCGAAGGTCTACGACACGGCCGACTCCGCTCGCGACGTCGAGCAAGACCACATGCTCGAGCGCAACAAGATCGGCGCGGACGAAGAGGCCGAGGCCGACGCGGAACCCGAAGCGGAGGAAGCATAAATGGCACGACACGAGCTCTACGGCGACGACGGCAGCACCGAAGGGGAACTCTGTCCCCGCTGCGGTGACGTCTTCCTCGCCGACCACGGCGACCGCAAGCACTGCGGGAAGTGCAGCTACACCGAGTGGGAGTAACTCCCGATCGATGGGCGACGTGCCGACCACGGACGTGGCACGTCGAACGCCGCTAACACCCGTTTTCAGCCGTGACTGATACCGTTCGCATCCTCGGAATCGAGGGCACCGCCTGGGCCGCCAGCGCAGCGGTCTTCGACGCCGAGCGCGACGACGTCTTCATCGAAAGCGACGCCTACCAACCCGAGAGCGGCGGCATTCACCCTCGCGAAGCCGCCGAACACATGCACGACGCGATCCCCCGCGTCGTCGAGCGGGCCCTCGAGCACGCCCGCGAGACCCACGACGGCCCGGCGACGGACCCCCCGATAGACGCGGTCGCGTTCTCCCGCGGCCCGGGGCTCGGCCCATGCCTACGCGTCGTGGGCACCGCCGCTCGAGCGCTGAGCCAGGCCCTCGACGTGCCGCTCGTCGGCGTGAATCACATGGTCGCCCACCTCGAAATCGGGCGGCACAGCTCCGGCTTCGACTCGCCGGTCTGTCTGAACGCCAGCGGAGCGAACGCGCACCTGCTGGCCTACCGCAACGGACGCTATCGGGTGCTCGGGGAGACGATGGACACCGGCGTCGGCAACGCGATCGACAAGTTCACCCGTCACGTCGGCTGGTCCCACCCCGGCGGGCCGAAAGTCGAGGCGGCCGCCGAGGACGGCGAGTACGTCGACCTTCCCTACGTCGTCAAGGGGATGGACTTCTCATTTTCGGGAATCATGAGCGCTGCGAAGCAGGCGTACGACGACGGTGTCCCGGTCGAGGACATCTGCTACTCCCTGCAGGAGAACGTCTTCGGCATGTTGACCGAAGTTTCGGAACGCGCCCTGTCGCTGACCGGCAGCGACGAACTCGTCCTCGGCGGCGGCGTCGGACAGAACGCCCGCCTGCGCGAAATGCTCGAGGAAATGTGCGCCCAGCGCGGGGCCGAGTTCCACGCCCCGGAGCCGCGTTTCTTGCGGGACAACGCGGGCATGATCGCCGTGCTCGGTGCGAAGATGTACGCGGCCGGCGACACCCTCGCGCTCGAGGACTCGCGCGTCGATCCCGACTTTCGACCCGACCAGGTTCCCGTCACGTGGCGATCCGATGAACCGGAACTCGCAGCCGGTCGCGGCCAGGGGACCGAGGCGGAGAGTCAGGTTCGCGGTGCCGAAGCGCTGGTCGACCTCGAGCCCGACGCCGGCCGCGTCACGAAGCGCCGCGAGTCGAAAACGTACCGCCATCCCGAACTCGACGACCGACTCCGCCGCGAGCGGACGACCCTCGAGGCCCGGCTGACAAGTCTGGCCCGCCGCGAGGGGGTTCCGACGCCCGTCCTCTCGGACGTCGATCCCCGCGAGGCGCGCCTGGAACTCGAGTACGTCGGCGACCGCGACCTGCGGGACGGGCTGTCGGTCGAGCGAGTCCGCGACGTCGGTCGTCACCTCGCGGCGCTCCACCGGGCCGGGTTCGTCCACGGCGATCCGACGACCCGAAACGTCCGAGTCGGGCGGCGCGACGCGCCGCCGAACGAGCGAGCGGCTGACGGCCGTGAGGGGGCCGGCGATCGAACCTATCTCATCGACTTCGGCCTCGGCTACCACACCGATCACGTCGAGGACTACGCGATGGACCTGCACGTCTTCGATCAGAGCCTCGTCGGCACCGCCGACGACCCCGCCCCGCTTCGCGAGGCGGTCCGGGAGGGATATCGCGAGGTCGGCGAGGAACGCGTCCTCGAGCGACTGCGGGACGTCGAAGGACGCGGCCGGTACCAGTCGTAACGCTCTCGAGTCCGTCGTTCCCACGACGGCAGTCGGCTGATTGCAGCCGTCGTCGTAGCACACAATTACTTTATCAGGGGAGGACGTATCACCTGCCATGGCAGACAAGCCGACTTCCGGTGAGATTCTCGGGGTACCGTACAACTTCGAACGGCCGAGCATCGGTCGCATGCTCTCGTCGTACTGGCAGCCCGGCGAGGGGATGCTCGTCGAGAAACCCTTCGGCGTCGGCTACACCCTGAACCTCGCCAACTGGCGGTCGTGGATCGTCGTCGCCGTCGCCGGTGCACTGCTGTGGCACCAGGAGCAGGGTGCGACGGAGGGGAGCGAGGACGCTGCGGACGAACCCGTCGAAGTCATCGTCGACGACGGGGAATCGGACGACTGAGCGGTTCCGATCGATCGCTTTCTCGCGGGCGTTGGGGGAACCGCCAGCCCGTCGATCAGCGGTCGACTTCGCCCATGATGCAGTCGAGACTGCCGATCGACGCGACGAGATCGGCCACGTATTCGCCGCGCGCGAGCTCGGGTAACGCGGAGAGATTCGAGAAACAGGGGCTGCGGATCTTGAACCGAGCCGGCGTCTCGGTCCCGTCCGCGCGGATGTAGATCCCGAGTTCGCCTTTCGCCCCCTCGACGGCGCGATACGTCTCCGCCCCGGCCTCGGGTTTGAGCGTCCGGGGCACGTTGCTCTGTATCTCGCGCTCGTCGTCCGGCCAGTCTTCGAGCAGATCGAGACACTGCTCGACGATCTTCGCGGACTCCTCGATCTCCCGCAGTCGGACGAGCAGCCGGGAGTAGTTGTCGCCGTCCGGTTCGGTCACGACGCTCCACTCGAGGTTCGGATAGTAGCCGTAGGGATCGTCCCGGCGGAGGTCGTAGTCGATGCCGGAACCGCGAGCGACCGGGCCGGTACAGCCGTACTGTTTGGCCACGTCGGGCTCGAGAACGCCCGTGTCGACGCACCGTCGCTGAAAAACCTCGTTGGTGATCAGCAGGTCGTGATACTCTTCGATCTTGGTGGGGAAGCTCTCGAGGACGTCACGGACGCCGGCGATGAACTCCTCGCGGGGCTCCGGCAGGTCCCAGGCGACCCCGCCCAGCCGGAAGTAGTTGAACATCATGCGCTGGCCGGTCAAGTCCTCGAGGACGTCGAGGACGAGTTCGCGGTCGCGGATGCCGTACTGGAAGGCGGCGCAGAACTCCCCGACGATGTCCAGCGCGTAGGTCGCGATCGCGATGAAGTGCGATGCCAGCCGCGAGAGTTCGGCCCCCATCGTTCGGACGACCTGGGCGTACTCGGGGACCTCGATATCCGCGAGGTCCTCGGCGGCGCGAGCGTAGGCCCACTCGTTCAACAGTCCTGACGAGACCCAGTCCCAGCGATCGGGATAGGGCATGATCTGGTGGCGGTACGTGCTCCGCTGGCACATTTGTTCTTCGCAACGGTGGATGTAGCCGATGTCGGGTTTGACGTCGACCACCGTCTCGCCGTCCAGCACTGCCTTCACGTGCAGGACGCCGTGGGTCGACGGGTGGTGTGGCCCGATGTTGAGGAACATCGTCTCCGACGCGGCGTCGTGCTCGTCGCCCGCGATGGGGTTTTCGTGTTCCGAGAGGGTGACGACTTGGGGCTGTTCCTGATCGTACCCTCGCGAGAGCGGATGTCCCTGCCACGTTTCGGGCAGGAGAATCCGCCGGAGGTCGGGATGGCCCTCGTACTCGATCCCGACGAGGTCGTAGGCCTCGCGCTCGTGCCAGTCCGCCGTCCGGAAGACGGGTTCGGCGCTCCCACTGACCGGGTCGTCGATCGGCGTCGGCACGACGACGCTCACCTTTCGAGTCGGATCGGCGTAGGACTTCAGGTGGTAGATCGTCTCGAATCGGTCAGGATACTGCTGGGCGGTCACGCACGAGCAGTGGTCGAACCCCGCGTCGTCGCGGAGGGTTTCGAGGACCGATTGCACGTCGTCCGGACGGATCACGACCGCCGGCGCGTTCTCGTGGTCGTCGCGATCGAGAACTGCGTCGCCGAGAAGCGCCTCGAGATCGCGCTGCCCGCTCGGATCGGCGTTCTCGCTCGGCCACGACTCGAGCGTCGAGTTCGGTGGCATACCCGATCGTTCGCACACGGGAGGCGAGTCGATTCTGCGACAGCCACTAGGCTATTTATATACTCGCAACCGAACGTCCGGCCGTGAAGACGGTTCGGCTCACGCTTCGATACGACGCGGAGACGATCCATCCGATGCACCGGTTCGTCGCCGACAGCGACGCCTTCGACGCCTACCGGATGGTCCACGGGAACTTCGCGGGAACCGACGACAACGCCTTCATCTTCCACGTCGTCGGTGATCCGGACGTCTACGAAGCCGCCCTCGAGGAGACCGGTCGGGTGAGCGACTACGAACTCACGCGGACCGACGACCGGACGTTCACCGTCTACGTCCGCGACGCGCCCGAGGAGGTCGACGAACGGCTCCTCGCTCTCTTTACGGAGGGGAGCCTCGTCGTGTTACCGCCGATCGAGTACCGGTCCGACTGGACGGTTCGATTCTCGGTCGTCGGCGAATCGGCCGATCTCCGGCGGGCGCTCGAGGGCGTCCCCGCGGGCATCGAGACGGCCGTCGACCGGGTCGGCCAATACGACGGGAGCGATGCCGCCGTCGGCGCGTTGACTGGACGACAGCGCGAGGCGCTCCGAGTCGCTCGCGAACTGGGCTACTTCGAGGTCCCCCGGTCGACGAGCGTCGAGGACGTCGCCGGGGAACTCGGCTGTGCGCCCGGAACGGCCGCCGAACACCTCCGGAAGGCGGAGGAAGCCGTGATGGACGCCCTCGAGCTGTAGGATCCGCATCCGTTCGACTCTCTATTCGGTCCTGTCCCCCTCGAACGGCGGCGCGAACGCGACGACGACGCGACACGGCTCGCGGACCGACAGCGGCCAACCGACGCCTATTTTCCGCCCGCGAACCCCGCCTCGTACATGGCCATTCGATTCGTCACCGGCAACGAGGGGAAGGTCCGCGAGGCGCGGGACTACCTCGACGGAGTCGAATCCGTCGAACAGATCGAGTACGACTACACCGAGATTCAGAGCGACTCCCTCGGGGAGATCGCGGCCCACGGCGCCCGCGAGGCCTTCGAGGAGTTAGGGAATGACGAGCCGGTGCTGGTCGACGACGCGGGGCTGTTCGTCGACGCGCTGGGTGGGTTTCCGGGCCCCTATTCGGCGTACGTCGAGGACACCGTGGGAGTCGAACGGCTCTGGCGGCTCGCGGAGGCCGAGGAGAACCGACGCGCGAAGTTTCGAACTGTACTCGCCTACGCCGATGAGACCGCTACCGAGACGTTCGCGGGCTCGGTGTCCGGCACCCTCGTCGCACCTCGCGGCGAGGGCGGGTTCGGCTACGACCCGATCTTCGAGTACAACGGGCAGACGATGGCCGAGATGAGCACGGAGGAGAAGAACGCGATTTCCCACCGCGGACGCGCGCTGGGGGAGTTCGCGGAGTGGCTCGCCGGACGCGACGAGTAGTCGGATCGGGCGACCGTCAGTCGTCGCTTTCGGCGGTCGTGCTCGCCGTTTCGTCGTCCGCCGCCAGCTGAGATTCGGTGACCGTCTTCGCTTCGGTGTCGACGCTGACACCCTCCCAGTCCTGATCCGCGTGGTACCCCTCCCGCTCCTTCGCGCTGGGTGCGACGCGAATGAATTCGGCCTTGTCGCGGGCGTCGGGGATCGTCCGCCCACCACAGTAGGAGAGGCCCGACTGAATGCCGGCGCAGAACTCCTCGACGACGTCGGCCACCGGCCCCTTGTACGGGGTCAGCGCCTCGACGCCCTCGTCGGCGCGGACGTCGGCATCCTTGTCATCGCGCTTTTTCGCGGACGTCGTCGTCGCCATTCCCCGCGAGCGCTTGTACCGTGCGCCATCGACTTCGACGACGGTCCCCGGCGCTTCCTCGGTTCCGGCGAAGAGGCTCCCGAGCATCACCGTGTCAGCCCCAGCCATCAGCGCCTTCACCGCGTCGCCGGAGGTACGAATACCGCCGTCGGCACAGATGGTGACGTCCAGCTCCTCGGCCGCGGTCGCACAGTCGTCGACCGCGGTCAGCTGCGGGACGCCCGCGCCGGCCACCTTTCGAGTGGTGCAGTGGGAACCGGGGCCGATACCGACTTTCACGCAGTCGGCTCCGGCGGCCGCGAGGTCCTCGACGCCGGCGGGCGTCGCGACGTTGCCGGCGACGAGGTCAGTTTCCGGGAACTCCGCCCGGAGGCGTTCGACGGCCTCGAGCGTTCGCTCGAGGTGGCCGTGAGCGACGTCAACGACGAGCACGTCGACGCCGGCCTCGACCAGTTTCCGACAGCGCCCGACGTAGTCTTCGTCGATCCCGACGGCAGCACCGACCCGTTCGTCGGCGGCGGTTACCTGTGCGACCTGTTCGGCCTGTTCGTCCGGCGTGAGGAACCGGTGCAGGACGCCGAACCCGCCGACCCGCGAGAGTTCGATCGCCAGTTCGGCCTCCGTGACGGTGTCCATCGCGGCGGAGACCAGCGGCGTGTCCAACTCGACGTCCGGCGTCAGACTCGTCGAGAGGTCGACGGTACTGCGGCTATCGACCGGTGATCGGTTCGGAACGAGGAGCACGTCCCCGTAGCTCAATCCGGTACGTAGATCGTTCATTTCCCGTACGATAGAGGACCCTCCGGCCCATAAGATTCACGCCTGACCACACGGACCACAAATAGACACAGTAAGGGCCTCGTATCGCTGTCACGGTCAGCGTTGGTCACGGGACCTCCCTTACGCTCGCGGATCCCGATCCGGCCCCGGATACTCGCCACCTTCGACGGCGTCGTACAGGCTCGCGGGATCGAACAGGCGAGCGAACGCGTCCGGCGGGCGGACGCTGACGGACACGCGGGGCTGGAGCGTGAGTCCGGCTCTGGCCGATCGAAGCCGCTCGTCGTAGGATAGCAGGTGTGCCGCTCCGCCCTGATAGGCCGACGCCAGCGCCGGATGATCGCCCTCAGGTTGGTCGACCGCGACGCACTCGGCCTCGAGTCGCTCGCGGTGGTCGGCGGCCAGCTCCGCGTCGGCCAGTCGCGCGACGAGTCGCTCCGTCTCCTCGAGCAGCGGGTCGCTCGCGATCAGGTCGACCCACGAGTGGCGTCGGACGTGATCCAGCGCCTCGCGCGCCTCGCCGCCGACGAGCAGGTCGGCCGCGAGCACGTCGGCGTCCGCGACGACGCGGGCGGGATCCGGATCGTCAGGCATCGTCCGTCCCCTCCGCGTCCTCCCGGATCGCCGCGAGTTCGCTTCGGACATGATCGAGATCGCCGTCGTACGCCGCCCCGCGGTCGAACAGGTCGGCCCAGCTCGTAGCCATCGGTGGCGGTTGGTACTACGGCATCAAAGGTCGTCCGACTCGAGTCCGCCGGCGAAGCGTCCGGCGTTCACGACCGCCGCGAGAGCAACCAGAACGCGATCGTTCCGAGTACGAACGCGACGCCGACGTTACCCACCAGTCCGAGGATCCCGACGCCGAGAACGACCGCCAGCGCCCGTCTGCCGGCGATCGGTTCGAACGCCGCTCGAGCCAATTCGAGCGCAACGACGACGAGCAAGACGCCGAGAACGGCCATCGGAAACGCGGCCAGCAGGGCACCGGTGGCGACCAGTGCGAGCGCGAGGTAGCCGATTCCAAGCAGTACGTTCGCCCCGCCGGTTCGCGCGCCGAAGGCGTACTTGCCGGCGAGACCGCCGCTCCCGTGGCACATCGGCACGCCACCGAGCGGGATCGCCGCGAGACAGGTCACGCCCATACTCGTCGAGAGGTCGTCTGCCGAGACGTCGCGATCGTAGAGATCGCCACAGAGCAGGGCCGTCGCGATCGCGGCGTTGCCCACCGTCATGCCGAGCTGGGCGACGGTCCCCTCGAGCGCAGCCGCGGTGATCGACGGCGAACCGGCCGGAAAGACCGCGAGCTCGGGGATCGCCGGCGTCGGAACGCCGGCCGTCGCGACGGCCGCGACCCCGCCGAGCCCGAGTACGACCAGGACGCTCGCCTGGCGGTAGCCGAGGAGTGCCAGCAGACCGACGACCGCTATGCCGCCCGCCGCAACGGGGATGTTCCCCAGCGAGAGGTCGACCGCCGCCTCGAGCAGGAGCAGCCCCACGGCGAGTTGTACGCCGCGGATGACCGGTTCGCCGACGACCCGCTGGAGCCGACCGACGAGTCCGAGCCGGCCGACTGTGAGGAGGATACCGCCGGCGACCAGTCCGGCAGCGGCGAGTTCGGCGTACGAGAGGGTGCCGACGATCGCCAGTCCGATCAGCGCCTTCATCGGTTCGACCGAGAGCGGCATCCCGTAGTACAGCCCCCAGACGATCTGAAAGACGCCGAACCCGATCAGGACGTGCGGGAGCGAGACGCTCGTCGTCGCCCCCAGCGCCACGACCAGCGGCAACACCGTAACCGAATCACCTAGCGCACCCGTGAGCTCGCTCGCGGAGAACTCGAGGTCGGTATCGGTCCGCGACTGGAACGAGTACGCCATCTATCTCCGATAACTCGGGGAAAAACTTGACTCTTGGCAGTAACTGCGGACGGTTTCTCCCGCCGCTATTCGATGCCACTTTCGGTTACGTCGACGGACTCGGATCCGTGTCACCCGTCGCCTCGAGCGCGTCCGCGAGTACCGACTCGATGTCTCCTCGAGCGGTCTCCGCGAGCGGCTGGAGCGGTCGCCGGAGCGAGCCGACCGGCTGTTCGCGCGTAGCCAGCGCAGCCTTGATACCCGGAACGCCGTAGCGCGTCGTCACGGCGCGGTTGAGTTCGACGAGATCGGCATTCAGGGCTCGCGCGGCGTCTCCCCGACCGGCGTCGTGCAGTCGGTAGATCTCCTTGGCCCGCTCGGGAACGACGTTCGCCAGTGCCAGCACGCCGCCGTCGGCACCCGCCGTGAGGCCCGCCGCATAGAAGCTCCCGCTGCCGACCAGCACCGCGAACTCCTCGTCTGCGGTGAGGCGGACGAGTCGCTGGAGGGCCTCGAGGCTCCCGCTCGAGTCCTTGATGCCGGCGACGTTCTCGTGGGCGGCCAGCGAGGCGACCGTTTCCGGTGCGAGCGCGTGATCGGTGAATTTCGGAACGCTATAGAGGTAGATCGGGATCGGCGAGTCGTCCGCGAGGTCGCGGTAGTAGGCGGCCAGCGCCTCGTCGTCCGAGCCGTAGTACGACGGCGTGACGACGAGCGCGGCGTCCGCATCGGCCGCGGCGGCGCGTTCGGTCGTCTCGAGGGTCGGTTCGAACCCTTCGTGACCGGTGCCCGCGAGCACCGGGAGGTCGGTCGCCTCGGCGACGGTTTCGACGACGCGAATCCGTTCGTCGGTCGTTAGCAGCGGGGCCTCGCCCGACGATCCGCAGGGAACGAGAAAGTCAACGTCGCGGTCCTCGAGCCATGCGACGAGTGCTCGAAGCCGGTCGCGGTCGACGGTGCCGGAATCGTCGAACGGTGTCACGAGCGGGACGCCAGTACCGTGCATGAACGGGCGATTGGCGGCACGGGTCAAAATACTGGGCGTTTACGAGACCGATCTCCCCGTAGTCGAGTCGACCGGGACGCCCCTACCGGGTTTCGCTCCCGCCGCTTCCGTCGCCGATCGTCTCCGGCGTCGACGTCGCGGTCGAGACCGCATCCGGATCCACGTCGTCGGCGGTTCGGGCCTCGGGGAGGTCGTAGCCGCCTTCGGTGACGTAGCGCTCGAGTTGCGCGTTCAACTCGCCGGCCTGTTCGGTGAGCACCGTCGCGCTCCGGGCGACGTGGGAGAGGGCGTCGGCCTGAGCGGATGCTCGGCGGGCGGCCCTCGCAGACGTCGTTGCCGTCTTCTCGCTGGTTTCGGCGGCGGATTCGACCAGCACGACGACTTCTTCGGTCGCCGAGGCCTGTTCCTCGGTCGCAGCGGAAATCTCCTGGACGCCGTCGTTCGTGTCGCCCGCGAGCTCGGCGATCCGCTCGAGGGCGTTCGCGGCCTCCTCGACGTCGGCGACGCTGTCCTCGATGCGACCGCGGCTGGTTCGCACCTCGTCGGCCGCCGACATCGCCCGGTCCCTGAGGCCCTCGAGGCGCTCCTCGACGGCCTGGACGGAGTCGTAGACCTGTTCGGAGAGGTTCTGGATCTCGTCGGCGACCGCGCCGAACCCTTCGCTGCCGCCGTCGTCGGTCCGGGTCGCCTCGATGTTCGCGTTGAGCGCGAGCATGTTCGTCTGCTCCGCGATGTCGCTGATCGACTCGACGAGGTCGTCGATCTGCTCGGCCTCCGCCTCGAGCCCTTCGATCTCCTCGAGCGTGCGTTCGGTCTCCGCGTCGATCACGTCCATCCCCTCGATCGCATTGCCGGCGGCCTCGCTCCCTTGCTGGCCGACTCTGGCGGTCCTGTCGGCGGTGTCGGCGACCTCGGAGGCCGTCGCGGCGATCTCTTCGATCGTCGTCGAGAACGATTCCATCTCGGTCGCGACGGTCTGGAGCTGGTCGTTCTGGTCCCTGTTGTCCGCGACGACCTCGGTGAGCGCCTCGCTCGTGCGCTCGCCTTCCGCCTGCACCGTCTCCATGCTCGTTTTGAGCTCGCGACTGTAGGTGACGGTCTCGCCGGAGAACGACTTCAGCGTCCCGAAGGTGCCCTCGATCTCCGCGAGCATCGCGTTGGAGTTGCCGGCCAACTCGTCGATCGCGTCGTGGGTCCCGCGTTGCTCGAACCGTCGGATGAGGTCGCCCGCGGCGACCGCTCGCGTCGTCTCGGCGTGTGCTTCGACCGTGCTCTCGAGTTCGTCCAGCGATCGGTCAGTCTGCTCGCCCGCCGCGAGTTGGTTCCGGATCCCGGCGAGCGCGTCCTCGAGCGCGCCGAACTCGTCGTCCCGACCCGTCGCGAATGAAACGTCGTACTCCTCGTTCTCGAGACGGGCGGTCCGGTCGGTCACGTCGGCGATTCTCTGGCGGAGCTCGTCGCGCTGACGCGGTGCGGATCGGGCGTCCGAGACGGCAGCGATCGCGGCTGCGCTCGCGCCCGTCGCGACGACGCCGGCGATTCCGACGCCGAGGGGTGTGGTCGTCAGTCCGCCGAGTGCGACTGCGGTACCGACGACGGCGAGCAGTCCCGCCAGCGCGACCGCGACGCCGAACCCGATCGGCGCGTCGGACTGAATCGCCGTCGGGAGCGCCGACGTATTGTCGGTGGCCGCCGTCGACTCAGTCATTCGTTCCCCCGCTGGGAGCGTCGGTCGGTGGTTCGGACTCGAACTCGAACCCCGTTTTCGATTCGGCTTCGGTATCCGACTGCGATTTTCGTTCGCTTTCGGCGTCCCTGGGCACGTTCCGCCGGATATCGAACTGGCACTCCTCGGCCCCCTCGTGCATACAGGTTCGCTCCTCCGCGATCAGTTCCTCGTCGAAGCGCTCGGCGACGCCCTGGATCGCGCCGCGAGCGACGTCACACAGCTTTCGGTCCGAGTCGTAGGTGATCCGAACCCGGTTCTCGTCGATCCGTTCCGATCGAATTCGGGGCGTCGTCAGCGTCGTCATGTCCCGCGTCCGCAGCGACGTGTGGAACTGCTGGATGTTCGCGATGAGTTCCAGGCCTTCCCACTCGTCGTCGATGTGGAGATCGTAGGTCTCGAGCAGCGCCGGGACGACCCACTCTCCGTACTGGGTCAGGATCGTCCGCGGACTCTGGTCGGTGAGTTCGCCGGCGGTCCGCGCGATCTCGTAGACGTCGCCGTCCGGATAGACGGTGACGGGCACGTAGACTTTCTCCTCGATGTCGGCCTCCTCTTGCACTGCGAGCCAGGCGTCCTCGCCGTAGGTATCGACGACGAACGCCTGCAGCGTCTTCAGAATTATACCGTGCATGGCGCCTCTCTGTCTCCCCTTTCTCCACCCGAAATCGGGGCGAATATATCAAATTTCACGACTGTCAAAATAATTAGTGACTATTGAAGGTTAGTCGCTGTCCCTGCATTGTTGGGTAGTAACCGATCATGTAAGGCAAACTCATGACGCCAGTGATGAGTTTATAATCATATATATCCGTTCAATTATGTATGTCGTGTCGTGATTCTACCGGCGAATCATTACGGATAAGGTACCCGACCGGGATCGATCGAACGTGAGCGATCTCGGAAAAATCGATCGGGCGTTCTTCGAACGCCACATCGCACCGAATCTGGGTGCCGACCGCGACGACGTCGCCCTCGGTCCCACCCACGGCGTCGACTTCGGCGTCCTCGATATCGGCGGGCGGGCGCTGGTCACCGCCACGGATCCGGTTTCGATCCTTCCCGCACTGGGCCTCGAGCGGGCGGCCCGCTTCGCGCTCGACCTCATCCTCGCGGACGTGGCCGTCAGCGGCGTGGCCCCGTCGCATCTCTCGATCTGTTTTACCCTCCCCGAAGGGCTGACCGACGACGAGTTTGCGACGATCTGGGAGACGATCCACGCCGAGTGTGCGGATCTCGGAGTCTCGATCGTCACGGGGCATACGGCCCGCTACGGGGACGTCTCTCACCCGTGGGTCGGCGCGGCCACCGCGATGGGGGTCGGCGACCACGACGAGATCGTCCGTCCCGACGGCGCCTGTCCCGGCGACCGACTCCTCCTGACGAACGGCCCCGCAGTCGAGTCCGTCGGCCTGCTGAGTACGCTCTACGGCGACCAACTCGAGTTGCCAAGCGACGTGCTCGCAGACGCACAGGAGCGCCTCGAGGAGGTCTTCGCCGTCCGCGACGCACTCACGGCGGCCGCCGCGGGGCCGGTGCGGGCGATGCACGACGTGACCGAAGGCGGTCTCGCCGGTGCATTGAACGAGATGGCCGACGGCGCGGGCGTCCGGTTCGAGATCGATCGCGACGCCGTTCCGATGCGCCCCGGCGTCCGCGAGGTCTGCGACGCCCTCGCGTACGACCCCTGGGCAGCGACCAGCTGTGGCTCGCTCGTGATCGCGGTCGATCCCGACGGCGTGGACGACGTACGCGGCGCGCTCGAGGACCGGAACACGCCGGTCGCCGAAATCGGCCGCGTCGAAGCGGCGGGAGACGAGGGCGGGGCGGTATTCGTTGATGGGGACCGGCTCGAGCACCCGGCCGTCGATCCGTCGTGGGCGGCGTACGCGGAACTGGCGACTAGGGCGGCCGACGACGCCGATTCGTAACTGATCGAATGAACCGGTGTCGACGGACTCGAGCTGTTTCAGTCCGTCCGGCCGGTATGCGATGGCGCGTGCGGAGTCGCGATGAGCGAACGCCGGAGGCGTGAGCGTTAGCGCGGGACCTTCGGTCCCGCGAACCATACGAACGGACGCTTCGCGTCCGTGAGTAGAAATCGGCTGGGGAGGGCGTGGCTCTCCGTGTTCCCAGCAGGAGTGGCGGGCCATAACCGGCCGTGGCTTTCCCACTGACGTGGCTTCAATGGGTACCACTCCCTCCCCAGCCGATTCGCTCGTTCACCGTGTTCACTCGCTCATCCCTCGCGTGGGTTTGAGCCGCAGTTCGTTATCCACTCACTGCGGCTCCGCACGCGCCACCGCAGGTAGCAAGCGTCGGACTCTCAGCGTCGCTGACCATCACCGCTTAGTATAACCCGAGAATACCCTTTCGTATGAGAACACCAGCACCCGACAGCCGGCCGGTCGCGCTGACGATCGCGGGCAGCGACTCCGGCGGCGGCGCAGGGATCCAGGCCGACCTCGCCACGATGGCCGCCCACGGCGTCTTCGGAACCTCGGCGATCACCGCCGTCACCGCCCAGAACACCCGCGGCGTCCAGTCCTCGCACGTCTTGCCCGTCGAAGAGATCGAAGCCCAACTCGAGGCCGTCACCGACGACTTCGCGGTCGGCGGGGCGAAGACCGGGATGCTCGCGACGACCGAGGTCATCGAAACCGTGGCAGACCGCGCCCGCGGGTTCGACTTCCCGCTCGTCGTGGACCCCGTCATGGTCGCGACCTCGGGCGACCGGTTGCTCGAACCCGAGGCCGAACGCGCCTACGAGGACCTGCTCGGCGAGGCGACGCTGGCGACGCCGAACGTCGACGAGGCCGAAGTACTGACCGACGTCGCGGTGACTGACGAGGAACGCGCCCGGGAGGCCGGCGAGGCGATCCTCGAGACGGGCGTCGATGCGGTTCTCGTGAAGGGAGGCCACGTCCCGGGAGAGACAGTCACAGACGTGCTCGTCACTGGCGACACCGTTCGGGCGTTCGAACACCCCCGCATCGGGACGGACGCGACCCACGGCTCCGGCTGTGCCCTCGCCGCCGCGATCACGGCCCGCCTCGCGACGGGCGAACCGCTCGAGACCGCGGTCGAGGGCGCGACCGACTTCCTCGCTCGCGCGGTGCGCTACTACTACGACGTCGGCGAGGGCCACGGCGCGGTCAACCACATGGTCACGCTGCGAAACGAGGCCGCTCGAGAGCCGACCGCCGAAGAAGTCCAGGCGGTCGTCGATCGGTTCGTCGACGCCGACGTCTCTGCGCTCGTTCCCGAGGTCGGGATGAACGTGGTCGGGGCGACTCCCTACGCCGAATCCGTCGCCGAAACCGCCGCCGTCGAAGGTCGGATCACGCGGACGCTCTCGGGCGTCCAGCCGAACCGCGGCGTTCGCTTCGGGGCCTCGAGCCACGTCGCCAGATTCCTCCTGTCGGCGCGGGAGTTCGTCCCCGACCTACGGTTCGCGGTCAACTGCCGGTTCGACGCGGACGTCGAGGCGGCGCTCGAGGCGCTCGAGTGGCCGGTCGCCGAGTACGACCGCAGCGAACAACCCGACGAGATCAGGGAAACCGAGGGGAGCACGATGGGCTGGGGAGCCCGGCAGGCCTTCGCCGACCGCGATGAGCCGCCGGTCGCAGTCGTCGATCGCGGCGAGGTCGGCAAGGAGTCGCTCGTGAAACTCGTCGCCGCCGATCCGGAGACGCTCGCGGATCGAACGCTGGCGCTGGAGACCGAGGTAGCGAAATGACTGTCACCGACCTCGACGTCGGAATCGTCCTCCCGCAGTACGGGACCGACGTCGAGACGGTTCGGGACACCGCACTCGAGGCCGAAGCGCTCGGTTACGACGCGGTCTGGCTCGAGGACCACTTCCAGTCGTGGATCGGTGATCCGCGTCGGGCGACACAGGAGTGCTGGACGACCCTGAGTGCGGTCGCCGAAGCGACCGACCGCGTGCGACTCGGCACGCTCGTCACCAGCCAGTCGTACCGCCATCCGGCGCTGCTCGCGAAGATGGCCGCGACGGTCGATCGGCTGAGCGACGGGCGGCTCGAGCTGGGACTCGGCGGCGGCTGGTACGCCGACGAGTACGACCGCTTCGGCTACGAGTTCCGGGAACCGCCGGCCGAACGGCTCCGCCGCCTCGCCGAGACGATCGAGATCGTACGGGGGCTCTGGACCGAGGAGACGTACAGCCACGAGGGCGAACACCTCGACGTCGACCTCGAGGAGGCGTTCTGTGAACCCCAGCCCGTCCAAGAGCCCCATCCGCCGATCTGGATCGGCGGCGGCGGCGAGGACTTCACTCTACGTTACACCGCCGAGCTCGCGGACGGCTGGAATTACGGGACGCTCGAGCCGGACGGGTTTGCGGAGAAACTCGACGTCCTCCGGGAACACTGCGAGAGCGAGGAGCGCTACGACGAGATCCGGAAGTCCGCCGAGCTGTTCGTCTTCGTCGGCGAGACGACCGCGGCGGCCGAGGAAAAGCGCGAGGCGTTCCGGTCCGAGTTCCTGCCTGACGGCCCTGCCGAACCGCGGGAGTTCTTCCTCTCGGGATACCTCGAGACGGCACCGACGGGAACGCCCGACGAAGTTCGCGACTGCCTCGCGGAGTACGTCGATGTCGGGATCGAGGAAGTAATGCTCGCGGTTCCGAACGCGGCCGACGACGAGGACGAGAGCCTGACGCTGCTGGCCGCGGACCGAATCGAATAGCTCGCTCGAGGCCGTTCGGCAGTTTCGGTATCGTCTCGATGACAATCAGTCGAACGTGAAGTAGTACTAACACGCTGGCCCGAGTCGTGGTATCGTATGGAAAGCGGGCCGTCGGCGGCGGCTGGCGCCAACATCGAGGGGGAGTCCCCGCAGGTCGAACCGACGGTCGAGACGGACGACGCGACGATCACCGACGGCGCCGAACTCGAGCGGACGCTCGGGCTTACCGGCGGGCTCGCCATCGGAATCGGAACGATGATCGGTGCGGGTATTTTCGTCTTCCCGGGGCTGGCGGCCGGTCGTGCCGGACCGGCCGCGGCGGCGTCGTTCGGCATCGGTGCGATCGTGGCGCTGTTGGTCGCGCTCCCGACCGCCGAACTCGCGACGGCGATGCCGAAAAGCGGCGGCGGCTATTATTTCATCTCTCGCGGCTTAGGCGCGCTCGCCGGCGCGGTCGTCGGGCTATCGCTGTGGTTCGGACTGGTGTTCGCGACGGCGTTTTATCTCGTCGGCTTCGGCTACTACGCCGTCGATACGCTCGCCGAAGTCGGGATCGCGGTCGGCAACGGTCTCGTCATTCCGCTGGCGCTGTTGTTCGGCGCCGGCTTTACCGTACTCAACGCGACGGGAACGGAAAACGCGGCGAAGCTCCAGAACGGGATCGTCGTCTTGTTGCTCTCGATCCTGATCTTCTTTCTCGGGTATGGCGGCCTCGATGCGGTGGGACTGATCGGCGACCCGGCGGCTCCCGAGCGGTTCGCACCGTTCGGCACGATGCCCATATTGACGACGGCGGCGCTCGTGTTCACGTCGTATCTCGGCTTCGCGCAGATCGCGACCGTCGCCGGGGAAATGAAAGATCCCGGTCGGAACCTGCCGCTGTCGATCGTCGGCTCGGTGCTCATCGTCGGCGTCCTCTACGTGGTGACCATCTTCGTCGCGACGAGCGCGTTCGGGAGCGACCAGCTCGCCGAGTTCGGCGAGACGGCGATGGTCGACGTCGGCCGCCACTACCTCGGCCCGATCGGCGCGTTCGCGATCGTCTTCGGCGGGCTGCTCGCGACGATGTCCAGCGCCAACGCGTCAGTTCTCAGCACGTCCCGCGCCATCTACGCCGTCTCTCGCGACGCCCTGTTACCGCGGTGGGCAAGCCGCATCAACCTCCGATACGGCACGCCACACGTCGCGCTTGGGCTGGCCGGCGGGCCGATCCTCGTCCTGGTCGCGACCGGCCGCGTGGAACTCCTCGCGGAGGTCGCCTCGTTCCTCCACCTCATCATGTACGGACTGATCTGCGTGGCGCTGCTCGCGCTGCGCCGAGACGAGCCGGAGTGGTACGAGCCCGATTTCCGGGTGCCGGGCTACCCGGCCGTTCCGGCGATCGGTGCGATCGCCAGTTTCGCCCTGATCGGGTTCATGCAGCCCGTCTCACAGCTCACCGGAATCGCGATCATGGTCGCGGCCGCCGGCTGGTACGCCTATTACGCTCGCGACGTGAAACTGAAGGGGGCACTCTGATGACGCGCGTCCTCGTTCCGCTGGCGATACTCGAGGGAGAATCGGTTGCGACCGGGCTGACGACGCTGCTCGCACCGATGGACGTGACCGTACTGGGGTACCACGTCCTCCCCGAGCAGACGCCGCCGGACCAGGCGCGACTCCAGTACGAGGAGCGGGCGACCGACGCCCTCGTCGACCTCACGGCGGAGTTCGAGACGGCCGGCGGACGCGCCGACCACCGTCTCGTGTTCACCCACGACCGAGAACAGTCGATCGATCGCGTCGCCGCGGAGACGGGGGCCGACGCCTACGCCATCACGGGCGTGACCGGGCCGGTTGATCGCCTCCTCGTGACGCTGACGGGTGACGTCGCCGTCGATCGGCTCTGCTCGTTCGCCGCCGAACTCGTCGCCGACCGCGATATCGGCGTCACGCTCTTTCTCGCGACCGACGACGAAGCCGAAGGTCGGGACGTACTCGAGGCGGCCGCCCGGACCCTCTCCGAGCGCGGTATCGACGTGGGCATCGAACTCGCGGGCGACGACCCCGCGTTCGAGTCGCTCGTCGAAGCCGCGGTCGACCACGACGCGATCGTCATGGGCGAACAGGCGCCGTCCCTCCGCTCGCTCGTCTTCGGAGAGGAAACCGAACGGGTCGCCGCGGAATCGGTCGGGCCGGTGCTCGTCGTTCGGAGGCTCGAGGAACCCGAGGATGCGGTCGAGCGTCGCGACTGATCGTCCGGCCGTTCGCTATTCGTCGCCCTCGCCGTCGACCGCTTCCTCGTGGCCGTCGTCCGACTCGAGGTACTCCCCGCGAACCACGAGCACCGGATCGACCGTCCGGCGGGCCAGCCGTTCGGCGCGATCGCGGAAGACGAAGCGACGGATCGACGGGCGGCTCTCGCCCGCGACGAGGAGGTCGTGGTCGGCCGCGGCCTCGAGAATGGCGTCCGTCGGCGAGTCGTCGACGACGACCGTGGTGTCGATTCGATCCGCATCGACGCCGGCAGCGACCAGTTCCGAGCGCGCCGTTTCGAGCAGTTCCGTCCCCGCATCGCGGCCCTCCTCGTCCGATGCGGCGTGGAGGAGGGTCAGCTCGAGGGCCGTCCCGGAGAGGATCGTGTGGAGCAGTCGAGCGATGTGCCGGACGTTGACGTCGCTTCGGATCGCGACGAGCACCGTCTCGAGGACGGGTGCCGGGTTGAGCAACAGGACGGCGTCGCACGATTCGTCGACGGCGACGCGTTCGAACGTCTTCAGGCGATCGTGGGTGAACGCGACTCGCGTCGTGACGTCACAGCCGGCGTCTTCGAACACCGCCCGGAGCTCGTCGACTTCGGCCCGCACGCGGTCGCCGTACTGCTCGCGCGCCTGATCGGTTCCGGTCTGATCCGGGAGTTCGCGATAGGCGAGCAGGACGACCGGGATCGAAGCGAACGCGTCGACGATGGTCGCCGGCACGGTCTGGCCCTCGAGGACGTCGACCGGGATCAGCACACGATGATCGCGAGGATCTGACATGGCTGGAGTCGGTGGCTCCTACCACGGCGCGCATCATATACCCCTGCCGGACCCGCCGACTCGGGAACCGACACCTAATTTTCGGTGCGGGAATATCGGGGCACATGGTCGAGAGTCCGTTCGACGTGGAGATCGAGGTCGGCGAAGTGATCGAGGCCGAATCGTTCCCGGAAGCGGAGAAGCCGAAGATGACCAAGCTGTGGATCGACCTCGGCGACGAGGAGATCCAGTCCGCCGGCCAGCTGGATCACCACTACGACGCCGCCGATCTCGTCGGTCGACAGGTACTCTGTGCGACGAACCTCGGATCGGTGCGGATCGCCGGCTTCAAATCCGAGGCGCTGACCATCGGCGTCCCGAGCGACGAGGGGTATCCCGTGCTCGTGTCGCCGGACGACGACGTGTCGGTGCCCCTCGGCGGAACGCTGTACTAGGTCCGGCGGCCGGCGACCGGTCGAACCCGGACGCGGTCGTCCACAGCGGTCGAGCGGCTGCTGTCGTTGCGCAACGACCAGTGCCGACGCGGTCGTCGGTGAGCGACCACCGCCGTAGCCACCGCTCGACTCTTCCGAGGTCGATCCTCGAGTCGGTCTCGTCGCTCCACCGCCCGACCCGATCGTCACCGACCACTTTCACCGCGGATCCCGCAGGGTTTTTGCGGTGGACGGACAGTCACCGAGTATGACCGAGGCGACCGGTATCGTCGGAGAGTTCTTCTCCCTGAAAGAGGGAACCGACGCCGACCTGTTGGCGATGCAGTGTGGCGATTTCTACGAGTTCTTCGGCGAGGACGCCGAACGGGTCAGCGACGAACTCGATCTCAAAGTCTCCCAGAAGTCCTCCCACGGCTCCTCCTACCCCATGGCCGGCGTGCCGCTCGACGACCTGACGCCCTACCTGAAGGCCCTCGTCGAACGGGGGTACCGCGTCGCCGTCGCCGACCAGTACGAGACGGAGTCCGGCCACGCTCGCGAGATCGTCCGCGTCGTGACGCCCGGGACCCTCCTCGAAACCAGCGACGCCGACGCCCAGTACCTCGCGGCGGTCGTCGACGGTGGCGGGAGCGCCGGCGGCTCGAGCGGGGACGGACCCGAGTACGGCCTCGCGTTCGCCGACGTGACGACCGGCCGGTTCCTCGTCGCGGACGCCGCCGACGCCGACGACGCGCTGACTGAACTGTACCGGTTCGATCCGGTCGAAGTGCTGCCGGGACCCGACGTGCGATCCGACGACGAACTGCTGACCAAGATCAGAGAGCGAGTCGACGCGACGCTCACGCTTCACGAGACGGAATCGTTCGCGCCGAAGCGAGCGGATCACGGGGTCCGAGACCACTTCGGCACCGAGACCGTCGACCGGCTGTCGGTCGGTGATCCCACCATCGCAGCGGCCGGTGCGATCCTCTCCTACGTCGAGGAAACCGGCGCTGGCGTACTCGCCTCGATGACCCGAATTCAGGCCCACCACGGCGACGATCACGTCACGCTGGACGCGACCACCCAGCGCAACCTCGAGCTCACCGAGACAATGCAAGGCGAGCGCGACGGGTCGCTGTTCGACACCATCGATCATACCGAAACCAGCGCCGGCGGCCGCCTGTTGAAAGAGTGGCTCCAGCGACCGCGGCGCTCGCTCGCAACTCTCGAGGAGCGCCAGGAGAGCGTCGCCGCGCTCTCGACGGCGGCGCTCGCCCGCGACGAGCTTCAGGACGCGCTCGACGAGGCGTACGATCTGGCGCGACTCGCGTCGAAGGCGACCCACGGCAGCGCGGACGCGCGGGATCTGCTCGCCGTGCAGGAGACGCTGGCGGTCCTGCCCGCCGTAGCCGATATCGTCGCGTCGAATCCGGAGCTCGCCGACTCGCCGCTCTCGGGGATCGTTGACCGGCCGGATCGAGATCTCGCACGGGAGTTGCGGGAGACGCTCGCGGCGGCCATCGCCGAGGAGCCGCCGTCGACGGTGACGCAGGGGGAACTCCTCCAGTACGGCTACGACGACGACCTCGACGAGGTGATCGATCGCCACGAGGAGATCAAATCGTGGCTCGATACGCTCGCCGAGCGGGAGAAATCACAGTACGGCCTGAGCCACGTGACCGTCGACCGGAACAAGACCGACGGCTACTACATCCAGGTCGGCAAGTCCGCCGCCGACGGCGTCCCGGACCACTACGAGGAGCTCAAGACGCTGAAGAACTCGAAGCGCTTCACGACCGACGAACTCGAGGAGAAAGAACGCGAGATCCTGCGCCTCGAGGAGCGACGCGGTGACCTCGAGTACGAACTCTTCGAGGAGCTTCGTGACGAGGTTGCTTCGCGGGCCGAGCTGCTGCAGAACGTCGGACGGGCGCTGGCGACGGTCGACGCGCTGGCGAGTCTGGCGACCCACGCGGCCGAGAACCGCTGGGTTCAGCCGGAACTGCATCGAGGCGACCAGCTCGAAATCGAACAGGGCCGGCACCCGGTCGTCGAACAGACGACGGAGTTCGTCCCGAACGATGTTCGTATGGACGAAGATCGCGGCTTCCTCGTCGTCACTGGACCCAACATGTCCGGGAAGTCCACCTATATGCGACAGGTCGCCTGTATCGTCCTGTTGGCCCAGATCGGGAGCTTCGTTCCGGCGAAAGAGGCCGAGATCGGGGTGGTCGACGGCATCTTCACCCGCGTCGGCGCGCTGGACGAACTCGCGCAGGGCCGCTCGACGTTCATGGTCGAGATGAGCGAACTCTCGAACATCCTCCACACCGCGACCGAGGAGTCGCTTGTCATCCTCGACGAAGTGGGACGTGGGACTGCGACCTACGACGGCATCTCGATCGCCTGGGCCGCGACGGAGTACCTCCACAACGAAGTGAAGGCGAAGACGCTCTTCGCGACGCACTACCACGAACTGACCGGGCTCGCGGAGAACCTCCCCCGCGTCGCCAACGTCCACGTCGCGGCGGACGAACGGGACGGAGAGGTGACCTTCCTCCGGACGGTCCGCGACGGTCCCACGGATCGGAGCTACGGCATCCACGTCGCCGATCTTGCCGGCGTTCCGGACCCCGTCGTCGACCGTTCGAGAGACGTCCTCGAGCGCCTGCGCGAGGAGAAGGCCATCGAGGCGAAGGGCGGTTCCTCGAGCGAGCCCGTCCAGGCGGTGTTCGATCTGGGGAGCGGGACGATGCAGACGCAGGCGCAGGCCGAGGGGCAGCCACAGGAGCAGGCGGCGTCGACCGACGGGGGGCCGATGGAACCCGACGCCGAGGGCGAATCGATCGATCCCGACGCCCAGGCAGTCCTCGCGGACCTCGAGTCGCTCGACGTCAACACGACGCCGCCGATCGAACTCGTCTCGAAAGTCCAGGAGCTCCAGGAGCGACTCGAGGAGTAGCGGCCGCCGAGACGGGACGTTCGATGACATCGACTCGAGGTCAGACCGGCCCGAAGGTTCTTTCCATCCGATACGAAACATGGGATGATTCGATGACAGTCGAGAACGAGGACGGCGACCGGCAGCGGGATCACCGCCACCACGAGGCGGTCCTCGACCTCATGCGAGACGAGACTGTCGTCGACGGGGACTTCGACGACGCGGTGCGTTCGATTACGGAAACGGCCGCCCGAACGGTCGGCTGCACGTTCGCCAGTATCTGGCTCTTCGACGACGACGGCGATCACGTCCGCTGCGTCGATCGGTACGACAGTCGGACGGACGACCACACTGCCGGGACGGAGCTCCACGCCGCCGAGTATCCGACGTATTTCGAGGCGCTCCGAACGCATCGATCGATCAGCGCCGTCGACGCGTGTTCGGATCCGCGAACGGAGGAACTGGAGTCCGACTACCTCGAGCCCGCGGGGATCGATTCGCTCCTGGACGCGACGCTCCGAGCCGACGGCGACGTGATCGGAATGGTCTGTCACGAACAGCTCGGAGAGTGCCGCGAGTGGACCGACGCCGAAATCCAGTTCGCCGGCGACGTCGCGGACGTCGTTCACCGGGCCTTGCGGAATCACCGCCGCGCCGAACGGCGGCGGGAACTCGAGTTCAGACAGTCGCTGCTCGAGGCCCAGCAGGAAGCGATGCCGGAGGGGGTCCTCGTCGTCGGCGACGACGGGGACGTGCTCTCGTGGAACTCGAAGTTCCGCGACCTGTGGGACCTCCCGCGAGACGCTCTCGAGGGGTCCTGTGACGGGGAGGTGTTCGAGCACATCCGCCCGCAGCTCTCGGAGCCGGAAACGGTGCTCACGCCGGACGGGAACCTGGTCGATCACGCCGCGGAAACCAGTCACGACGAGGTCGTCCTCGAGGACGGTCGGGTGTTCGAGGTGTATTCGACGCCGGTTCGGGGCGACGACGACGAACAGTACGGCCGGCTCTGGATCGTTCGCGACGTCACCGACCGAACGGAGCGTCAGGAGGAACTCGAGTTAAAGAACCGAGCGATCGACGAGGCCCCGATCGGGATCACCCTCAGTGCGCCCGACGACGACAATCCCCTCATCTACGCGAACGAACAGTTCGAACAGCTAACGGGCTATGCGCGCGAAGACGTCCTCGGTCGAAACTGTCGGTTTCTCCAGGGGGACCGAACCGAACCCGAACCGGTCGACGAGCTGCGTGCGGCGATCGAGGCCGAACGGCCGAGCACGGTCGAACTCCGCAACTACCGGAGTGACGGGAGCGAATTCTGGAATCGCGTCACGATCGCGCCGGTCGCGAACGACGACGGCGACGTGACGAATTTCGTCGGCTTCCAGCAGGACGTCACCGAACGAAAGGAAGCGACCCGGCAACTCCGGGTGTTACATCGGGTTCTGCGTCACAACCTGTCCAACCAGATGAGTATCATCCGGGGGACCGCCGAGCAACTCCTCGAGGAGCCGAGTGCCACCGAAGCTGCCGCGGAGACGATCATCGAGGAGGCGGACCAACTCCTCGGATTCACGGATAAACACCGAGCGATCGTTCGCCTGTTGAGCGAGCGTCCCTCCACCAAACCGATCGAGATCGAGCCGCTCTGCCGCCGATTGATTCGAACCGTCGGGACGGACTTCCCCGACGCCGAGGTCACGCTCGAGGGAGAGTCGAGGGCGACGGTTTCGGCGATTCCCGACATCGAAACGGCGATCCGGGAACTCGTCGAGAACGGACTCGCCTACAGCGATCGATCGCCGGCGACGGTCGCGGTTCGGGTGGACCGTGGGCCCGATACCGTCCGGATACGGATCATCGACGACGGCCCCGGCATCCCCGAGGAGGAGGCGCGGATTCTCACCGGCGATCAGTCCGTCGAGCCCCTCTATCACGGCCTCGGAATGGGACTCTGGCTCGTCTACTGGATCGTGACCCTCTCGCGGGGCACGGTCACCGTCGAGGAAACCGGGTCGGACGGAACTACGGTCCGCCTCGAGCTACCCCGAACCGACGACCGCGGGTGAGCGTGACCGTCGAACGGGTGTCGAGCGTCGATCTTTCGAGCGACGGCTACCGATCCGACGGGGTCCGTGATCGGCCGAGGGCGGACGTGTCGGATCGATACAACTATGGTTCGGTAGGCGACCAGTTAACACGATGCACGAACCGGACTTCGACGTTTCCGACAGGACCGCTATCGTAACGGGTGCGAGTCAGGGAATCGGCCAGGCGATCGCGGAGACGCTCGCGGCGAGCGGTGCGAACGTCGCGATCTGTTCCCGTTCGATGGACCGCGTGGGGCCGGTCGCCGACGGGATCAACGAGGACGACGACGCGGGCGAGGCGCTCGCCGTTGAGTGTAACGTCCGCGAGCGCGATCAGGTTCAGAACCTCGTCGACGAGACGGTCGACGAGTTCGGCGACGTCGACATCCTCGTGAACAACGCCGGCGGGGAGTTCGTCGCGCCGTTCGAGGACATCTCGGCCAACGGCTGGCAGACCATCGTCGACCTCAACCTCAACAGCACCGTCCACTGCACGCAACTCGCCGGCGAAGTCATGCGCGAGGGCGACGGCGGCGTCATCATCAACCTCTCGAGCGTCAACGGCCAGCACGCCGCGCCCGGCGAGAGCCACTACGGCGCGTCGAAGGCGGCGATCATCCGCCTCACCGAGACGCTCGCCGTCGAGTGGGCCGAGGACGGAATCCGCGTCAACTGTATCGCCCCGGGACTCATCCAGACGCCCGGCGTCGCGGAGACGCTCGGCATCGACAGCGAGGACATGCCGTCCCGCGAGGAGACCGACCGCCGGATCGGTCACGCCGCGGAGATCGCGGATCTCGCTCAGTTCCTCGCCAGTCCCGCCGCCTCCTTCATGAACGGCGAGACGGTGACCGCCAAGGGCGTCCCGCGGGCCGGCAACTCGATGTCGCAGGATCTCGGCCTCGAGGACTGAGCGATCGACTATCGCCCCATCGCTTTTGTGACGGTCGACGTCGCTATCCGGGACGTAAGACCTAACCAGCCGCCATCGCTACAGGGACGTAGCACATCAGGCGCGTCGGGGCGGGTTCTCGTGCCGACGCCATCCCACTATGAGTGACGAGAGTACCCCATCCCAGCACGACACCGACATCCACCAGTTAGACGAGGACACCGTCGCCCGCATCGCCGCCGGCGAGGTCGTCGAGCGACCCGCCAGCGCGGTGAAGGAACTCGTCGAGAACAGTCTCGACGCCGATGCCTCGAGCGTCGACGTCACCGTCGAGGCGGGCGGCACGGAGCTGATTCGCGTCGCCGACGACGGTGAGGGGATGTCCGAGGCCGACGTCCGAGCGGCCGTCCGCGAGCACACGACGAGCAAGATCGACGGGCTCGCGGACCTCGAGTCGGGCGTCGCGACGCTCGGATTCCGGGGCGAAGCGTTGCACACCATCGGCTCGGTGTCGAAACTGACGATTCGCTCGCGGCCCCGCGGGGCGGACGGTGCGGGGACGGAACTCGTCTACGAGGGCGGTGACGTCGTCTCCGTCGAGCCGACGGGCTGTCCGGAGGGGACGACCGTCGAGATCGAGGACCTCTTCTACAACACGCCGGCCCGCCGGAAGTTCCTCAAGACGACGGCGACGGAGTTCGCCCACGTCAACCGCGTCGTCACGCGCTACGCGCTCGCGAACCCCGACGTCGCGGTCACGCTGACCCACGACGGCCGCGAGGTCTTTTCGACGACGGGGCAAGGTGACCTCCAGGCCGCCGTCCTGTCAGTCTACGGCCGCGAGGTCGCAGCCGCCATGATATCCGTCGACGCGGACGGCGACGAACTCCCGCCGGGCCCCCTCGAGTCCGTCTCCGGACTCGTCTCCCATCCCGAGACCAACCGCTCGAGTCGGGACTACCTCGCAACGTACGTCAACGGCCGGGCCGTGACCGCCGACGCCGTCCGCGAGGGGATCATGGGCGCGTACGGGACCCAACTCGGCGGCGACCGCTACCCCTTCGTCACCCTCTTCCTCGAGGTCCCCGGCGACGCGGTCGACGTGAACGTCCACCCGCGCAAGCGGGAGGTGCGGTTCGACGACGACGACGCGGTCCGCCGGCAGGTCGACGCCGCGGTCGAGCACGCCTTACTCGAGCACGGCCTGCTCCGATCGCGAGCGCCTCGCGGTCGGTCGGCACCGGGCGAGGCTCGAGTGGATCCCGGCGATACTCGGGGAACCGAGCGGGAGTCCGATTCGGTCGACGTGGAATCGACTACGCTCGAGCGCAGTACCGAGTCCGCGTCACCGGCCGACGAATCGGCCGACGACGGGAGCACGGCTGTCGATTCGCAGCCGGACCGCGGGACCGACGACGCGCCGCCGACCGGCGATCCCGCGAGTGCGAGCGCGGAAGGCGGGGTCGATTCGAGCGGCCCTGACACCGCTGGGACCGACCGCACCTCGAGTGCGCAGTCGTCCTCGGGTAGCCCGGACGAGACGGCGACGAACGCGACGGAGAGGGGACCGGACTTGGGCCAGCGTGAGACGACTCGAACCGATTCAGGCCGGACCCGCGCCGCGAGTGCGGATCGTGACTCCGACCGCGACGCCACGCGGAAGTTCGACGCCGCGTCCGAACAGCGGACGCTGACCGGCGAGGCCGCCACGGGCGAGCAATCGGAGTTCGACTCGTTGCCCTCGCTCCGAGTACTCGGCCAGCTACACGACACCTATCTGGTCTGCGAGACGCCCGACGGGCTCGTCCTGATCGACCAGCACGCCGCCGACGAGCGGGTCAACTACGAGCGCCTGCAGGAGGCCTTCGCCGACGATCCGACCGCACAGGCGCTCGCGGAGCCCGTCGAACTCGAGCTGACCGCAGCCGAAGCCGAAGCCTTCGACCACTACAGCGAGGCGCTCTCGCGGCTGGGCTTCTACGCCGATCGGGTCGACGACCGCACCGTCTCCGTGACGACCGTCCCCGCGGTCCTCGAGGAAACTCTCGAGCCCGACCGGCTACGGGACGTCCTCGCGTCGTTCGTCGCCGGCGATCGCGAGGCGGGTGCCGAGACGGTCGACGCGATGGCGGACGAGTTCCTCGGGGATCTGGCCTGCTATCCGTCGATCACCGGGAACACGTCGCTGACCGAGGGATCGGTCGTCGACCTGCTCGAGGCGCTCGATGACTGCGAAAATCCCTACTCCTGCCCGCACGGGCGCCCGGTGATCGTCCGGTTCGACGAACGCGAGATCGAGGACCGGTTCGAGCGGGATTACCCCGGACACGGCGGGTAGAACCCCTCGAGAGCCCGTCGGGCTCGCGGACAGGTGGTCGGTGGCGGTCGTTACTCGCCGCTTACTCCGTCGAGACTCGCTCCGTCCGACTCCGTAGTCGCCGCGCCCTCGTGTCGATAGAGCCAGAGCGTACAGACGAACGCGATCACGCCGGCGACGGTGGCGAGCCCGAACGCGATCCGATACCCGGTCTCCGTGTACACCCGGACGCCGCCGACGAGGTCGCCGGTCCAGTAAGTGTCGAGGATCCAGCCCATCACCGTCGGGAAGATCGCTGCACCCAGGAAGGCCGCACCGTTGGCCGTCCCCGTCGAGATACCGCTCGCGCTACTCGGATGGCGTTCCTTGACGACCGAGTAACCCAGCACGAACGTTCCCAGCATCACGCCGGCGAGCAGGAACACGGCGCCGACGACCGGCAGTGGCGGGTTCCCGACGACCGCGATGATGCCGAGACAGACGGTGTAACACGCGCCGCCGGCGACCATCAACCCGACGCGGCTCTCGAGGCGGTCCGACAGCCAGCCGATCGCGGGCGGGCCGACCATCAGGCCGACGCCGCCCAGCAGGGTCAGCGTGGAGGCGGTGGTCACCGAGACGTCGTAGGTCTGGACGACGTAGGGCACGCCCCACAGTCCGAACAGGGTGAGGTTCACGCCGGTCGTACAGAACAGCATGACGCTGACGACCCAGATCCAGCGATCGCGGAGGACGTCCGCGAGGTGCCCCCTGAGCTGTGCGTTCGTGAGCGTTTCCTGTCCGGGGACGCCCTCGATGCGCTCGAATCCGGCGTCGACCGGCGAGTCGCGGACGAGCGCGAACACGAGGGCGGCCATCACGAGGCCGACGACGCCGATCCAGCCGACGGTCGCCCGCCAGCCGAACGCGTCGACACCGAGTGCGAGCGGCGTCGTCGCGAAGACGCCGCCGAAGCCGGCAACGGCGAACGTCGCGCCGCTCATCGTCGCGAACTCGTCGGCGCGATACCAGTTGGCACAGAAGCGGAGGATACAGACGAAGATCACGCTCCCGCCGAGCCCGACGAGCCCGCGAGCGAGCGTCGCCGTGAGGTAACTCTCCGCGAGCGCGAACCAGATGACGCCGAGGTTCATCACCACTGCGCCGGTCGCGGCGGTCACTCGAGGCCCGACCCGATCGGCGAGGACGCCCGTCGGAATCTGCATGACGGCGTACACCCAGAAGAAGACGGCGTGGAGCGTCCCGAGTTGCGCGCCGGTCGTCCCGAACGCCGCCATGAGGTTCTCGGAGAGGACGGCGGTGGAGAGTCGGTTGACGTTCACGAGCAGGAAGAGGGTCCCCATCGTCGCCCAGAGGAGCCATCGTCGCCGGAGCGGATCGCGCCAGAGTCGCATGTCCGTCGTACTCCCCAATCGAACACCGAAAAGGTTCACGAAGCGGAAACCGCGGTGCTCCGACCGGCAATCGAGACGGACGACTCGTGGCGGGTCTCGACGCCCTCGCGGACGTCGATCCGGGTCAAAACATCTGTCCGATGGACGGACGTGTCAGTCGTCGTCGGACGCGGAATCCGACAGGTGGGGGATGGTACTGGCGTGATCTACGACTTCCAGCAGCGGGAACGGCTTTTGCCGATCGAACGAGGCGAAGATACCCTCGTATCGGGAGGACGGAAACAGGAAGACGATCGTCTCGTCGTAGAGCAGCAGTTGGCACTCGAGGTCGCCGATCTCGACGGCTCGTTTGAAGTCGTCCGCCGAGACCTGATTCGCGACGAGGTCTCTGTACGCACGATCGAACTCCCCCCCGTCGTACATTCGTTCGATGTCGTCCCGTATGAATTCGATCTCGTAGTCCAGCGATCCGAGCGTGGCGACGACCCGCAACTCCGCGCCCTCTATCCCTTGAAATACTGTAACGAGATCTGCCATTGATTCCGTTGTTCGTCTTCGAATACACATAAAATGTGGGACGCGGATGATTTGCTCGCGGGCGAACCGGCGCTCGTTTCCAGGGAAACCCGACTCGACGCGATCCGTCGTCGGCACTGGTAGGTGACTCGAGGCGCTACCCCTCCCCATGACGACGCCTCGCGACCTCGACGGCTCGAGTGCCGGCGGCCAGTTCCTCCGAACCGCGCTCGCGCTGTCGGTCTTCGAAACCGAGCCCGTTCGCCTCACGAACGTCCGCGGCGATCGATCGACGCCCGGCGTACGCCATCAACATCTCGCAGTACTGGAAACCATGGCCGAACTGTGCGACGCCGAGGTCTCGGGGGCCGAACTCGGGTCGGAGACGATCGTGTTCGAACCGGGACTCGTCGACGACGGAACTGGTCGCGGGCAACTCGCGGGCGGCAGTTACGACATCGACATCGGGACCGCCGGCAGCGTGACGCTGCTGTGCAACGCCCTGTTGCCGCTGGCGTCGATTCTCGAGTCCCCGCTGTCGGTGACTGTCAGCGGCGGGACGGACGTCGCGTGGTCGCCGCCGCTGGACTACCTGCGGCACGTCACACTCCCGCTGATTCGTCGCTTCGGGATCCAGGCCGCCTGCGAGGTCGATCGCCGCGGGTTCTACCCCGACGGCGGCGGCACCGTGACGCTTCGGCTCGCCCCCTCGAGCCTCAAGCGGATCGACCTCCTCGAGCGGGGCTCGCTCGAGGGGCTCCGGCTCTACTCGACCGAATCGGAGTCGCTCGCTGATCGCGACGTCGCCTATCGGCAGGCTGAGGGGGCACTCGAGCGACTGGACGGGGATTCCGATTTCGAACTGACGGAGCGCTGCGAGTCGACTGCAAACAGTCCCTCGCCCGGTTCCGCACTGGTGCTCCGCGTCGACCACGGGACCGGGATCGCCGGCTTCAGCGCCCTCGGCGAGCGCGGGAAACCGGCCGAGCGCGTCGGCGAAGACGCCGCGGACGCCGCGAACCGGTTTCTCGAGGGGACTGCCCCGGTCGATCGGCACATGGGCGATCAGCTGCTCGCGTTCCTCGCGATTTCGGGCGGCCGGGTGCGCGTGCCGAGTGTGACGGATCACGTGAAAACGCGGTGTGAACTGCTCGAGGCCTTTGGGGTGGGGGTCGAGCTCGAGCGGGACGGCGAGACCGCGGTCGTCTCGGTCACGTCGCCGCTCGGTTGCGGGGAGTGACCCGGCGAGACGCCGACCTCGAGCGCGAACCGATTCCGCCTGACCGCTGGACGGAGCATCGACTCGTCGATTGCTGGGGTGCACTCGACGCAACGATCTCGAGGATCGAAAAGCGACAGGGTCGACGATGGGGAGGGGGAGCCCATCGTCGGAATCCACGGTAGGGCGCTGATAGGTGGGTGATTGGATCGCGGTCCGTCGCGCACAGCGGGTTGCGCGACAGCTAACACGTTCGGGACGATCACTATCAACCTCTACCCGATTCCCAGTCGTTCGAAATCGTCCCGTCGTACGAAGGGGTGTCTCCCTCGCGGCCGCGACGGCGGTAATCCGTCAGTCGTTTCTCCCGTTTCCGCGTCAGTCGAGACTCCATCGCTCGTTTATTCCTCAAAAATAGCAGTAGTTATAAGTACTAACGTATTGACAAGCAGAATGGAAGCCCGGCTCCAAACGCGCGAGCGGAGGGGGTGTGCCCGAAACGCCCCGGGTGGTGATGACACCCGAGACTGGCTTCCAAGCCGGAAGGCTTCGAAAGCCATGACCGCGTACATCCTACCGGGATATAAACGTCCCGAACGACGGTGGAATCAACTCCGACGACTAGCGACGGCTCCCGGTCGAGCCCGCACTCATGAGCCACGCGGAGGCCACGATGAGTGACGAACCGAGCAGTGACTCGAGCGGAGACGACCGGTCCGACCCCGGCGAGACGGGCGAGGCACCCGAGCCCTGGGTACTCTCCCTCCCCGATTGTCCCGTGTGTGACCAGCCCGTAACGAACGTGACCGTCACCGGCCCACGCAGCGGGACCGCCGAACCCTGTGGCTGTTCGGTGCTGCCGACCCTCGATCGGACCTCGCGTCACTGACGCGGCCTCGAGGGATCGGTTTCTCTCGCCTCCGCTCTCGAGTCGCGGCGGCCAGCCGGACAGTCGACAGCGATCGGTCGGGATCGCGATGCTCGAGATTGGATGGCTCGAGCGGACACACCACTCGCGACGATCACTCCGTCGGCAGCGCGCTGTCGGGAGTCCGGTCTGTAAACGCGACTCGAGGGGGCCGATACTGGCGAACGGCCAGCGAGTTCTCGAGATGAACCGACCAGATCAGGAAAGCGATTTGCTCACACTGGCAACACGGAGAGCCACGCCCTCCCCAACCGATTTCTCCTCACGGGTGCTTTGCACCCGTTCGGATGGTTCGCGGAACCTACGGTTCCGCGCTAACGCTCACTCCGCTCACGGTTCCCCATGGTCACCGTTCGCTTTTCGAGGCACTCACTCCGTTCGCGCCTCGCACCGCTCGCTCATCCCTCGCACGACTTCGTGCCGCGGTTCGCTATCAGCGAACCGCGGCCCAGCGCGCGCCACCGCAGGTTGTATTCCAATCGGGAGTACTACCACACACACAGTTTCTCCTCGCTCGTGCGTTCGCCGCGGATCAAAAACCGATTCTGTGACCGAATCGAGTTCTGTCGGCGGGATCGATCGACCGCGCCTGAGCATCGTCAACCGCCATAACTTATATTATCGCCGACCGTTGGCCCGCGTATGACCGACGGAGAGACTGCCGTTCGCTGTCGATCGATTCGGGGGGTCGAGCCGTGAGCGAAAGCGACATCGTCACGTTCGGTGAGACGATGCTTCGGCTGTCGCCGCCGAATCACGAGCGCCTCGAGAACGCCGACGAGTTCGAGGTGCGCGCCGCCGGCGCGGAGAGTAATGTCGCGATCGCCGCGAATCGGCTGGGCGCCTCCGCGACGTGGATCTCGAAGGTCCCCGAAACCGCGCTCGGACGGCGCGTCGTCGGCGAGCTTCGGGGCCACGGCATCGACGCCGACGTCGTCTGGAGCCACCGCGGTCGGCAGGGGACCTACTACCTCGAGCACGCGGGCAAGCCCCGGGGAACGAACGTGATCTACGACCGGGAGAACACGGCCATCGCGACGGCGGAAGCCCGCGAGTTCGACATCGACCGGATCCAGGACGCGAAGGTCTTCTTCACGACCGGGATCACGCCCGCGCTCTCCTCGACGTTGCGGGATACGACGCTCAATCTGCTTAAGGCGGCCCGGAAGGGCGGGACGACGACCGCGTTCGACTTCAACTATCGGCGCAAGCTCTGGTCGCCCGACGAGGCCAAGAAGACGCTCACCAAGCTGTTCCCGGGCATCGACGTACTCGTGATCGCCGCCCGCGACGCGCGGACCGTCCTCGGCTTCGAGGGCGATCCACGACAGCTCGCCCACAAACTCGGATCCCAGTACGACTTCACGACGGTCGTCGTCACCCGCGGCTCCGAGGGTGCGGTCGGCTGGCACGACAGCGTCGTCCACGACCACGACGCCTACGAAACCGACACCCTCGACCCGATCGGCACCGGCGACGCCTTCACCGGCGCGTTCATCGCCCGCCGGCTCGACGGCGACGACGTCCCGACCGCCCTCGAGTACGCCGCGGCGACGGCGTCGCTCAAGCGGACGATCCCCGGCGACGTCGCGCTCGTGACCGCCGACGAAGTCGAGGAAGTCGTCAAAGACCAGGGCGAAGACATCTCGCGGTAGTCCGTCGTTCTGTCGCGAAGAGCCGTTTCTCGAGTGCAACTCGGCAGTCGTTCAGCGGCGGCGGTGGGACGATCGTCTCCAGATGCCGTGTGTGGGACTCTCAGGGACGATTGGACGGATCTGCCAGAAGGACCTTTATGCATCACTGTCACCGAACGAGTGCAAATGAATCGAATCACAGCCGTTGCACTCGCCGTCCTCGTCGCGACGGCGGCCCTCCCGGCCGCCGCTGTCGGCGCGGGTGCGAGCGCAGCATCGCCCTCCCAACAGAGCGACGGTAGCGCCTACGCGGGTACGCACGTCGAATTCGACACCTCGAGCAACGCGGTCACCGATTACCGCGTCGACGGTGAGACGGTCTTCGAGAACGTGACCGTCGCATCGCAGAGCGACCACGACAGTCGAACCAGTCTCGACGCGAGCGTCGGGCTCGACGCCGTGGCGAACCTCTCCGGAATCGGACTCGATATCGCCGCACAGTCCAGCACGCGCGCCGAGATCGCGACCGAAGGGTCCGCCTCGATGGCGGCCCACGATAGCGAGCGCGGGATCCTGACCGTCGACGCCGGCGACGAGGCGCAGTACGTCGAAGCCGAACTCGGAGCCGACGCGACGGCCGAGGCCGAGAGCGACGACCGCGTCGTCGTCGACAGCGGCGAGCGCACCGGTGCGTTCGTCGTGGTCGGCGACGGTGAGGTGGCCGTCAACGAGAACGACGACGTGACGGCGGACCTGCAGAGCGATTCGAAGCTGGTCTTCCGCTCGTACGCGGACGGCGAACGCGACGAAAACGCGAAAGCACAGGAACGGATGATCGCCAACGGGACGGCGACCGCCGAAGTCTACGCCGAGGAACGCGACGGCGAGCGCGTCGCCGACGTCGCGACCTACGGCCAGGACATCGCGGTCGAGACGTCGAACGAGAGCCAGGATCGACTCGAGATGACCGTCGAACGCTCCCAGAGCGAGGGGACCGTCGTCATCACGAGCGTCTCCGAAGCCGCCATCGACGGCGTCGAAAGCGCCGAGGACCTCTCGGTGACCGTCGACGGTGAGGCCGCCGCGCAGGCGTCCTCGCGCAGCGACCTCGAGGGCGCGATCGGGAGCGACCAGTCCCGATACATGGTGACCCAGTCGAGCGACGCGTCGGCGAGCGCCGACGTGCTCGTGGCGGTCAACCACTTCTCGGAACGACAGCTGTCGATTCAGGACAGCGACGACGGTGGAGATAGCACCGACGACGGCGGAGACAGCACCAACGAGAGCACCGACGGGAGCGACAGTAGCGGCGACAGCATCCCCGGCTTCGGTGCCGGTGCGGCGCTGATCGCCCTGCTGAGCGGTGTCGCCGCTCGAATCCGCCAGTAAGGCACCCTGTCAGCCCTCTCGACCCCTGTCGAACGGCACGCTGACCGACCTTCGTTTTGCGCCGCTGACGAGCCCCCAGTAGACGCCGGTCACCGATCCGACCGATCACAGCGTCGGCTTCATCGCGAACCGAACGTAACGGATCGATAGCGGTCGGGCATCGCTTTTTACCGGCTGCTGTGATACCGTTTTACGTGACTCGAGTCGTCCGACGAGCGACGGTCGACGACGTCTGGGGCATCCACGAAATCGCCCGCGAGAGCTGGCACGCCGCCTACGACGACGTCCTCGGATGCGAGCGGGTCGACGAGGTAGTCGACGACTGGTACGCGCTCGGCGACCTCGAGTCGTCGATTACGGACACGAGCGGGCGCGACGACGCCGCGTTTCTCGTCGCGACGGACCCGGCGACGCCCGAGTCCGGGGACGAGACGGACTATTGCGGCTTCGCTCACGCAGTCCCCTGGCCCGAAGATTCGTCCGTGGCGTTCCTCGCACGCCTCTACGTCCAGCCCGACAGCTGGAACGACGGAATCGGCACTGCGCTGCTCGAGGCCCTCGAGACCGAACTCTCGGCGGGATTCGAGCGGCTCCGGCTGGCCGTCCTCGCCGCCAACGATATCGGGATCTCGTTCTACGAATCGCGCGGGTTCGACCACGTCGGGACGCGATCGTCCGATCTGGGCACGGGGTTCGAGGAGCACGTCTACGAAAAACCGCTCTCCGACGCGAACGGGTGAGCGGCCGCTCGAGCGACACCGCTACGACGGCGCGATGCTGCGTTTCAGAGGCCGGATGCGACCAAACAGTTACGTATCGATATCCGTATTGTCACTTCATGCCATCCGGAGCGACGTTCGATTCCGACGGCGTTCGGCTCGCCTACGACGATCTGCGCCCCGACGGCGACGACGGGACGGCCGCCCCGATCGTCCTCGTCCACGGCTTCGCCTCGAGTCGGCACGACAACTGGTACGACTGGGACTGGGACGAGGCCCTGCTCGGGGCCGGTCGTCGCGTGATCGCGCTAGATTGCCGAGGGCACGGCGAGAGCGAGAAGCCCCACGCGCCCGAGGCCTACGACACCGCCACTATGGCTGCCGACGTAATCCGCTTGCTCGACCACCTCGGGATCGATCAAGCTGATCTCTTGGGGTACTCGATGGGCGGTCGAATCGGGCTGGAAGCGCTGTACACCTACCCGGAGCGGTTCAACGCCGGTGTACTGGCCGGCATCGGATCTGCGACGCTCGAGGCGAGCGATGCCGGCGAACGGATCGCGGACGGTCTCCTGACCGACGACCCGGACGAACTCTCGGATCCGGTCGGGAAGCGATTTCGCACCTTCGCGGAAACGACGGACAACGACCTCGAGGCGCTCGCTGCGTGCGCTCGGTCGCGAACGCCGCCCGCGGATTGGGAGCAGCTGAGCGACGTCGAACGGCCGGTGCTGATCGTCGCTGGTGAAGACGACGACGTCGCGGGCGATCCCCGAGAACTCGCGGCTCGCTTTCCCGACGGCGAGGCCGTCGTCGTTTCCGATGCCGATCACCTGACGACCGTCCCCAACGAGCGCTTTACCGACGCCGCGGTGACGTTCCTCGAGGAAGTGGCTCTCCAGTAAGACCGAGTCCGCCTACAGCGTCTTCTCGGCTTCGCTCTCGTCGACGACTTCGATCCCGCGGTTGTTGACCGCGTCCGGATCGAGGCCGACCTCCTGGAGGAAGGTCTTGTACTCGCGTTCGCACTGCTCGGCGTCTTTCTGCTTGTCGCTGGCCCGGTCACAGAGTTCGATCAGGTTCTCCGGGACGTCGTTCTGGTAGACGATCCAGTGGTTGATCAGGTCCGAGAGCCGCCGGATGGGGCTCGTGAAGTGACCGTAGATCTCGAAGTTCAGCGCGTGGTGGCCGCCGAACGGGTCGTTCATGTACCGCGCCCGGGGCATGACCTTCATCACCGCCCACTGGATCTTGTCCAGCTGGCGGCCGGGTGCCTCCTCGAGCGTCGCGTTGACGGCCTTCCGCGGGTCGTCCCAGGTACTGCCGGGGATCGAGACGCCGTCGAGGTCCTGAATCTCCCGGAGGGCTTCCGACCACTCGTCGGGGCTGGGCTGCGGGTGGACCCGGTACATGGCCTCGACGCCGCGATTCCACATGAGTTCGTGCGTGACGCCCTTGTTGGCCTTCAGCATGCACTCCTCGATGATCGTGTGGGCGCGATCGCGGCTCGGGTTCAGGACGAGCGAGCCGTCCTCCTTGCGCTGTTCGTGCATCTGCTCGGCGAGGTCGTAGACCAGCGCGTTCTCCTCGTGGAGGGGTGCGTCGGGGTCCTCGAGGCGGTCTTCGGCCTGCGTGTAGGTGAGTCGCTCGTCGGACTCGATGACCGACTTGTAGATCTCGATGTTCTCGTAGGAGAGGTTCTCCTTGTCGAGGTGCATCTCGACGGTGTGGGCCAGCCGGTCCTCGTTGGGAACCAGGGAGCAGACCGTCTCGGCCAGCACCGGCGGCAGCATGTGGACGGTGTACCCGGGCAGATAGACCGTGTTCCCGCGCTCGACGGCCTCGTCCCACATCGCCGTATCGGGGTTGACGTAGTGGGTCACGTCGGCGATGTGGACCCAGAGGACGTACTCGTCGTCGCGCTCCTCGATCGAGATCGCGTCGTCGAAGTCCTGGGCGTCGACCGGGTCGGTCGTCCACGTCGTCAGATCGCGCAGATCCTTCCGCTCGTCGATTTCGTCCTGAATCTCTTCCGTCACGCCCTCCGTTCGGGCTTCGGCCTCTTCGAGAACCTCGGGCGGAAACTCGTCGCGGAGCTCGAACTTCTCGAACAGCTCCTCGCGCTTGTTCTCGAGATGGCGCGCGAGCTCCTCCGAGACTTCGACTGGGCCTTGGCCTTCTATCGTACCGGCGTCGGCCTGTGCGTCGTCACTCATGGCGTTGACTACGGACGTAAGGGTGAAAGTCGTGTCGGGATGCGAATCGAATCGGCTCGAGGCACTGGCGACCGGGTTCCGGCCGGACGGCCGGACCGTGTGACTTATATGTCGGTTTCGTATTGCGAAACGCAAGCCGGTTTCGGGCGTGTTGATGGCCGAAATCAGTATACGCTCGGGTCGGAATATCCAGATGACTCTCACCCTGACATGACCTGGCAGTACACCCCCGAAATCCTCCCGTACGTCGGTCTGCTCTTCCTGTCGATGCTCCTCGCGGGAGGGCTGGCCGTCTATACCGTCGTCGCGTGGACGGACGGCACGGAGGAGCCGACCGTCCGTGCGTTCGTCGGCCTGAACGTCGGCTGTGCGCTCTGGTCCGGTGCGTACGCCATGCAGTTGTTGAGCGCGGCCGTCCCGACCAAACTGTCGTGGCTGGCGGTGTCGTTCGTCGGCGCCGTGCTGGTGTCGCTCTCGTGTTTCTCGTTCGCCGTCGCCTACTCCGGCAACGAGGGATTGCTGTCTCGACGAACCCTTCTCTTGCTCGTGGTCGAGCCGGTGGTCGCCTTCGTCCTGTTCACGACGCAGTATGGGAACCTCTACACGCGGCGCATCGACACCGTCGTCGTTTCGGATCTCGTCATGATCGACCGGACGTTCGGCGTCATGGGGTACGTTCACATCCTGTACCTCTACGGCCTCCTCGCGCTCAGCGCCGGGTTTCTGCTCAGAACGATCTACCGGTCGAACCGCGTCTACAGGGTGCAGGCCGGCGCGGTGTTGCTCGGCATCTTCGTTCCGCTGGTGGCGAACGTCGTCTGGTTCCTCCGGCTGGGACCGATGGGGAACCTCGATTTCACCCCGGTCGCGTTCGTCGTCTCCGGACTCGTGTACGCCGTCGCGATCTCCCGCCACCACCTCCTGGATATCGTTCCGGTCGCCCGCACTGCGGTCGTCGAGAACATGCGCGACGGGTTCCTCGTCATCGACGAAACGGACCGCGTTCGAGACGTCAACGCCGCCGTTCGACGGCACGTCTCCGACGACGATCCCGAGTCGATCGTCGGCCGCGACATCGGAGCCGTGTTCCCCGAAGTCACGTCCGTCATCCGTGACGAATCGCGGCCCGCGCATACCGAAATCGCCGTCGATACCGACGACCAGCGCCGCCTGTTCGACGTTCAGGTCCAGCGGCTCTCGAACGACCACCGGTTTCGACTGCTCCTCCTTCGGGACGTGACGGACCAACACGCCGTCGAGCAGCGATACCAGGCGCTCATCGAGAACGCGTCCGACCTCATCACCGTTATCGACGACGAGAACGTCATTCGGTACCAGAGCCCGTCGATCGCGAACGTACTGGGGTACGACCCGTCGGCGCTCGAGGGCCGATCCTACGACGAGTTCGTCCATCCCGAGGACCGCGCTCGAATCGTGGACGCGTTTCACGACGACCTCGAGGAACCGGCCGCGACCGGCCGGACGGAGTACCGAATCAGGGACGCCGACGGCGAGTGGCGAGACGTGGAGACGGTCGGCCGCAACCTGCTCGACGATCCGTTCGTCGACGGCATCGTGCTGAACACCCGCGACGTCACCGAGCGCAAGAAGCGCGAGCGCGAAATCCGTCGAAAGAACGACCAGCTGGGGGAGTTCGCGGGCGTCGTCAGCCACGACCTCCGGAACCCGCTCACGGTCGCACAGGGGTATCTCGAGGCGGCCAGAGAAGACGTCGACTGCGAGTATCACGACGACATCGAACTCGCACACGACCGCATCGAAACGATCATCGAGGACGTGCTCCTCCTGGCCCGCGAGGGACAGGCGATCGGCGAGACGGATCGCGTCGACTTCGAGCGAGTCGTCGATCGGGCGTGGACGCACGTCGATACCGGCTCCGCGTCGCTGACGGTCGCGAGCGATCGGCCGATCGTCGCCGACGAGGATCGGATACTCCAGTTGCTCGAGAACCTCTTCCGAAACAGTGTCGAGCACGGCGGCGGGGACGTCCACGTGCGGGTCGGAACGGTCGCGGACGGGTTTTTCGTCGAAGACGACGGCCCCGGGATTCCCGTCGACGAGCGTCAGGACGTCCTCGAGTACGGCCATACCACGGCCGACAGCGGAACCGGGTTCGGTCTCGCGATCGTCAGTCGGATCGCCGAGGGCCACGGCTGGGCCGTTCGCGTCACCGAGGGGACTAACGGCGGTGCCCGGTTCGAATTTACGATGGACGACTCGCCAGTGACACCTACGCTCGACGGGAACGCGCCCGCCGACGGCTAGTCGCGGCGGACGCGAACGGGGATCGATTGCTCGTCCGACGCCGCCGATACCGCCGGTCGGTCCGCTCGAGACTCCGAGACGCGTGGCTCCGTTCAGGACTCTTCCTCGAGCGTCCCGTACCGCTCCTCGACCGTCGAGAGATAGCTCGCGAGGAACGCGTCCCGGTCCCGCCGGCCGGCCTCGAGGTCGACCAGCAGTTCCTCGAGTTCGCCCCGCGGGTGGTGACAGAGGTCGCTGTGACAGGACTTACAGAGGTGTTCGAAGGTCTTGTCGTCGCGATCCCAGCGGTCGCCGTGCTTGTCGTACTCGCGGGCCTCGTCGCGCGGGCGCTCGGTGCCACAGGCGAGACAGGTGACCGTTTCCGTTCGGGTCCGGGATGGCCACATACGCGGGCAGACGGCGTGGGGAAACTTAGCGATTGGCACACCCTCTCCCGACGCTGACGGTCAGGGCGACCGACTCGCTGAGATCGGTCGCCGGAACGGGCCTTTTATTTCCGGACCGCTCGTTCTCCCGGGCATGCAGGTCAAATCTCGCCATCATCTCCGTAGCGACGCGGTATCCGAGCTGGAGGATACCCTCGAGGAACAGCTCGGCGTCTCGCCGGAGGGCGACGCGTACGAACGCGTCGAGTTCGAGGAGACGGACTGGGAGGTCGTCCTCATCGACGGCGAACCGCAGGTCGCGTACTTCGACGAGGAACCGTTCCTGACGGTCCGCGGGGCCAACGCCTACGACCCCGAGAAGCGACTGGTCACGGTCGACGCGGGGGCCGTCTCGTTCGTCAGCGACGGCGCGGACGTGATGCGGCCCGGCATTACCGAGGCGACCGACGACATCTCGCCGGACGATCTGGTCGTCATCGCGGAGGAGTCCCACGGGAAGGTGCTCGCGGTCGGCCGCGCTCGCGTCGACGGCGCGGACATGGTCGGCAGTGAGGGGAAGGTCGTCGACTCGCTGCACCACGTCGGCGACGAACTCTACGAGTTCGCCGGGTAGGTTTCGAACCGACCGCGGAGGGACGACCGCAGTCAGCTACTCGCGATGCTCTCTCATTCGATCCGCTCGCCGTCGTCGGTGACCGCGAGCACACAGTCGTCACAGAGCCACCAGCCGATCAGCGGATCGCGGTGCGGGAGCACCGCGCCACAGTCGGGACAGCGCTTCGATCCCTCGGGTCGAGACCCGGTCATTCGGCCCCCGACCCCAGTCCGCGGTCCTCGTGGTCGGTCGTGAGCAGGACCGGATTCACCGCGCAGCCACAGGGGTGGGCGGTGCCCCGGTACAGCCTGCTCGAGGTCACGATGCTGACGGGGTCGCCGCAATTCGGACAGTCGGGCTGGGACGACGGGCGGTCCTCGAGGGGGTCGCTGTCGTCAGGCATGGGGATCGCGCCTCGAGGCGGGTTTCGCTGCCGAGCTTGGTCGTGTCTGGCGATTCGGCTGTCGTGCGGGACGTTTATATCCCGGTAGAATGTACGGAATCATGCTTCCGAAATCCCTTGGTCGGGATTGGAAGCCAGTCTCGGGTGTGCCAGCACCCGGGGCGTTTACGCAAGCCCTCTATTGGAGACGTGACCTCCGGGTTATTCGTCATCGCGTTGTTACTTATAACTATTGTTTTCGGTAGTGGATTTATTTCTCTGGCTCGATCGAGAGGCGGTACCGAACCCGTTCGACAGCTATCGGGAGGCGATGGTTCTCTCGAGACGGCGGAGATCGGAGGGATCGGGTGACTGGCTCCATTGAAATCGGAGTTCCGAAGCGTGATCGTGTGCGACGCGCGTTCACGACAGCTGTGCATCGACCGTCTGGTCCGGAGGGTGAGTTGAATAGATGGCTCTCGTCTTCGCTGGTCAGAGCGACCACGATTACAGCTCTACAGGCGATTCGAGATCAGGATCTGCGTCTATGATCGCCGAGATCTGTGGCTGCACCTGCTCGAACCGCTCGGTCGGCTCTACCAGCCCCCGCTCCTGATCGTGGTCGACGAGTCCAGCCGCGTCAATCTTCGGGAGGTGCACGTGGTGAAGCGAGAGTCGTATCTCCGAGAGGTTTCCCTCGGACATCTCCGTCACGGGTTCGTGGTGGTTGTATTTGACGATGGCCTTCGTGAGATCGTTCACCGTCAGGGAGCGCTGCTCGTTTGCGAGTGTTGCGAGAGCGATGCGACGGTGTTCATCTCCACATAGCTCGAGCACAGTGTCGAACGCGATGAGATTTCCGCCCATTACATCATCTTCAGACGATTTGCCCGAATAGCCTCTACTTTTTAGCATCCAAGACGCTTTTACGTCCTCTGTCGAGAGGAAGCCGATATGTCGGATACTGTCTCTCCAAGGATGTGCTTGATTCCGCGCCGGAGTCTGGATGCGACGGCCTGTTGCGTGATATCGAGTTCGTCGCCGATTTCTTCCATCGTCGTCTCGCGCGGGGATTCGAAGTAGCCGCGCTCGTAGGCCAGTACCAGCGCCTCTTGCTGGGTGTCGGTCAGCGCCGCCTCGGTACCCGTCTCGACCGGCGTGAGCGCGTGCAGTTCCGTGAGCGTGATCGAGATATTCAATTCCTGACAACGAGATTGGAAATCAGCAATATCGCTATGGGCGTCACCACGAATATCGAACGTCCACTGCTCGTCCGTCCCGACAGCTGAGATGAGCGCGACCTGCGTCTCCGTCAGCGTGGTTAGCACGTCGTCGTAATCCACCGCCCACTCGACGCGCAACAGATGCTCGTCTTCGACGGAGTCGACGAACTGAATTCGCTTCACGCCGGGATGCTCCGAGAACGCATCTTCGACGTCGTCGACTCTGGTTCCCCGAACCCAGAAGTAGGGAATCACCACGTCTTGAGCGGGGATGATCCGCTCCAGTTCGACCGACACATCCGGCAGTCGTTCGAACACTGTCCCCAGCGGGAACTCGTCCGATGGAACCGTAAAGGAAGCCTCCGTAGCCATTATCCGATCCGTTGTTCCCTGTGCGTAATACCTCTACGGGACCACTCAACTAAATCACGAACGAATCTCGCGGTTCGTGTTCGGCACCGACTCGATATGTTGGTATCCTGTACTAACGGAGACTGGCGTGCTAGTGATCCCGAGCAGGTCGGTAGCGACCTCACTGGCGACTGATCGTCAACTCTTCACCGTCGATCCGCACCCGATAGTCGTCGACCGGGAACGACAGGGTAACACCCCCTTCGCTATCGGCAAGCGCGTCCAGCGCTTCGGGCTCGACGAAATCGTACAGCGTAGCGCCGAAAACGTCGGAGAACTCCGTCGGATCGACCGCTTCGAGGGTTGCAAGGGCAGCGACTATAGCCGTACTCGCTGCCGTGGCTGACCAATCGTACGTTCGCCGGAATAGTACCTCGCGCGAGTTAGTGGATCGCCCGCCCCCGTCCCGATCTCGTTCCCCTCCCATACTCTTCGCATAGCGTCTACGGAGATAAGCATAGTGTGATTTCCCGGGTGAATATCTGGGTCGCCTTACGACGGCTGGTTCCCGTCGAGTCGCCAGGTGAAAATCGCCCGTAGGACGACGACGAGACTGTTTCGCTCGCCGGCACCCCAGATCGCCGTCTCCTCGATCCCTTCGGTAGTTGCGGTGTCGTCCACGAGCGCGCTCACGAGCGCCGTCTCTTCGTCCGTGATCAGGAGGCTTCCGGCGGGCGTCTCCTCCCACTCCCAGAGGGTCTCGAACAGTTCGGCTTCCGGTACCGATTCCTGAATACGTTCCTGGACGTCTTCGGAAATCCCCGCCAAGTGAATCTCGACACCACGCTCTGCGGCAGCCTGAAGCCCGTCGAGTTGTTCGTCAGTGAGCAAGTCGTCGATAGTCATGTAGACGATCTGCTCATCAGCGTCGGCGATGAACTCCTCGACGCGGGATGACACCGCGTCCCGTCCGGTGACCGTCCAGACGCCGAACTGTTCGCGTTGTGGCTGGGCGGGGCCGATCTCCTCCAGACACTCCGCGAGTTCGGTAATCGTGTTCTCGCGCTGGAGGTTGAGCAGTCGGATGATCGTCTCCTCGGAGATCACGGTGAACTTTCGCGGCGTCGTGTGCTGGATGTCGATTAATCCCAACTCGTGGAGTTGCTCCGCCGATTCGTACACCCGAGTCCGGGGCACACCGCCGATTTGCGTGACGTCCTGTGCGGTTCCCGTCCCGAGGCGGAGGAGATTGATGAGCGTTTGAGCTTCGTACGTGGACAGCCCGAGGTCCTGCAACCGGTCGAGCGCTTTGGCTTCGGCCTGCTCCTCCTCAAAACTCACCATGGTAACAATTGGCTTGCTGAGGACAAAAAGGCCTGCCCGTTTCGGACTCGCTATTCGAGCTCTTCGGTGACGAATCGGAGCACTCGCTCGAGGCGCTCGTCCGGGGTATACCGGATCGTTTTCGCACGCGGGTCGTACTCGATCACGTTGGCAGCCGCCAGTTTCGGGAGATGGATGTGATGGACGTCGATAAGAAGGGAAGTAGCGTGAGCTCCAGTGGCCTCCGGAGGGGGATTTTCGGGAGCGATGCGATCGACGAGGGTCTTCATCGGAACCACGACCTCCTCGCTGTCGATCAACTGGGAGAGAATCGATCGCCGACACGGATCTGCCACTACCCGTAATGCCGTTTCGGCCGAGACTGATTGGGTTTCCTCGGACATTGATGGACCTCGTAGCAAAAACAAGGGGCTCGCGATTAACCCCCTCGTTTACTCGAAAGATCACATTTGGAGAGGCAGGATCGAAGTACTGACGCCGAGACGAACGGATGAGACACCCGTCTCCGCTACTGACCGTTCGTCGACCGATTACCCGACAGCGACCGCGACCGATTCTCCGACGCTCCCGCCTCGAGCGGGCTACCGATCCGCGGATTCCGCCAGCGAGTCGGCTTCGTACGCGCCCTCGTACTGCGCGAGCGTGTCCCGATACCCCCGCGTCGCGAGCTCGTAGGTCTCCCGCAGATCAGCGATCGGCGTCTCGGTCGCGTCGATCCGCAGGTCGTTGTACGGCGGTTCCACGACGTGAGACTCCGTCGTCTCGACCACCACCGCCGCGCTCTGGACCGACAACTCCTCGCGTTTGTCCCCGCCCTCGAGGTCGCCGGCCGCCAGCGCGTCGATCAGGCGCTTCGCGAGCGGATCGGTGTCTGTGTCCTCCGTCACGGCCTTCGGTCCGGTCGACGGATCGACGGTGTCGTGGACGGCGTTCGCCGCGTAGGCGTCGTCGGTCGCCTCGAGCACGCCCTCACCGGTCAGCATGTTCCCCGCGACGGTGTAGTGGTCGCCCTCGCGGTGGCCGTACCACTCGACGCACTCGTCGCCGGAGAAGGCGAAGGTCGTCTCGCTATCGACCCCGTGGAGCTGCCGCTGAGGCGAGCCGTCGTCGGCGGTGAGCAGCGCCTCGAGGGCGTCGTCCACGGCCAGTCCGTCGTCGAGGTAGGCGATCCCGCGCTCGCCGAGGTCGACGTTGACGAGGCTCTGGGTCGCGACGGCACCGTGTTCGCTGACGAACGGACAGAGCGTCCCGACGCCCGGCAGCCGCGTCGTGACCGCGACGCCGAACCGACGGTGCTGGTCGCCGGCCTCGGTCTCGTAGTCTTCGCGAACACAGATGCTGAACGTCATCGCTCGCTCGTAGGTCTCACGAAATCAAAAGTCTACGGACGACGGGTGTGGCTCGGCGATCGACGACCCGCTGTCGCGCGTCCCGAGCGACCGGTTCGATCGCGGCCGCGACCCCTCGACGTTCCGGAGGGTATCGGGGACGGGACTGTGTCTGACGTAAGAACTATACTGGCGGCGGCGGTGGATACCGCCAATGGGACTCATGAGCAAAATTCTCGGCGGGAACCAGTCCAGATCGGTCGAGGATTACGCCGAACTGAACATCGATGACGTCTCGACGGCCTCCGCCGAGGCAGCGATGCAGGTACACATCGCGGAAGTCAGCGGTCAGGCCGACGCGATCGATATCAAAGACGCCGTCTACGACGGCGACATCGTCGTCGCGGACATCACGCGGTTGCGAACCGAGGACAGCACCGTCGAACACATCGTCGACGAACTCCGACAGGTCGCTCGAGAGGTCGACGGCGACATCGTCCGAAAGGGAGACGATCAGATCCTGATCGTCCCGACCGGCGTCCGTATCAGCCGCGAAAAACTCGGCCAGAAGCTCTAGATCGGCCCTCCGTCTCCGTCGTGGTCTACTTCCGAGCGCCGCGTGCCGCTTCGGCGGCCGGAGACCGCTCGTCGTCGAGCATCCGTCGAATTCTGCAAGACACTCACGGTAGCGGTGACTGACGAGACGAGTCGCTGTCGCTGGTGTGAGCGTACTGTGTCGATAAAAACTGTGAGTCGAGCGTCGCTAGAAGCGACGAACTGACGTCGAACTTACTGTCGGACGACGTTCGTTGCGCGCGGACCCTTGGGGGCCTGCTCGATGTCGAATTCGATGTCTGTGCCTTCTTCGAGGTCCGGACCGCCAACATCTTCCATGTGGAAGAAAACGTCGTCGTCCGCGTCGTCCGTCGAAATGAAACCGTAGCCGCCTGTGTCGTTGAAGAAATCAACGTTACCTTCTGCCATTACAAACAAACGTAAGGTCGATTCGGGGATAAGGCTTCCGAGGGTCGTGGTACCACGACCGTCGGCGTTGCTTCCGGTTCGCCGTTTCTCCGGAATTTGTTGCCGTATTCCCCGACGATCCCCGTCAGCAGCTGTTCTCCCGTCAGGACCTCCCAGCGGTTCGTTCCGTCTCGAGCGACGAATAAAGGCGGTCCATACGAAGGGTAAATAGATTGTCACCAACGCCGACGGCCGCCTGCCGTCGTTCGGGAGCTACGGTACTGCTTACCCGTACGCGTAGCTGAAAGGGGTCTCGGTCACTATCGCCAGCTACGATATGACCGAGACAGTATCGGATATCCGACAGAGTAGCGGGAGTCGGGTTCCGCTCGAGCCGCGATTGGACTGGGATACCGACCATCACGACGCGGGTGATCGCCCGTGAGTACCGAGCTCGACATCGTCTCGCCGTCGTGGCTCGAGGCCCACTGCGACGCGGAGTCCGTGGTCGTCGTCGACGTCCGCGAGGAACGCGACTACGAAGAACTGGGACACCTTCCGGGTGCGGTCAACGTCCCGGCCGATCGGTTTCGGGATCCGAGCAGCGTCGCCGACGGCAAACTTCCGACCGCCGACGACTTCGCGGCCCTCCTGTCCGCGGCCGGCATCGAGCGCGACGACACCGTGGTCGCCTACGGCGATGACGGCGGCGCGCTCGCGGCTCGGTTTCTGCTGACCGCCCTCGTCTACGGCCACGAGGGCCGCCTCTCGCTGCTCGATGGCGGCCTCGAGGCGTGGCGCGACGGCGAGGACGGATCGCTCAGCACGGACCGTCCGTCTCCCGATCCGACTCCCTATGAAGCGAAGCTACGAGCGGACGCCCCGATCGCCGACCGCGAGACGGTCGAAGCCGCCGTCGAGGGCGACGCCGTCGTGGTCGACACCCGTACCGCCGCCGAGTACGAGCAGTCGCGGGTTCCGGGTGCCGTCCACCTCGACTGGGAGGACCTGCTCGAGGAGGGCCGACTCAGAGACGAAGCGACGCTCGAGGAACTGCTCGCCGAGCGCGGGCTCACGCCCGACGAACGGATCGTCCTCTACTGCAACACGGCGCGACGGCTCAGTCACACGTTCGTCACCCTCCGACACCTGGGTTACGAGGACGTCTCGTTCTACGAGGGGAGCCTGACCGACTGGGTGCGCGCCGAAGCGCCCGAGTGGGACCCCGTCGAATTGCAGGCGCAGGTCCGCCACTACGCGGACAACGGCGGCTTCGAGGCGATGGTCGACGACCTGGGGGAGGACGTGCTCGGTCGGCTGAAGCTGATCGGGCTCTACCACCAGAAGCAGCGGGGATACTTCATGCTACGGACCCGCGCTCCCGGCGGTATCCTCACTGCCGAACAGGCTCGTACCATCGGCGAGGTGGCCGACGACTTCGCCCGCGCTCCGGAGGCGTACGGCGGACCCGACCAGAACCCCGTCTTCGGCGACGGCTACCTCGACGTGACGACGCGCCAGGACGTCCAGATGCACTGGATCGAAATCGAGGACATCGCCGAAATCTGGGACCGCTACGACGCGGTCGGGCTCTCGACGATGCAGGCCTGCGGGAACTCGGTGCGCAACGTGGTGGGCTGCCCGGCCGCCGGACTGGATCCCGACGAAACCGTCGATATCCAACCCGTCGTCGAACGGGTGAGTCAGCGATTCCTCGGCGATCGACACTACGCGAACCTCCCCCGGAAGTTCAAGGTCAGCGTGACGGGCTGTCACGAGGACTGCGCCCGCTCGGGCATCCAGGATCTCGGACTGACGCCCGCCCGGAAAGACGGCCGCGAGGGGTTCGTCGCGCGAGTCGGTGGCGGGCTCTCCGACGGTCCCCGCGTCGCGAGCGACATCGATCTGTTCGTCGAACCCGATCAGGTCGACGACCTCGTTGCCGCGATGGCCGACCTGTTCGTGGACCACGGCAGCTACCTCGACACCGCGGTCAACCGCCTGCGCTTCCTCGTCGCCGAGTTCGGCCCCGAGGGGTTCCGCGAGGAACTCGAGTCCTACGCCGACTTCGCGTTCGTCGAACCCGACGAGACCCTGACGATGGACTACCGGGGCGACCACGTCGGCGTCCACGAGCAAGCCGACGGCCGCTCGTACGTGGGTCTGAACGTCCCGACGGGCCGAATGGGCGGTGACGAGTTCGCCGCCCTCGCCGGCCTGAGCGACGACTTCGGCGACGGCGAACTGCGCCTGACGCCGAACCAGAACGTCCTCGTGCCGCATCTGACCGACGACGGCCTCGAAGCGATTCTCGAGGACCCGCTCCTCGAGCGGTACAGCCCCGATCCGGGGCCGTTCACGCGCGGGATCGTCACCTGCACGGGGCGGGAGTTCTGTAACTACGGGATCATCGAGACGAAGAACCGGGCGATCAGGTGGGCCCGCGAGTTGGACGACTGGGCCGAGGCGGCCGGGATCGCCGACGATCACGAGGCGATCCGGATCCACATGTCGGGCTGTTCGGCGTCCTGTGCGCAACCGCAGCTGGGCGATTTCGGCCTGCGGGGGGAGGTCTACCGCGACGATTACGACGCCGGGCGCGCGGCCGACCTCGGTCTGGGCGGCGACCTCGGGAACGACGAGTTCATCGACTGGCTCGTCGGGAAGATCCCGATCGACGACGTCCCTGGGGTCGTCAAAGCGACGATGCGCGCCTACGACGCCGACAGCGAGCCCGGCGAGTCGTTCACCGAGTGGACTCGCCGCACGTCGAACGCGGATCTCCGGGAGATCGTCACGGACCGGCCGGCGCGCGACCCGCCCGCGATCGGCACGGAGGTGAGCTGAATGAGCGGTACACACAAGCCGGGCGTCCCTCAGCAGGGCGTCAAGGGCGTCGGTAACGATCCGCGCGAGCAGGACCGCGACGTCGCCGAAGCCCCCGGCAAGATCTGGTTCCGCGATCTGGACGAGGCCGTCATCGAGGCCGACCGCTGTATCCAGTGTGCCTCCTGTGTCGCCGCCTGTCCCTCCGACTCGATCGGCATCGACGAGGACGAGGGGCGACCCACCCTCGTCAAGATGTGTACCGGTTGCTCGCGCTGCTGGGACTTCTGTCCCCGCAGCGGGCTTCGATACGAGCGTCACCTCGAGCTCGCGCGGGAGGAACGCGGGCTCGAGGAGCCGGCCACCTACGCCGCGCGGGCGGACGAGGAAGCCGCGGCTACCGGTCAGGACGGCGGCGTCGTGACCGCGCTTCTCGCGGAACTGATCGAGGCCGGCGAGCTGGACGGGGCGATCGTCGCCCGAGAGCGCGAGGACGAACCGCTCCGCGGCGAGGCGTTCCTGGCGACCTCCCGCGAGGACCTGCTCGCGGCCGGCGGCAGCATCTACAATCAGACGATGGGGCTGGGCCAGATCGAGACGCTGCTCGCGGAGGGCGATATCGAGTCCGACGATCCGGACCTCGCGCTGGTCGGTACTCCGTGTATGATCCAGGGAGCCACCGCGCTCGACCGCTACGACCACGAGCCGGCCGACCCCATCGCGCTCACGCTCGCCCTGATGTGTACCCGTAGCTTCGAGCACAGCCGCCTGCTCTCGCGCCTCGAGTCGTTCGACGTCGATCCCGCGGCCGTCGAGACGCTCGACATCAGCGAAGGACGGCTCCGTGCGGTCGACGACACCGGCGAGACGCTCCTCGAGGCGGACGTCGACACGTTCGACGCGGCGGGACTGCGCGGCTGCGACGAGTGCGCGGACTTCGTCGGCGACGCGGCCGACATCAGCGTCGGCAACGTCGGCAGCGAGGACGGGTATACGACCGCGATCGTCCGCACTGAGACCGGCGACGCCGCGTGGACGCAGGCCGCGACCGAGCTCGAGACGACGGCGATCGATCGCCCGGCGGCCCTCGAGAAGCTGGCTGACTGGAACCGCCGACACGCGGAATCGATCCTCCCGCGGAAGTTCGACCCCGAGGAGCCCGTTGGGATCTCGTACGAGGAGCACCGCGAGGCGTACGACGGGACGGATCGCGAGCCAGAACCGCTGAACCCGGCCCGCGTCCACCAGTACGAGGAGTGGTGTTGAGGGACCGGCGGAGGCCTGTCGTACCGCTCCCGTCGGCGGTCCGCTGATCGGTGCGCCACCCGTGTGAAGAATTTTCATCCGGCGGGAATTCTCGCCCCCTGTTATGCTGCGTGTCATCGTACGGACCGATATGACGGACTTTCGTGCAACGGTCGTCGTCGACGAACCGGGGGACTGTCCGGTGGCCGACGTCTCCGCGCGTGCCGACGAACCGGTCGACTCCGTCTCTCGGTCGTCGCAGACGACGGCGGACGGAACGGTCGTCGAGGAGTTCGGCGTCTCCGCCGACGCCTCGATCGAGGGGGAGTACGACGTCGAGTTGACGCCGGTCCAGTCCAACGACCGGGAGTCGATCTACCGATTCGAACGCGATGGCACGGCCGACTGCGCCTGCGAAATCATCGAGCGAACGGGAACCCCGCTCTCGTCGGTCCGTGCCCAGAACGGCTCGCTGCTCCTCTCCTTTCGCACGCTCGAGCTGGCCGAAATCGCCGAGATCGTCGACGAACTGCGCGCGTACTTCGACGGCGTCATCGTCGAGGAACTCTCACAGGATCACGAGGATAGCTCGGCCGATCCGGTCGTCGTCGACAGGGACGAACTCACGAGCAGACAACGGGAGATCCTCGAGACGGCCCACGAGATGGGCTACTTCGACTATCCCAAGGGTGCGAACGCGACGGACGTCGCCGACGAACTCGGCGTCGCCAGGTCGACGTTCACCGAACATCTGGCGGCCGCCCAGACGAAGCTGATGGACGCGATTCTCGAAGACGACCGACGCCAGTAGCGAGCCGCGCCGTCGCGACGACACCGGACCGAACGAGCCCCTTCGAATCGCACTCTCCTCGAGCCGTGCCAGTAGCCCTTTGACGGCCGGCGTTCTTTACAGGCCATGGACGTCATTCACACGGCCCTGTGGGTATCGGACCTCGAGCGGACGCGCGAGTTCTACATCGACGCGCTCGGACTGGACGAAAACTGGTCGTTCACCGCCGACGACGGCGTCGAAAACGTGTACATCGGCGGGGAACACGGCGAGTTCCAGTTCAAGTACGACCCCGAGGGCGGGCCGGAAATCGATTCGGGATCGATGGCTCACGTCGCGGTCGGCGTCGACAGTACCGACGAGACCTTCGAGCGGCTGGTCGAACGGGAGGATCCGGCGGTCCACACCGAGCCGACGACGATGGCCGACCTCGGGGTTCGCGTCGCGTTCGTCGAGGATCCGGACGGCTACGTCGTCGAACTGGTCGAAGAACTCGAGTAACGCACCGAAGACGCGGCGGGAGTTACCGCTGCGATCGTTACGTTTCGGTTTCGGCTGCGGCGGGGTCTGCGACGGTCGGCTGCGTCCGAACGACCTGGATCAGGAGGCCGGCCGCGATCGTCACGACGGCGGCCAGGAAGAGCCAGGAGCCGCGGTAGCCGACCGTATCGGCGAGGTAGCCGAACGTCGGCGGGGCGACGAGTGCGCCGCTGGTGAGCGCGAGCTGGCCGCCTGCGGTGGCACCGCCCATCTCGTCGGCCCGGACGAGCGTCGCCATGACGGAGTAGTAGACGCCGGTGTAGCCGAGGACGAAGAAGCCGAGGGCCGAGAACGCGATCGCGGCACCGAGTTCGGTGGTCGTCGAGGCGACGACGACGAACATGACGGCGCTGCCCAGCGACTGCGCGACGAGCAGTAACCCGATTCTGACGCGGGGTTCGCCGGGCAGGACGTCGCTCAGCCAGCCGGTCAGTACGCGGCCGACGCTGCCGAACAGTTGGACGAGCGCGAGGACGACGCCGGCGAACCCGACGGACGCCCCGATCGACTCCTCGACGTACAGCACGGTGTACCCGGTCGTCGTGAACAGGGCTGCGCCGAGAAAAAGTCCGGCGGTCGCCAACACGACGTACGGCCGGTTCGAGAGCAGCGCTCGGAAATCGGGGTAGTCGGCGGCGTCACCGTCGCTGTCGCTCGCATAGAGCAGGTAGAAGCCAATGGCGACGGTGATACCGACGCCGGCGGCGACGAGAAAACCGGCCTGCCAGAAGAGGAGCCCCGCGAGGCCGGTGACCAGGAGCGCGCTGATACCGCTTCCGCCGGTCACCCCGACCTGCTTGATCCCCATCGCGAAGTTCTGGCGGCCCGGGTCGATGGCATCGAAGACCGCCTTGTTCGTCCCGGGGATCGCAGTTCCGTACATGGACCCCAGGACGAACACTGCTGCGAGCAACAGCGCGTACGTCGGCGCTCCCGCGACGAGGAGCGTCCCCGTCGCGAGGCCGACGAGACCGAGCGTCAGCGTCAGTCGTTCGCCGAATCGGTCGGTCAACGCCCCGAACGGTAGCAGAAAGAGCGCGTAGCCGAGGGTGAGCGTGGTGACCACGAGTCCGACCGAAAACCGGGAGAGTCCGAACGCGTCGCGAAAGAACGGCGTCGCGGCGAAGACCGCGTAATAACAGATGCTCGCGGAGATCTGCCACGTCGTGACGAGCGACACCGTTCGCCAGTAGGACCGATCCATCACCCGGTCGCTCTTGGCGAAGTGGTTCAAAAAGAGTGGCGGCGGACGGCGCGAGTGCGGCCAGCACGGAGTCCGCCGCACCGTTTTCCTCGCCGGCGTTTTCTCGGGTTTCAATACGAGGCGCTCGCAGCGTCCGTTCGGTCTTCCAACCGGATACCGTATCCGAGTGAATCTCAACGAAAAACGATTACAGTAACTGGCCCGGGTATCGACTGACTATGTGTTCGTTTGAACGGCAAAATACCACCCGTACGTGTTCGAGATAGCGGCAAAACAAACACATCTAATGTGCCGACCGGCGGCACCGGCCAAACGATAATACTTTTCCATTGGCGTCCGAAATCCACGACTATGTCTGACGACCTCAAGAAAGGGCTCGAGGGCGTGTTGGTTGCCGAATCGGAGCTCAGCTCGATCGACGGTGACGCCGGTCGACTGATCTACCGCGGCTACACGATCGAGGATCTGGCTCGCGGGGCGAGCTACGAGGAAGTGCTGTACCTGCTCTGGCACGGTCACCTCCCGACCGAGGACGAGCTCGAGCCGTTTACCGACGCGCTCATGGACGAGCGCGAGGTCGACGCCGACGTGCTCGAGACGATGGAGAAACTCGCCGACGCCGACGAGCGGCCGATGGCTGCCCTCCGGACTGCCGTCTCGATGTTCTCGGCCTACGAACCCGAAGACGACGCCGATCCCGAGGATCTCGACGCGACGCTCCGGAAGGGGCGTCGCATCACGGCCAAGATCCCGACCGCGCTCGCGGCCTTCGAGCGCTACCGACTCGGCGAGGAGCCGGTCGATCCCAACCCCGATCTCGGTCTCGCTGCCAACTTCCTCTACATGCTGACCGGCGAGGAGCCCGACGACATCGCCGCCGAAACCTTCGATCAGGCCCTGATCCTGCACGCCGACCACGGGCTGAACGCGTCGACGTTCACCTCGATGGTCATCGGCTCGACGATGGCCGACATCTACAGCGCCGTGACCGGCGGCATCAGCGCCCTCTCGGGGCCGCTCCACGGCGGCGCGAATCAGGACGTCATGGAGGTCCTCATCGAGATCGACGAGAGCGGGCTGGACCACCGCGAGTGGGTCGAGCAGGCGACCGCCGAAGGCCGGCGCATCCCCGGCTTCGGCCACCGCGTCTACAACGTCAAAGACCCCCGCGCGGCGATCCTCCAGGAGCGCAGCAAGGAACTCGCCGAGAACGGCGAGGACAAGTGGTACAACTACACGACCACCATCGAACAGTTCCTCACCGAGGAGAAGGGCTTAGTCGAGAAGGGGATCGCCCCGAACGTCGACTTCTACTCCGGCTCGGTCTACTACCAGCTCGGCATCCCGATCGACATGTACACGCCCATCTTCGCCATGAGCCGCGTCGGCGGCTGGATCGCTCACGTCCTCGAGTACCAGGAGGACAACCGCCTGATCCGCCCGCGAGCCCGCTACACCGGCCCGCAGGATCAGGAGTTCGTCCCGCTGGAAGACCGGTAACTGCCCTCCATCCGCGTCCCTCGTCCGTTTTTTCGTCACTCGTCGGCAGAAGCCGTCCGCGACTCGAGCGACGGCGATCGAACCGCAGTGGGATGGAGCCTCGCGACGGTCAGTCGCCCTGGCCGCTCAGCTCTCGGACCAGCAGCGACACGCCGATCAGGGACGTCAGCAGGACCGCGAGGTTGAACGCGGCGCGGATGATCGGCTGGTACTTTGGATCGACCCAGAGGTCGATGGTCGCGCCGACGCTTCCGTAAAACTGGATCAGCGCGAAGACGGCCAGCAGCGAGCAGATACCGAGTCCGCCCCAGGCGAGATAGCGGCGAATCGTCTCGGAGCGGGGATCGATCCCAGCGGTGACGTTCGACCCGGTTGGTGTCGATGTCGTCTCCTCTTCCTCCTGCTGGTCCGGCTGGTCGGTCGTCCATCCGTCCTCGATGTCGGTCGTCGTCTCGGTCTCCGTCGGTGTCGATGTGGGTGTATCAGTCATTGGTACCTCCGTGCGAGCGCGAGTGTCGCGAGCAGTGCAGCGACGGCGACGCCGACGCCGAAGCCGGGTGTTCCGTCGGCGCTCGAGGCCCCGCTATCTTCGGAATCGTCACCTGCCGCGCCGTCGTCCGCCCGCCGATCCGAACCGCCCTCGAAGTCGCTCACCTCGAGTCCGCCGTCGCTGGCCGTTTCGTCGACGGACAGCGAACCCGGCCCGAGGTTGGCGACCGCGCGGTTCGTGCCGACGATGGTGCCGTCCCGCCAGAGCACCGCGTCCAGGTAGTAGTCGTACTCCTGGGGAACCTCGAGTTCGACCGTCGGCAACGCGGTCTTCCCGGGCTCGATCGCCGAGAGGTCGACGGTCGCGGTGTCGGCGACGACGTTCGAACCCGACTGGCGAGCGCTCACCTCGAGTTCGAGATCGGATTCGGTGTCGTCGCCCGTATTCGTGAGGTAGCTGTCGACCTCCAGCGTCGCCGTGTCGTCGGTCGTCGACGCGATGGAGTAGCCGATCGCCGGGACGTCGGCGAGACTCCCGCCGGCGCTGCCTCCGAAGCGGTGGAACTCGACGTCAGTATCGGCATAAGCGGGCGTCAGCGCATCGACGCCGTCGACGGAGCGGCTGGCCGACTCGGTCCGCGTTCCGTCCCGATAGACGAACGTCTCGATCTCGTAACTGCTCTCCCGGGGGATCGAGAGCCGATCCGAGACGACGACCTCGGCGTCGTCGTCCATCGTCTGGACCGCGCGTTTCGTGGTGTTCTCCACGAGGCCGGTCTTCGTGTCGGTCGCCCGGTGGACGACGGTCACGTTCTCGGCGGGGTCGCCGCGGTGCGCGAGGTGCGTATCGACGGCGAGTGTGGCGGTACCACCGGTAACCTCGTCGGCACTGATCGTGATCTCCGTCAGCGACACGTGACCGGTGGGCTCGACGTCGGCCGCCGTCTCGGAGTCGGCGGGGTCGGACACGGCCCCGGCGAGGGCGAGGGTCGTGACCGCACCGATCACGACCACGAGCGTCGCAACGGCCAGGAGGGACTCGCGGTTCATGAAAGATTCCTCTAATGTTCCCTATAAGTGCTTTGTGTAATTCGCGCGGAACGATCGGCCGACAGCGCGATCGAAGCACCACGAGCAAGGGGCCGGACGGAAAACGGGCTAGCGTGTTCGTCTTCGTCTACGGCACCCTGACTGAGCCGGAACGGGTCTCCTCCGTCCTCGAGACGACGCGATCGACCGCAGCGGACGCGTTCGTCGGTCCTGCGACGCTCGAGGGACTGCACCGGGTCGACGGTCGGTATCCGACGCTCGCGCCCGGCGGCAGCGTCGACGGGCGACTGCTCACGGTCGACGAGACGGCTCTCGCTCGACTCGATCGCTACGAGGGGGTCGATAGGGGGCTCTACGTCCGAATCGAGGTCCCGGCCGCGACCGAAATAACGGGTGAACCCTGCTGGATCTACGTCGGTGATCCGGACGAACTCGAGGTCGACGTGACGTGGCCGGGAGACGGTCAGCTTCGGGACCGCGTTCGGAGATTCGTTTCACAGGACGTTACTGTCGGACAAACGCTCGAATGACGCCCGTCTTCCCTCCGTCAGACACCGGCGTCACCCCGTCGCAGTCTTGCGGTTTCACTTCCGCCGCGGGTGCATGAGATTTATATAGTCCCGGTACCCTTCTCCAGTTGCACGTCACACGCCGTGCATTCCCTGTATTCCCTGTCGTGCTGTCCAGGTTTGACAGCACATCGCTGTCGGGGTCGGGTGGGGCCAGCCGATGGCCCTTCCCAGTCTCCGACAGTAATCCTTACACTGTCCGGTGAGTAGACGGCAATATGCTCGAACTCGCCGATATTCTCGAGGCGCGCGAGCGGGTCCGGGAGACGTCCCGACACACGCCGCTCGAGCACTCGCACACCTATTCGTCGATGACCGGTGCCGATATTCGCCTGAAACTGGAGAACTTCCAGCGGACGGGCGCGTTCAAGATCCGGGGCGCGACGAACAGGATCGCGACGCTCTCGGAGGCCCAGAAGGACGCGGGCGTCGTCACCGCGAGCGCGGGCAACCACGCCCAGGGCGTCGCGCTCGCGGCCACCCGGTCCGGCGTCGACTCGAAGATCGTCATGCCCGAACACGCGCCGATCTCGAAGGTCAAGGCGACCAAGAGCTACGGCGCGGAGGTCGTCCTCTCCGGGCGGGACTACAACGAGGCCGCCGAGCGCGCCCACGAGATCGAACGCGAGGAAGGCCGCACCTACGTCCACGCGTTCGACGACGAATATATTATGGCCGGACAGGGCACGATCGGCCTCGAGATCCTCGACGACTGTCCCGACGTGGAAACCGTCGTCGTCCCGATCGGCGGCGGCGGCCTCATCAGTGGCATCGCGACCGCTATCAAGGAGCAGAAACCCGAGGCGCGCGTCATCGGCGTCCAGGCCGAGGGAGCCTCGAGTGCCGCGGCGTCCCTCGAAAAGGGCGAACGGGTCTCCCTCGACGGCGTCGATACCATCGCGGACGGCATCGCGACCCGCAGCGTCGGCGAGCAGACCTTCCCCTACATTCAGGAGTACGTCGACGAAGTCGTCACCGTCTCCGACCCCGAAATCGCCGTCGCTCTGGTCTACCTGCTCGAGCGCTCGAAGACCCTCGTCGAGGGCGCGGGTGCAGTCGCGCTCGCCGCCGTCCTCTTCGAGCACTTCGACTACGAGGAGGACGAGGTCATCGTCCCGGCGCTCTGCGGCGGTAACATCGACCTCAACACGCTCACCAACGTCATCGTCCGCGGCCTCGTCGAGACCGGCCGGTACCTGAAGATCAGGACCGTGCTGAAGGATCGACCGGGCGCGCTCGAGGACCTGCTGGACATCTTCACCGCTCACCGCGCGAACATCTACGCGATTCACCACGACCGGACCTCCCGCGAGGTCGAGATGAGCGACACCGAAGTCGAGATCGAACTCGAGATGCGCGGCCCGGACCACGTCGACGCCTTCCTCTCGGATCTCCGCGAAGCGGGGTACGAGGTCGACGTGCTCGCCTGATCTCGGGTACGTCGGGAAGCGTGAGTAGGAGGTTACAGCCGGTTGCTCCGCGATGCGACCACGTCGAGGCCCGGACTGTAGTAGTACACCGGGTCCGCGTCCGGTCGGTCGAACCCGTGTGCCGACCACAGGGTGTTCGTCTCGATTTCCGCGGCGGCCGGATACAGTGTCCAGGGGTCGTGATCGACGTCCGTGTACCGAATCGATCCGTCCTGTGCCTCCGTGTAAAACCGATAGCGCTCGACGAGGAAGTTCCCGAACGGATCTTCGGGTGCCGAGAACGGCTCGCCGGTCGGCCAGTACGTCGCCTCGTAGTGAGCCGGCCGCGAACCCGGATGGCGACGGCGACTCCTGAACCTGACCCGTCCGTCCTCCCACGCCAGCGAGATGCGCGCGTAGTAGTAGGGCAGGTGGTGGAAAACCCGTGCGCCGAGCACGCTCGCGATACCCTGTGCGTCGAGGCTGAAGAAGTAGACGCTGGGGACCCCGTCGCGAGTGACGTACGTTCTGACGTTGAGCTCGGGGAGCCGGATACCGAGCGATTCGGGGAGTCTCTTCGGTCGAACGGCGACGTTGGTGAACGGAACGATCGAGAGCCACGCCGAGCCGTCGTACTCGTCGGGCTCCAGCCCCTCGGGAAGGTGGGCGTCCATCACGGCCGGATCAACCGGCCAGTTCTCGAACAACAGCTGCCGCCACCCCATCTCGAGCGGAAGGACCATACGAACACGTAGGATTGCGTCCGAATATCTGTTTGGACCCGGCCGCTTTTCGAATCGCGAATACGCAGAGGGGCAGAGCTGGCGTCGATCTCGTTCGGAACGCCGTGTGGCTGATCGGGACGCGATCGTCACTCGGTACGATCGCGTTCCGCAGGTAACGTAAACGAAAACGTCGCTCCGTCTTCGAGGTCGGATTCGACCCAGATCTCGCCGCCGTGGCGTTCGACGATGCGCTTACACAGCGCGAGACCGATCCCCGTCCCGGCGTGTTCCTCCTGGCTGTGGAGGCGCTGGAACATCTCGAATACCTGATCCGCGTCCGCCGGGTCGATCCCGATCCCCTCGTCGCTGACCGAGACGACCCACTCCTCCCCCTCGAGCGTCGCGGAAATCCGCACTCGAGGCGCCCCTTCGCCGCTGTACTCGATGGCGTTGTCCAGCAGGTTCTGAAAGACGTGCCGGAGTTGGCCGGCATCGCCCGTGACGGTCGGCAGCGATTCGCTGGTGATGTCGGCGTCGGCGGTCTCGATCCGCAAACCGAGATCCGTCAGGACGTCGTCCAGCACGGCTTCGAGATCGACCGCCTCGTCCGGGTCGTCCTGGGTTTCGATCCGCGAGTACTCGAGCAGGCCGTCGATCATCTCCCGCATCCGTTCGGCCCCGTCGACGGCGAACTCGACGAACTCCGCGGCGTCCTCGTCGAAGTCGTCGCCGTAGTTGTGCTCGAGCAGTTGCAGGTAGCTCGTGACCATGCGCAACGGCTCCTGCAGGTCGTGGGAAACCGCGTACGCGAACTGCTCGAGCCGCTCGTTGGACCGTTCCAGCCGACGCTGGTACTCGTGTCGGTCGGTGATATCGAAATGTGCGACGGCGACGTACCGTCGGTCGCCGGCGGTAAACGGTGCCGCTCGCATGAGGAACCACCGTCGCTCGTCGGGGGAGTGACACGGATATTCGAGCTCGAACAGGTCCCGTTCGCCCGCGATGATCTCGGACAACCCGACGGCGGCGGCCCGTCCGGGTTCGGTTTCTGCTTGCTCGGTGATCTCGAGGTAGTTGGTGCCGATGAAATCCGGTCGAGGTTCGACGGCGTTCGCTTCGCCGAACTGCTGCCACGCCTGGTTCGTGTGCAGGATCGTCCCCTCCTCGTCGAGGATCGCGAAGTTGATCGGGAGCGTATCGACCGCTGCGGGGACGAACGCCTCAGGATCCGGGGAGTCCATGACACCTCCATGCTGACGGGGGTGTTTTCGACGGGACGAATTCCAGCAGGCCGTCGGGACTCGTTCGGACGCGACGGTCGGACATGGTGGATATCATGGATTTGATTCTGTGATCGGCCGCTGACCGTCCCACGACACGTCTCTCCTTCCCTCGGCAGACGGGAGACAGACTGTGCAAAACCGCTCGGATACCGGTTCGGGCTGAACGCGTATAAGCAGTACATTCACCCAGATCGTTACACGAAAAGGCGCGAATGATGGTTATTCCGTGACTCGCTCGCCGTTCTCGTCGATTCCGAGTTCGCAATCGTCACAGAGCCACCAGCCGACGATCGGATCGCGGAGCGGGAGCACTGCACCGCAGTCGGGACAGCGCTTCGGTTCATCGGCTCGAGGACCGGTCATCAGTTCCCCGTCCCCAGCCCGCGGTCCTCGTGGTCGGTCGTGAGCAGTACCGGATCCACCGCACAGCCACAGGGGTAGGCGGTGCCCCTGTGCGGGCTGCTGGCGGTCACGATGCTGACGGGCTCGCCGCAGGTGGGACAGTCCGGCTGGGACGACGGGCGGTCCTCGAGCGGGTCGGACTCGTCAGCCATCGTGATCGCGCCTCAAGCCAGTGCTCGGCATCGGGATTAGTCGCGTCTGGCGATTCGGCTGTCGTGCGGGACGTTTATATCCCGGTAGAATGTACGGAATCATGCTTCCGGAAACCCGTGTGTTGGGTTTGGAAGCCAGTCTCGGGTGTCATCAGCACCCGGGGCGTTTACGCACGCCCCCTATCGGAGACGTGGCCTCCGGATTAATCGTCACCTCGTTATCACTTATAACTATTGTTTTCGGTGGTGGATTTATTCCGCTGGCTCCAGGGAAATCCGGTGCAGGTCCGTGTTTGAAATCTGCTCGATGGGCTTGGTGAACAGGAGAAGTCTGATGGATCGATCTGATTGAGACGAATATTCTGCTCACACTGGCTGCAAGGAATCGCCACGCCCTCCCCAACCGATTCGCTCACGCCTACCGGCGTTCGCTCATCCCTCGCGCAGGTTCGTTCTGCGGTTCGCCGTTGGCGAACCGCGACACAGCGCGCGCCACCGCACGCCGATTAATCGGTCTAGAAAGAGACGTAGTCCGTAAACCGTCGTCGAACCGTTCGGGGAGATCGAACGCGAACGGACGGCCTTCGAGGAGGCTGCGGATCTTGATACGACCGAAAGCTTCCGGAGGTGAAGATTCGGACAGGCAGTACTACTTCGTCAACTTTCGAGCCCGGAATCGGACCCGGTTTCGAGGTCGAACCCACCACCGATCCCACCGGCACCGGACTCGAGCACCACGGTCTCCCCAGCGGTCATCGAGTCGCCCGTTTCGACCGCGATATCCTCGAGATCCACAGCGGGCGGGAAGAGCAGGTCGACGCGGCTGCCGAAGGCGATGTGGCCGATGCGCTCGCCGCGCTCGAGGTCGTCGCCGCGTTCGGCGTAGGGGTGGATGCGGCGGGCGAACGCGCCGGCGATCAGCGTGACTTCGGCGTCGGAGTCCGGTTCGTCGGGGTGGGCGGTCGGGCCGTCCTCCGCGGTCAGCTCGTCGCGGTCCGCGGTTGGTTCGTCACCGTCCGCGATCGGTTCCTCGCTGTCGTCCGCACTCGTCACCGCCTCGTCGTCGGCGGACGGCAGGTTCGGCGACTCGGTCTCGAGGCGGACGTGGACGCGCTCGTTCCGATCGGACTCCTTCGAGAAGGCGGGGCGATTCGCGCCGGAGACGTGCTCGACGTCGGTGACGCGACCCTCGAAGGGCGCGCGGACGACGTGGACGTGCCAGACGTTCATGAAGACGCCCAGCCGGACGCGGTCGCCCTCCTCCCGGAGGACGGAGACGGTCCCGTCGGCCGGCGAGACGACGCCGGTCGGCGGCGGGGTGCGCTCGGGGTCGCGGAAGAAGGCGAGGGTTCCGACGCCGGCCGCGAGCGCGATGAGGCTCGCTGTGACGCTGATGATCAGTGCGAACGGGGCTGCGAGCAACGGAATGACGGCGTACTTCCAGGCCCCCGGCGCGAAGTTCATAGGGGCAGTAACGAGAGCGAATCGTATGGCCGTTACGGATCACTTGCGGTGAGCGAACGGCGTTCCGACAGTATGAGTCTCGGTGAGTAACAGAGGTCACCGTCCCCGTGGGGCGTCGTGAACCGCCTCGGGGTCAAGCCCCGAGGCACTCGGCCTGCTCCGCCTGTAGATCGGGATCGCTGTCCACGGCGGGCCCCAATGACCCCGGCTCCGCGCTGTGGACCTCGCTCATCGGGAATCGAGGAGACGACATCGGCCGCGCTATCGCGAACCAGCGGCCGGAATCGTGAACGTGAACGTCGTGCCCTCCCCGGGTTCGGAGTCGACCCGGATGCGGCCGCCGTGGCGCTCGACGATGCGCCGACAGATCGCGAGCCCGATTCCGGTCCCGTCGTACTCCTCGCGGCTGTGCAGTCGCTGAAACACCTGGAAAACGCGATCCTGATCGTCGGGGTCGATGCCGATGCCGTCGTCCGCGACCGAAATCTCCCACTCCCCGCCCGTCCGCTCGGCGGCGACGCGGACCCGCGGCGACCCGTCGCCGCTGTACTCGATCGCGTTGGAGAGCAGGTTCTGGAACAGCTGGCGCAGTTGGCTCGCGTCGCCCCGAATCTCGGGCAACGGATCCACCGCGATCTCGGCGTCAGATTGATCGATCATCATCTGAAGATCCGTCAGGACGTCCTCGAGGACGGCGTCGAGGTCCACGGGTTCGAAGGGATCGCCCTGCGAGTCGATCCGGGAGAACTCGAGCAGGCCGTCGATCATCTCGCGCATCCGCTGGGCTCCGTCGACGGCGTAGTCGATGAACTCGCGGCCGTCCGCGTCGAGGTCCTCGGCGTAGCGGTCCTCGATCAGTCGCAGGTAGCTCGAAACCATCCGCAGCGGCTCCTGGAGGTCGTGAGAGGCGGCGTAGGCGAACTGCTCGAGCCGTTCGTTCGAGGCCTCGAGCTCCGCGACCGTTTCGTTGAGCCGGCGCTCGTATCCCTGCCGTTCGATCGCCGTCGCGAGGATCGTCGCGACGCTCTCGAGGAAGTCGACGTCGTGGTCGGCGAACTCCCGCGTCCGGGTGTCGTAGACGTCGAGGACGCCCCACGGATCCGTCGCCGGTCCGATAGTGACGGTGATGCCGCTCCGGACGTCGCGATCGTCGGACAGCGACGGTCCGTCGAACCGCTCGTCGGATTCGAAATCCTCGATCACGACGGGGCCTTCGCCCGCCAGCGTAGCGGCGGCGATCGAGTCCGTCACGGACGCGGTCGCGCCGTCCGGGGTTTCGAATCCGGCACCGGCTCGAAGCCGGAGCGCCTCCCCGTCGGGAGCCGCCCCCTCGTGTTCGAAGACGGCCGCGTACTGCGCGTCGAGCGCGGCCGCGACGAGATCGGACGCCTTCCCCAGCAAGTCGTCGATGTCGGTGCTCTCGAGGGCGTGGCGGCCGAGGTAGGAGACCGATTCGAGCTGCACGACCTTCTCCGTGAGGGTGCGTTCGGCCTCCTTCCGCGGGGAGATGTCCCGGAAGAGGCCGACGAAATAGCGGTCGCCGTCGTACGTGAAATCGTTCAGCGAGACGCCGAGCGGAACCTCGTGCCCGTCGGTGTGCTGGCCCGGGAGTTCGACGTAGGTCCAGTTGATGTGTCGCTCGCCGGTCTCGAGGTACCGCTGGAGCGCCGAGAGGTGGGTCTGGCGCAGGCGCTCCGGAATGATCTTGACCTTGCTCGAACCGACGAGTTCGTCCGGGTCGTAGCCGAGGATGCGTTCGACGGCGGGGTTGGCGTACTGGACGTCGCTGTTCGTATCGAGGACGATGATGCCGTCCGGGAGCGCGTCGGCGAGCGCCTCGAACGTTCGGCCGTACGTGAGGTCCGACTCGGACCCCACCGCCGACCGGGCCGTGACGTCTCGACGGCGGACGATACCGGTGATCGACGGCTCACCGTCGGTGTCGTCCCGGGATCGTCGCTCGAGGTGGACCGTACAGGGGACCCTGTCCGTCTTCGTCCGGATCGAGACCGGTTCCGACGTCGGCGAGTCGCACTCGGCGTTCGCGAGGAGCGATTCGAGGGTCGCGTCGTCGAACAGCGCGTCGAGCGACCGCTCGCGGAGGTCAGTCGGCGTGTACCCCGTCAATCGGGTGAACGCGTCGTTGGCCGCGACGATCGACCCGGCCGCCGTCGCTCGGAACCACGCGACGTCGGCCGCCTCGAGCAGTCCTCGCGTCCGGCCGGGGACCGAACCGGAGGAGTCCCCGTCCTCGGTGGCGGACGGGTCGGTTGGCGGACCTCGTTCCATCGTCGTGGCTTCGGTGGTAGCGTAGATAAGGGCTGTGACTGCCCGAGAAGTCCGTTTTCTTTCAATTAGCGACTCGAAAGGGTTGGGATCGGGTCGGAGCATCGCCGCCGTTCGGCGACCGCCTCCCGTCGGTCAGTCCCAGAACGATTGCGTCCGCGCGTACTCGCGTTCTTTCGAGAGGATGTCCCGGTAGAACTCGTCTTCGTCCTCTCGGAGCTTGTTGATGATCTGTGCGGCGTTGTGCGGACCGACGCCGCGGGCGGCCATCGCGATCACGGCCTGCTTCCCGTGGCTCTGGACGAGGCTCGCGGCCCGGAAAGCGCGTTCGGTCATCTCCCGTTGCTCGTCGTCTTTCTCCTGAGCCCTGACGGCCCGGACGACCTCGTCGGCCCACGGGTTCAGCGACGCGATCCGAGTCGAGCCGCACTCCGGACACTCCGGCTGGTCGCGGACCCGCTTGACCTTCGTCTTCACCTTCCAGTCCGTGCAGTGGGTACAGAGCAGGATGACCCGATCGTTCTGAATCCGCTCCCGAACCGTCTTGATGACGCTCGCGTCGGCGTTCTCGGGCGCGAGCAGCTCCTTCCCGCCCGACGATCGCCCACCGAGCCCGATCGGCGTCCGCCCGCGGTGGGTCACCAACTCGAGCGCGCCCGACTGAATCCCCTCGAGCACCGAACTCGCGCGGTCGACGTCCAGATCCTCGTGGAACACCTCCCGGATCGCCTCCTCGTACATCGGCGTGTCCTCGAGCGCCGACAGCAACCGGTCGTTCGAGATGCGGCCCGATCCCTGGTTCTGCCACCGCTTGAGCGCGCCGAACTTCGCGGAGACCTGGGCGAGGCGGAACGCCAGGGCGTCGGAGCGCTTGAGCCCGAGTTCGACGATGGCCTCGACGTGGTCGGGATCGGTCTCCTCGAGCACCTCGACCACCTCGCTGGTCGCGATCGAGTTCGGCACCTCGAGTTCGATCCGGTAGGGATCGGTCTCGAGCCCGACCGACGACCCCGCGCGCTGACCCAGCAGTGCGGAGAGTATCCGACCGAGCGTCTCGTTCGCCGTGTGACCGAAGGGTGCGTTGAGCACGATCGTTCGCCCCTGTCGCTCGAGCACGAGTCGATCGGCCGTCGGCATCGGCGACTCGCTGTCGATCTGGTCCTCGAGTTGCGTGCAGGCTTCCGTGAGCGTGTACTCGTCGGACGGGTACCGGTGTGCGAGTTCCCGACCCACTGCAGCGGCGTCGGCTCCCGTCTCGAGTTGCGGTTCCGCAACGGCCCGGATCTCGCCGACCTCACCCGCGACCGCGGCGGGGACGGGGATCTCCTGGCCGATCCACGACGGCACCTCGCCGGCGGGGTCCTCGATCGGGCTGACTTTGACCCGGGCCTCCTCGTCGTCGATCTCGGCGATCCGCCACATCTCGCCGCGCTGGATGAACACTTCCCCGGGCTGGGCGAAATTCACGACGAACCGCTCGTCCAGCGTCCCGATCTGCCCCCCCGAGGCGATGTCGTGGACCTCGTAGGTCTCCTCGTCGGGGATCATCGAGAGGTTGGCGTAGACGTACTGCCAGGTACCGCCGGTGGTCTCGATGCGATCCTCGCTCTCGTCGAACCACAGGATCCGATTCCGATCCAGTTCGGAGATGATCTCGCGGATCGTTCCCTCCGGAACGTTGCGGAACGGGTACGACCGCGTCACGGTCTCGACGGCCTCTTCGACGTACGTGTCCCCGCGGCTCTGGACGATCGCCGGCAACTGATTCGCGACCACGTCCAGACTCCCCTCGTGGATCGCCGCCGGCTCGACCTCGCCGTCGCGGGCCCGACGAGCGATCGCCAGCGCCTCGAACGTATCGTCGGGACGGGTCGTCACGATCGTGCCGCTCGAAACCTCGTCCTGTCGGTGACCCGCGCGACCGATCCGCTGGAGCAGCCGAGTGACCTGCCGCGGGCTCTTGTACTGGATCACGTGATCGACCTGCCCCACGTCGATCCCGAGCTCCATCGAGGACGTACACAACAGACCGTCTATCTCGCCGGCCTTGAACCGGTCCTCGACGTCGATCCGGGCCTCCTTCGAGAGCGAGCCGTGGTGCACGCCGATCGGGAGGCCGAGTTCCTTGAACCGCGATCCCAGCGCCTCCGCCGTCTGCCGCGTATTGACGAAGATCAGCGTCGACTCGTGTTCTTCGACCAGATCTCGGATCTGCCGGACGTGGCTCGCCGTGTCGGCTTCGGTCATGAGCTCGCCCGCCAATCGCTCGTCTTCCGTCGTGATTTCAGGCTCGCGGACCGTCACGTCGACGTTGCTCCCCACGTCGATCTCCCGGATCTCGCAGGGCCGGCCGCCCGTGAGAAACTGCCCCACTTCTCCGGGATCGCCCACGGTTGCCGAGAGCCCGATCCGCTGGAACCGCCCGGCGAGGTCGTGGAGTCGCTCGAGGCCGATCGCCAGTTGCGCGCCTCGCTTCGACGCCGCGAGTTCGTGAACTTCGTCGATCACGACGTGGGAGACGTCTTCGAGCGCCTCGCGGAGCCGCTCGCCCGTGAGCATCGCCTGGAGGGTTTCGGGCGTCGTGACCAGCACGTCCGGGGGGTCCTCGGCCTGCTTCCCGCGCTGGTACTGGGTCGTGTCGCCGTGGCGGACGTCGACCTCGAGATCGAGATAGTCGCCCCACCACTCGAGGCGCTCGCGCATGTCGCGGTTGAGCGCTCGCAGCGGGGTGACGTAGAGCGCGCCGAAGCCCTCCGGGGGGCCGTCACCTGCCACGAGGTGATCGAAGACGGGCAACATCGCCGTCTCGGTCTTGCCGCTCCCGGTGGGCGCGATCACGAGCGTGTTTTCGCCTGCCGACAGCGGCGGAATCGCCAGTCGCTGCGGTGCCGTCGGCTGGGAGAACCCGCGTTCGGAGAGCGCGCCTCGAACCGTCGAGCCGAGGTGCGTAAACGCCGCGACGTCCCCGTCAGTCATCGGAACGCGCTAGGGACGAACGGCGGATAAGGGCCACGTTTCCGCTGTCTTCGGCGCGGGGGCTCGGCTCACTCCTCGGACTCGGTGTCGGTCTCGTCGTCGGATTCGTCCATCGTCTCGGTATCGGCGTCAGTGAGGTCCTCCGGGAGGTCTTCGTCGACCGTCATCTCCCCCGGTGCTGGCGGTTCCTCTCGAACGTCGGGCTCGGTGCGCTCTGCGATCTCGTGGTCCGATCGGTCGTCGGCGTAGTCGGCGTTGGGTGCCGCCTCGTCGAGTGCAGTACTCTCGCTTTCGTCGTTGCCCTCGATCGCGTCGGTGAGGTCCGTGATATCGGTCGGGACGGCACCACCGGTTCGATTCCGAATCGTATCGATCGATCGATCGTCGGGAACGGCGTCCGCAGCCAGCCTCTGAACGTCGTCGGGAACGATGTCTCCCATTTCGGCTCGAACCTCGTCGACGGACTGGATGGGGACGTCGTCCCGCGGACCGAGTACTCGCATAACGAGGTAGGTAACCACGAGAACCCCGACTGCTCCGAGGATGTGTCTGACGAGATGCCACCCGGACGAACCGTCGGCCGCGGATCCCGTTTCGGACGCCGAGCGCGCTCGATCGCCGGCCGGTGTTCGAACTCTCATTAGTAGCCGTACGCGTTCAGATGGGAAGTGGGTTCGGGGTGCTCAGGCCGGCACGAATCGACCGAAACGGTGCCGGAATACGACTCGGTCCGTCTCTCGAGCGACGGCGACGCCCGCCGGTCGCGCGCTAGATCTCGAGGTGCTCGATACGGGCGTAGCGGCCGGCTCGCCACCCGGCGACGAGCGCGACGGCGGTCCCGACGACGAGCGCGAGCGCGAATCCGCCGAGATAGACCGCTGGCGTCGTCCGGAGCAGCCGCTCGAAGCCGAGGACGGACGCCGCGAACCCGTTGAGGGCGAACACGATCGCGGGCGTCGCCGCGAGGCCGACGAGGCCGCCGAGCAGGCCGATGGCGAGGCCCTGCGACCCGATCGTCCCGGCGAGGAGCGGCCGAGAGAGGCCGATCGCCCGGAGTGCCGCGAGTTGCTCGCGCTGTTGGCGGGCCACGAGCGCGAACAGGTTCGCGGTCAGGACGACGCCGCCGACGACGGCGAGGCCGACCAGCGTGGCACCGCTGGCGAGGACGATCGTTCGCTCCTCGATCATCGACGAGACCTGTTCGTCGCTGGTTCTGACGTCGTATTCGGGATACTCCTCGCGCAACTCGCTCGCGACGACGGCTCGATCGACGTCGTCCGTCACGTCGGCGGTGATGAACGTCGCCCGGTCGGTGCCCGACGTGCCGGCGACGGCCTGTAGGTCCCCGAGAGGTACCGTCACCGTCGGCGACCCGAGATATTGCGAGTAGTAGCTGGAGATCCCGACGACGGTGAACTCGTGTGTCAGTGCCGTTTGCCTGCTGGTTCCGACGTGTATCGTGTCGCCGACCGAGACGTTCAGCGCGTCGGCGACTCGCGGATCGATTACGATTTCGCCCATCTCCGGCTCCTCTGGCGGTGGACTGGCGGCGGTCTCCGCGTCGACCTGGAATCCCCGTCCCTCCTGAAAGTCGAACCCGTCGTGGGTCTCCTGAACGCCGACTGCGGGCCTGCGTTCCAGCGCCGATCCGTTCGGGCCGACGTAAACGTCGTACATCGCGATCGGAGAGGCGCTCTGAATGTCGTCCCGGGCAGTAATCGCCGTGGACTTGCTGTGGGCACCCACGATGGGGTTTTCGGTTCCGCTCGCGGCCGGATCGACCGGGTCGCTCGAGATCCAGATGTCCCGGTCGGCACTGTCTAATCCCTGCTCTCCCTTCTCGACGACGCCGACGCCGAGACTCGCGAGCACCGTCACCGAGAGCACGGCCAGCGCGACCGCGAGGACGGTCAGCGCGGTTCGACCGGGCGACTGCCGGAGCTGTGCGACGGCGATTCCGACGACCGCCCGCGTTCGGATCGCCAGCCCGCGTCCCGTCATCGGTTCACCTCCTCGAGGACGGACGTTCGCGCGGCGACGGCAAGCGGGTACGGAACGGCGACCAGTCCCGAGAGGAGCGCGACGGCGATCGCGTACGGCACGAACAGCGGATGGAAGTGGGCGACCGCCCCCGGCGCGACGGTCCCGCCGGCGATCGTATTGATCCCGACGATTCCGATCATCCCGACACCGATTCCGACGATCGACCCTCCCAACGTCGTGATTCCCGTCGACACTGCGACGACGGCGAGGCGGCTGTAGGTCGGAAAGCCGACCGACTCGAGGACGGCGAGCATTTGCCGGTCCTCGTCGACGGTCATCCCCATGGTCGTCGCGACGAACGACGCACAGATCGTCACGCTGACCAGCAGGGCGATCACGCTCGTCGCGAACGCCAGCCCGTCGTCGAACAGCGACGACGGATCGGTTCCCCCAGCGACCTCGACTGCGGCGGCCGGATACGCGTCGGTAGCCGCCGACTGGGCCGCCCGGGGTTCGCCCCAGACGAGCACCCGATCGGCGAGTTGCCCGTCGTCGGCACCCGACACGGACTGGAGTTCGCTCAGGTGAACCAGTGCGATCGGCGCGTCGGATCCGCTCGCCCCCTCGTCCGCGACGGCCGTCACCCGCACCGAGGGAGCGGCACTACTCGTCCGCCCGCCCGGACCCGTCGAAACCGCGAGCTCGTCGCCCGGAGACGCATCGAGCCGCTCCGCCGCGGTCGAAGAGAGTACGATTTCACCGGTCCGTGGACCGCTGTACGACCCGTTCGCGTAGTGGGGATCACCCGACTCGAGATCGGCCGTCGACAGGCCGGCGATGGTCCGCGGCTCGTCGTCCGGAACGACACCGACCAGACGGACGGTTCGGGGGTCGCCGTCCGAGGACTCGAGCTGTCCCGTCTCGAGCAACACCGGCGATGCGTGCTCGACGCCGTCGTGTGACCGAATCGTCGCGGCCCGGTCGTTGGTCGCGCCGAGGCGCGGTCCTTCGACTCCGTCGACGGACGAGAGCGTACCGCCCTCTTCGGGCGTAATACGGACGTCGGCGTCGTCCTGGTTCGCTACGCCACCGTCGGCGAGCGCCAGTGCGATCCCCGTCACGACGACCAGCAGCGCGATCGTCAGCGCGACGGCGGCGATCGTCGATGCGATTCGGCTCACCGTCGTTCGCGTCGCTCGCTGCCACCATCTGGAGAGCGTCAATCCGACGATGCCCCGCCAGCGCGCCCGGCGGCCCGAACCGACGTCGTCGGGCAGTTCGTCGCCCTCATCTGACATCGTCCACCCGTCCGTCACACAGCGTGATCACGCGATCCGCGACGTCGAGCGTCGCCTCGTCGTGCGACGCGACCACCACCGCCCGATCGCGTCCGATGTCGGTCAACAACTCGAGGACCGCCGTTCCGGTCGCCGTGTCGAGCTCGCCCGTCGGCTCGTCGGCCACGATCACGTCCGGGTCCGTGGCCAGCGCTCGTGCGATCGCGACTCGCTGTCGTTCGCCGCCGCTGAGCTCGCCGGGACGGTGCGTAATGCGATCACCGAGACCGACGTCGTGCAGCAGGTTCGTCGCGCGCTCTCGCCGGTCCGATCGCGGGAGGCCGGACTGGACGAGGGGCAACGCGACGTTCGCGCGCGCGGACAGCGACGGCAGGAGGTGGAACCGCTGGAACACGATTCCGATGTGGTGTCGCCGCACTCGCGTCCGTTCCGCGTCCGACAGCGCCGCGATGTCGGTCCCCCGCAGTTCCACCCTGCCTGCCGTCGGGACGAGCAGCCCCGCGACCGCGTGTAACACCGTCGACTTCCCGCTTCCGCTCGGCCCCTCGAGCCCGATCGTCGTCCCCATCGGGACCTCGATCGAGACGTCGCGAAGCGCAGTCACCGTCCGCTCGTCACTCGAGCGGAGTCGGCCGCCGCTCGCTCCGTATTCGTGGGTTACCCCGTCGAGCCGAACGGCCGTCGTCGATTCGCGTTCACCCGCCCGATCCCGCACCGGCGATCGCGAACCGCGTACTGTGTAGTTGAACATCCCCAACGGTCTCACTCCGATCGAACGCCACACTGACTCATTGTTTCGACCCGGTTACCCCACTCAGACGACTGCTAACCGGTTTCCTGCGATCACGAGCGGATCACAGCCGACAGCGATAGTGTGGAGTCAGCGACTGTCCCTCCCGTCGAACCGCATTCGAGCGCTCGAGGGGGCACCGCTACGGTAGGGACGCGTTGCGTGCTGAACCGGCGCTGAAACGAGCGCGTACACGTTAGCGACCGATCACGTCGACTCGCCACCGTATCCGATTCGGCGAGACGGTTGCCGGCTCAGACTCGAGACGAAGACGCTGCTGGGGACCAGCAGTCCTGAAATGCAGCCGTTACTGACCCAAACGATTTCCACGGGCACGTCGAAGACGAGCAATGAGATGGTGGCACACACGACCTCGATCGAGCGGACCGAACGGAGGCCGATATCCCCGTCTCCAGAACCGGACCCGCCAGCGGCCGACGCCGCCCCGATTTCCCGTCCATGAATCCACGCTACGTCGACGCTGCCATCGACCTCGCGTACGGGGTGTTGATCTTCGTCTCTATCGTCCTGATCGTGTACGCCGGGACCGAGATCGGCCTCGCGTTCGGGTTCGGCGTCTTGGTCTCCTACGCGCTCCACGTCGTCTGGAAGATGGCTCGGTTCGATCCGGACTGGATGACGACGGCCGTCGAGGAAACGGTCGAAGAGACGGTCGAGCAGACGATCGAGGAAACCGTCAGAAAGCAGGTGGAACCGGTACAGGAGCACGTGGAAACGGTCGAACAACGGGTCGACCGACGGCCGCGCGAAGACGAGATCGAGGAACTCATCGAGGAAACCGCTGACAGCGACGCGCCCGGTCGGTCCGATACCTGAGCCGACGTCGCTAGGTCGTGCACGCGTCACGATCAACATTCGCACCGAACATCCGCTGTCGTATTTGCCCCGAAAGCCGCTACCGGTTCGTGGAAGCGCCACGAGCGGTTCTCACGACGATCCGGGAGGCACAATCTTATGGGCCTCACCATCGTACGTCAGCGAGTAGATAGTATGGTCACGGTGCTGCTTTTCGTCGGCGTCTTCGTCGCGATCTTCGTCGGGTACAACATCGGCGGCGCTACCACGGGACCGGCGTTCGGCCCGGCGGTCGGCGCCGACGCAATATCCAAGTCGGGCGCTGCGGCACTGATGACCGTCTTCTTCTTCGTCGGCGCGTGGACGATCGGCCGCCGCGTCGTCGACACGCTCGGGCGCGATCTGGTCACCGATCCCGGCATCTTCACGCTGGAAGCCAGTATCGGCGTCCTCTTTTTCATCGGGCTGGCGCTGTTCGTCGGCAACTTCTTCGGGGTCCCGGCCTCGACGTCGATGACGGCCGTCGGTGCGATCGCGGGGCTCGCGTTCGCGGGCGGGGAACTCAACCTTACCGTTATGGGCGAAATCGCCATCTGGTGGATCGTCGCCCCCTTCATCGGCTTCTGGGTCTCGCTGATCATCGGCCGGTACTTCTACGCGTTCCTCAACCGGCGGGTCGCGATGGTGCGGAGCGAGGGCCCCCTGCTCGAGCTCGATCGCTCCAGAATCGTCCCACTGCCCGTTCCGAGTCAGACCACGACCCGGCGCGAACTCGGCGGCGTGACGACCGTCATCGTGATCGGCTGTGTGATGGCGTTCAGTTCCGGCACCTCGAACATCGCGAACGCGATCGCCCCGCTGGTCGGCAGCGGTGCAATCGAGATGAACCCCGCAATCATCATCGGCTGTCTCGCCGTCGGTATCGGGACGTTCACCATCGCCCGACGCACCCTCGAGACGATGGGAAACGACCTCACCGAGCTCCCGCTGACGGCCGCCATCGTCGTCGCGACCGTGAGCGCCACGCTCGTCACGTTCCTGTCGTTTATCGGCATTCCTGCGAGCTTCGTCATCATCGCGACGATGTCCATCATCGGCCTCGGATGGGGTCGCGCGACCCGCCCGGTCACGGTTTCGGAAGCCGTGCGCGGCGAGGAACGGACACCGGTTTCGGTCGGCGCACTGACCGCCGACGAGGAGGGCGAGTCGATTCCGCCGATCGGCGAAGAGACCCCCGCCGACATCCCAAGCGCAGCGGATCTGTTCAATCCGGCGACGACCGCTCGAGTCGTCCTGATGCAGAACGTCGTCCCGGTGATCGCGACGGGGGGTGCGTACCTGACCTTCCGGTTCGTTCCCGTCTTCGGCATCTGACCACGAAGATGAGCGTTAGCAGTCTCTGCAACTATTCACTCACTGACCGCACAGTTGTCGTGCGATCGGGTGGGCATTGCCCTGCAGTGATTACCATACGACACACTGCTCGAGATCGGTGCGTGAATGCGACGATCCCACGTCCGCTGGACCCTCGTGCCCGCAAGATACTCGCGGTAAGTGCGTGTCCGAATGGCCGAGAATGGTGGTTGTAACTCGGATTTCGGAAGGGTTATCCCGCATCCGGATCTACATTCGTTTGTAATGGCACACGGTAAAGTTGATTTCTTCAACGACACAGGCGGCTACGGTTTCATTTCGACTGACGACGGCGATCTCGACGACGACGAGGACGTCTTCTTCCACATGGAGGACGTCGGCGGCGAGGATCTGACAGAAGGGACGGAGGTCGAGTTCGATATCGAGTCCTCACCCAAGGGACCCCGCGCGGCGAACGTCGTTCGCCAAGAGTAACACACCCGTCGCTCACAGCGACGACTACCGACTTCGGTTTTTTTAAACGACCACACCTCCAGCCGTGCTGTTCGTAGACCCTGCACTCGCTATTTCGACCCGAGAGTCTCCCTGCGAAGCTCCGAATCCGAACCGACGAGGTGATCGCCGCTCGAACGAGGTCGCCGGGGTCTATACAGTCACTCGCCCCTGCTACTACGGGGACCATTGCCCGCATGATCGACGAGAACGGGAATGCGAGGTGACCAAATACGGATATCGTAGCAAGTGCCCTTCGAGCGTCAGTCCCCATTCAATCCGGAGAAGAGCCATCACCCATTTCCTGACCGAGGACGTGCCCAAGAAGGTCGTCTCCGACTAGATAGATGTGGGGCAGGAGGTTCTCGATAAGCACTATGACTGACGGACAGAGGAGGTGAAGGTCGAGCAACGGCGAGGCTACCTCGACGGAATCTAAGCTGACTCTTCTCGCAGCTTTCAGCGTAAGAAATATGATGTTATAGTGAGGAGAAATAGCATATCACATGGAAATTACACTCACTCTCGATTACGGACCTCTCGACGCCGAATTCACGGGTGAGAACCGAGAAGAGCTTCAAGACGAATTAATCGAGTTCGTTGAGTTCATCGGAGAAGAGAAGGAAACTCTCTCGAATCTTCCGACGCCAGAAGCGAATACTGTATCCGAAGATGGAGGAACACAGGCACCTCTAAGCGGCTGGGAAGACTCAAAGCCGTCACCACCATCGCAGGAGTCTAAGGACGTCAGTACTGAATTTGCCTCTCTCTCTACCAAAACGGGTGTGATGAAGGAACACTCGAGCAGTTCTTTGAATTACCAGATGATGAAGAAGGCGTACCCAGTCTGAATATGTACCACTTCGAGGATGGGGTTCTTACCCTTGGTAGCGCCAGAAATCAGAGACAAGCGCAGGCATCATCCCTCCTTCTATACGTATGGGAGGAGTGCCTCGATGAGAAGAGAATTGACTACGAGAGGCTAAATCAGGCTCTTGTTTCTTCGGATGTTGAAACCGAAAGAAGGGATGCGATGGGTCAAGCTTTCTCAAATGATGCGAGTGATTGGTTCGAATCCGATGGTTCGAACATCTACTTAGTAGGGAAAGGTAAGAATCACGCTCGGGACCTCATTCAGGAGCTGGATGAAAAGCTGGACGGATAAGCAATGGACGTTGACTACCTTATCGACCATTTTGACGATGATGCCGGACAGAAGGAGGAAGTCGCCCTCCTCATCTACTATCTTGAGAACACAGAAGAGGGGACGACTGGAGGCGTAACCCAAGCAGAGGTGAAGGAGGTTATCCGGAACTCTCGCTCTGCCGTCAGTACGAGTGGTGTATCTTCCTATTTCTCGCGTCTCAAGGGAGATTGGATATCTGAATCAAACGGGAACAGTTATATCCTGACCCATGACGGTAAGGACGGCGTTGAGGAGTTATTAGAAGATGGCGCTCTCGACACTCCTCGGAACGAAGATGAGCGGTTCATCGACTCTAATATCTTTGAGGAGCATCGCTATGAGAAGTTGATCGAGGACATTAACGAATCATACCGCTATCACATCTACGACGGAGCGATGGTTCTCACTCGAAAATTCTTCGAGAATCTGGTCTTTGAGATCCTTAGAGGGGAATATTCGGGAGAAAACACCCAAATGTTCTTTGACCAAGAGAACCAGCGACACTACAGCTTTGATGAACTTCTTAACAATCTCAAAATCGGAGTTCCGGATCTTAAGCGATTCACTAAGGAGGGTTTGGACCGAGAGATGGTGGAGGACATCCGTGACCTGAAAGAGAAGGGGAACAAGGGAGCGCACTCTATTCGGGTCGATTTTGAGGAAGGAGAAGTAGAGGCGCTATCTGACGACGCTACTCACTTGGCCGAGGTCATCTACGAGGTCTGGAAAGGAGTCCAGAACTCGAATAACTCCTCAGATTGATCTATTGCCCTTCTCGCTCCTCCTCGCCACTTAGAGCCCATACTCTCCCGCTGGCAACAGGGAATCTTCGAATCTCCATGAGTACCGCTAAGGATGGCGCTGAGGAAGTATTAGAAGCACAACCTCTTTTTTGGATTCAATTACGGACGGTTTCCGTCGCCCTGAACCACTCTTCAGAGGTCTCCATTACCCCTCTGCATTTTTCTTCCAGTCATCTTACGAGTTCTCTGGTTCCTCATCAAGATAGTAGAGGTATCCACCAACGCCATCCGAGCTCTTTTTCACCAATCGAAGATGTCTTTCACTTCAAATTCCTCCTCAATCTGTTCTCGGTTATCTATCAAAACGTGGCCATCAATAAACTTATCAGATTCACTTCAATGAGTTACTGTATGGCTGCTAGGCGACAATCAGGACCAGAATCATTAGGAGAGTTATTTGAGGGTTTCTTCTTTGAGGTACCGGAATACCAGCGATACTACTCATGGGACAGAGAACAATTAGAAGACCTCTGGACTGATTTACAAACGCTTCCTCCTGAGAAGGACCACTATTTTGGTACTATTATCCTTCAAGAGACATCGGAAGCCGCAAATAAAACACCTGAACGGGTGATGGCGGAGGAACAGGAGAAGCATCACATAATCGACGGCCAGCAACGGATCACAACTATATCGATCCTTCTCCAAATCATGTTGGAAGAACTTGGCGTAGCCGTCGAATGTCTAGATGAACCTGAAGAGTGGAGGAAGTCAATAACGGAGATCGAGCAAAAGTGGCTCGTGGATGAGGGTTTGTACCGGCTTCATTTACAGAAAGGAGATGGGGGTTTCTTCCATGAATATGTAGTTGAGAAGAAGGAGTATATCGACCCAGATACCCCCTCTGAGAGGAAATTAGCCCAAGCCAAGGATTTCTTTCGGGAACAATTCAGGGTTCTCCGTGAAGAAACAACATCAGAGGGCTTTGTCGAGGAATGCCAGAAAATTCGAAAGCAGATATCTAGCTTGGAATTGATGATCCACTACGTGGGAGCGGAGGACAAGGAGAAGGCGACACGGATCTTCGAATCCGAAAACGACCGGGGAAAGAGCCTCTCTATGCTGGAGCGCACGAAGAGCTTCCTTATGTATATGACCTATCGCTCTGCTGAGGAAGATGACGGATCCTACAAGAGGACCATCAACCAGGTCCAGTCCTCCTTTGCTCGAATCTACCAGCATATGCAGTCTATTGAGGATGCTAAACGAGATAATCTATCGGAAGACGGGATACAACGGTATCACTACATTACCTATGCCGATTGGGGGACGCGAGACGAATACCAAGGCGAGTCTCTACTGGACAATTTGAAGAGTCAAATTCGGCAAACCCACCAGGAAGATAGGGATCAGTGCATAGCACTTATCAAGGATTACATCAACTCACTAGAACTTGCTTTCCAGAATTTAGATCGTCTTCTCAATCACACCGATGAAGATGTGGTTCATGATCGCCTACGGCGGATATACACACTTGGCAACGTAGCAAGATTCTATCCTCTCCTAATCCTAGCCTGGGAAGGCTACGAAGAAGAGCCGAATTCGATCAAAAGTCTACTTGAGATCATTGAAACCGCAATCATTCGCCTGTACGCAATTGGTGGCCATCCGAGTCATGCTAAACGCCCAAGATTCCATAGAATCGCTCGGGACACTACTTCAGAGGCCTCCATACAAACTTGGCGAGAGAAGATTTCGGAGGCAGTTGCTGATTTCGAAGATGATGACTCCTTCCGACGTGTTCTGAAGAGTCAAGACTTCTACAGCGACCAGCAGAGCAAGCAAATCCGGTATCTACTGTACTTCTACGAAAAACACCTATGCGAAGAAGATGGTGAGCCAGATGTTCCTGACTTTGGTGCAGTCATGGGGGATAACTACGAGGTTGAGCATATTTGGCCCCAAACGCCGGTGCGGTATCCAATTGATGAGGAGGATTACGACTCACTGATTCACCGCCTTGGGAACCTTACCTTTGTTAGCGACGAGTACAACAAAGAGGATCTACAGAACAAGCTGTTCGACGAAAAACAACCAGAGTTTGCGAACTCGAGTTATCGGCTAAATAGGGATAAAGTAGCTGATAGAGATGAATGGGGAGAAGAAGCCATTACACGGCGTGAGGACGGGGATTTAGTTCCATTTATCCTGGACAGGTGGTCTCTCGCATAGCTTGGGAATTGGATGCCTGGGGAGAGTATGAGTCTGATTCCGAATAAGGAACTATTCTAAGCGCGCTATTCGCCGCTAGGAAGCGATTCAATAGTAGAAAACATCGTCTACTCGATAGTTCTAAAATCGCCTGAAAGGAGTGAAGAGGAGCGAGAGAAATATCTAATTGACAAGTTGCTATTCTTGATTTGAAAAATTCTTCACACGCTCTTTATCGATTTCCTTGAGATGAATATCATCTCTTTTCTCCAAGATTTGACGACCAGACTCCCTAAAGTCAAAACCGACTACGTAGAGGTCCGCCTGAGGGTCAAATGAATCCTTTAGTATTTTTGTAATTTCTTCAGCAGTTCGTCGGTCAACTCGGGTTTTTGCCTCTACCCCGACTTGTGTCCCGTCTTTCTGAGTCACGATGAAATCAACTCCCCTACCACCAATCTCCTGAGATTCAACGACTCTATCAAAATCGGGGACTATCTCGTCAAAGTGATGGGATATCCAGTTTTCCAACGCCTCGCCTAAGACCATCTGGCGAAGTTTGCTCTGGTTCTCTTCTTTTTCCCCACCGAATGATGCACCTTCTAAAACGTGCTCAATCTGTCTCTCGTCCATCACTTTCCAGAAGTCATCTTGGGCTTCATCGGACTGCCACTTCGCATATCTGTATGACCGAAAAGTAGAGTGGATTCCCATGACCCAACCCATACAGACCGCGATTATTATCGCCACGAGAGAGTGTGCTAAAGCTGACGGGAAAATAGGGGTAAATGAAATCAGCAAGCCAACACCGATATAGATAGGAGCCAGAGCGATACAAGCCATACTGCTGGTAATCCAAAACCGGCCCTTTTCGAGTGGCTCTCGATTGATATCGCTCCACAGCGAATAGCCAGCGAGAAGTTCCTTTCTGGTTGCACTCTCTCCCTCATTCTCAAAGAGTCGACGGATATCTCGACCACTTGGTCCAAATCGAATGGGAGCCGCTGTATATGCCATAGCAGAGAAAATCGCGGCACCACCTATCGCGAAAAGGGCTCCGGTAAAATAGACAGCTGCTCCGTTGTCCGGGATTTGCGTTAATGACTGCTGGGAATTCTGAGTCCAGCGGATACCAATAGATAGAGCGGTGAGAATCACACCAACAGTAAGCATTGTGACTCGGAGAATCCGCCCGGCGCGGGATTCTATGGTCTCAGTTCTGGAGAGTTGCTTGTCGACTACCCCTTTGGCTTCCTCGTGGAGTAGACCAACATTATCTCCGTCTTCGTCACCCATATGTTAGTCTCTGATTCGGTCCTCTCTATCAGGAAACCTATTCCTTTGGGAAATCGCTGAGTCTCATGGAGTCAAGACTCATTCAACACGACTCATCTACTACGCTAAGGTCTAAGCGCGCTCCCCTCTTCGGCCACGATGAACTACCAGATGGCTACGACCGGACTTGATGACCAAGTGAACCCCGAGGCGTTTTCGGAGCAGTATAGCGCCGAATCGGGCGCTATCCTGTGAATCTGGATAGCAAGGGTAGGAAGTCCGCCCTCCCCGATTTGAACGGGGGGCAAGTCGATCTACAGTCGACTGCTCTACCAGTCTGAGCTAAGGGCGGGCACTCAAACGTAGCCGCCGTGGTGCACATAAGGGTTATTATTCGGGACGACACTGACGTGTCAAGAACTACGAACGGCAGAATGATTGATAAAGGAGGCGTGATAATACGGGGGTAACTCGCCTATGAGCAAGATCACGTTCCGTGCCGACGACGACCTCGTCGAGCAACTCGAGGAGCTCGAGATCTCCAAGAGCGAAGCGATGCGGGAGGCGCTTCGCTCCTATCTCGAGGACGGGGGTGCGGTCCAGAGCAGTGCGTCGGGGTCGGATACGGAGCGTGACGACGAGGGCGTGATCGACGAACTGGTTCGCGAACGGGTCGACGAGCGGATCGCGACCCGGCTTCGGGAGCTCGGACTCGACGGTGCGCGCTCGCGTGCGCACGATTCGGGCCCAGCGCGCGATCCACAGGACGTCAACGTCACGATCTCGCTCGAGGGGGCGACGACCCAATCGGAGGAACAGGTTCGGGTCGACAGCGGCCACGCGCGTGAGACGAGTGACGGACATCAGGGGTCGAGACAGTCGGACGGACCAGCGGACGCAGCGGGCGAGGGCGGCGTGCAGTGCAACCAGTGTGGCGATCACATGAACGGAAATCACGTCTACTGTCCCAACTGCGGTGAGAAGGCGTCGCGACGCCTGTTCTGTGACTGCGGCGACGAAATCCGCTCGGACTGGTCGTTCTGTCCAGGCTGTGGTCGTCGGACGCCCGCGGCGGATGTCCTCGAGTCGAACGGTACCCAGTACTGACCAGTGTAAGACGAAGAAAGTCACGTCCGACGAAAGCTTTATTATCTAGGGAGGACATCCCACTATTCGCGTAAGACGGATTGTCTTACACCCGTCGACGAGACGGAGAATCGCCCGATGTCGGGCGGTTTCGTCGTAAGACACGCCGCGTCTGACAGGGGCGCGCCACCGTCTTACCCAACGGGGAATACAAACCATGGAGCGTGTGACACTGCGAATCCCGAAACAGCAGATCGAAGAAGTAGAGCAACTGGTCGACTCGGGCGAGTTTCCGAACCGGAGCGAAGCGATCCGGTCGGCCGTCCGTGAGATGATCAACGAACAACAGGACGCGCCGAACGAGCAGTCCGGCAAACGCAACTGGGCCAAGGTGTAACAATGCAGGATATCGTTCAGGACGCCTTAGAGAACGCGGAGGAAGAGTCCCGAGACATGGGCGACGTCTCGATGGACGACGACGAGTTCGGCGAACCCCGAATCGTTATCGTCGGTTGCGGCGGTGCCGGAAACAACACGATCAATCGGTTGTACAACATCGGCGTCGACGGTGCTGACACCGTTGCGATCAACACGGACAAGCAGCACCTCAAGATGATCGAGGCCGACACGAAGATCCTCGTCGGCAAATCCCTCACCAACGGGCTCGGTGCCGGCGGCGACCCCTCGATGGGCGAGCGCGCGACCGAAATGGCCCAGGGAACGATCAAGGAGGTCCTCGGCGACGCGGACCTCGTCTTCGTGACCGCCGGGATGGGCGGTGGCACCGGCACGGGTGCCGCCCCCGTCGTCTCGGAGATCGCGAAAGAGCAGGGTGCGATCGTCGTCGGAATGGTCTCGACGCCGTTCAACGTCGAGCGCGCCCGCACGGTGAAAGCCGAGGAAGGGCTCGAGAAGCTGCGCGAGCAGGCCGACTCGATCATCGTGCTGGACAACAACCGACTGCTCGATTACGTCCCGAATCTGCCGATCGGGAAGGCGTTCTCGGTGATGGACCAGATCATCGCCGAGACCGTCAAGGGGATCTCGGAGACGATCACCCAGCCGTCGCTGATCAACCTGGACTACGCGGACATGTCCACGATCATGAATCAGGGCGGCGTCGCAGTGATGCTCGTCGGCGAAACGCAGGACACGAACAAGACCGACGAGGTCGTCAAGGACGCGATGAATCACCCGCTACTCGACGTCGACTACCGCGGTGCGTCGGGCGGACTCGTCCACATCACCGGCGGCCCCGACCTCACGCTCAAAGAGGCCGAGGGCATCGCCGACAACATCACCGAGCGCCTCGAGGCCTCGGCGAACGTCATCTGGGGCGCCCGAATCCAGGAGAGCTACAAGGGCAAGGTGCGGGTCATGGCGATCATGACCGGCGTCCAGAGCGCGCAGGTGCTCGGACCGACGACCCAGAAGCAGGCCGACAAGTCCCGCCAGAGCATTGAGGGAGTGAACGACGCGGAGTTCGACGCGAGCAAGAACGTCGAAAACGCGACCCCCGAGTACGGCGCACAGAGCGACGGTGGCCACAACGAAGTCGATAAACAGAACGGCGTCGACGTGATCCGGTAATCGGATCGCGGCGGCGATCGATCGTCGCACGGACACACCGCTGGCGTTTCGGTCGGTATCCGTCTGCCGGTCCCGCTTTTCATCGATTCGCGTCGCAACTACCGATAGCCGCCACGCTCTACTCGCGTCGGACCGCCGGAAACCGAGACGTCGAGACGCGCTGCGTCTCAGCGACGTTTACGACTGTATACGGCAGACAAACGGCCCAGAACAGCGTGATGAAGTGAGGGATTGGACAGCACCGAGTCAGACGAGCGACTCGAGCAGCGAGCACTTTCGACAGACCTCTCGAGTGGTCGTCGACCCGCACTCGACGCACTCCCGGAGGTCGGCGCCGTCGTCGCCGGCGTACTTCTCGGCCGCGATGTTTGCCAGTTCCTCGTACCCCGAGAGGATCGAGTGGCGAGTCCCGGGGTGGTTCTCCTCGAGGTCGTAGATGAGCTGCTGGATCTCGCCGCGGTAGGCTTCGCTCGCGTGGGGGCACTCGGTGATGTGTGCGGGGAGGTCGTCGATGTGTGCGTAGAGGGCCACCTCCTTCTCGGGAACGTCCCGTAACGGTTTCGCCCGGGGGACGAACTCGTCTTGCTCCTCGCGCTCGGAAATCGGGCCGAGGCTGGCGTCGAAGTGTTTCGCCATCTGCTCGACGTCGCCTTCGAGGATATTCATCAGCGCGGTCTGGGCCTCGTCGTCGAGGTTGTGGCCCGTCAGGAGGAGGTCCGCCTCGAGTTCCTCGGCGTACTTCGAGAGGAGATCGCGACGGAACACGCCGCAGTAGGCGCAGGCGGCCATGTTTTCGGGATCGTCTTCGACGACGTCGTCCATTCGGACACCGAATTCGTCCTCGTAGCTGACGAGTTCGTGGCGGATTCCGAGGTCCTCGGTCAGGTCGACGCAGGCCTCGACGGACTTGTCGCGGTAGCCCTCGATCCCCTCGTGAATCGTCAGTCCGACGAGTTCGATGCGGGGATCGTCGTCGAACGTGTCGTGGAGGATCTGCGTGAGGACGACGCTGTCCTTGCCGCCGGAGAGCCCGATCACCCAGGTCTGTGGGTTCTCGGGCGTCGCGTCGTGAGGGACGAGATCGTCCCGTCGGACTCGGCGGCGCACCCGCTTCTCGACCGACTCGCGGAAGTGATCGTCACAGAGGTGTGCCCCGGAGTAGGCGGCGTGCATGACCGCCTCCTCGTTGCACCGGTTACAGTCCATTAGCGGATGGATTGCCGTCGGACGCGTATGTCCGTTTCGTCTCCACGGCAGTTCCGCCCCCCGAGACCCCGGTACCCGACTCGAGTTCGATCGCTCGAGACTGAGAGGAACTCGTGTCAGTCGAAACGTCTTACGGCCGTCCGCGAGATGTCGACGCATGGTAATCTACGAGCGAACGTCGTCGACGGGTTACCGGCGCATCGACGAGTTCGACGGCGGGGTCGGCTGGCTCGCCCATCCCGACGAAGCCGGGCTACGGGCGAGTCACGCACTCCGCGGCGACGAGGGCGGCGTCTGGCTGTTCGATCCGCTCGAGGCGCCCGGAATCGACGACGAGATCGAATCCCTCGGCGAGGTCGCCGGCGTCGTCGTCTGTTCGGCCTACCACGCTCGCGACGCCGATCGGTTCGCTCGCCGGTTCGACGTTCCCGTCTTCGTTCCGGCGTGGCTCGAACGGGTGTCCGGGCGGATCGACGCACCGCTCGAGCGGTTCGAGGGCGGACTCGCGGACTCGGGGGTTCGGGTCCGCGAGGTGAGCCCGGTCCCGGGCTGGTCCGAGGCGATCGCGTACCGACGGTCCGATAGCACGCTGTACGTCCCCGATCTCCTCGGAACCGCGCCGCCGTATCTCGCCGGCGACGAACGGCTCGCCGTGTACCTGTTGCTTCGGCCGGTCGTGCCGACGGGCGTCTTCGAGGGAATCGCGCCCGAACGGATACTCCTCGGCCACGGAACCGGCGTCTTCACCGATGCCGCGACAGTCCTCGGCGAGGCGCTCGCGACAGCACGACCCGGGTTCCCGCGTGCTCTGCTCGAGGGCGGCTCCCAACTACGCGCGCTGGTCGACGCGCTCTGAACGGGTCGCCGTCGATGCGACGGCGAACGGAGTCAGGCGGGGATCGGTTTTCGCTCCTCGACGGCGTCGGACCCGTCCTCGAGTGCGGCGAGCAAAAGGTCGACGTAGCGGTCGCGTCCGGGAGCGGAGAACAGTTCGTGGCCGCCGTTGTAGAGGACGACGTGTTCGGCGGGGACTCGCTCGCCGATCGGCCGCAGGCTGACGACGGGATCGCGAAGCGAGCAGAAGACGACCGCGTCGTGGTCGATCGTCAGTAGTTCTGACTGGGCGCGGCGGGTTTCCCGGACGAACGCCGGCGAGATCCACGACGGCGTCGTCTCGATCTGGTGGTCGGTCGCCCGCTCGCCGAGGGCCTCGCGATCGAGGTCGCCGACCGGGAGACACGGGAACGTGGTCGGGAGTTTCGACACCGCCTCGAGAACCGGCTCCGGGAAGCCCTCGCCGTAGCCCCACCACGGACTCAGGTAGACGTGGTTGTCCGCACCGTCGAGGGCCTGGGCGACGAGCGACCCCGCGCTGTGGCCCAGCAGCTGGTATTCCTCGAGGTCGCGGACGTACTCGGCGACCGGCTCGAGCCAGTCGGCCTTGAAATCGTCGATGTTCGTGGGGAGTTCGAACGCGTGGACGCGGTAGCCGGCCTCGGTCAACTGCCCGATGAGCCAGCTCACGTTTTCGTGGGTCCAGCGGTTGCCCCAACCCATGACGAAGACGAGCTCCTCGTCACCGTCCTCGTTGAAGATCCGGTGTCGCATAGGATTCCGTTCACCGCGAACTACTAAAAAACCTGATCTCTAAACACGGCGATCGAGACGATCGGGGCTACGAGAGAGCGGGTCGCACATCCGGATCGGTCGCTCCACGCTGGGCTGCTGTCGGAACCGACACGCAATACAACTGAAAACGATTTGCACGTCGACGTCCAACGGCGACCAATGAGTGGATTTGACCGCAGTGACGCGGTCGACCGCCTCGAGGAGATCGTCGACACCGTCGCGAACAAGCGGATGCCGGTGCCCGTCCGCGAGGTCTGGGCCTTCGGCGACGTCGCGCTCGGACTCGACCCCGTCGAGCGACTGGACGTCTACGTGACGAAGGATATCCTCATGCGAGACGACAGCGAGCCCTCGTCCGCGAACACCGCTCCTGGCGAATCGGAACCAGTGGACCCCGAAACCGAATTCCGCGAGTCGCACGGGATCGAGGGCGTCGGGAAATCCGTTCGAGCGGATTGGGCCCGTGACCATCCCGACTACCTCCGGGCCAACGCGAACGGCCACGCCGCGCCCGAGCAGTGTCTCGCTGCCCACCTCCTCGCGGACGACGAACCGGTCCACCTCGAGGTCTGTAACGCGCCGTTCGAGGATAACGTCACCCAGCGGTTGCGCGGCGCACAACTGCGGGACGACTACACCCAGTTGCTCGATCCGCGCGGCGTCTGCCTCTGGGCCGAAGGCACCAGAAGCGACGAGGCGTTCCGGAAGCTCCGCGAGGGCGAACTGGCCCTGCCGACCCTGTCCGCCGCGCTCGAGATGCTCGGCATGGACGACGACGAGGCCGAGACGGCGGCCCGGGAACTCCACGCGTGGCGAGAACAGCAAGACGGTGCGACGGTTCGCGGGGACGTGGTCTGATCCGGTCGGTCCCTCACCGATCGACCTTCGCGTCTCGTAAGTCCGCGACCGCCGCACGAACCCGCTCGAGTCGCTCCGCGATCGTCGAGCGATCGACGCGAACGGTCCCGTTTCGACGATCGTACTCGACCATACCGGCCCCGTCCAGTTTCGGCAGGTGGACGTGGCGGAGCTTCGTCGCGGTCGTCTGCTTATCGAGGTCGTCCGCAGCCGTCTCCGGCGCTCGATCGACGACGTAGTCGACGAGTTCCTCGCACGCGACGGCGTCCGTTTCCGTCCGCATCGCGTACCGACAGAGCGAGCGACGATACGGATCGCTCAACACGTCGAACGACGTGTCAATCGGATCGGGTACCTCGCCGTCCGCTATGTGCCAGTCTCCCATTATCGGTTAATCGGCGGGTTCGTCGGATAGCTACGATGCGTAAGTATTCACGTCCTTTATGTAACAGAGTGGTCGTAGTACTTGCTCAAGCCGAAACGGGAAAACCCCATTGAGCCCTATCACCGACGAATCGTCACTATGCTCCTCACTACGTTCTGGGTCGATTACCCCGTTCTACGCGAGACGCTATCGCACGCCCCCGACATCGAGATCACGTGGAAACGGTCGGATCTGACGGAGGACGGCGACCACCGGATGCTCTTCTGGGTCAACGGCGACGAGATCGACGCGTTCGACGCCGGTCTCGAGACCGATCCGACCATCACCGCTTCCTCACGAGTGACCGACGTCGAGGGCCGCCGCCTCTACCATGTCGAACTGACGCCCGAAGGGCATCAAGCGAGCGTCTATCCGAACGTGATCGAAGAAGGAGGCATCCCACAGGAGGTGACCGCGACTCACGAGGGGTGGTACTTCCGCATCGCGTTCCCCAGCAACGAGGCGGTCGAGCGGTTTCATTCCTTCTTCGTGGAGAACGATCTGAACGTCGAGCTCCGACGGTTGTACGATAAATCCGGGACCGGCGGCTCGGGATCGAACACTCAGTACAGGGTGACCGACCGGCAGCTCGAGGCGCTCGTTACCGCCGTCGACGCCGGCTATCTCGACATTCCGCGGGCCTGTTCTCTGGCCGAACTCGGCGAGCGACTCGGCATCTCCCAGAACGCGGCGTCGGAGCGGTTCCGTCGCGGCGTCAGAACGCTCATCGAGAACACGGTATATCCGGACGATCGGTCGCTCTAGGTCCGGCAGCCCGTGAGCCGGCACGGTCGCCCGCCGCGCTCACTCCTCGGGTGCGGTGCCGGGAATCGAGATCGGCTCTGGGGGCTTGGTAACGAGCCACGCCGGGACGACTCGAGTGAGGACGACCATGCCGGTCAGTTCCACGAGGGTCTGCGTGACGACGACCGCCGGTGCGAGTTCGTAGCCCGCCGGCAGTGCGAGCGCCAGCGGGAGCACGACCAGCGAGTTCCGCGTAACGGACGTAAAGACGAGCGCGCGGCTTTCACCGACGTCCATCCGGAGGAGTCCGGCCGCAACGCGCCCGAGAAGCGGCATGACGACGAGAAACGCGACGTACACCGGGACGACCGCTGCGATCTGCCCGATCGAACCCTGGACGCGCGGGAACTGCGAGGCGATCACGACCAGCAGGGTCGCGGCCATCGTGGGGACCGGCAGCCACCCCATCGCCGACTGCCATCGGCGGGCGGTCCCCGACCGCGTCGCACCCAGTTCGGTGAGCCACGCGAGCGTCAGCGGCAGGACGATGAGGGTGAGGAACGCCTCGAGGAACGGCTCGGGGTCGACGACGGAAGCGATCTGACTCCCCATGAACAGCCAGAGGTAGACCGGCAGGAGGAGGAACTGCAGGATCAGGAGCGCCGGCGTCGCGGCAGTGATCTGCTCGGCGTCCCCGTCAGCGAGGTCGGTAAACGGGATCACGTAGTCGATACAGGGCGTCAGCAACACCATGAACGCGCCGACGAGAAGCACCGGCTCCCGCGGGAGGAAGCGGGTGAGTGCGTAGACGACGACCGGGACGACGAGGAAGTTCATCCCGAGTGCGCCGGCCATGAACCGACCGTTCGTGAACGCCTCGCGAAATCGGATGAACGGGATCTCGAGGAAGGTCACGTACAGCAGTACCGCCAGGACGGGAGTGATGAGTCGCTCGAAGAGCGGTGCCGTCGCCGGTTTCCCCCCGCCGATTCCGACGGCGAGGGCAACCGCGACCGCGTACATAGCGATCTGGTGGCGTTGTATCCACTCCGTCGAACGCATTATCCGAGTATCGGGACGTGATCGTAAATCAGCCGCGGTCCTACACGGATTCGAACGATGGCGCAGACGACGCGTGGCGGAGGGCCTCGGCCGACCGTTCGCTGCCGGAGTCGCGAGCGACGGTCCCGGGGACAGGGTCAACGGATCAGGAGATGTCGATCCGCCGAAACCAGAACTGGGCTGCGACGAGGAAGCCGACGGTCATGGCGAGGAGGATTCCCGCGCCGGCGAGGTCGTAGCTCCCGTCGATGAGGACCGCGTTGGGATCGTAGTAGCGCATCGGTGCGATCGCGCCGATCGCCTCGGCGTCGGTCCCGGTGAGCAACGATTCGGAGAGGAACAGTGCAAACGTGACGCCCAGCGCAACGCGCTGGGCGATCGCCGCCCGATCGAAAACCACCGACGCGAGCAGGCCGATCCCGGCGCAGGCGAACAGATAGGGGATCGAAAGCAGGTGGACCGCGAGCACGTCCGCGGCGGCGATGGGGTGGTCGATCAGGCGAGCGCCGACGTAGACGACGATCGGCGGCAGGAGGTTCGCCCCGACGATCGGGACCGCCATCGCGGCGAATCGCTCGCCGACCACTCGCGATCGGGAGATCGGCATCGCGAGCAGCACGTCCATCCGCCCGCGATCGACGTCGTCGGCGATCGTTCCCGCCGTGGCGTAGGCCAGATAGAGCCCGAGCAGGATGATCCAGCCGAACGTGTAGAGTTCGAACGAGAGGAATCCGCCGAGGCTCGCCATCGTCCGGACGCCCATCACCTGCAAGATTGGCTCCGGATAGGCCGCGAGCAACTGGTCGAGATCGACCTCCGCCTCGAACGAGGGATAGACCCAGATGACCATCGCGGCGAGCAGAGACAGGCCGATCGAGAGATAGACGCTGCCGCGAATCCGGCGGCTGCCGTCGTACCGAGTCAGTTCAAGCATCGCTCTCACCGCTCGCGTCGGTACCGGCGGCCCCGCGATCGGCCCCGACCGATCCATCGTCGCCCCCGTCGTCGACGTCATCACCGTCGTCGCCGTAAAACCGCATGAATACCTCCTCGAGCGGCGCTTCCTCGATCGAGAGATCCAGTAATCGATACTCTCGGAGCCGGTCGAGCAGGACGTTGACGTCGCCGGTGAACGTAAACGCGCGTTCGCTCCCCCGAGAGACGTCGTCCGTCTCCGGGTCCGCACCGGCGTCCGTCTCGAGGTCGTGAACGCCGTCGATCGCGAGGGCCGCCGGCGGGATCGGCTCCGCGGTGCGCAGGCGAACGAGCTTGCCGCTCCTGTCCAGCAGCGATTCGACGGGTTCGACCGTGACCAGCCGTCCGTTCCGGATGATGCCGACCCGATCGCAGAGTCGACGCACCTCGCTCAGGATGTGCGAGGAGAAAAACACCGTCAGCCCCCGCTCCCGTTCGGCCCGGACGAACTCGTTGAACCGCTGTTGCAACAGCGGATCGAGTCCGCTGGTCGGCTCGTCCAGGATCACCAGGTCGGGATCGTGCATAAACGTCGTCACGAGCCCCAGCTTCTGGACGTTTCCCCGCGAATACTCGCGGATCTCGCGATCCAGCGGCGGATCGAACAGCTCGAGCAACTCCGCGCTGCGTTCGTCGCCCTTGATCGACGCGTGCAGATCGAGGATCTCTCGTCCGGTTGCCGTCTCGTCGAACGCCGGGCTGTCGGGGAGGTAGCCGAGCCGGCGCTTGACCGAAAGGAGTTCCTCGCCGTCGGTGACGTCGTGGCCCAGCAGCCGCGCCGTTCCGGCAGTCGGCGAGAGCAATCCCAGCAGCGTTCGGATCGTCGTCGTCTTCCCCGCCCCGTTTGGCCCGAGATACCCGAAGATCTCCCCGCGCTCGACGTCGAACGTGACGTCATCGTTGGCAAGCACCTCGCCGTAATCCTTCGTCAGTCCCTCGAGTTCGATCGCGGCCATACCTCCCATTGGCGGCGTGACACCATTGCTGTGGTGGTCGCGAGCGGCCGCGACCGAACTCGATGGAGGGACGTCAGAGCGCGTCGAGACCGAGCAGTTCGTTCTGGATCCGTTCGCCGACCCGGATCTCGCTGTCCGCTCGCGGGTACGAACAACACAGCAGGACGTAGCCGTCAGCCGCCTGGTCGGCGGAGAGCGCCGTCCCCTCGCTGCCGTCGAGTTCACCGTCGAGCAACTCCCCGGCACACGACGTGCACATCCCGTTTCGACAGGAGTGCGGCAGGTCGAGACCGGCGCGCTCGGCGGCCTCGAGGACGTACTCGTCCGGATCGATGTCGACTGTTTCCGTCCCGCTCTCGAAATGAAATGTTACCTCGTACATCTACAGTCGCTGGCGGAGTTTGTACAGTTCCAGCGCCTCCAGACGCGGGTCGCCCGTACCGACCGCGTCGTGCTCGAGGCTGGCACCGCTGACGCTCTCGTTGAACGACGTACTGACGCCGTCGTCGTCGAACGTCGAGTCCATGATGTAGGCGACGTTCTCCCGGACCTCCTCGAAACTCTGCTCGAGTTCGTCGGCGGCGTCTTCGATCGCCTCGATCACCTCGTCCTCCGAGGCGGTAAACGCCGCACCCCGGGACAGTTCGTTCAGATCGGGATCGTCAGTCACGGTCCCCACCTCCGTCGGCGGCGACACCGCGTGTGCGCTCGTAGCGCTCCCGGTACTCCCGAAGCTCCGCGTCGATGTCCGTCTCGAGACACTCCCGATGGCGGTCGGCGACGATGCCGATGATCCTGTGGTGGTCGACGTCGAGGTCGAGCGCCTCGTTGAACTGTCCGTCGATGAGACGCCCGACCCGCATCAGGAGGTCGTCGAACTCGATCTCGAGGGGGTCGTCGACGGCGTCGGTGAACATATATCCGAAGTCCGCCACCGATCCCACGTTCTCGTAGAGGACGTCGACGATGGCCTGACTGACGCCCTGGAACTCCGGTTCGCCGGCGCGTTCCTTCGCGATCAGTTCGCTCAGCGCCTCGACGCCGTGCGTGATGTGACGTCCTTCGTCGGTGCTGATGAACTTGAAGCCGTGATTCAACAGCGGCAGCGGCGCGTTCCGCGACAGTTTGTTGATCGAGTAAAAGCCGCCCCGGGCGAGGAGCCCTTCCACGATCATGTGATACACCGTCAGCGCCTTCGCGATGTCGACGGGATCCTGCGAGTGGGCCGCCCTGGCGGTCAGCTGGCCCTGCCGATCGTACACCTCGCCTAATCCGGTCGCCTGCACGATCGGAATCCGGGCACCGCCGCGTTTCGGATTCTGTTCGGCGAACGTGTCCTGTTCGCCCATCACCTCGTGCATGTAGACGTCGAGGAACTGCGTGTGCTTGTGCTCGGTCAGCGTAAACATCGTCATGTACATCTCCATCTCCTCGTTGTCGTCGAAACACGGAGCTCCCATGATGCGCTGGAGATGATGACTCGCGTCCTCGCCGACCGCGAACTCCCCGTCGAGAAAGCCCGAGAGCAGATATCGGAGCTGTGTCCGTTCGCCGGGCTCGAGCGACGCCCAGATCTCGCGATCCTCCTCGAAGCCGACCTCCTCGAACAGCTTCTCGACGTTCCAGGTGCCGAGTTCGACCCCCTTCTGGAAGAGGTCGTACCACTTGCTCGTCGTGTCGATCCGTTCCGCCTGAAATCCGTCCGTCATGATACCTCGTGAGATACCAGTGGTTTGGGTGTGTTGACAATGAGCGTACCTTCTCGGATAACCGGCTCTTGAAGTCGACCGCTCACAGTCACGGTATGATTTGGCCGGTCAGGGTTTGGAGGCCTTCCATTTCGTGAGATCGTTGCAACCGACTCACCATCGGAGGAGCCCCTCATGAACACCCCCGTATAACCGGCGAAATCACAACAGTCGTTCACACAGACCAGTGTCGTATATCGGGTGCCGACGCCCGACCATCACACATGAGCACGCAACGACTGCGACCGATCGAACAGTACTTTCCGACACAGCCGTGGCTCGAGGCGTACCGGAATGCGATCAACGCGGACGACGAATACGCGGCGGAGTCCGCCGGATGGGGGATAGAGTTCGACGGCTCGTTCGTTTTCCAGATCGAGAACGTTCCGCTCGAGACCAATACCGTCGGCGATCTGCCGCCGGAGATCGTCGCAGCGGTCGAGGAGATGCTCGCCGAGCGCTCCGAGGCGGAAATCGAATCCCTCCTCGCGGACGCACCGACGGACGTCCGCGAGAGCGTCGACTCCCGCAACGGGTCGCTGGAAGAGCGGGTCACCGACGAGATTCTGGCGACGGCGATGGCGGACCTCCCGGATCGGCTGTGGCCGGAACTCCGGGCGGAACTGCCTGACCTCCTCGCAGCACTGATCGCGCAACTCGAGGAGAACGTCGCCGACGGCGACACGGTCTACGCGTATCTGGATCTCCACGACGGCGAGTGTCGGGGCGTCGAAACGGTCACGGAGAGAGACGAGCTGGAGTACGGATTCCGACTCGTCGGGGACTACGAGCGGTGGAAGACGCTCGTCCGCGGCGAGGGTGATGTCATCGACATGCTGATGGCCGGCGACTTCGAGATCGATGGCTACATGCAGAAGATCCTCCAGTACTCCGACGCGGCGGCCCGTCTCGGCGAGATCTCCGGGAACGTCGACTCGCGGTTTCTCTTCTGATTACCGCCGGCAACCGGGCTATCAGCCACCAGTCGTCGGTAGTGAGCCGGCGGGGATATCGCTCGAGATTGCGTTTCCGTGGGTCCGGGACCGTCCTCGACCACGAACAGCAACGGCAGTCTCGGATGGTCTCACTGGTCGAGAACGAGCCCGTACACCAGCCCGAGCGTGCCACCGTAAACCGTCCACGTGATGACTTCGACGAGTACCGCGGCCGGGTGGGTGGGAACGGCCGATGGGACACTCGTCGTGACCGCCAACCAGATCGGTAGCGCGAAGAGGGAAACGACCACACCCACCGCGGCCCCGTACACGTTGCCGAGCCCGACCATCGTCGTCGTAAACGCGGACCGTCGAAGCAACGGCACGAGGGGCTTCCGGAGAATTTCGTGACGACTCGAGAGGGTCAGCACCCTCGAGACGAACGCGTCGGTCGAGCTCGAGGCGAGGACGTGAAACGGCAGTGCGACCAGCGCACCGAGGGCGAACATCACGAGCCAGCCGCCGTCCAGAGTGGATGTGCCGACGGCCGCACCGACCCGCCTGATCGCGTCGGTGTCGTACAACTGGATCAGTAGCGCCGCCTGAAATCCCCCGGCGAGTCCGCCCGCGATGGCGGCTTCGAACCCTCGGCCGTCGATCGAGTCGATCGTCTCGAAGAGCGGCGCCAGCGCGACCCGATAGGGTGGTTCGTCGGGATCTCCGTCGGAACCGGCATCGGTGTCCGTGCTGGCGTCGGGATCTGGCATCTGATGCCGACGTGTTCTGTGGTGGCATGCCTCAATATTGTTCCGCGTATCCGAGGTGATTTATAAAGCGGACCGCCGACTGGCCGACTCCGAAGCCGGGAGATGCGGGTTTCCCACGGCTCGACTGCGATCCCGATCGAATCGACCGCTCAGTAGGCGCTCAACCCGGTCAGTTCCTTGCCAACGATGAGCTTCTGGATCTCGGTGGTGCCGTCCGGAATCGTCATCACGCGAGCGTCGCGATAGTAGCGCTCCATGCGGTTTTCGGGGTCGAGCCCCGCAGCGCCGAGGACCTGCAGCGCGTCGCCGGTCGCCTCGATCGAGCGCTCGCAGGCGTATCCCTTCGCGAGCGAGGAGAGCAATCGAGCGTCGGGATCCCCGTCGACCAGGGCTTCGGCGGCACTGCGAGCGAGACCGCGGGAGGCCTCGATCGCCGCCCGGACGTCGTAGAGTTTCTCCTGGACGAGCTGGTGTTTGCCGATCGGGTCCCCGAAAGTCTCCCGGTCCCGTGCGTACTCCAGCGCGTCCTCGAACGCCGCCCGCATGATCCCGACGGCCATGAACGCCATCCCCGTCCGCATGAACGAGAACGTGACGTTGAGCGGCGTGTGCTCGAGGAACAGCTGGCTGACGCCCTCGGGGAAGGGAACGATCTCGTGGACGTCGTACCCCTCGGCGATGGCCTCGCTGAAGATGGTCGAGAACCGGTTCTCGACCGGGATCCGGACGTCGTCGAGTATGACTCGACCGTTCGGGACGCCCTTCCACCCGAGCGTGTCCATCGCCTCGGTCTCGTACGTGGCGTTCTCGCGATCGACCAGGAACAGGTCTCGAGCGTCCGCGGATTCGTCGCGTGCGACGACGAGCGCGACGTCGGCGATCCCCGCGTTCCCCACCCAGACCTTCTCGCCGTCGAGGACGAACTCGTCGCCGTCCCGTCTCGCGACGGTGTTGGGACGGGCCGTATCGGAGCCGCCGTCGGGTTCGGTCACCGCGAGACAGCCGATACAGCGGTTGTTCTCGAGTTTCGGCAGCAGCGCCCGACGCGTCTCGTCGGCCGCAAACCGGACGAACAGCGAAGGAGAGGACATCTGGAGGGCGACGTTCAGGCTCGGCCACACGCGGCTGATCTCCTCCGAGGCGATCGCGAACCGCCGGACGTCGCCGAAGTACCGATCGACGGTGTCGGGCGCGAAGCCGATCCCGAGGGAAGCCAGATCGTCGAGATAGCCCTCCAGCTCGTCGCGCACCATCGGTCCGTTCCGATCCAGCTCGTCGACGACCGGGTCGATCTCGTCCTCGAGGTACGCCCGGAGGTCGTCGCGAAACGCCCGTTGATCGTCCGTCAGGCGCATCCTAGGACTCCGCGGGGACCTGCTCCGACAGCGAGGTCATGATCGGGGCGAGGCGGGTCCCCTTGTGAACCGGCCCGTCCATCTCGTAGCGCTGCTGGATGTAGCCCTGAATCGGATCGACGCTCCCGACGATGAGGCCGACGAGCGTCTCCGCCGGGCCTGTAATCTCGAGCATCGCGTCGTCCAGCCGACCCGCACCGCCGCGGATCGTCCGCTCGTCCGCGTCGACCTCGAGGTGACCCACCATCGGGCAGTCTTCGGCCTCGAAGGTGACGGTGATGTCGTCGTCGATTTCTTCCCGGACCTCGGGCGAGGTCTCGACGAGGACGTTCATGCCGGCCCAGAGCAACTCCTGAAACTGGTCGGCGGTGTCGGGATTCGCGGCGACGAACGACGCGATGTCCATCGTCTCCATTCGATCGGTCACCCGACCGAACGTCTCCGGATACACCCGGACGAGGTCATCGGTTCGGCCGGCCATTTCGTCGAGCAAGTCCGGCAGGTCGGCTTCGAGTTCCGCGTCGGGTTTCTCGAGCGATGCGTCGATCCGCCGTACGAGTTGGTCGTCGGTCATAGCTCTCGACTCGGGCTCACGATGGTGAGTCCCGTCGTGAGTGACGACGAGAAGCGCGTCGAACAGTTTGATCCGTGGAATGCGCGGAGGTTTATAATGTGTGCCGTGGCTGGCGGCGGATCGGTACCGTCTCGATACACGAGGAGCGTCGATCCCGAAAATTGCGAGTGTGATTTCGCTGCTACTTCAGCAGAAACTGACAGCCAACGGACTCGTGCTACTGTGGAGGTACTGATTACAACCGTAGAGTCCGAATAGCGTAGCTACCGTCGAGAAGACGACTGAACGCCCATCCGATGAGTAGACCGACAACGTGATATCCGTGCCCCAAACCGGGAAAGCTGAACTCGGTTACCTCTCGCCAGATATCGAATCCGACACCGAACAGACTCACCAACAGTAACACAACGAAGTACGTCGAGTTCCGTATACGAAGACGCCTGATACCGCGAATCGGAACCCGATACGATCGATACCGTTCCAGAATCATCCCCAGCAGAACGAACAGCCCCATGCTCGAGCCCATACCGGACGCGGAAACAGCAGTGAGGAACGGACTCCGAACCATACCCACGAAAACGGTTCCGAGGACGGCCGTCATCGCACCACCGAGTACAAAGCCTACGCCCGTCGTTTTGAATCCGAACGTTCGCTCGGACTCCGGAATAATATAGAGTGCGAGCAGACTGTTGACGAGGAGATGGACGACGTTCACGTGGCCGAACGGGGCTGTGAACCACGTCCAGACGTACTCCAGATTCGTGTACTGCACGACGAATACGGACGAGGCGACCCCGTGTCCAACCCGCGACTCCACGAGTAGCCGGATCCCGTACAGCGACCAGACGAGCGTGAGAAAGCCGATCGTCGCTGGAGACTCACGAAGCGGTTTGGTCATTCCGGTCGTCTCGTTCAACGGAGTGCCTCGAGTAATAGTTTTATATTGTTGTTATTAGTATATAGAAATCATATATGCAGTCGAATTAAAGGGTAATAAGATGCTACGTCACCGTTTTCCCCGGCCGACTGAAAGCGAGTGAATAGAGTGGCTTCCTTCACGCGTCTTTGGTCGCCATCACGCGCTTTCGCAACACCTCCTTGTCCGTCTTTTTCATATCAGTCAGAGGAATCGACTCCAGGAAGGTCACCTCGGCCGGCATCGCGTGCTCCGGGACCGCCCCCTCGAGGTGGTCGACGACGTCGGCGGCGGTAAGGTCGGCGTCGGGTTCCGGTTCGATGACGACGTGGACCCGTTCGCTCCCGGGCCGCTCCGGGTCTGGGACGCCGATCGTCGCGGGTCGTCTGACGCCCTCGAGACCGTACAGGACCTCGTCGACTGTCTCGGAATACACCTTCAATCCGGAGACGTTGATCATGTGCTTGACGCGGTCGACGACGTAGAACCGTCCTGACGAATCGACTTTCGCGACGTCGCCGGTGGCGACGTAGCCTTCTTCGTCGAACGGCTCCGAATCGGCGTCGAGATACCCCTTCATCCGCTGCGGACCGGTTACCAGCAGCTCGCCCTCGAGTTCTTTCGCTGCAGCCCGCTCGAGGGGGATCTCCGCACCCGAGTCCACGTCGCGGAGCTGGACGTCCGTGTCCGGAACGGGAACGCCGACGGACGGATGGTCGAGACCGCTCTCGTCCGACGAGCTCGTCAGAAGGCCGTAAACGCCGTGGACGTCGAAGTGAGTGAGCGGGGACATCTCGGAGAGGCCGTACCCCTGAGAGATGCCGCCGGCCTCGCGCTCGAAGGCTGATTTCGTTTCGTTCGCCAGAGGTGCGGAGCCGGCGATGCCGAACACGCCCGCCGGCAGCTCCTCGTCGACGAGGTCCGTGAACTGGGTCGGAACGCCGAACACGACCAGCGGCTCGTGGGTCTCGATCAGGTCGCCCATCAGCGCCGTATTCCGCGCGTCGGGGACGAGCAACACGTCGAGGGCGAGCTCGAGCAGACAGTTCGTGATCGAGTAGCCGTAGGCGTGATACATCGGCAGCGCCATCACCGCCGCCTCGCTGCCGCGGAGTATCTCCGCGAGCTGGGACTGCACGGCGACAGCCTGCAAGGCGTTGGCCACCAGGTTTCGGTGCGTCAGGAGACACCCTTTCGGCCGGCCGGTCGTGCCGCCGGTGAAGAGCAACGTGTGGACGTCGTTCTCGACGTCGAAATCGACGTCCGGGGGCGCTCGTTCGGTTCCCTCGAGGACCGACGGTAGCCACTCGGCTCCGTCGACGGTCTCGTGGTCGGCCGGCGGATCCGCCGAGTAATCAGCCAGCGACGTGAGGATGACGTCACCGATATCGAGGTCCTCCGCGAGCGAACAAACGAGTTCGCGGTGTTCGCCGCGGCTGATCAATACGTCTGGGTCGCTTCGCTCGAGCCGGTCGCGGAGGTCCGCTTCGGCGTCGAGGAAATCGTTCGGGACGTGGACGCCGCCGGCCCGCGAGACGGCGTTCGAGGCGACGACGAACTGGACGGACGTCGGCAGGATCGTCGCGACGCGACGCCCCTTCTCGACGCCGCGCTCGCGCAGTGCCGTCGCCAGTCGGTCGACGTCCGCCAGCACCTCGGGATAGCGGTACCGCTCGCCGAACTGGACGAGACCCTGCTCTGTGTATTCGCTCGCGGCGTCCTCGAGGAAGCAGTGGACCGGCTGGTCGGGATAGGGCTCGAGCGTCTCGGAAATCCCGAACCGGTCGTAGGTCTCCGACCAGAGTGGTTCGTCTCGAGACATTGGTTCTCGTACCCCCCGATCCCGGTAAAACGTACTCGCTGGCATACTGGGTCGTTGACAAACGGGATCACCGATTCGTCCGGTGTGGCGAGGTCCTTTTCGCGACGTTCGAGCCCCGTGCGGTGAGAACTGCCCCTCACGGAACGATCTGTGAGAGCAGCGTCGACTCGATTTTCCGCAGGTGGCCGCCGACCGTCCCCCCGGTACAGCCGAGTTCGTCACCGATATCGTCGTGCGTCACCGCCCGCGGCACGTCGTAGTAGCCCATATCGACGGCGGTCTGCAGAATCTCCTGTTGGCGGTCGGTGAGCTGAGAGAACAGTCGATCCGTATTCGGTTCGTAACTCCCGGTTTTGAGCAGTTTGAGTCGAATCCCATCAGGAACGTCGGGAATCGCCTTCTGAAAGCTTTGGACGTCGCCGATCACCGTGACACGTAATCCCCCGCGCCGCGTGAACTCCATCGGCGTATCGAATATGAACTCGAACTTCTTGAGCATGCTCAACAGGCTGACGAGCCTGTCGTCGGCCTCGACGTGCATGTAGGCGTGTATGGCGTCGTCTACTCCCGAGAGCTGGTACTTGTGTACCATCGGTGATTCCTCCAGGATCGACTCGAGGGCACCCCTGTCGCCCGAGAATTGGTAAATCGTGACGATCGATTCGTCGGCGAGGAGATTGACGTTGTGCAGAAGGTCACGGCTGATATCCGGGTGGTTCGCGATCCGCCGATCGACGGGATGGAGTCCCGCATCATCAGGAATAATGATGCACTTCGCGTATCTCATCGTACGACGACCTCCACAGTGTGAACGTGCTTTTTCGTATCGTCCATAATTAATGTTATAAATATACGATAGCATATTAAAATAGAGCCGGATACAGACGGCTAATTTCGATACGATTGCTGTTCGAAAGCGTGAGTAAGACTGTCGTCGGAACGGTCTATTCGGGAAGGTCGGCAGTAAAGTCGCCGTGGACGGCGATACCCCGTTCGATGATTTCGTACTGATAGTAGAGCGTGACGCCCTGCTCGACCGACGAGTCGTTCTTGAGACCGGTTGCGGACGCGATCCTGAGTAGGGGTGTCACGGCACGCGAGAGCCACCGCTGGCGTCGCGACGACGGAATGATTCGCTCGTAGTGATCCTCGAACGTCACGTTCGCGAATCCGAGGTCCTCGAGCATCGCCCGAAACTCGCTGACGTGCGCGAGATGGGGGACGATGTCGATGCCGTGAACCTCGGCGCCGTATTCGGCCGCGACGCGGGTCGGAAATCCGCCGCGTCCGGTCCCGATATCCAACACCGTCGCCGTCTCGTCGACCTCGAGTTTGTCGGCATACACGCTGTTGGAGTTCTCCATGGCTCTCTGATGGGACGTGGAGTCGTCGTCGTAGAACCCGTAGTGGAGATTCGAATCGCTCCAGAGGACGCGATATTCCCACGCGGTATCGTTGTAGAAGGCGACGATCTCGTCGGTATCGAACCGTCGTGTATGCATGATCCGACAGGTGCGGCATCCGCCAATAGTACTTTTCCCGCGTTTCCACGCGGCTTTATTGACGAACGGTTCGCTCGGTTTGCGATCAGGTCCGTTGAGAGACGCCGAGTCGGAACAGTATCCCTGAGACGATTATTGCGGTCAGCCTTCGTATAAATGCCCCCGCATACGAGGAGCTAAAATGATTGGAAACCGTGTTGGGTGTGTTTCTGTGACACGCATGATACGACACCGCTTGCGCCGATTCGAAACGAATACTGGGCAGCGTCCGGGGAAACGATCAGAGACCGGAGAACGACGCACTGAGAGAAAATAACAGATGTACGATACGAAACGGTTAGCGGGTGGGACCGGTGTGTCACTTTTCGTCGTCGCGTTAGTCGGGGCCGTTATTCTGTCGTCGGGAACGGCGTACGCCGCACCACTTGCAAGCGGCAACGGATTTACCGTCGAGGCCGACGAGATCAGATCCGACGAATTCCGCTTTTACCCGAGTGCCGGAGAGAACGATGCGGGCTCGACTCCAGTGATGGTCGCCGAACAGCGCGGCGTCGAGATCGACGGACTCCGATTAACGAGAGAACAGGCGGTACCGATGATGGAGGGCACGATGGAGATTTCGTTTACCGCCGACGAGACGGTCGAGGCTGATCAACAGTATATCAAACTCACCGGCCTGCACGCGGAGAACGCGAAGTTCAACGGCCAGGTCATTAACGCTCAACCACACGAGAATCCCGAACGACAGTTCGTCCAGACCGCCGGCGAGAACGCAGATCCCGAAGACGGCTATCTCACCGATATCGAAGGAGAGAGCCCCGGCATGGTGCAGGAAGACGTCGAGATCGAGATGGTCTATCTCGCTTCGAACGAGATCAGCCTCCCCGGTCTCAGCGTCGATCTGGACTACAACCCCGACGGGTGACTACCGATGGCCACACAAAACGGCCAGGACGACGCTGGAAATCAACCGACCCGATTCGAGAGCCAGTGGGATCAGCTCACCACCGGCTTCGGTACCCGATGGAACCGATTCAACGTCTGGCGCTCCCAGCGTCCGTTTCTGGGCGGCGTCTTGCTCTGTCTGGCCGGCATACTCATCGCCTGGGTACCGATGCAGATCCTCCCCGATCTCCTCTTTATCGGCGGAGGGATGACGGGCTTTCTCGTGATTGGAACAACCTTCGGCGTGTTCGTCTTCCTCTCCGGAGTATACGCGCTGTACAAGCCCGAACACTCCCGGGAAGCCGGCGTCGTCGGCGTGGTTCTGTCGATTCTCTCGCTGTTCGGGTCGCTCGGCGGGCTGTTGTTCGGCATGCTGTTCGGCATCATCGGCGGCAACCTCTGTTTCGCGTGGAAGCCGGCCGGCGACCGCGACGACGAAGACGACGCGTCGGAACCGGGCAAAGTGGAGACCGCCCGTAGCCGTCTGCTCGAGCAGTTGCGTGACGTCGCCGGGGCGGTCAGTAGCCGTCTTCGAACCAGCGTCGAGGCCATTACCGGAAGGGAATCCGACGAGTGACACCGAACCAACCGACCCCGAACGAACGGTCTAAGACATGATACGAGTCCGTCGGCTCGCTCGCACCGTCGATATCCGCGGTCGACGCACGTCGGACAGCGATGCGTCTCGTGTATCCGTGATCGAACGCCACTCCCTCGAGTGCGTTCTCGGGTCCGAACCCGGCGACGAACGCTGTGAACTGCCTCCCACCGGTGTTCGTCCAAAACCGTACGGAGAGGGACCGAGGCCACCCAGTAGTGGAGACCCCGGCCATCGACACGGGAGGTCGGTGACCGACCGAACACAGCCATGAGCGACTACGAGGTGATCGATGTCGACGCGGGGACGCTGTCGGCTGATGCGATCGACACGTGGATCGTTCTCGGAGCCACTGTCGCCGGGGTCCTCGTGAATCTCAACGCGCTGATGGTCCCGCTGCTCACTCGCATCGGCGGCGGCGTCGTCGCCGGGTTTATCGGCGCGTACGCCGCCAGACGGATCACGTCCGGCATCGTTCACGCCGTGATCGCGAGTGCGCTCGTCGGCGCGGTCGCAGGGACGATAACGGCCTTCCTCGGCGCCCTGCTCGGCCTGTACAACGAACCGCCGCTGCTGGTGTTTTCCTCCATCGGCCCGATCAGTCCGATGCTGTCGGGACTCGGATTGCCGAGTGTCCTCCTGATCGTACTTGCCTTCTCGCTGTTGACCGCCGTCGACGGCCTCGTCGGCGGAGTCGTCGGCAGCGTATTGCGTGCCCTCCGTCCGTGGTGACGGAGCGTCTCCGACCGTTCATCTCCGTCGAATCGACGGCGGATCAGTCGACTCGACCGACGGTAACGAAAAACGGGACCGCTTCCTCGCGGCGGTACTCCCGCGTTTCCATCTGGTCGACGACGGTCCGTCCCATCTCCCGCCACGAACTCCGGAGCTCGTCGTACTCCGTCTCGGTCAGCCCGCCCGAGAGCAGCGTCTCCCGATCGTCAGTCAGCCCCGCACCGGTCGCTTTGCGGCGGGCCGCGACCAGTGCGAGTTTGCCGTACGGCGGTTCGATCGTCCGAACGTGGTCGTACCGGCGGGTTTGGATCACTTCGAGCCCGGCGGTCTCGAAGGCGTCGCCGGCGTCGGCACCGAGCGCAACGTCGGTATTCACGCCGTCGAGGTAGGCCCGGCGCGCCCGACGCTCGAGGGCCCGTTCCGCGTCGACGCTCGAGTCGATCTCGACGGCGGCGTTGTTCGGTTCGACGGCCGCGACGAGGTCCCTCGAGACGCGAGCGAACTCGGTGAGCGCGGCCGCCGGCTCGGGCAGGTTGATCAGCAGCGCCTGACAGACGACGAGATCGAAGGTGTCGTCGGGGAAGGGGAGTTGAAAGGCATCTCCGGCGACGACCGGGACGTGTTCGCCGGCGGCTCCGAGCAGGTCGGTATCGGCGTCGCAGCCGATCACCTCGCCCGGCGACTCCGCCGCGAGGACGCGGCTCAGTTCGCCGGTCCCACAGCCCACGTCGAGAATTCGGTCGCGGGACTCGAGTGCCAGCGGCTCGAGCGCGTCGCGGGAGTCGGCCCACATCCCCTCGCGGGTCCGACTGAGGTAGGATTCGGAGAACTCGCGCACGGGGCTCAGTAGCGGCGTCTCGAGTAAAAACGGGTCGGTTTCTCGAGACGAGATCTCCGCACCGTTACTCGTCGTCTCGCAGTTCCCTGACTTTCTCGATGTTCCACGCGAAGCCGCGACCGTCCTCCGTGGGCGTCTCGAGGGCGAAGGGCAGGTCACGCAGATCGGGATGGTTGACGATCGCCTTCATGCCGTCCTCGCCGATGTAGCCCTCGCCGATGTGGGCGTGTTCGTCCTTGTGAGTGCCGACGTCGTGTTTCGAATCGTTGAGGTGGATGTACTCGAGGTACTCCAGCCCGACCTCGTCGTCGAAGCGGCCGACGGTCTCGTCGACCGCCTCGGGCGTCGTGAGATCGTTGCCGGCGACCAGCGTGTGGGCGGTGTCGATACAGATGCCGATGTCCGTATCCGTTCGGTCGATGATCCCCGCGAGGTGTTCGAACTCGCCGCCCAGTTTCGTCCCGCTGCCCGCGTCAGACTCGATGAGGATCCGCACGTCGTCGGGAACCTCGAGTTCGTCGACGAGGCTCGCGGCGTTGTCGAGGCCGCCGTCGACGCCGGCGCCGGTATGGGCGCCGAGGTGGACGTTTACGTACGGAATCCCGAGCCGGTCCGCGGCGTCGAGTTCCGCTTGCATGCTCTCTTTGGACTTCCGCCGGAGGTCGTCCTTGGGCGTACAGAGGTTCACGAGGTAGGAAGAGTGGATCACCCACGGCCCCTCGAGTCGCTCGTCGGTCTCTTCTCGAAAGCCCTCGGCCGCCTCGTCGCTGATCTCGGGCTGTGCCCAGACCTGCGGCGAGGTGGTAAACACCTGTCCGCAGTTCCCGCCGAACGCGAGCTGGCGGTGGACCGCGTTACGGATGTCGTCGTACGGCGGTGTTTCCTCGTCGGACGAGACGCGCGAACCGGAGATCGAAACGTGTGCGCCGACCTTCATGGCCACTCGTCAGTACCGGTTCGTGATAGGTATGTCGGAGCGACGTGCATCCGGCCGGTATCTCCATCGAATAGCCGTACAGTGGCGCGCGCTGTGCTGCGGTGAACGGCGAGTGAACCGCAGCGCGAATTCGTGCGAGGGGCGAGTGAGCGACCGCGGGGAGCGAGTCGGCTGGGGAGGAAGTGGCTACTCCCCGTTGCCAGCAAGAACGGAGCCGACCGTATCCGTCAAACCGTCAGCGAGACAATCGGGACATCTACTTTTGACAACGAGTAAAACCACGCCCTCCCCAACCGACTCGGTCGCTTCGCTCCCTCGTCCCTCGCGCGCGTTCGAGCGACGGTCCGTCGTCGACGAACCGTCACTCAGCACGCGCCACCGCAGCGGACACTCGAAGGGGTATGAGCCGGCGGGAATCGTTCGACCGAGTCACTGCTCGCCAGTCTCGAGCACCTCCCGATCCCGAACCCACGCGTCGGCGCCGAACTTCCGGTCGGCGAGCTCGCGAGCGGCCTCGAGTTCGTCGCCCTTCCAGCTCGATTCGTCCGCGTCACACCACTCCCGCAGCGCCCCCGCGATCGTCTCCACCGCGTCGGCGCGGTCGATCCCCGCTTCGTCGCGGATGCTCGTCACTCGATCGACGAACGTCGATTCGTCGATAGCCGCGTCGAAGACCCCGACGTGCGCCCGCGGCTCGAGGGCGTAACTGATCGAACCGTGCTGGATGACGACGTCGCGCTGGCGATACTGCGCGTTGCCGCTGATCTTCTCGGCTTCCCCGTCCGCATCCGACGGACCGACGATGTCGTGAGCCGGGTTGATGTCCCGCAGATAGCAGGAAGGCTGGTAGATAGCCTCCTGTTCGGCCGACGCGAAGGCGGCGTCGACGCCCAGCCGGTCGAACGCCTCGAGGATCGGTTCGCAGAACAGTTCGTAACAATCCATCAGGTTCCCCGGGACCTCGTCGGCCGGGGCGACGATGGTGTAGGAAATGTCGGCGTAGCGGTCGTGATAGATCCCGCCGCCGCCGGTCTGCCGCCGGGTAACGTCGATCCCCTCCCGTTCGCAAAACTCCCAGTCGACGGTATCGGCGTCCTGTCGATACCCCAGCGAGAGCGTGCTCGGCTCCCACGAGTACGTACGGACGGTTCGAACGTCGTCCTCGAGCACCGTTCGCGCGGCGACTTCCTCGAGTGCCATCTGCGTCGCTCCGTCGCGAGGCTCGTCCCGGATCAGCCGCCAGTCCCGGTCCGTCAGTGCTGTCATATGCGAGTCCATGCGGACGAGGCTGAAAGTGATTCCGTCGCTGTGCCGCGGACGGCCGTTCGGAGGGGTACCTGACTACACAGGATCGATCGTCTAGGCGGATAGCACTGACGGATCCGCTAAGATGTCATCGAGGCAGTTGTCAGGGACAAGTGCTCGCGGCGTGGGCCACTCCGATATCGGGGCTCGATTCTTCGATCGATACGCTCCCACAACCCATTCGGACGGCATCACCGATTACAGCCGTTGCTCTGCAGGGTCAGGGAGTGACTCGACGCGACGAAAAACGGACAATGCGAAGCTTACGAACAGATAGAGGAGAGCAGCAAGAAAGAGGGCCGCCGGTAACGGGTTAGAACCTTCTCCATAATATCCCGAGAAGTCCTGAAGCTGAAACAGTATCGACACGAGAACGATCACGAGAATCGCTGTACAACGCCGTATCGTTCGGCGAAGGGCTGAATGAGGCACGTTCATCCAAGGTTTCTACTGAACCAAAACCGATTCGAAATAAATGGCGGTCTGTTACTGTCTGCTCAGAGCTCCTGCAAATTTGCTGCGAGTCGTCCGTAGTGGGCGCGAGGGACTCCCCTTCGAAGAAGTGTGCTGCAACCCCACCTTCGATATAGTAGTATATGATTTATTAGTGCGTTTCGATCACGTTGGTCTGCCTCGAGTCGACAACAAAACGAGACAGGGGTCCCCCGGGAGGTCTATGAGTCGCGGCAACCTCCACAGCGCGGTTTCGCCGCCGCCCGTCACGCCGTTTTTACGTACTCACCGGCTACCCACGCCTATGGTGCGAAACGTCGCCGGGTTGCTCCCGGAACTCGACGAGGAAGACTTCTATCTCCTCTCGGGGGTCGAACAGGGAATGCGGTTCTCCGAATGGGTCCAGCGCGAGAAGCTCCCGAAGTTCGCCAACATGACTGCGGAGGAGGTCGACTATCGGCTCGAGCGCTGTCTCAAGCGCGGGTTAGTCGAGAAGAAGACGATCCAGTACGAGGGGTACACCCTCCAGTTCGAGGGGTACGACGTCCTAGCCCTACGAGCGCTCGTCGAACAGGACACGATCTCCGAGTTCGGCTCCCCGCTGGGCGTCGGCAAGGAAAGCGACGTCTACGAGGTCAAATCGTACAAACCGCTGGCACTGAAGTATCACCGCGAAGGGTATACGAACTTCCGGAAGGTCCACAAGGAACGGGATTACACCGCCGAGAACGATCACGTCTCCTGGATGTACACCGCGCGGAAGGCCGCCGAGCGCGAACACGACATTCTCGAGGAGCTCTACCCCGACGTCGCGGTGCCCCAGCCGATCGGCCAGAACCGCCACGCCATCGTCATGGAGAAGATGGACGGCGTCGAGCTCTCCCAGACCCGACTCGAGGACGAACAGGTGCTGGGCGTCCTCGAACTGCTGATCTCCGAGATGGCGCGCGCGTACGCGAAGGGGTACGTCCACGCGGACATGAGCGAGTACAACGTCTTCGTCAACGAGGAGGGAGTGAAGATCTTCGACTGGCCCCAGGCCGTGCCGACGGATCACGAGAACGCGAGCGAGTTCCTCCGGCGCGACCTGACGAACATCGTGGGCTACTTCCGTCGGAAGTACCCCCAGCACGTCCCCGACGAACTCGAGAGCGACGAGCTCGCTCGCGTTATCGAGGACGAATCGTTCGAATCGCTCGGGGCCCACGTTTGAGGTCTTTGTCTCGAGAGACCGCATAGGAGCACATCGATTCCGGCAGAATTGCATCGACAGCGGTCTTCTCTGTTTCGTTCGTTGAGCGATAGCGTCGACATTTCGAACTGTCTTGAAAAGGCCCCGTTTCGTGTCACCCGCTTTCACGTCCCCTAGCTGCTCCGTATGCGCAGAGATTCCAGTTCTACGACCACCTCGGTCACGGATCGAGCGTGTCGAGAGTCAGCAGTCGTATTCACTCGCTTCGGCGGGAACAGGCGACAATCGATATCATAAATTACATAACGATATACCAATTCGGGCGTTGTTCCGCGAAGAGCGGAGACTGCTCGAACGGATGGCAGATACGACGGTAGACCTATCGGCCCGCTCTACTCTCACTGAAAATTGCCAATGGTAGGACTGATGACAGTCGAAGTCGTACCCACCCATATGAGTGGTACTGACATGCATAGTCTCGACAGCGTCGGTGTCTGGGGAGGCGGCGTCACCGGTGGACTGGTCGCCGGAATCGCCATGGGACTCGTCCTTCACTTCGGCGGGAACCAGATCGAGCTGCTCGGCGGGCTCGCGACGGAACCCGGCACGGCGGTCGGCGTCGGCTGGACCATCCACCTCATGCTGAGTATCGGGTTCGGTCTGCTGTTCGCCGCCATCGCCTCGAGGAACGCGGTCCAACAGCTGATGGACGATTTCAGCGACTACGTCATCGCGGGGCTCGTTTTCGGTGCGATCCTCGGGCTCTTCGCCGGCGGCGTCCTGTTCCCGCTGGCGATGGAGCGGGCCGGCGTCGCGGCGTTACCGGTGCCGTTCCTGCCGATCGCGGGAACCACGGCGGAACTGTTCAGCGCGCTCCTGTTCGGCTTCGGGCACCTCGTCTACGGGCTGGTGCTGGGTGGCGTCTTCGCGACGGTGAACGGAATCACGCCGAGCGGCGTCCGCGAACGCGCACCGGTGCGATAGCGAGCCACGCGAGTCGGTCGGCCGATCACCCAAAGCGGACCTCTCGTATCGACACATCCCCGAAGTTCGAAGCCCTTATACTCGAGAGTTGGGAAGAGTGAGTAGACTCGCTGGTTCGCGGGCATCAGCGGGCACCTGTACGACAGCCGGTCACAGGTCGGGATGTGATCCGCGGGGCACGTGCCCCGGTCGGGATTGAACCAGCAAACGCCCGCGGGTGAATACAATGGCAAAAAGCTTCTATTCCCACATCAAGGACGCATGGAAGGACCCCGACGACGGCAAGCTCGGGGAGCTGCAGTGGCAGCGCAAGCAGGAGTGGCGCGACCAGGGTGCGATCGAACGGATCGATCGCCCGACGCGCCTCGACAAGGCACGCGAACTCGGCTACAAGGCCAAACAGGGCATCATCGTGACCCGGGTTTCGGTCCGGAAAGGGACCGCCCGGAAGCAGCGACACAAAGCCGGTCGGCGCTCGAAGCGCCAGGGTGTCAACCGCATCGGGCGCCGCAAGAACATCCAGCGCATCGGCGAAGAGCGCGTCTCCCGGAAGTACCCCAACATGCGCGTGCTCAACAGCTACTGGGTCGGGGAAGACGGCAGCCAGAAGTGGTTCGAAATGATCCTCGTCGATCCGAACCACCCCGCGATCGAGAACGACGACGACCTCAACTGGATCTGTAGCGACGATCACACGAACCGCGCGTTCCGTGGCCTCACTAACGCCGGCAAGGCGAACCGTGGGCTCAACACCCGCGGCAAGGGTGCGGAGAAGGTCCGACCGTCCAACAACGGCGGTCAGGGTCGCGCGAAGTAACGCGGGCAGTCGACGCAACGATTTCACGCCGATTTTTCTGTACCCGTTACGAGCCGAGAGCCGCCGTGCCGTGACCCGATAGCGGATCGACCGGCCGTCGCCGCCTCTGACCCGCGATAGCCGCGGGCGGCACTAAGTGTACGAGCGTGGTACCAGCCGTATGCCACGTTCCACGGTCGCTACCTTCTCGATCGACCGCGTCGAGATACTCGATCAGGACGGCCGCGTCGACGAATCGCTCGAGCCAGAGATCGCCGACGAGCGCCTGCTCGAATGGTATCGCACGATGAAGCGGTCGCGGCGACTCGACGGCCGAATAATCGCCCTCCAGCGACGGGGCGAACTCGGGACGTTCGCACCTGCCACGGGCCAGGAGGCGGCGCAGGTCGGGAGCACCGCCGCGCTGAGCGAAGACGACTGGACAGTGCCCGCCTTCCGCGAGCATCCGTCGGCGCTGGCCCGCGGCGGGTCCGCACGGGAGATCATCGAGTACGCGATGGGGCTCGAGGAGGGCGGCGAACCGCCCGACGACGTTCCGATGATGCCGCCCTCCATCGCCGTCGGGACGCAGCCGCTGCACGCCGCGGGGATCGGCTGGGCGGAAGCGATGAAGGAGACCGATTCGGTGGCGCTCACCTACTTCGGTGACGGTGCCACGAGCGAGGGCGAGGTCTACGAGGCGATGAACCTGGCCGGAGTATACGAGGCCCAGACGGTCTTCTTCTGCCAGAACAACCAGTACGCGATCTCGACGCCGCTATCGAAACAAACCCGGGCCGCGACCCTCGCACAGAAGGCCGTCGCTGCAGGCATCGAGCCGATTCAGGTCGACGGCAACGATATCCTTGCCGTCTATACCGTTACGAGGGACGCACTCGAGCGCGCCCGTCGCGGCGTGCCGACGCTGATCGAGGCGACGACGTACCGGCGGGAGATGCACACCACGGCGGACGACCCCTCCGTCTATCGAACCACCGAGGAAGAAGCGTCGTGGGAGCCGCTGGATCCGATCTTGCGGTTCGAACGGTACCTGCGTGAGCGCGGGATCCTCGACGACGAGACGGTCGACTCGATCGAAGCCGAGATCGAAACCGATCTCGAGGAGTCGTTGGAGGCGGCCAGAGAGACGAAAGCGAACGCCGATCAGGTGGATCTATTCGATTACGCGTACGAGGAGCGGCCGCCGTACCTCGAGCGCCAGCGCGACGCCTTCGTCGCGGACGAGGGCTATACCGTGGCTCGCGTCGAGGGAAGCCGCGGCGACGGCGGTTCGTCCGCAGTCGAGGGGAGTAGCGAGGACGCGGTCGATGGCGGCGAGGAGACCGCAGATCGATTGAACATGGTCGAGGCGATCCGGGGAACGCTCCGTGCCGAGCTGGAGCGGGACGACGACGTGCTCGTCTACGGGCAAGACGTCGGCGTCGACGGCGGCGTTTTCCGGGCGACGCAAGGACTCCTCGATTCGTTTCCCGACCGAGTTCACGACGCGCCGGTAGCCGAAGCCGGTATCGTCGGCCTCGGCGTCGGCCTCGCGGCGGCGGGCTATCGGCCGGTGGCCGAGATTCAGTTCGCTGGCTTTAGCTTCCAGGCGTTCGCTCAGATCCAGCAACACCTCTCGCGGATCCGTCATCGGTCCCGTGGAAAGATCACGTGTCCGATGGTCGTCCGGGCGCCGTACGGGCTCGGAGTGAAAGCCCTCGAGCACCATTCAGAGAGCTACGAGGCGGGGTACGCTCACATTCCCGGTCTGAAAGTCGCGATTCCGTCGACTGCACGGGACGCGGCCGGCCTGTTGCGGTCGGCGATCCGCAGTTCCGATCCGGTGCTCTTCTTCGAACCAATGCCGCTGTACCGGGCCGCTCGGCGGCCAGTCCCCGACGAGACGCTCGTGCCACTGGGTGAGGCGCGCACGGTCGAGCAGGGGACCGATGCGACGGTCATCGCGTGGGGCGCGATGGTCCAGGCGGTCGACGACGCCGTCGACGATCTCGACGCCGATATCGAGGTGATCGACCTGCGAACGATCAGTCCGATGGACACCGACACGGTGCTCGAGTCGGTTCGCAAGACCGGTCGCTGCGTCGTCGTCCACGAAGCCCCGCGGACGGGCGGGTTCGCCGGCGAAATCGCCGCACGGATCGCCGACGAGGCCGTTTGGCACCTCGAGGCACCGATCGAGCGGGTGACGGGCTACGACGTTCCCGTTCCCCTTCCGGCCCGCGAGGAATCCTATCGGCCCGGCCCGGACAGAATTCGAGCGGCGATCGAACGAGTGCTCGCCGCGTAAGCTCCCGTCCCGTCGGAACGGGAGGTGGACTTATTTCGGCGGCCGGCGTATCGGTACCCATGGCAAAACACGTTCTCGTCGCGGTCGACGATTCGACGCAGTCGACTGAAGCCCTCGAGTTCGCCTGCACGGAGTATCCGGAGGCGACGATCACCGCGCTCTACGTCCTCGATCCGGGGGACTTCTACGCGGTCAGCGGCATCGAGGGGACCGCGATGGCGAACTACGACGAGATACAGGGCCACCACGAGGACCGGGCCGAAGGGATTCTCGAGACGGCACGGGAGCAGGCTGCCGAACACGGCGTCGAGATCGAAACGGAACACGTCGTCGGTGGCGTCTCACGGTCGATCGTCGACTACGCCGCCGAACACGACGTCGACCACATCGTCGTCGGGAGCCACGGCCGGACGGGCGCGAGTCGGATTCTCCTCGGGAGCGTCGCGGAGACGGTCGCCCGCCGATCGCCGGTTCCGGTGACGATCGTTCGATAACCGGAGAGCCGACGCTGGCGGGCTGAACTCCCTCGGGGAGTACTGCCTTGAACAGCGATTTTACTGAGAAGAATCCTGCAGGGAGAGACGCGCTGCGAGAATAACGCCGAGCGGCGGCGCGAATCAGGCCGAAACGGTCTGGCCTTCCTGTTCGCTCTCGGTCGAGCGCATGTCCAGGTCGGCCTTCAGGGCCTCGATGGCATCCTCGGGATCGGTCTCGGAGTCGAAGACCCGATCGAATCCCAGCTTGCGGAAGAACGACCGCGTCTCCTCGAAATCGTCCTGCCCGACGGCGAGGTTGCCGCCGATGTAGGTCGTGACGTCGAGGTCGGCCTCGGCGATCCGCTGGTGGAAGCCCTCGCAGTCCTGTTTGGCGTGGCCGTAGAGCGACGAGACGAGTACAGCCTCGGCGTCGTTGGCGGACGCGGCGTCGACGAACTCTTCCTGCGAGCTCTGGACCCCCAGATTGATGACGTCGAATCCGGCTGCCTCCAGCGCCTGTTCCAGGATGGTAATCCCGACGACGTGAGCGTCGGACCCGATCACGCCGAGGATGACTGTCTTCGTCATGTGCGTACCACCACAAACTGGGGGGACCACCATAAACCTAATGATTAATAATGTGCTAATGATTCGCACGGTCCGCGTCGTGCGATTTTTCGGCACGTTTTGGCGGACGAACTGGTTGACGGGTCATTCGTCCACTCTCGAGAGAGATCCCTACTCGATCGTCCCGCAAACGATCGAGCCGCGAGTCGGTCGGTCAGACGCTGACGAGCGAGCCGATCGGTGCGTCGGTACGTTCGCGGGCCCGCTTGATCCCGTCCTCGCCGGCCGCGATGAGCGCGAAGACGCCGGCGACGTCGGCCTCGGCGGTGTGGACGATGTCCAACAGGAGTTCCTGCGTCTCGCCGGACCGGATGAGATCGTCGACGACGAGGACTGACTCGCCGGGATCGATGGCCGAGGCGGGCAAATAGTAGGTGAGTTCGATCCCGGACTGTAGCCGCTGGCGGGCCTCGATGAAATCCTCGACGGCGGTCTCCTTTCGCTTTTTCGCGTAGGCACAGCGAACCCCGTAGTAACTCGCGAGCGCGGCCGCGAGCGTGATGCCGTCGGTCGCGGCGGTGAGGATGACGTCCGGCCGATCGAAATCGAATCCGTTGGCCACGACCGGGGCGGCCAGGTCGAGGAACGGCTGGTCGAAGACGCTTGCGGAGTTGTCGACGTACCCCTCGTCGTCGACGCTGATACGGGCATCGAGTTCCTCCGCGAGCGCCTCGCGACCGAGTTCGTCGACAACTTCGCGCGCGCGGTCGGCTCCGGGAAGGACGTGCCCGTTGACGTATCGGTTGAGATCGCCCGCCGGAAGCCCCGTCGTCTCGGCGAGTTCGTCGTAGGTCCGCGTTTCCTTCAACATCCGCAACACGTCGACCGCTCGCAACTGGAGGGCTGCCTTCTCGGCTCTGTTCATAAGGGAATATCCACAGATACACAATTATGAATACATCGATGTTCCCTCTGCGTGAGATGGTCACATCCGTGAACTACACGATCGAAGGCAATTTATTACATTAAAATAAATATATGAATAAATTGCTGTCAGCCGCTTTCCCGGCGTTGAATTGCTCGATCTGCGGGACTCCAGCGGGAGTGCAGTGGTCGCCTTAGTCGCTGCCAACCTCGTTCCCCTAGCCGGTGTGGCGCTGCTGGGCTGGAACGCCGGTGCTCTCCTACTGCTGTACTGGCTCGAAAACGGTGTGATCGGCGCCTGGAACGCGCCCAAAATGCTCCTCGTTCAAGTCGAAGAGAAGCCCGAGAGCTTGCTACGGGAGTACGTGGGGCGCCTGGCGCTCATCCTGTTCTTCGCGGCCCACTACGGGATATTCTGGGCCGGTCACGGCGGATTCGTACTCTCGCTGTTCGTGACGCCGGATCCGGCGGCCATCGAGGCGGTCACCAGCCGGTGGTACCTCGTCGGCGCCGTCGGCCTCGTCGCCAGTCACGGCGTGTCGTTCGCGCAGAACTTCATCGGTCGCGGCGAGTACCGGACTGTCACGGTGGACGAACTTCTCTGGCAGCCGTATCGGCGTGTGCTCGCCCTTCACGTCACCCTCCTCTTCGGCGTTCTGATCGTCGAGGTGCTCGGATCGCCCGTGCTGGGACTCCTATTGCTGGTCATGTGCAAGACGGGAATCGACCTAAGGGCGCACCTGAAGGAACACCACCGCGTCAGCGAGGGCGAGTGATGTGATACGATCGGTGACCCGGGGCTCGCGAATCACGCGACGGACGGGCGGCCGACGTCGCCCGCGAGCGTCGCGTTGACGATGACGCCGGTCAGGAGCACAACTGCCGCGAGATAGAGACTCGTGAGGATGACGATAACCCCGCTGAGGGCGCCGTAGATGGCGTATCGGCCGGCGTTGAGGATATAGAACTGCACCGAATAGTGGATGATCGTCCACCCGGCACCGACGGTGACGGCGCCGGGAAGTGCCCCGATCGGCGAGTCCAGGACGCGCGAGGGGACGTATAGCAGCGGCAAGAACGCGCCGGTGAGCACGACAGGCAAGACCAGGAAGCCGAGAAGCGTCCCCACCCAGAACGGCAGCTGGGCGGACACCGCGCTGACGAGCACGATCGAACTGATCGCGAGCACGAGCGAGCCGAGGACGGCCACTGCATCGCGCATCTGGTCGCGGAGCGGTCGATCGGGAACGTCCTCGACCCGCTCGACGACGGTCAGGACCGTGACGACGACGTTCGCCCCGCTCCAGCCGATCACGCCGACGGCGAGCAGGGCCGCGCCGGTTCGGCCGGACGCTTCCGTCATCGCCTCGTAGACGAGTACCTGGGCTTCGAGCGTGAGAAAGCGCGGCGTCACGGCGTGGACGCGCCCGGCGAACCGTTCGCCGACGAGCGCGAACACGAGCAGTAACACGGGGATGAACGAGACGAACGCGTAGTAGGCGAGCGCGGCGGCCGGATACTTCACGTCGTTCTCGTCGACCACGCGGGCGACGGCGGTCGCGAGATCGAAGAGGTCGCCCAGGCGCCCCATAGAGGGCTTACGGGCGGAACGGACAAAGTGGCCAGGGCGGCCGACGCCGTCGGACGGCAATCGCGGCGCTGCGCGGTCGCGCGATCAGTTCGCGAGGAAGTCCGGCTCCGTCCGCTGTTCCTCGCGCTCGGCCTCGAGGTGACTACGGAATTCCTCGATCTCGACGTCGTACTCCTGGTCCTCGAAGCGGTCGCGAACCGAGATGTTGCCGTCTTCCTCCTCGTTGTCGCCGACGATGATCTGGTAGGGGACCCGATCGTCGTGGGCCGCACGGATCTTCCGTTCGAGCGTACTGTCGCGGCCGTCGACCTCGACGCGGAAGTCGTCGAACTCGTTCGCGACGCGGTGGGCGTAGCCGAGGTTGTCGTCGGAGATCGGCAGCACGCGGACCTGTTCGGGGGCGAGCCACAGCGGGAACCGACCCTCGTAGTGCTCGATGAGCATCATGAAGAACCGTTCGTAGCTGCCGTAGAGCGCCCGGTGGATCATGACCGGCCGGTGTTCCTCGTTGTCCTCGCCGACGTAGTTCAGGTCGAACCGCTCGGGCATGTTGAAGTCGAGTTGGACCGTCGGCCCGTCCCACGATCGACCGATGGCGTCCTCGAAGGCGAAGTCGATCTTCGGACCGTAGAAGGCGCCGTCACCCTCCTCGATTTCGTACTCGTGGCCGTGGGAGTCGAGGACGCTCTCGAGTTGCTCCTCCGCGCGGTCCCAGATCTCGTCGCTGCCGACGGACTTCTCGGGGCGCGTGGCGAGGGCCATCTCGTAGTCGAGATCGAACGTGTCGAGCACCTCGGTGATCATGTCCATGATCTCCTCGACCTCGCTCTTGATCTGCTCGGGGCGGACGAACAGGTGCCCGTCGTCGATCGTGAACGCCCAGACCCGCGAGAGCCCGGAGAGTTCCCCGCGCTGTTCCTTGCGATAGACCTTGCCGTTCTCCGCGTAGCGAATCGGCAGGTCGCGGTAGCTCCAGGAGTGATCCTGGAAGATGGCGGCGTGGCCGGGACAGTTCATCGGCTTCAGGCCGAACTCGTCGTCGCCCACGTCGAAGATGAACATGTCGTCCTGATAGTTCTCGTAGTGGCCCGACCGGTGCCAGAGGTCCGTCTTGAAGACGTGTGGCGTCTCGACGTAGTCGTAGCCCGCATCTTCGTTCAGCTCCTTGACGAACTCCTCGAGCTCCGAGAGGACGGTCTTTCCGGCGGGGTGATACAGCGGCAGCCCCGGCCCCGTCACGTCCTGAATCGAGAAGAGGTTCATCTCGTTGCCGATCCGGCGGTGATCGCGCTTCTCGGCTTCCTGTTTCCGCTCGAGGAAGTCCTCGAGATCGCTCTCGTCTTCGAAGGCGGTGCCGTAGATGCGCGTCTGCATCGTATTCTCTTCATCCCCGCGCCAGTAGGCGCCGGCGATCTCGAGGAGTTCGATCGCACCGATCTCTCCCGTCGAGTCGACGTGGGGACCGGCACAGAGGTCCTCCCACTCGCCCTGTTTGTAGAAGCTCACGGTGTCGTTCTCGTCGGCGAACTCCTCGAGCAGCTCGAGCTTGTAGGGTTCGTCGGCCAGCCGCTGCTCGGCCTCCTCGATCGAGACGTCTTCGCGCTCGATGTCGTAGTCCTCGGCGATGATCGCTTCCATCTCGGCCTCGAGGTTGTCGAGATCCTCCTCGTCGATATCGAGGTTATCGAAGTCGTAGTAGAAGCCCTCGTCCGTCGGCGGCCCGATGGCGAGGTCGACGTCGTCGTAGTGGCGCTCGACGGCCTGGGCGAGACAGTGAGATGCGGAGTGGCGCATGACCTCGAGGTACTCCTCGCTGCCGTCGGTGACGATCTCGAGTTCGGCGCCGTCGTAGACCGGCGCCTCCTTGGCGACGAGCTCGCCGTCGAGTTTGCCGGCGACCGTGTCGCTGCCGAGACCGGGGCCGATCTCGTAGGCGCAGTCCTCGACCGTCGCGTCGGCGTCGACCGCGAGTTCGGATCCGTCGGGCAGTACGACCGTTAGCTGCTCCTGTGAGTCTGATTCTGACATGGCTGTGGCTGTGGTGAAAATCCGGTGGCGTGTCCGCATCCGCGTTCCGCACACTGGCCGACTCGTGCCGACACAATACGCGGTAGGTGGGAATTAGAAACGGGCAAACGCCCCTGTAAAGCGGACACCTACCATCGTGGCTACGGCTACTCTCGAGTCGGATAAAAGCGTTGTGATGGGGGCCGATGGGCGGCGGAGTCACCGCCTCTCGAGCGATCGAACGCCGACGGATCCGACGACCGGTTTCGGAGACGCCTCCCGAGAGCGAATTCAGTGGCCGGAAGAGAGCCCCTCCGCAGCGGAGATCTGCCGTGGTGTGTCGTCCTCAGTACTCATCGAGGAGATATCTCGATCTCTTCGAGGTGCTGTTCGTTCTGCTGGCCCTCCAAGAATTCGAGAACGGGCCGTACGTCGTCGAACCGTGGCCCTCTCGTGACCACGTGCTCGTCTCGGTCCCACTCGACGAAGCCGTACTCGGCCAGCTTGGGGAGGTGAATCTGGTGTTTCAGGAGGAGTTCCTCGTCCGCCTGTGAAACGAGTCCCTCATTTGACAGGCATTTGCGAAGGAGTTCCTCGTCCGCTTCGGCGAGGTCCCGGGAAACGCCGGTTAATTTCGAAACGTACCGTCGATCACCGTCCAGTAATTCGATAAGCAACCGTCGTCGATGCCTGTCCGCCAACGCGTCGAATATATCGTCAATCGCGGTCCCGTCGTCGGGAACGATCGTGTTATTGCCACTGATCATAGTTAGCCCCTCGATTTCCGTTTACGACGCCAGACGTCTTAAAAACGTGATGTTTTCACGATCTCCTATTGTTTTGAATAACTGAGTGACAACGGGCGGGCTCGATAGCACGCACGTCGACCGGTCGATTCGGACGCGGTGTTGGATCGTAGACATATCGACGCGCCGCTTCGTCGCTTCCGCTCGAGTCCGATCCTACTGACTCTCGAGCAACTCGCTGGCAGTCACCAGCGACTCCATCTCGACGCCGGCGTCCTCGACGTTCTCGCGGCCGCCCTCCTCGCGGTCGACGACGACCAGTGCGCGCTCGACGGTCGCGCCCGCCTCCCGGAGCGCCTCGACGGCCTCGACGAGGCTCGTTCCAGTCGTGACGATGTCCTCGACGACGACGACCTCCTCTCCCTCCTCGAGTTGCCCTTCGATCAGGTTGCCGGTACCGTACTCCTTGCGCTGCTTGCGCGCGATGACGTAGGGAACGCCCGCCGCGACGCTGGTCGCAGCCGCCAGCGGGACGCCGCCCAGTGCGACGCCGCCGAGTTTGTCGTCCGTCGCGAGTCGCTCGGCGAAGGCCTCGGCGATCAACTCGAGGCAGCCGGGATCGGTTTCGAAGAGGTACTTGTCGACGTAGTACTCGCTCGTGCCACCGTGGGAGAGTTCGAACTCGCCGAACTGGACGGCGTCGGCCGCGCGAAGGGCGTCGATGAGGTCCTGATTCGTCATTGTTCGACAGCGCGCACCGAACCGAAATAAGCGGTGTGGAACGCGCTGCCGACTGGGAGTTACCGACTGCGGATCGGACAGGCAGTTGATCGGGTCTCCCACGTCGAGTGAGAACCGGACCGTACCGCCGGCTACGGTTCCCGTGCAGGTATCTTTTTGTCTTCACGGGCAAATGTACCGTCCGATGACACCAGACAGAGCGGACGAACCACACCCCGACGTGCAGGCGTTTCTCGAGCTCTACAACTCCCTCGACACCCCGTCGTTCGACGAGGTGTCGGCCCAGGAGGCTCGGCGGATGTTCGAGGAGATGCAGGTTACCGACGAGCCCGCCATCGAACTCGAGTCCGTCGAAGACCGGACCATCGACGGCCCGCACGGCGACCTGCCGATTCGGATCTACGATCCCGACACCGACGGCGAGGACCGGCCGCTGATTCTGTACATTCACGGCGGCGGCTGGGTCATCGGCAGTGTCGACACCCACGACGACACCTGCCGAAAGCTCGCCGCCGAATCGGGGTATCCCGTCGTCAGCGTCGACTACGGCCTCGCGCCCGAACACCCCTTCCCGGAAGGACTGCAGGACTGTTACGCCGCCCTCGAGTGGGTGGCCGACGCGACCGACGAGCTGAACGCGGATCCCGACCGGATCGTCGTGGCGGGGGACAGCGCCGGAGCCAACCTCACGGCGGGACTGAGTTTACTCGTCCGGGATCAGGGCGGCCCGGAGATCGCCTATCAGTTGCTGGTCTACCCCAGTACGGGCAAGGTGACGGAGACTGACGCCTACGAGGAGAACGGCGAGGGATACATGCTCACGAAAGACGACATGGAGTGGTTCCGCGACCACCGCTTCGAGCGCGAGATCGATCTGGGGAACATCTACGCGACGCCCCAACTGGCCCACGATCTCTCGGATCTGCCGCCGGCGACGGTCATTACGGCCGGCTTCGACCCGTTGCGCGACGACGGAGCGAGTCTGGTCGAGCGGCTCGAGGACGACGGCGTCCCCGTCGAGTACCACCACTACGACGACGTGATCCACGGCTTCTTCGGCATGATTTCCGAGCCGGTGGACCTGGATCGTGCCCACGAGGCCCACGACGACGCGGTGTCGGATCTCGAAGCGGCGCTCGAGTGAGGACTATTTGCGTCGCCGTGAACCGAAGATTCTCGCGAGACGATCGATCGGAGCGCTCGTTCGAAACGCACCTACCACGGCTCGTTCTTCAGTCCCAGTTTGTACGCGATCATGTTCGTCGTCACGTGGAGGATCGGCGTGAGCACCACGACGACGAGGAGGACCTCGAGCGTGAACCACTCGCGGAACCACTCGAGGTCCAGCAGCGCGACCAGCGGCAGCGAGACGACGACGAAATCCAGCTGGTCGAGGCCGGGGAACATCGCACCGCGCTGGCGGCCGGTTCGGCGTTTGAGAAAGGACGCGAGGATGTCGCCGAGCATCGCACCGCCGGCGAGTCCGAGCGCGGCGAGGGGCGTGAACGCGGGGACGGCGAAGCCGAGGGCGTCGCTGACACTCGGCTCGAGGACGGTGAGGACGGCCGCGAGCGCGAGCCCCGCAGCGACGCCCATCGCCGTGCCGCGCCAGGTCTTGCCGTCGCCCAGCACTCGCTTCTCCCCCCACGTCCGGCCGCCGTCGATCGGTCGCCCGCCGCCGGCCAGCACCGCGGCGTTGTTGGGAACGTAGGCGGGCAACATCGCCCAGAACGCGATCACGAAAGTCTCGAGGATTGCCATATCGCTCGGGACGAACCGACGTGTCTTAATCGCCGGTGGTTCGGGGGAGCAGATTCGTGGGACTGGAGTCGGCGCGCTCGCGGCTGCCGCCCGATACGCGCCGGTCGCTCTCGAGACGGTCGCGTATTGTAAACAATATCTGTATCTAGTATACACGAAAAACTTTTAGTACTCCTGCTGGACTCCCATGTAGAGGCCCTGTTATCATGCCACGAGAGCATATTTTCGACGAATCCGAGTACGAGCGGCGGGTCGCTCGAACGAAAGAGCGACTGCGCGAGGAGGAGCTCGACGCGATCGTCGTCGCCGATCCGGCGAACATGAACTACCTGACGGGGTACGACGGCTGGTCGTTCTACGTCCACCAGGCCGTCGTGGTCACGCCCGACCGCGCGGAACCCGTCTGGATCGGCCGCGACATGGACGGCGGCGGGGCACGCGCGACGACCCACCTCGCCGACGAGAGCATCCGCGCGTACAGCGACGACCACGTTCACTCGCCGTACGACCTCCACCCGATGGACTACGTCGCGGGCGTCCTCGAGGAACTGGGCGTCGACGACGGTCGGATCGGGCTCGAGATGGACGCCGCCTACTTCACCGCGAAGTCCTACACCCGATTGCAACAGAACCTCCCCGAGGCCGAGTTCGAGGACGCGACGCTGCTGGTCGGCTGGGTCCGGATCAAGAAATCGGAGCAGGAACTCGAGTACATGCGCGAGGCCGCCCGCATCTCGGAGAACGCGATGCAGGCGGGGCTCGACGTCATCGAGGAGGGCGTCCCGGAGTACGAGGCCGCGGCCGCGATCTACGAACAACTGATCACCGGGACCGAGGAGTACGGCGGAGACTACCCCTCGATCGTCCCGCTGATGCCCTCGGGCGACCACACCGGCACGCCGCATCTGACCTGGACCGACCGCGAGTTCGAGGACGGCGATCCGGTCATCATCGAACTCTCCGGCTGTCGCCACCGGTATCACTCCCCGCTGGCCCGCACGACGTTCGTCGGCGACCCGCCCGCCGAACTCGAGGAGACCGCCGAGATCGTCGTCGAGGGACTCGAGGCCGCGCTCGACGCCGCCGAACCCGGCGTCACCTGCGAATCGGTCGAGAAAGCGTGGCGCGACACCATCGCGAAGTACGGCCTCGAGAAGGAGGACCGCATCGGCTACTCGATGGGGCTGGGCTACCCGCCGGACTGGGGCGAGCACACCGCGAGCATCCGCCCCGGCGACGAGACGGTGCTCGAGGAGGACATGACGTTCCACATGATCCCCGGCATCTGGACCGACGAGATCGGCATGGAGATCAGCGAGACGTTCCACGTTACCAGCGACGGTGCGGAGACGCTGGCCGAGTTCCCGCGGCAACTGTTCACGACGTAGCGCAGTCCATACCGGCCATACAACCGCCGCAATACATCCGACTACGACACCACTACCACATCGATGACAACACCATCGCCCGAAACCGAGAGCAACTCCGGTGACGAACTCGATTCGGCGCTCGTCACCGCCCGCCGCCAGTTGGAACGAGCTGCGACGCACGTCGACGTTGATCCCGGCGTCGTCGAGCGCCTGAAACACCCGACGCGGGTCCAGCAGGTATCGGTGCCGCTCGAGCGCGATGACGGCTCCGTCGACGTTTTCACCGGCTACCGCGCCCAGCACGACGACGTCCGCGGTCCCTACAAAGGCGGGCTCCGATATCATCCCGAGGTCAGCGCCGAGGAGTGTACCGGCCTCTCGATGTGGATGACCTGGAAGTGTGCGGTGATGGACCTCCCATTCGGCGGCGGGAAGGGCGGCATCGCCGTCGATCCCAAGTCGCTGAGCGAAGACGAGACCGAGCGGCTCACCCGCCGGTTCGCAGAAGAGTTGCGCGACGCCGTCGGGCCGACGAAGGACGTCCCCGCGCCGGACATGGGCACCGACGCCCAGACGATGGCCTGGTTCATGGACGCCTACTCGATGCAACAGGGCGAGACGATCCCCGGCGTCGTTACGGGCAAACCACCCGTCATCGGAGGCTCGTACGGCCGCGAGGAGGCACCCGGCCGCTCGACAGCGATCGCCGCACGCGAAGCCATCCAGTACTACGACCGCGAGGTCTCCGGCACGACGGTCGCCGTCCAGGGGTTCGGCAGCGTCGGTGCCAACGCGGCCCGCCTGCTCGAGGACTGGGGCGCGACCGTCGTCGCCGTCAGCGACGTCAACGGCGCGATCTACGATCCCGACGGGTTCGACACGCACGCGATTCCGACCCACGAAGAAGCGCCCGGCGCGGTGCTCGAACAGGACGCCCCGGAGACGCTGGACAACGAGGACATCCTCGAACTCGACGTCGATGTGGTGATCCCGGCCGCCGTCGGCAACGTCATCACGGCGGACAACGCCGACGCGATCGAGGCCGACATCGTCGTCGAAGGCGCGAACGGCCCGACGACCTTCGCCGCCGACACCATCCTCGAGGAGCGCGGCGTCCCGGTGATCCCCGACATCCTCGCGAACGCGGGCGGCGTGACGGTCAGTTACTTCGAGTGGCTCCAGGACATCAACCGTCGCCAGTGGACCCTCGATCGGGTCAACGAGGAACTCGAGGAGCACATGCTCGAGGCCTGGGACGACGTCCGCGAGGAAGTCGACGCGGCGGGGCTGACGTGGCGCGACGCCGCCTACGTGGTCGCGCTCTCCCGAATCGCCGAGGCGAAGGAGACGCGCGGACTCTGGCCGTAGTCGGTCAGAGCCACGGACAGGACGAACCGGCGGTCGCTATCGGTTCCGCGAGCGGGCACGGAGAAGGGAAGGGCTCATGTCCCGCCGGTCACATGCTCCGATAATGGCGTCGTGGAAACGGGTATTCGCGAGCGGACTGATCCTTCTCGGACCGATACTCGTCACGCTGTACGTCGTCTACCGGGCCTACGTGCTCGCGCTCGGGTTCACGCCGGCGGTCCTGTTCGACCCGGACATGCTGAGCGGGGTCATCGGCAACGAGCTGACTCGCGTGTTCGTCATCCGCGTCCTCCAAATCAGCGTCTCGCTGACCTTCCTTTTCGTGATGGCAGTGGCGATCGGCGTCCTGACCCGGACGACGATCGGCGATATCTTCGCGCGGAGCATCGACGGCGTCGCGAACCGCGTTCCGGGGCTGCGGGTCCTCTACAACGCATCAAAAATCGCCGCCGAAACGACGATCGGGGAGGAACAGGCGCTGCAGGAACCGGTGAAGGTGCGGAGCTGGGACGGCACGCACATGCCGGCGTTCAAGACCGGACACACCACCAGCGACGGGCGAGTCGTGCTCTTCATTCCGACGGCACCGAACGTCTCCTCGGGATTCGTGGTCGAAGCCGAGGCCGATCGCGTCATCGAAACCGACGAATCCGTCGAGGAGGTGCTCGCACGGGTTCTGAGTGGGGGGTTCGGCGACTCCGAACGCCCGCAGGATCGAACGCGAACCGTCCCGTTCGATACGTCCGGCGATGGATCGACGGACAAGGAATGACGAAATAACGCGGACTACCGCGAGAGCGCCGCCGCGACTTTCTCCACCGGATGCGGCGGATCGTCACAGCCGTCGTATTCCGAGAGCTGGGTCCGGCAGGACGCACCCGGCGCGACGACCGCCTCGCCGTCGCTCCCGTCGATCTGATCGAAGAGGATCCGCCCGATCGACTGACTCAACGAGTAGTGCTCGGCCTCGTAGCCGAAGGAGCCGGCCATCCCGCAGCAGCCCGAATCCAGCGCGTCGACCTCGTAGCCGACCGCCCGCAGGACGGTCGCCGCGTGGCCGTCCTTCTTCGTCGCTTTCTGGTGGCAGTGGCCGTGGTAAGTCACCCGCTCGTCGGGGTCGGCGACCGGCAGCCCGTCCGCCAGTTCGAACCGATCGAGGTACTCCATGATTCCGTAGGTGTTCGCCGCGACCCGCTCGGCATCGCGTCCGTCGAGGAGGTCCAGATAGTCCGACTGGAGCATGACCGCGTCCGACGGCTCGACCAGCACGATCTCCCAGCCGTCCTCGATTCGGGGGGCCAGCGCCTCGACGTTCGTTCGGGCGCGCTCGCGCGAGACGTCCAGAAAGCCCTTCGAGTGGGCCGGCCGGCCGGTCGACGTGACGCGTTCGGGTACGGCCACGTGGACGCCCGCCGTCTCGAGCACCTGCACGGCAGCTTTCCCCGCCCGCGGATGGTTGTAATTGGTGTACGTGTCGGGGAAGAGGAGCACCTTTCGGGACGCTTCCTCGAGCGGGATTCGAGAACCGCCGCGCGCCTCGAACCAGTCTTCGAAACTCTCGCTGGCGAACGTCGGGAGATCGCGCTCGCGTGCAATGCCGACGGTCTTTTCGGCGATCGTATCGGCGCCGGGCAGCGACGCGGCCCAGTTCGAGACGGGCGCGAGCGCGGAGCCGACGGCGTTGAGCCGGTCGACATTGGCGAAGAGCCGATCGCGGAGGGTCGCACCGTTTTCCTGGTGGTTCGCGTGTTCGACCTCGGCCTTGAGCTTCGCCATGTCGACCTCGCTCGGACAGTCCCGCGCACAGCCCTTGCAGCCGACACAGAGGTCCATCACTTCGGCCAGGAACTCGGGATCGGTCGACTCCGCGTCGAGTTCGCCGTTCATCGCGCCGCGGAGCATGTTCGCGCGCCCGCGGGTGCTGAGACTCTCCTCCTCCGCCGCGCGATACGTCGGACACATCACGCCGCCGGTCGTCTCCTGCGAACCGCGACAGCCGGCACAGCCGTGACAGAGCTCGACCATCCCCTGCATGCCGTTGTCGACGTCCCACTCGAGGGCAGGCTCGAAGCCGGCGTCGAACTCGTAGTCGGGGGAGAACCGCAGGTGCTCGGTCATGTCGTGATCGCCGCAGACGTTTCCGGGATTGAGTAGCCAGTCCGGGTCGAACGCCGTTTTCAGGTCGCGGAAGAGTGACCAGACGTCGTCGCCGTAGAGTTTCCGGTTCCACTGGGTTCGGGCGCGGCCGTCGCCGTGTTCGCCCGAGACGGAGCCGCCGTACTCGACGACGAGGTCGGTCACGGCGTCCGAGATCGCCTCGAACTGGTTCAGCCCGGCCGGGCTCTTGGTGTCGACCAGCGGTCGCATGTGCATACAGCCCGGGCCGGCGTGGGCGTAGAAGCTCGCGAACGTGTCCCGTTCCTCGAGTACCTCCTGGAAGTCGGCCACGTAGTCCGCGAGGTTTTCGGTCGGGACGGCCGTGTCCTCGATGAAGGAGATGTGCTTGGCGTCGGAGGTCCGAGAGAGCAAGATCGGTGCCGCGCTCTTGCGGAGCTTCCAGAGTTCGGCCCGGTCGGCGGGCTCGTAGGCCTCGAGGGCGTCGAACGCGCGGACGGGGTCGCCACCGGTTTCCGGCTCCTGAGCGGTCGTTCCGCCGTTCGGTGTCGGGGCCTGCGAATCCGGCAGTCGATCGGACAGCATCTCGGCGACTTTTCCTCGCGCGTCGTCCTCGCTGTCGGCGTAGAACTCGACGAGCAGCGCCGTCTCTGTTCCTTCGGGGAGGTTCCCCGCGACGTCGGCGAACTCCTCGGTGTCGCGAGCGAGCTCGAGCAAGACGTCGTCGATCGCCTCGATCGCCGCCGGATCGAAGTTGCGGACGATGGTGTCGACGTCGGCCATCGCTTCGAGCAGGTCCGTGTACGTCAACAGGACGACGCCGGTCGTCTCGGGGACGGGCTCGAGCGAGACGGTCGCCTCCGTGACCACGCCGAGCGTTCCCTCGCTGCCGGCGAAGACGCGGGCCAGGTTGACCGTCGCGTCGGAGTCGGGTTCGCCGTCGATGTCGACCGTCTCGTCCGTGTTCTCGTCGAACGCCTCTGGGTCACCGTAGGCTTCCGCGACGAGCCGGTCGAGGTTGTAGCCGGAGACGTTCCGCTTGAGCTGTGGGAACACCTCGCTGATCGCCGCGGCTTCCTCGTCGACGACGCGGCGCAGCGCCTCGTAAATTCGCTCGAGGGAGTCGCCGTCCGGATCGGCGCGCTCGCGGAGTTGAGCGACCGTCACTTCGCCGAAGCGTTCGACGGAGCCGTCGGCGAGGACGACTTCCACGTCCTCGACGTAGGCGTCGGTCTTGCCGTACTGCAGGGAGTGTGCACCGGTGGAGTTGTTGCCGATCGCGCCGCCGATCGTGCTGCGGTTTCCGGCCGCCGGGTCGGGCGCGAACTTCAGCTCGTGGGGCTCGAGCGCCCTGTTCAGGTCCGCGAGGACGGTCCCCGCCTGCACCGTCGCTTGGCGATCGTCGGCCGACAGCTCGAGCAGGCCGTCCATGTGGGTCGTCAGATCGAGGACGACGGCCTCGTTGACCGCCTGTCCGGCGAGGCTGGTGCCGCCGCCGCGCGGGAGGACCGGAATCCCGTTGTCGGCGCAGTAGTCGACGACCGCGGCGACGTCCTCGGTCGTGCGCGGGAGGACGACGCCGACGGGCGTCACCTCGTAGGCGCTCGCGTCGGTCGCGTAGAGCCGCCGGCTGTACTCGTCGAACCGGATCTCGCCGTCGATCCGCTCGTCGAGCGCCGCGACGAGTTCGGGGCGGTCGATATCCCCGCCGACGTAGTCGTACTCGGCGCGCGGGTCCGCCGCGGGATCGCTCGCCTGCGAGCCCGCCGCCGGATCAGCGCTGCCGGTGTCGTCGGCTCGTGAAGAGTCGTGCGTCGCCATCGTTACTCTCGAGTCGCGTCCGGCCGATAGACGGCGTTTTCGAGCTCGCCGCCCGACTCGAGCGCGTCGACGTTGCCCGCGACGATGTCGGCCAGTCGGTCCCAGTGTTTGGGCGTGTGACCGCCGGTGTGGGGCGTGATGAGGCAGTTCTCGAGGTCCCAGAGCGGGTGGTCGGCGGGGAGCGGTTCGGGATCGGTGACGTCGAGGGCGGCCCCGCGGATTCCCTCGAACTGCAGCGCCGAGACGAGCGCGTCGGTGTCGACGATGCCGCCGCGGGCCGCGTTGACGACGACCGCGTTCGGCGGAAGGGTCGCCAGTTCGTCCTCGCCCACGAGCCCGCGGGTCAGGTCGTTGAGCGGGCACGCGAGGACGACGTAGTCGCTCCGGGAGAATGCCTCGTGGACGTCGTCCTCGTCGAACCCGAGCACTTCGTCGGTCGGGCCGCCCTTGGAGGGCGTATAGCGGATACCGATCGTCTCGACCTCGAATCCCTCGAGGCGTTGGACGACCGCCTGCCCGATCGAGCCGAGGCCGACAATCGTGACGGTGCTGTCGGTAAACTCGTGCGACTGGAAGTGACGCCACTCGCTGTTCTCCTTGCGCCGCCAGCCCTCGTGAAGTCGCCGCGCAAAGACGAGCATGTTGCCGATCGTCTGCTCGGCGATGCCGGGGGCGTGAATGCCGCCGGCGTTCGTCACGGCCACGCCGTGGTCGGCCAGCGCGTCCATCGGGACGTGATCGGTGCCGGCGAACGTACACGCGAACAGTTCGAGTCGGTCGGCGCGCTCGAGAAGGGACTCCTCGATCGTAATGCCGGTCACGACCCGCGCTTTCGGCACGAGCTCGCGCTCTTCCTTTGGCGTCCGCGCGAGTGCGACGGTGTGCTCGGGCAGTCGCTCGCGCAGGGTTTCGGCGTACGACTCCATCGACAGTCCTTCCGTTCCCTCTCGGAGAACGACGATATCTGGATCCGTGCTCATGGAAGCTTCTGCGTTGCCCTACGATTGTCACGGCCTCTCTTATCTTTTTGTGTATCCATCGTAAACACTGATTGTGTATAATTAAGTTGCTGGGTCGCGTCAGCAACTCGCATGACCGAGCCAGTACGGGACCGACTCGTCAGCCTCCGTCGCAGCTTCCACCGCCACCCCGAACCCGCGTGGCGCGAATTCCTCACGACGGCCAGACTCGTCGAAGAGATCCGAGACATCGGCGTCGACGAACTGGCCGTCGGCCCGGACGCCTACGACCCCGCCGATCGGATGGCCGTCACCGACGACGACCTCGAGCCGTGGGTCGAACGCGCTCGCGAGCGCGGCGCGGACGAGGCTGTCCTCGAGCGGATGACCGGCGGCAACACCGGGGCCGTCGCGGTCCTCGAGCGCGGCGAGGGGCCGGCGATCGGGCTGCGCGTCGACATCGACGGGCTGTTCATCGAGGAATCGAGGGACGAAGACCACGATCCCGTCGACGAAGGCTTCCGCTCGGAGATCGACGGGACGATGCACGCCTGCGGCCACGACGTCCACATGACCTGGGGGCTGGCCGTCCTCGAGACCATCGCGGAGAGCGACTTTTCCGGACGGTTAGTAGTTTTCTTCCAGCCCGCCGAGGAGACGGGCGGCGGCGGCTGCCCGATGGCGAAAAGCGAGTTCGCCGACGACCTGGATTACCTGCTGGCGGTCCACGTCGGCCTCGACCACCCCACGGGCGAGGTCGTCGCCGGGATCGAGAAGCCGCTGGCGATGTGTCACGTCGACGCGACGGTTACGGGAACCTCCGCGCACGCGGGTAAGGCACCCAACGAGGGGGCCAACGCGATGCACGCGATGGGGACGGCGATCGTGAACGCCTACGGCATCCCCCGGCACAGCGACGGGATGACGCGGGTGAACATCGGCAAGGCCGAGGCGGGGACCGCGAGCAACGTCATCGCCGAGCGCGCCGAGATGGAGGCCGAAGCGCGGGGCGAAACGACCGAACTGATGGAGTTCATGGAGCGGCGACTCGAGCGCACGATCAAGTCGGCGGCGAAGATGCACGGCTGCCGGGCGGACGTCGACGTCGTGAGCAAGTCGCCGCGGGCCGACAGCGATCCCGAACTGCAGGCGCTGGTGAGCGAGATCGCCGGTGGCGTCGAGGGGATCGAGCACGTCCTCCCGGCCGCCGACTTCGGCGCGAGCGAGGACGCGACGTTTCTGATGGAACGCGTCCAACAGGACGGCGGCCTGGCGACGTACATGATCGTCGGGACCGACCACCCGACGAGCCACCACACGCCGACGTTCGACGTCGACGAGGCGAGCCTGCAACACGGCGTCGACGTGCTGGTCGGGACGATTCGGGAACTCGAGCACCGCCATCCCGTTCCGCAGGTCGACGAGATGGAGGCCGTCGAACGCCCGGAGGCCGGGGAATGAGCAGGAGCCGCGTAACCCACGAGGAGATCGAGGCGGCTCGGGAGCGCATCGCCGACGTCGTCCACCGGACGCCGCTGGACACCTCGCGGACGTTCGCCGAGCTGAGCGGCGCGGCCTCGGTCGGACTCAAACTCGAGAACGTCCAGCGGACGGGCTCGTTCAAGATCCGCGGGGCGTACAACACGATGGCGCAGTTGTCCTCCGCGGAGCGCGAGGCCGGGGTCATCGCCTCGAGCGCGGGCAATCACGCGCAGGGCGTGGCGCTGGCCGGCGACCTCCTCGACATCGAGACGACGATCGTCGTCCCCGAGGTCACTCCCGCGGCGAAGATCGAAGCCACTCGCGGGTACGGTGCCGAGGTCGTCGTCGAGGGCGACATCTACGAGCGGTCCTACGAGTTCGCCCTCGAACGCGCCGAAGAGACTGGAGAGACGTTCGTCCATCCCTTCGACGACGAGGCCATCGTCGCGGGTCAGGGGACGATCGGGCTCGAGTTGCTCGAGCAGTACTCGGAGATCGACACCGTGCTGGTCGCCATCGGCGGCGGCGGGCTCATCTCCGGTATCGGGACCGTCCTGAAAGCCGCCGAGCGCGACGTGCGCGTCATCGGCGTGCAACCCGAGGGCGCGGCGCACGCGAAGCCGTCGCTCGAGGCCGGCGAGATCCGCCAGCTGTCGAACATCGACACCGTCGCGGAGGGGATCGCCGACACCCGAATGCTCGAGACGACGTTCGAGATCGCTCGCGAGGTCGTCGACGACGTGGTGAGCGTGAGCGACCGGGAGATCGCGGCTGCGGTCACCCTGCTCGCTGAGCGCGCGAAAACCGTGGCCGAGAGCGCCGGTGCCGCGCCGCTCGCTGCGGCCCTCTCGGACGAGGTAGATCTCGAGGGCGAACACGTCGGGATCGTGATCTCCGGCGGAAACGTGAACCTCACCGACCACGCCGAACTGACCCGAACCGGCCTGCACGAACTCGAGCGCTACGCGGACGCGAGGCTCGCGCTCGAGGGGTGGCCGACCGCAGTGAGCGACGTGGTCGAGACCGTCGCGGCCGAGGGTGCCGAACTGGACGTCCTCGAGCGCGCCCGTCGGACGTCGGTGGATCACCCGAACCGGACGCCAGTGACGATCGGCCTCGAGGGGAGTGGCCCCGAGCATCTCGAGGGGGTGCTCGAGTCGCTGTCGGAACTCGAGGGGGTTTCGGTCGTCGAACGGACAGCACCGAACGTCGATCGGGGCTGACCGTCGTTCGAGCGTATCGACAGTATATTTTTGCGTGATCGAGCCGTATTGGACGACGAACGATGGCCGAGCACGACACTCGACGGATCACTCACGAACGTTTGAGTGAACCGCATATCCGCGGCCGGCGTATCAGCGTTCGGCAGGTATATTCCCTCGTCGAAGAACGAGGGGAAGACCCCGAAGCAGTCGCCGACCGCTACGATCTCGACGTGGCCGACGTCTATCACGCACTGGCGTACTATCACGACCATCCGCGAGAAATGCGTGATGTAGAGCGTGAGCGAGCGGACGCCATGACGGACATTCGCGAAGCGATCGATCGGCCCGAGGGAATACATCCGGATACTGACGACCGATGAGCGGCTGGCGATTTCTCCTCGACGAGAATATCGACCCGAAGACGGCGACGTATCTCCGAAAAGAGGGCGTTCACGTCGAACACGTCCGTGATGCACTCTGGCAAGGAGCAGACGACGAAGACGACGTATTGCCGTACGCTCGAGAGTACGACCTCGTCGTCGTCACGAGCGACGTAACGGACTTCGGTGATCTCCCTCCGGACGCCCACGAGGGTATCGTGATACTCTATGACGATACGATGCCCGCGTATCGCGTTGCATCCGGTCTCTTGGAAATGATCGACGCCTACCCCAGCCGGGACGTCTTACCCGAGCGCGAAGAACTCGATCCGTGGGTGTGAGACGGGAGCCAGTCGACGGCGTCTCGGCCGTCAACACGGTCCGATCACGATTCGTTTATCGAACCGTCGACCGGCGATCGAGAAACGCCGCCGGCTCGAGTACAGAAACGAAAAATCGATGCCCGAAAACTCGGGACCGGATCAGGCCACTTTCGCGCTCGGGCCGACCGCCTCGATCGCCTCGAGGAAGATGCCGATCCCCAGTTCGATCTCGCGTTCGGTCGAGTCCAGCGGCGGGAGCAGTCGGATGGTCTTCTTCCCGCAACCGAGGGTCAGCAGGCCGCGCTCGAGGGCGGCCTGGACCACCGCCGACCGGCGCTCGGCCGTATCGAACTCGACGGCGAGCATCAGGCCCTTGCCGCGGACGTCCTCGACGTGGTCGGGTGCGTCGTCGCGGAGGAGTTCTTTCGCCTGCTCGCCCCGGCGGGTCGCGTTGTCCAACAGGTCGTGTTCCCGGATGGCCTCGAGGGTGAACGCGCCCATCATCGAGCCCAGGATGTCGCCGCCGCCGAAGGTGGAGCCTAAGCGATTCTTCTCGCTGGGGAAGACCTCAGAGCGGGAGATCGTCGCGCCGACGCGCAGCGCTTTCGCGCTGGCGATGACGTCGGGTTCGATGGGGTAGTGATCGGACGCCCAGATCTCGCCGGTGCGGCCGACGCCGGACTGGATCTCGTCGACGACCAACGGGATGTCGTACTCGTCCGTGACGGCCGCGACCTCCTCCATGAACGCCTCGCTGGGGAAGCGGTAGCCGCCGACCCCCTGGATCGGTTCGAGGGTGAGGAAGGCTATCTCGTCGGGGTTGACGTGGCCGCCTTCGGGCGCGAGCATGTTTCGGAGCTGCGAGCCGCCCGCGAAGAAGCCGCAGTCGCAACTGTCGGCGTCGCAACCGCGGTCGGCGCAGAAGGGGACGGTCTCGATCCCGCTGATCTCGGGGTAGTGACGCGTGTAGACCTCCTTGGACTTCGTCAGCGACAGGGTCCCGAGCGTGCGCCCGTGGAAGCTGCCGCCGAAGGCCACGCCGTACTTCGCGGGCGCTCGATAGTCGTGGGTGATCTTCATCGCGTTCTCCATCGCCTCGGCCCCGGAATTCGAGAGGAAGACCGTGTCCATGCCGTACTGACTCGAGACATCGGTCAGTTTCTGCATGAGATGACTCGAACCGGGGAAGTCGGCCTCATCGGGGCTCGGACCGGAACCGAAGTACATGTCCTGGCCCGCGATCTTCATCGGCTCGACGAGATCGAACTCGCGGAGCTTCCCGAGCACCTTCTCGTTGTTGTACCCCAGCGGAGCAGCGCCGATGTGACAGGTGAAATCGAGGAGAACGTTCCCGTCGACGTCCGTGACGAAGGGGCCGTCGGCGTCCCGCGTCACGTCCCAGACGAATTCGTGGGAGTACTCGCTCGGGGCGGAGTACTCCTGGTGGAAGTCGACCCATTGCTGCGCGTTCGGACCCGGAAGCGCGGCCGCGTCGGGTTCCGCCGTGTCCCTATCCATACACAGTTTATGTGTATCTCGTACATTAAAACTTGTTATAGATTGGCGAGGATGTTAGCGACGAACGGCTGCGGAGAGTCGCTCTCCGCGCGAGAAAACGGACAGCATGACGGCCGACGCGGTTCGTCGGCCACGAGGTGGAGGGCGTCGACGCGATCAGTCGTCGTCCGATTCGACCGGGCCGCCGGAACCGGGCGGCGACTCGGTTTCGGCTTTCCGACTCGAGCCGACGAGGACGGTTTCGTCCTGGAGTAACACCCGGCCGTAGCTCGAACCGAAGTCCTTGATCAGCGAGAGCATCGCGGCGAAGCAGACGAAGGCGAACGGCGCACCGGTGATGATGACCGCGTCCTGAAGCGCGCTCGTCCCGCCCTCGCCGCCGAGGATCATGAGGATCGCGGCGGTCAAACCGAGGACGACCCCCCAGAAGACTCGGTTAATAGTCGAGGGCCTCGCCTTCCCACCGGTCGTCATCATGGAGACGGCGAGCGTCGACGAGTCCGCCGACGTGATGAAGAACGTCGTGACGAGGATCATGAACGCGATCATGAACACCGTCCCGAGCGGGAAGGCGTCGAAGAGGATGAAGCCCGATATCTCCGGCGTGAAGTTGTTGATAACGGGACTGAAGTCCGCAACGCCGGTGTGGTGGTACTGCAGCGCGGTTCCGCCGACGACGGTGAACCACGGAATGGTCGCCGCCGAGGTCGCGCCGATACCCGTGAACGCGACTTCGCGGACGGTTCGGCCCTTGGAAATGCGGGCGATGAACAGTCCGGCGAACGGGGACCACGAGAGCGCCCACGCCCAGTAGAAGACCGTCCACGAGTTCATCCACCCCGTCCCGCCGTCGGAACCGGTGCCGGTGTAGAGGCTCATGGACGTGAAGTCGGCGATCATGCCGCCCATCGCCTGCGAACCCAGCAAGAGCAAGAACAGGGTCGGACCCAGGATGAACGTCGCCACCATGAGGATGACGAACAGGATCATGTTGAAGTTCGACAGTCGGCGAATTCCCCTGTCGACGCCGAGCACCATCGAGATGGTAAACAGAAGCGTCATCGTGGTCACCACGAGGAGGATCCCGACGTTCCCGAGGTCGATCCCCCACTGGTAATTGAGACCGGCGATGAACTGACTGCCGATGAAGCCAAGCGACGTCGCCACGCCGCCGATCGTCGCGAAGACGGCGAGGATGTCGACGACTTTCGCGGCTGGACCGTCGAGGTTCTCCTTCCCGAGGATCGGCGTCAGCGCCGACGAGACCCGGAGCGGGACGCCCTCGTAGTTGTACGCGAAGTAGGAGATCGCGAGCCCCATAATCGTGAACACCGCCAACTGGGGAAGCGCCCAGTGGAACAGCGTCTGCTGGATCGCGTACGGAACCGCCTCGCTCGTCCCGCCTTCGATCCCGAACAGCGGCGAGGGGTTATCGTAGTAGAACAGCGCCTCCGTCGGCCCCCAGAACACGACGCCCGCCGCGAATCCGGCGGAGTACAACATCGCGAAGTACGACAGGAAGCTGTACTCCGGGTCCGAGTCGCCCATCTTGATCTTCCCCCACGGACCGACGATCAGGAACAACAGGAAGAGGACGATCAGGAACACGATCACCAACAGCGCCCAGTTCAGGTACGTGACCACCCATTCGTAGAGGGTCCCGATCGTCTCCGTGACGAGCGCCTGATTGACGAAGAAGCCCACGATCACGCCGGCGGTCAGCAACGCGCCGAACGCGAAGACGATCGGATCGATCTCCTCGAGGAACTCCTCGACCATCCCCTGCTCCGCGTCACTCATTCGGCCTCACCCCCGAAACCGGGTGACGGCGCACTGATTGACCGCCTCTCCACCTACCGTTCGCCATGCTGCGTGATGGCATACCGCCATCATTGACAGCGTATACAATAAGTGTTTCTCACTCTGCGAGACTATCCACGGATTGCGTTTATTTGATGTTCGGTCGAGTATAACGCAGCTATCGCTAATATGAGCGCTATCTGTCCACAATAACCCATATAATCGAACAAAAGACAACAATCTACCACAACTCGTAGTAACTAACAACATCCGTGATCATTCGATATCCGCTTACAGCGGGCCGAAACGAGGCGGCTCATCGATCGGTCCGGTGGCGTGCCGGCTCCGGACGGGCGCGAGTCGTAATCGAAAATCGATAGGGCGGGTCAGTTCGTCAGTTCCTCGAGCGTCTGCTCCCGGGAATCGGCGCTCTCGGCTACCTGCTCGGAGAACTCGTCGACGCGGTCTTTGATTTCCTCGCGGGCCGCTTCCGGCGAGAAGCCCTCGGACATCGTCAGGAGTCGGACGAACGCGCGGAGTTCTTCGTCCGTGAGCTGGGCGAACTCCTCGTTCTCGAGCTTCGCGACGACCTCGTCGACGTCGATCTGTCCGACCGGTTCGACGTTGAACTCGACGTTGACCATCCGGTAGTTCGAGCCGGCGAGTCGTTGCTCGGCCTTGCCGACGCCCTCGGAGAGCATGTCCTTGAACGGCGTGTGATACCCCATCGTTCCGAGGTGGAGGAACGCGAGCATGTCGGTGATTCCCTGCGTGTAGGCGTCGCGGTCCTCGTCGTCGGGGTCGAAGACCGTTTCCCGATCGCGTTGTTCCATGTACTCGAAGAGAATGCTGAAATCGAGGATCGCGTTGCGAACCCGTCGTCGAATCCGGTTTCGCTTCTGTTTCTTCGAGTGGTCCGTGTAGTCGGTCTTCCGACCGAGCAGAAAGTCGCGGTCGGAGGGCGTGAGAATCCCGCGCGGCCGGTCCGAGTCCGCCGCCGCCCGTAGCGACTCCGGCACGTCGTCCTGGCTCATACGTCACACATACGGCGAGCGCGAATTAACGTTTCCGTTCTCCCGAACGTGATCGTTGTCGAATACCTTCGGTCCTCAGGCATCGAGTTTACGCCGAAACGGAACGCGTTCGGCGGGGTATAGTCACCCACATCGCCCCCTCTCAGACCGGCCGCTGAGAGAGTTCGATTGCCGTCTCGGAGAGCAGGGACGTCCCGATCTCGAGGCTCGATTCGTCGATATCGAACGTCGGCGTGTGGTGACTCGTCGGGTGGTCGGTGCCGACGAGGACGTACGAGGCGAAGCCGCCGTCGTCCTGGACGCGCTCCATCAGGTACGTCACGTCCTCGCTCACGCCGAACTCCTCGCTGGAAATTACTCGTTCGACGCCGTCGACGTCCCACGCGACGTTCCCGACGAGATCGCGGAGTGCGGGGTGGCTGTCGACGCTCGGTGACTCGCTGATCACTCGCGGCGTCACGTCGCAGTCGTGCATCTCGGCAGCGGCGTAGCAGACCCGCTCGAGTTCCGTTCGCGTGTACTCCATCAGCGCGGTCGTCTCGCCGCGTACTTCGGCCTCGATCGTGACCTCCTCGGCGATGACGTTGCTCGCGGTTCCGCCCTCGATCTGCCCGACGTTCACCCGCGTCAATCCGTCGCTGTGCCGGGGGATGCCGTAGGCGTTCTGGATCGCGGTCGCCGCCGCCTGCATGGCGTTGGCCCCCTCGTTGGGTGCCTTGCCCGCGTGGGCGCTCGCGCCTTCGAACGTCGCGGTGAGGTGGGCCATCGCCAGGGGCTTCTCGATCCCCGCGACGATCTCACCCGTCGGGTGATCGAGCCCGATGTGCAACGCGAGGAGGTGGTCGACGTCGTCGAGGTACCCGCTCTCGGCCATCGCCTTTCCGCCGCCGGAGATCTCCTCGGCGGGCTGGAAGAACACCTTCAGCGTCCCCTGGAACTCGCTGTCCGCGACCGTCTCGAGCGTGCCCAGCGCCATCGCAACGTGGGCGTCGTGGCCGCAGGCGTGCATGTAGCCGTCGTGCTCGGATCGAAACCCGTCCGCCGCCGGCCGGTGGTCGCTCTCCGACGACTCCCGCATCGAGATCGCGTCGAGATCGACGCGGATCCCGATACAGGGACCGGGTCCCCGTTCGAGGACCGCGATGACGCCCGTGTGGCCGCCGGCCGTGCGCTCGAGGATGTCCGAGCGCACCCCCGCCTCCCGCGCTCGCTCGAGCCACGGCTCGAGTTCCGACTCGGGGGGGACGGCCATGCGCTCGTCGGTCGCTAACGCGTCGCGACCGACGGCGATCTCGTCGACGCCGATCCGTTCGAGCTCCTCGACGACGCGCGCGGTCGTCCGGAACTCTCGCCACCCTGGTTCCGGATGGCGGTGAAACGCCCGCCGGAGATCGCTCAGTCGGGACCCCACGTCGTAGGACATTCTTGCCGGCTCTACGCCTGCGAGATACTTAACCGTAGTCAATATTCGTATACTGGTTAGTCGCGATCGATGTAATTCCGCGCTACCGGACGGGTCCCGATGTCTCGGAACGCTGCCGGGGACGCTTCGGACGGACGACCGTCGTCCCGCCGCAGACCGGGACGGCGCTGACCACCACCGCGTGCAATCCGTCCGACTCGATGCGAGACGGACGGCCGAGACTGGAGAGCCAGTACACAGCACGATAAGTGGCTTCGAACCGCTCGAGGACGGCTACCCGAGGTACGCGGTCGCGTCCAGTTCCACCCGGACGTCCTCGGGGAGCCGCGAGACCTCGACGCAGACTCGAGCCGGCGGGTCCGCGCCGAATCGCGCGCCGTAGGCCTCGTTGACGCGCTCGTAGTCCTCGAGGTCCGTCAGGTAGACGGTCACTTTGACGACGTCCGCGAGGCCGTCCCCGCCGGCTTCGTCGACGACGGCGGCGATGTTGTCGAGCACCTGGTCGGTCTGTGCTTCGATATCGCCGTCGACTGGCGCACCCGTCTCGGGATCGACGGGGCCGTACCCGGAGACGTAGAGCGTATCGCCGGCGCGAACGCCCTGCGAGTAGGGGTTGTCGGTGTTCGGTGCGTCGTCGGTCTCGATGGGATCGGTGTCGGACATGGGCCTCGTATCGCCGCAGTCTCAGGCGGTTCGTTTCGCTTCGGCGGTCACGTCCTCGATCGCTTCGACGACGACGTCGAGCGCCGTCTCGGCCAGCTCGTGGGTGAGCACGAGCGGCGGCAGGAACCGGAGCACGTTGCCGTGACGACCGGCGGTCCAGATCAGGACCCCACGCTCGAAGCAGTACTGCTGGATCGCGTCGACGATATCGCCGTCCGGGTTCCCGTCGGCGTCGACGAATTCCGCGCCGATGAACAGGCCCTTGCCGCGGATGTCGGCGAGGTGCTCGTTCCCGTCGCCGGCCTCGCGGAGGCGACCCTGGATGTACTCGCCCAGGTCGCGAGCGTGCGCGAGCAGGTCGTGGTCCTGCATGTACTCGATGGCGCGAGTCCCGGCTCGCATGCCGACGACGTGGCCGCGGTAGGTGCCGGCGTGGTCGCCCGAGCCCCACGTGTCGAGATCCTCGTGGTACATCGTCGCCGAGAGCGGGAATCCGACGCCGCCCAGCGCCTTCGCGCTCGTCATCGCGTCGGGGGTGACGCCCTCCCAGTCGCTGGCCCACCACTGACCGGTGCGGCCGAGACCGCTCTGAATCTCGTCGAAGACCAGCGTGACGTCGTTGTCGTCCGCGATGTCGCGAAGCCCCTGCAGGAAGCCCTCCGGGGGCGTGACGATGCCGCCCTCGCCCTGAATCGGTTCGACGATGATCCCGGCCGGGTTCGCCAGCCCGCCGTAGGGATCCTCGACCATGGCCTGGACCTCCTCGAGCGCGTGATCGACCGCTTCCTCCGGCGTCTTGTCCTGCCGGAACGGGTGCGGATAGGGCGCGTGGACGACGTCCGAGAGAAGCGGCGTGTAGTGTTCTTTGAACTTCTTGTTCGACGTGACGCTCATCGCGCCGGTCGTCGCGCCGTGGTAGCCGCCGCGGAACGCGATCAGCCCGTCGCCGCCGGTGTTGTACTTGGAGAGTTTGATCGAGGCTTCGATCGCGTCGCTCCCCGTCGGGCCGCCGAAGACGACCTTGTTCTGGCCCTGCAGGCCGTCAGGGGCGATCTCGTCGAGTTTCTCGATCAGCTCGAGGCGCGCTTCGGTCGGGAAGTCGACCGTGTGCACGAACTTGTCCGCCTGCTCGTGGACTGCCTCGAGCACGTAGGGATTCGAGTGCCCGACGTTGAGCACGCCGATCCCCGCGAAGAGGTCGATGTAGGTGTTGCCGTCTGCGTCCCGTACCGTCGCGCCCTTGCCCTCCTCGAACGCGATCGGGATGTCGTCGGGGTAGGCAACCGCGCTACTGTCGATCTCGCGCTGTTTCTCGAGCAGCGCTCGGGTGTTCGGGCCGGGAACGGAGTCGACGGTCGGTGCGTCCTCGAAGTGGAGTTCGTCTATCGGCGGTCCTGCCGTCATGCGTAGGAGCAGGTGGAACACTCATAAATAACTTGTCCACAGTATTCATGAGTACTGTATACAGTTACTGAATACAAACAGGGTGTCGAACCCGAATACGGGAGAGCGAAACTCACTCGTTTCGGTCCCGTTGGCGCCCGGAACGGCTCGCTCGAGGGTTCGAGAACGGCGAATCCGCAGGGAGGTCGTTCGCCGTCCCAGACAGTGATTCCGCCGGCCGTCCGACGGTGACTCAGGATCCGAACAATGGACGCCGCCTATTCTTTGCGATCGCCAATATAATTTCACGAAAATAATGATCCAGCAATTCAATCAGGGAGTTTATCACCGTCTCCGACTCAAATCAGAATCAATGAACGCCCGATATCGCGCCCGCGGTCCGCCACGGTCTTCGGTACCGAACGCGATTGACAGACAGGAACACCGAGCGAGGCGGCGCTACGGGGGCAAATTCTCGTTCTCACTCGGTTCCGTCGAGACGATATCAACTCCCCGCGTCGGCGACATCGGAGACGACGGAGGGACGGCCGCATGAGCGCCGACGAGGAACTCGCGAAGGACCTCGGACTGTTCTCCGCGATCGCGATCGGCATCGGCACGATGATCGGGGCCGGCATCTTCGTGTTACCGGGCACCGCGGTCGCCCGAGCGGGACCGCTAGCCGCGCTGACGTTCGTCATCGGCGGGGTCACCGCACTGTTCACGGCGCTGTCGGCCTCGGAACTGGGGACGGCGATGCCGAAATCGGGCGGTGCCTACTTCTACATCAATCGCGCGCTCGGCCCGCTGTTCGGGTCGATAAGCGGCTGGGCCAACTGGCTGGGGCTGGCCTTCGCGTCCGCGTTCTACATGTACGGGTTCGGCGAGTACGTCAATCAGCTCGTGGGCGCCCCCGCCCTCGGGCTCGGTCCGGTGACGATATCCGCGGCCCAGACGATCGGGCTCGCGGGCGCGGTGCTGTTCATCGCGATCAACTACATGGGTGCCAAGGAGACCGGCGGACTGCAGATCGGGATCGTGTTCACGCTGCTCGCCATCCTCGGGGCCTTCACTGTCGTCGGACTCCTGAACGCCGATATGGAGTCGCTGCGACCGTTCGCGCCGCCGGGAACGACCGGCGAGGTGCTCCCGGTGACCGCCATCGTCTTCGTCTCCTATCTCGGCTTCGTCCAGATCACATCGGTCGCCGAAGAGATCAAAGACCCCGGCCGTAACCTCCCGCTGGCGGTCATCGGCTCGGTCGTCATCGTCACCGTCGTCTACGCCCTGTTCCTCCTCGTCTTGCTGGCGGCGGTTCCCAACGAACTGGTGGCGAACAACGACACGGCGGTCGTCAAGGCCGCTCAATTACTCTTCGGCCAGTACAGCCTCTTCGAATTCAGTCTGGGCACGCTCGGCTGGGGACTGTTGCTGCTCGGCGGGCTCCTGGCGACGGCCTCGAGCGCGAACGCGTCGATCCTCTCGTCGTCGCGGATCAACTTCGCGATGGGCCGGGAGAAGATCATCTCGCCGTCGGTCAACGACATCCATCCCCGGTTCGGCACGCCCTACAAGTCGATTCTGATCACCGGTTCGCTCATCATCGCCTTCCTCCTCTTTGGCAACCTCGAGATCCTGTCGACGGCCGGGTCCGTGCTCCACTTGATCGTCTACGGCCTGTTGAACATCGCGCTGATCGTCATGCGGGAAGCCGAACCCGCCGAGTACGACCCCGACTTCGAGGTGCCACTGTATCCGTTCGTTCCGATCATCGGAACGGTCTCGTCGTTCGCGCTGATCGCGTACATCGAGCCGTTCGTCATCTTCCTCTCCGCGGGGCTCGTCGTCTTCGCGGCCGTCTGGTACCTGCTGTACGCCCGCCAGCGCGTCGAGAGCGCCGGGGTCTTCGCCGGCTGGATCCTCGACCGCTCCGACGAGATGCCCGACGCCGCAGTGGCCGCGGCGGACTCGGTCCGTCCCGATGCCGCCAAAACGCCCACTGCGGGGACGAACGGCGGCGACTTCCGCGTCATGGTGCCGCTGTCGAACCCCCGAACCGAGAAGGACCTCATTACGCTCGGCGGCGCCATCGCGAAGCAGCGCGGCGGCACGGTCCACGCCGTCCACATCGTGCAGGTGCCCGACCAGACGCCGCTCAAACGCGCCGAACAAAACGAACGGATCGACGCCGAATCCCAGAAGTTACTCGAGCAGGCCCGGACCGACGCCGAGACCTTCGGCGCACCCGTCGAGACGCACACGGTGCTCTCACACCGCTCGTTCGAGGAGGTCTTCGACGCCGCCCGGACCTTCGACGCCGATCAGGTCGTCATGGGCTGGGGGCCGACCTCCCATGGCCGCGCCGAGTCGCGAATCGACGAACTGACCCACGATCTCCCGTGTGACTTCCTGGTGCTGAAAGAGCGAGGGTTCGACCCGTCGCACATCCTGTTGCCGACCGCCGGCGGTCCCGACTCGGTACTGGGTGCGGACGTCGTCCGGCTGCTCCGCGAGGAGTTCGATTCCCGGGTCACGCTCTTGCACGCCCTCTCCGAGGACGAATCCGCCGACGAGGGCGAGCAGTTCCTCGAGGAATGGGCGGCCGAGCACGGACTGGCCGACGCCGAACTGATCGTCGACGACCGAGACGTCGAAACCGCGATCGAAGCTGCGGCCGCGAACGCCACGCTGGTCGTGATCGGTGCGACCGGGAAGGGCCTGCTCTCGCGGATCGTCCGCGGCTCGCTCGTCTTGGACGTCCTCGAGGACATCGACTGTTCGGTGCTGCTCGCGGAGACGGCCCGCAAGCGAACCGTCCGTGAACGCCTGTTCGGTCACAACGATGACTGACGTGCGCAACTAACCCCGTCGGACATCGGCTCGATACCGTTGCAATCGCCCTCACTCGTTTCCGTTGCAACCCCTCCCCACCCGTTTACCGACGGCGAGGCCCGTTCGAAAAACGGAGTAATATCCTTAGGGGGTGGCGACATATATTGCAACTATGATCTCGCCAATCGCAAACCAATTCGTCGCGGGGGAATCACCGGCGGTCGCGCTCGAGCACGTCCGCCAATTGAACGACCGCAACGTCGACGCGATCCTCAATTTGCTGGGCGAACACTACGACGAGCGCGGTCCCGTCGCCGACGATACCGCCGAATACCGACGGCTCGTCGCCGACATTTCGGGATCCGGCCTCGGGGCCTGTATCTCGGTGAAGCCCTCCCAGCTGGGACTCGACCTCGGCGAGGACGTCTTCCGGACGGAACTGGAGACGATCGTCGACACCGCCGACGAGCACGACGTGTTCGTCTGGATCGATATGGAAGACCACACGACCACCGACGCGACCCTGGACGCGTTCGAAGACCTCGCTCGGGCGCACGGGGGCGGCCTCGGGCTCTGCGTACAGGCGAACCTCAAACGGACGCAGGAGGACGTCGAACGCCTCGCCGACGTCCCCGGCAAGGTCCGGTTCGTCAAGGGCGCGTACGATCCGCCGGCTGATATCGGATACTCGGACGGGGCGCGGGTCGATCAGGAGTATCGGTCGCTGCTCGAGTACGCGTTCGAACACTACGACGGCGGGATCGGGGTCGGGAGCCACGATCCGGCGATGATCGACCACGCGAAAGCGCTCCACGAGCGCTACGGAACGGACTTCGAGATCCAGATGCTCATGGGCGTGCGCGAGGACGCCCAGTACGAGTTGGCCGAGGAGTACGACGTCTATCAGTACGTCCCCTACGGCGACCGCTGGAAGTCCTACTTCTACCGGCGGGTCATGGAACGGCGGGAGAACCTCCGGTTCGCGCTTCGTGCCGTGCTCAATCGGTGAGGAGGACTCTGTGGAAATCCGCAATCGGTGATAGCTTCAGGAGTCATGCTGAATACAAGACGCGTATGTGGCATGGACTGAGGAGCAGTCGACACGGAAGGTCGAACGCTTAGTACAGGCAGCGTGGACTGCTCTGTTCAAATAATAGTTTATCCACATTCCGAGAGAAACCATACACAGTGTATGCGAAGAATACACGCACCAGATACATTAGATTCCATAAATAAACAGTAATATATGTCGCTTCGTGCGATGATCAGAAAAGACGTTCGGGATTCCGTCCGCTCGGGAGTTCTACTCAGCATCACACTGCTGTTCGTCCTCGTCGCCGGGTTCTGGGCGGCGATTCAACACGTCCCCCCAATGTATGGCGAGAGCGACATCCCGACGAGTACGCTGGCATTGTTGAATAGCATGGGCCAACCGATGGCCTTCTTCGTGCCGCTGCTCGGATTGGGTATTTCGTACAACTCGGTCGTGGGTGAGCGCGAGAGTGGAAGCATCAAACTCGCACTCGGCTTGCCGAACTCACGACGTGACATCGTATTCGGGAAGTTCATCGGGAGGAGCGTCGTCTTGACCGTGGCGATACTCACTGCTTATCTAGTCGTCGCCGTCATCGCGTTGCTGACTTACGAATCGTTCGCGGCCATTGAGTTCATACTGTACACCGTGATGACGGTCTTTTACGGGGTGGTGTACGTCGCAATCGGCATTGGCTTCTCGTCAATAATGAACACCCGGTCTATGGCACTTGCCGGTGCGACGGGCCTCTACACCCTTTTTCAGTTGGGGTGGGACACCGTCACGGCTATTCTACAGATAGTGACGGTCGGATGGGTACCGCCAGAATCCGGACCCCCGGACTGGGTCGTGTTGGTCTATGTGCTCAACCCGACGGCAGCAAATGGATACGCGACACGGGCGATAATCCCTGAATTAAACGCAATCACGGCGCATCCGGTGTCGGACGCGTTCTACCTTCAGGAGTGGGTCGGGTTCCCGATCCTCGCAGCCTGGCTCCTCCTGTCGCTCGGATTCGGCTATCGACGTTTCGCACGAACGGAGATACGGTAAGGAGGAAACACCAGTTAACCGTACAGGAAGTGGGAGATCACGGAGAATCCGGGTCCCACGATAGACGAGCGACCGATGTCTTTCCAGTTCGAGAGTGGTGACGAACTGGCCGACCTCGAGACGTTGCGACCGCTAGATCGAGGGGTAAATCCTGACCAGACTTGGAGGGCGTCTGCCGCGATCCGGACGACCTGCATCAGGTATCGGTTCCGACCGGACGAGGGAAACGGACCGATCCCCGCACCTCGAATCGAGTGCCCGCTGCTCGAGATCAAAGGATAGTATAAAGGCGAACGGGTTCATCGTGAGGGACATGACGACGACGCTCGGAACGGCGAGCGCGGGGCCCGGGGAGATCGATACGGGCCGTCTCGAGGTCGGGGAGACCCGGGATGGGAGTCCCGTTGGACTGCCCGTTGCCGTGGTGAACGGCAGCGATTCGGGGAAGACCCTCTACATGCAGGCGGCCAGTGACGGCGACGAACTCAACGGCGTCGGTGTTATCCAGCGCGTCGTGCCGCAACTCGATCCGGCCGAGATCTCAGGAACGATCCTCATCGTGGGGATCGTCAACTACCACGCGTTTCAGGTCGCCGAACACCGCAATCCGATCGACGACACGAAGATGAATCGCGCGTATCCCGGCAACGAGAGCGGGACCTCGACCGAACGGATCGCGGCCGCGACCTTCGACGCCGCGACCCGTGCCGACCTGATCCTCGACCTCCATCAAGGGTCGACCAGCCGCATGTTAGACGAGGTCCGCGTCCGCTGTGGGAAGCGCCACCGGCTCCACGACCAGTGTCTCGAGCTGGCGAAGGCCTTCGGCTGTGGCTACGTACTCGATCAGAAGGGACCGGACGGGCAGCTCGCCCGGGCAGCCCCCGACGACGGCATCCCGACCGTCGATCCGGAACTCGGCGGCGCCGTCGGTTGGGACGAGGCGAGCATTCGGACGGGCGTCGAGGGCGTGTGGAACGTGCTCAGATACTACAACTTCCTCGAGGGCGACCAGCCGCTCGAGACCCAGACCCGCGCCAGAGGGTTCGAGCAGTACGGCGCACCCGGGGGCGGGCTCGTGACGCTACGGAAGGAGCTCGGCGACCGGGTACAACCCGGCGAGCCGCTGTTCGAGGTAACGACTCCCTTCGGCGAACGGAAGGCCGAGGTGACCGCCGACAGTGACGGGATCCTCTGGCGGGCACGCCGGCTTCCCCAGGTCGCGACGGGCGAATACGTCTGCTCGGTCGGGACCGACGTGGGTGAGTACTGAGATGGCGTCCGATCTCACCTGTCCCGACTGCGGGGCCGTCTACGACGCCGGGCCGGACGAACCGTGGTGCTGTGCCTGCGGCCACGCGCTGGAATTCACCGCACGCCCCCACCCGAACGGAGATCCGCTCCCGCTGCACAGTCTCGACACCAGCGAGGGTCTGTGGACGTTCTTCGAGTTCCTCCCGATCGAGCAGCACGTCACCTTCTACGAGGGTTTTACGCCGATGGTCGACGCGCCGGACTGGGACGCGGAGTTCAAACTCGAGTACGTCTTTCCGACGGGCTCGTTCAAGGACCGCGGGGCGACGACGACCCTCTCTCGAGCCGTCGAACTGGGCGTCGACAAGGTCATCGAAGACTCCTCTGGAAACGCGGGCGCGTCGATCGCGACCTACGCGGCCCGGGCGGGGATCGACGCGGACATCTACGTCCCCGCGGACGTCAAACAGTCCAAACTGATGGCGATCCAGCGGGCCGACGCCCGTCCCGTCCGCGTCGAGGGCACCCGAGGAGACGTCACGGCGGCCTGCCTCGAGGCCGTCGAAGGCCGCTCGAGCAGCGGTGACGGCGGACCCGACGCCGGCGAGGCACCGAGACAGACCGGCGACGGTTGGTACGCCAGCCACGCCTGGAACCCCGCGTTCTACGCCGGGACGATGACGTTCGCGTTCGAGGTCGCCGCCCAGCAGGGGTGGTCCGTCCCCGACGCCGTCGTGCTTCCGATCGGACACGGGACGCTGTTCCTCGGCGCGTACCGGGGCTTTTCCCTGCTCAACGAGGCCGGTATCGTCGACGGAATGCCCCGCCTACTCGGCGCACAGGCGGCCGGGTACGCGCCGATCGTCGGCGCACTCGGCGGCGACACCACCGACGAGGAGGGCGAAGGAACGTCGATCGCCGACGGGATCCGGATCACCGAACCCGCCCGCGGCACCGAGATCCTCGAGGCGATCGAGGAAACCGACGGCGACGCGATCGCGCTCGGATCGGACCCGATCGAAACCGCGCTCGATCGACTCCACCGCAACGGGTTCTACGTCGAACCGACCTGTGCGGTCGCCCCGGCGGCGCTCGAGCAGTACCGCGAGGACGGCGTGCTCGACGCCGACGACGACGTCGTGGTCCCGCTGACCGGAAGCGGATTCAAAACGCTTTGAACCCTCCACGACAGTGATCGAATAGATGGTCAGCCGACCGCCGACGTTCTGTCCCGATTGTGCCACCCGCCTCGAGTCGATCACGTTCGACGACCGCGAGCGCAGGCGCTGTCCGAACTGCGAGACGATCGTCTGGCACAACCCGGTCCCCTGTGCCGGCGTCGCGGTGGTCGACCGATCGGGACGGGACCCCGCCGTGCTCTGCGTCGAGCGCGGCGTCCCGCCGGGGGTCGGGGAGTGGACGATTCCCGGCGGCCACATGGAGATCGGCGAAGAGCCGGCGGCGGCGGCCGCACGCGAACTGGAAGAGGAGACCGGCGTCGCGGTCAACCCGGCGGACCTCGAGATCCTGAGCGCGTCGGCGATGCCGCCCCGAGAGGGGAAACACGTCGTGACGGTCCACTACGTCGCCGCTCGAGCGGACACCGCGGGCGAGCCGGTCGCCGACAGCGACGCCACGGACGCCCGGTTCTGGACGCCGGCCGAGTTCGACGCCTCGGCGGAGACGTTCCGACCCGTTCACGAGCGGCGGTTCCGGGAGGCCGCCGCGCTGTTCGAGTGAGCGCCGCGGCTCGCCGAAGGGGACGGGCCTGCGACGCGGGATCAGGGGATTCATTAGCGGCCCAATCCAGATTCGGACGATGAGCACACCGTCGTTCGCCATCGGGATCGCCGGCGGCACGGGAGCCGGGAAGACGACGGTCGCGCGCACGGTCGCGGACACCGTCGGCGAGGCCGTTACCCGAATCCCGCTCGACAACTACTACGAGGACCTCTCGCATCTGGCGTTCGAAGAGCGCGAGGAGATCAACTACGACCACCCCGACGCGTTCGAGTGGGACCTGCTCCGGGAGCAACTCGAGACCCTGCTCTCGGGACGTTCGATCGAGATGCCCCAGTACGACTTCGAGGTACACAACCGCACGGACGAGCGCGTCACCGTCGAGCCGTCCGACATCATCGTCCTCGAGGGGATCCTCGCCCTCCACGACGAGGCGATCCGCGAGCTGCTCGATCTCAGGGTGTACGTGATGACCGACGCCGACGTCCGCATTCTGCGCCGGATCGAACGGGACGTCATCGAGCGCGGGCGCGATCTCGAGGGGGTCATCGAGCAGTACCTCGAGACGGTCAAACCGATGCATGAGCGGTTCGTGGCCCCGACGAAGAAGCAGGCCGACGTGATCATTCCCGAGGGCGCGAATCGCATGGCGCTCGATCTGCTGATCGAGAAGGTCCAATCCGAGCTGCCGGACGACTCGCCCCGATCCGACGCCCCCGACCGGGAACTGTCCTTCACCGACCAGTCGTTGGACTGAGGGCCGTCGCGTCGGAGCGGCGGTCCCGACGGCGGCGAGACGAAACCCGACATTCCTTTACTCGAGCCCTGAATACGGGCGGGTATGTTCCTCTCCCTGCGCGCGGAGGTCGAGGACGCCCTCGAGGGGGCGCTCTCGACGCTGGACTTTCCGACGGACGATCTTGGAATCGAAGAACCGCCGGAGGACGTCGCGAGCGTCCTGGCCTCGAGCGTCGCCTTTCGCCTTGCGGGCGAGGCAGGCGCGCCCCCGCCGCAGGTCGCGGGACAGCTCGCCGACGAGATCGACGCCGACGAGCTGACCTACGTCTCCGCGGTACAAACGCAGGGCCCGTATCTGAACTTCCTGCCGAGCGATGCCTATCTCGCCGACACGCTCGCGAACGCGACCGACGGCAGCTACGGTAGCCTGCCGGACCGAGAGGAGTCGGTCGTGGTCGAACACACGAGCGCGAACCCGACGGGGCCGGTCCACGTCGGCCGCGCCCGAAACCCGATCATCGGCGACGCGGTCGCCAATCTGCTGGATTTTGCCGGGTACGACGTCGATCGGCACTACTACGTCAACGACGCCGGGCGACAGATGGCCGTCTTCACCTGGGCCTACGAGACGTTCGACGAGGACGACCTGGACGAGCCGCCCGAGCGCGACCGCATCGAGTACGATCTCGTGCGCTACTACCGCAAGGGCAACGCCTACCTCGAGAACGCGCCCGAAGCCGAGGTCGAGGCGGCCGAGGCCGAGATCGAATCGATCATGCAGGGGCTGGAGAAGGGCGACGACGAGGCCTACGAACGGGTCAGCGAGGTCGTCGACCAGGTTCTCGGCGGGATGACGGAGTGTCTCGCGCGCCTGCCAGCCGAGTTCGACGAGTTCGTCAAGGAAACCCGGTTCATGCGAAACGGCGCGACCGACGACCTCGTCGATCGCCTCACGGAACTCGACGAATCGGTCTACGAGGAAGACGCCTGGCAGCTCGAGCTCGAGGATCACGGCATCGACAAGAACCTCGTCTTCCTGCGCTCGGACGGCACGTCGCTGTACGCGACCCGCGACCTGGCCCACCACGAGTGGAAGTTCGACAACTACGACCGTGCGGTGACGGTGCTGGGCGAGGACCACAAGCTGCAGGCCAAGCAGGTCCGGACGACCCTCGAGCTGCTGGGCAACGAGACGGACCAGCTCCGACAGGTCCTCTACTCCTACGTCAACCTTCCGGAGGGGAAGATGAGCACCCGCCGGGGAACCGGCGTCGACCTCGACGATCTGCTCGACGAGGCGATCGACCGCGCCCGCGAGGAAGTCGAGGACCGGCTGGACGACCGCATCCGCGACGACGAACTGGACGACGCGGACATCGAACGCATCGCCCACCAGGTCGGAATCGGCGCGGTCCGCTACGACATCGTCTCGAAACAGCCGACGAAGGCGATCACCTTCGAGTGGGAGCGCGCACTGGACTTCGAGGCCCAGTCGGCTCCCTACGTCCAGTACGTCCACGCGCGCTGCTGTGGCATCCTCGAGGAAGCCGGGATCGATCCCGAAACGGGAATGGGCGACGTCGAGACCGCCGTCGACGCCGACCTCCTCGAGACCGAGGCCGAGCGGGATCTGCTCGAGACGATCGCGCGGTTCCCGGCGGTCGTCGACGAGGCCGCCGACGACCTCGAGCCCCATCAGATCGCGACGTACACGCGCGAGTTCGCCGATCGGTTCAACGGCTTCTACCGGGAGTGTCCGGTGCTGGCCGACGACGTCGACCCCGAGGTCCGCGAGGCGCGGCTGGCGCTGGTCGCGGCCTCGAAGCACGCGGTCGCGAACGCCCTCTCGATTCTGGGCGTCGCCCCGCCGCGATCGATGTAAGCCCGGCGACCCGGGGCTCTCCGTCACTCTGATCGAAAGAACAGGCCGTCTGTACTACCGCTGCGGTACTTACTCCTTCTCGTCGGCGGTATCGAGGACGGTTTCGATGAACTCGTCCTCGCTCATCTCGTCGTTGATGTACTTGAGCGCCCACTGGACGTCGACGTAGAACGACATCACCTGCGTGCCGTCCTGCTCGAGTACCCACGTGACACTGTTGATTTCGGCCTTGAACTTCTCGGCGTCGGTGATCGCCGCGGCGATGGTCTCCGCGAGCGAGTGCAGTTCCTTCTTCAGCGTGTCGGGGTCGGTCGTGGTCGTCGTCGCGACGACGTCGACCTCCTTGCCGTTCTTGTTGACGTCTTTGACCGACATCTTGTCGCTGTCCAGTTTCAGCTTGTCACGGTCGAGCCCCGGAACGTCCGTTTCGCCGTCAGTCTCGTTGGTATCGTCGTTGTTGTTGTCATCGTTGTTGTTGTCGTCGTTGAGCGATTCGTCGGAATCGTCGCCGTTCGGTCCCGACTCGTCGCCGGTCTCGTCACTGGAACAACCCGCGAGCACGGTTGCGAGCGCTGCACCACTGCCGAGGAGGATCTTTCGTCGCTCCATGGATCACCCATCGAGAACAGTCATGATTAGTAATCAGTTCGTTATCGTTTCTGTCCCCGAGATCGACCGTTTCGTACGACGAACGACGACAAAACCGGGTCGGAAGGGTTCGACAAACGGGTCGAAAACGGCCCCATTCCGAGACGAAACGGTCCCGAGACCGGACGGACGGTCAGCCCGTGCTGACAGTCTCTAACTGGCGGTAATCACCGCATTCGAAACGACGGAGTCGATCGGGGTGCGAACCGACGGGAGAAGGTACCACTTACCGTCACGTTTCGGGCCCGGTCGCGTCGACGCGGACCCGACTCAGGAATCCGACTCGGCTTCCGTGATCGCACTCGAAACGTCGTCGTGTGCCGCTTCTCGTTCGGTCGCGTCGTCGTTCCCGCCGGCCGGATCAGTCCCAGCGTCGGCGCCCGCCCCTGTCGAGCCGGCGGACGCAGTTCCGTCGTCCGCCGGGATCGACGTTTCGACGCCGGTCAAGTCCGCTGCGAGCCGACGGTACGCGGTCGCGGCGGGCCCCTCGGGCTCGAAGACGACCAGCGGCGTTCCGGCGTAGACGCTATCGCGGGCGGCGGGGTCTTCGGGAACCGTTCCGAGCAGGGGGACCTCGAGGCGGTCGGCGATCTCCTCGTGGGAGACGTCGCCGTCCGGACGAGTCCTGGTGAGGACGAGGCCGGCGACCTCGCCGCCGGATCGGTCCGTCAGCTCGATCGTCTTCTTGGTGTCGTGGACGGCAGCGGGTTCGGGCGTCGAGACGAGGACGACGGCGTCGGCGAGCCCCAGCGGGAGGACGGTCTCGTGACTGATGCCGGCGCCGACGTCGAGAAAGACGTAGTCGAACTGCGATCGCAGCTCCTCGACGACGTCGCGCAGTCCCTCCGGGGAGGTCTTGGCGTACTCGTCGAGGCTCGTGCCGCTCGGGACGGCGACGATGTTGTCCGCCAATCGATAGGTGGCGTCGTCGATCGATGCATCTCCGGCTAATACGTCGTATAGAGTAGTCGAGTCGGGGGAGAGGCTGACGAACCCGGCGAGGTTCGCCATGCCGAGGTCGGCGTCGACGATCGCGACGCGCTCCCCGGCCTCTGCGAGGGCCGTGCCGAGGTTTACCGTCGTCGTCGTCTTGCCGACGCCGCCCTTCCCGCTCGAAATAGCATAGACCGTCTCGTGGGACATACTCAGGTACTGTCCGAACAGTGGAACGGGAACACCTTAAATCGTCACCACACGGTCCGTGTCGACCGGACGACAGATGTCTGACCAGCGTCGAACGTGTTCCCGTCGGTATGCCGGCCTGGTCGACTCGGTCTCACGTCCACAGGTGTGTCAAAGGATTCTTACCCACAGCCCCGTTTTATACGGCTAATGAGCCAGGAGGGCGCGCAGGAGCAATCAGACCGGAAAAAGTACGAGTTCCGGAAGGTCATCGAAGACCTGAAGGACTACGACGGCTCCGGGACGCAGCTCGTGACGATCTACATTCCCGACGACAGACAGATCAGTGACGTCGTCCAGCACGTCACCCAGGAACACAGCGAAGCGGCCAACATCAAATCGAAGCAGACCCGAACGGCCGTCCAGGACGCGCTGACGAGTATCAAAGACCGGCTGCGATACTACGACACCTACCCGCCGGACAACGGCATCGTGCTCTTCTCCGGTGCCGTCGACTCCGGCGGCGGCCGCACCGACATGGTCACGAAGGTCCTCGAGAGCCCGCCCCAGCCCATCGAGTCCTTCCGCTATCACTGCGACTCCGACTTCTTGACCGAGCCCCTCGAGGAGATGCTCGCCGACAAGGGCCTCTACGGGCTGATCGTCCTCGACCGCCGCGAGGCCAACGTGGGTTGGCTGAAAGGGAAACGCATCGAGCCGGTCAAGTCCGCCTCCTCGCTGGTTCCCGGCAAGCAGCGCAAAGGGGGCCAGTCCGCCCAGCGATTCGCTCGGCTGCGACTCGAGGCCATCGACAACTTCTACCAGGAGGTCGCGGGGATGGCCAACGACCTGTTCGTCCCGCAGCGCCACGAGATAGACGGCATTCTCGTGGGCGGTCCGTCGCCGACAAAAGACGAGTTCCTGGACGGGGACTACCTCCACCACGAACTCCAAGACGAGGTGCTGGGCAAGTTCGACGTCGCCTACACCGACGAGTCCGGGCTGAAGGACCTCGTCGACAACGCGGAAGACGCGCTGGCCGACGCCGAGGTGATGAAGGACAAGAAGGTGATGGAGGAGTTCTTCGAGGAACTCAACGCCGGCGACCTCGCGACCTACGGGTTCGAGCAGACTCGCCGGAACCTGATGATGGGGTCGGTCGACCGCCTCCTCATCAGCGAGGACCTTCGGAAGGACGTCATTACCTACGAGTGTCCCGAGTGCGACACCACCGAGCGCGAGGTCGTCGACCGCCGCAAGTCGACGCCGACCCACACCTGTACCGAGTGCGGGACCGACGTCGAGGGGAGCGAAGAAGCTCGCGAGGACGCGATCGACCACCTCATCGACATCGCCGAACAGCGCGGCACCGAGACCAAGTTCATTTCGACGGACTTCGAGAAGGGCGAACAACTGCTGAACGCCTTCGGCGGGTTTGCAGGCCTCCTTCGGTACTCGACCGGCGTCTAACGACGAATACTCTATCTTCCAACCGCCATCCGGCGGGTTGCGTGGCGCTACTCGCTCAGGGCACCCATCTATGCATGACCAGAAACAATAGTTATAAGTAACAACGAGTGGAGTATTAAGGCGGAGGCTACGTCTCCAGCGGGGGCGTACGCAAACGCCCCGGGTGCTGAAGACACCCGAGACTAGCTTCCAAATCCCCTCCAGAGGGATTCCGGAAGCATGATTCCGTACATTCTACCGGGATATAAACATCCCGCACGACAGCCGAATCGCCAGCCGCAACCAGCTTCGACGCCGATACCGGCCACGAGGCGCGATCGCCATGTGTGACGACCGTGACGGGAGGTGTGACGGTCCTGACACCAGCGAGGACCCGGGCGCGACGGACGGCCGCGACTCGTCGCCACCCGAGTGTCCCACCTGCGGCGGCCCCGTACACGTCGTCACCGCCAGCAGCCCCTACTCAGGGACCGCCTACCCCTGTGGCTGCTCGGTCAATCCAGTTCTGGTCACGTGCGACCCCGCCGACCGGGGGCTGGGGACGGGCGAGTGATGAGCGGGCCTCGAGCTGATAACCCGAAGCGCTGCCCCGACTGCGGTGCAGTACTCCCGCTCCGCGATCCGATCGTGGGCTGGTGGCTCTGTGACGACTGCGAACTCGGGGTCGACGAGAACGGCGAACGCGTCACGGACCAGTAACCGCTAGCACGGGTACGGTTTGACCCACCCAGAACGGTATTCGACGACGCCAGACGAGGACACATTAATTACGCTGCCGCTCGAGTGTTTAGCTAGAATCCATGGCAACCGATCGCCACAATCCCCATGCCGATCACACTGAGGAGCTCGCGACCACGATCGGGCTCTACGTGCTCGGTGAAATCTCCCTCGGGAAGGCTGCAGAGCGGGCTGACGTCACCCGATGGGAGATGAAAGAGATTCTCACTGAGGCCGGTGTTGAGGTTCGCCTCGGCCCACAGACCATGGACGACCTTGAGGACGAGGTCGAGACAGCACTCGACATCGAATGAGCGAGTCGTTTTCGCCGCCGGTTGTTCTCGATGCAACAGTGTTGAGTAACTTCGCGAGCAGTGAGTCGGTAACGTGGCTCACGTCGGTACTCGAGAATCTAACGACTGCCCCTGCCGTTGAACGGGAACTCCAACGCGGTGCCGAGAACGGGTATACGTATCTCGAGAACGCACTCGAGGCCATCGAGACTGGACAAATTTCTCTTGATAAGAGTGCACCCGAGCAACTCGAGCAGGCGTATCCAACGATTCGAGACCGGCTCGACCCGGGTGAGGCAGAGGCATTCGTTGTTGCCGATCGAACTGGTGGCACACTCGTGACCGATGACGGTGCAGCCCGAGACCTTGCTTCTACATACGAGATCGACCTTACAGGTTCTATCGGAATACTCGTTCGTGGTGTTGTTCGAAAGAAGCTCAGTGTCGAAACAGCAGACAGTTGGCTCACAACCTGGGTCGATGAGTGCAGTTACTACGCACCAGTTGAGAGTGTCAGTGATGTTCTTTCTGACGAGTATACCCCGGACTAGTTTCTCTTGCTGTGGAGGATCAAGCGAATGCGAGCCAGAAACTGCTCGAGATATGTTACTCGGCGGATCGAGACGGAGACGATCGAGCACCCGTGGGAGTTTCTGAGGAATGGTTGAAGCGATCGAATCAGTCGGATTTGTCTTCACGGCGGATTGTCCGCGGTGTTGAGATGAGCCACCGATCCGGTCTCGTACGCCCGACGCCAGAGTTTTAGCACCGCCAGTGCTACCAGCCGCGGCTCTTCGACGGTGATACAGGAGGGCTCCGCAGCGTGGGATTTCGCGTCCGGAGGTGCGTGAAAGTGCTTTTCGGGCGAATGCGGATTGGGATGGCGATCGAAGCGCCAGTTAACGCCCGCCGAATCCGTGTAGTGAAACGAATACGCCCCGGACGCGTACCAGATGACGTCGATGCGGGCCCCGTCCGCGTCACCAATCCCGTCGTCCAACACCAATCCGACCTCGCGAGGACTCAGGACGGAATCGAACCCGGCCTCCGCCACGAGCGGTTCCTCCCGTAGAAAGACGTCGCGGACGACCTCCATGTCACCGACATCCGGCGCACCGACGTCGGCGGACAACTCCTCGTCACGAATTCCCCTCATTCAAACGGATGCGTCGAGCGTGCCATCGGCGAACGATCCGCGATCGGTCGAATCGCCGTCTCCCCCCGTTCCGGTCCCGGCGTCCGGATCGAAGTCGTACAGCGAGAGCGCAGCTTTCGCAACCTCGAGGTCGGTTTCCGCAGCCCGCCAGGCCGAGACGGCGTTCCATCCCTCGTCGGCGTCGGATTCGAGCTGGTACGCGAGGTCGTCGGGATCCGACGCATCGTACTCCTCCTGATACTCCCTGATTCGGGCACGGAGGTCCTTGATGCCCGCCGTCAGCTCCTCCCGAGAGAGCTCTCGGTGGATGTCGACGATCCGCTGCATCGCGACCGTCTGTCTGGACCGTTTGTACCGCTTCCCGCGACCAGTGGCGACGGTTTCCGCGAACCCCGCCGCCGCGAGCGTCTCGAGGTGTTTTCGGGCAGTCGGTTCGCTCACGCGGGCCCGCTCGGCGATCTCCTTCGCGTACTGCGGCGTCGTCGTGGAGAGTACCACCTCGCGGACGCGCTCGAACTTGGCGGTGGACTCGAGCCACTCCTCGAGGACTGCCTCGTTGACGTCACCGTCCCAATGGGCTGGATCGTCCTCGGTCATGACTCGATCGTTCGGACTCCAGCCATAAAATCGTTTCTTCGGAAAAACCATTCTTTGTTATCTGACGGCCTCACGAATCGACCTCGAGGAGCGAGTCGTTCCGCGATGTCCGGACCGGACGGGTCACTATGGCCGGCCCGAATCATACTCGAGTCGACGTCGCTGAACAAGTTCATCGGTAGGGTTCTTTCCGACCCACATTAAATGACGGCCCGATTCATTAGAATAGATTGCTGGCAGTCGGAGCCGGAAAACCGCCTGCGTCTGGATTGTAACCGGTTCTATCTGCATTCCACTGAAACTGGTAAGCGTGTGCGGCAGTCGGAATCGAGAAGGTCCGAACAACGAACCTGGCGAAACACAACAGGATTAACACCGCCCCAGTGAACCTTCGACCATGTCCATCTCGAGCCGACACGTACTCGTCACGGGCGGTGCCGGTTTCATCGGGTCGCACCTGACCGAACGCCTGCTCGCGGACGGCGCGGCCGTAACGATCGTCGACGACCTGTCAAACGGTGACCGCGACCGCGTACCCGAAGAAGCCGACTTCCTCGAGGCAGACCTCACCGACCCCGACGCCCTCGAGGGCCAGCTCGACGATATCGACCTCGTCTTCCACCTCGCGGCGTCGAAACACGTCGACACGGATCGACCGCACGGTCAGTTCGACGACAACACGCGGATGACGCGCAACATTCTCGAGGCGATGGCCGACGCCGGCGTGACCGAGATCGCCTACACGTCCTCCTCGACGGTCTACGGCGAGGCTCCGCGGCCGACGCCGGAGGATTACGCGCCGCTCGAGCCGATCAGCGCCTACGGGGCGAGCAAGCTGGCCGACGAAGGGTTGCTCTCCGCGCGAGCGCACAGCCACGATCTCACGGTCTGGAACTTCCGATTCGCGAACGTGGTCGGGCCGCGTCTCCGCGGGGCAGTGATCCCGGATTTCATCGAGAAGCTGCGGGACGACCCCGAGCACCTGACGATTCTCGGCGACGGCCGACAGGAGAAGTCCTACCTGCACCTCGAGGACTGTCTCGATGCAATATTGCACGTCGTCGAACACGCCGACGACGCGATGAACACCTACAACCTCGGCACGCGGACGACGACCTCGGTCGACCGGATCGCGGCCATCGTCGCCGACGAGTTGGGCGTCGACCCCGACCACGAGTACACCGGCGGCGACCGCGGCTGGACCGGCGACGTCCCGAAGATGCGCCTCTCGATCGAGAAGCTCTCGGCGCTGGGCTGGGAGCCCCGCCTCTCGAGCGACGAGGCGGTCCGCCGGTCGACCCGGGAGATCATCGACGAACTCCGCTGAGCGCGGACAGATCGTTTCTTTTCGCTGCGGAAATGCCCTCGAGAGCGACCATCGAGCCGGGTCCGGCGCGTTTTAGGTGGGCTTAAATATCTGGGATCGAGAGGATTCGAGCATGAACGACGGGGGCGAGGACTCGAGCTCGCAGGACGCCGACCGGGGGTCGGGATCGGGGAGCGACGGATCGGCGAGCGGCGGGCTCGCCGGCGCGGTCACTCGTCGCCGACTGACGATTGCGGGGACGGGACTCGTGGTGCTCGGACTGGTCGTCGCCCTTCGGGAGATCGATATCAGGACCGTCGGGGCCGAGATGGCGAACGCCGATCCACTGCTCCTCGGCGCTGCAGTCGTCGTCTACGCTCTCTCGTGGCCGCTCCGGGGACGTCGGTACGGCGACGTACTGGCCGCGATGGGACAGCGTGGCGGGATGGTCCTCCCGACGCTGGCCGTCTTCGTCAGCCAGACCGCGAACCTCGCGATTCCGGCGCGAGCGGGCGACGCGGTCCGCGCGTACGTGATGAACGACCGCCGAGGCGTTCCCTACACCACCGGCTTCGCGTCGCTGGCCGTCGAACGGGTGTTCGATCTGGCGACCATCGCCGCGCTCGCGGGCGTCGCGACGGTGTGGCTCACGCTGGGCGGGGCCGGCCCGCTCGAGATCGTCGCGGAAGCCGGCGGTGCCCGGACCGCGCTGGTCGCCGCCGCGGCCGTGAGCACGGCGACCGTCGGCGTCGGATTCGTCGTCGTCACCTCCGCTCGGGCTAATCACGGACTGGGTGGGCGACTTCGGGCGCGGGTCGCCGGCCGGCCGCGCCTCGAGTCGGCTCTCGAGGCTGCGCTTCGCTTCGCGGGTGACGTCCAGGTCGTCGCTCGCCAGCCGAAAGCGGTGGCGACCATCGGCGCGGGGAGTCTACTGATATGGGCGCTGGACGTGCTCACCGCGGTCCTCGTCCTCGCAGCGCTGGGCAGCGGGCTCGGCGTCGCCACGTTGTTGGCGGTGGGAACGCTGGCCGTCAGCGTCGGGAACCTCGCGAAGGTATTGCCGTTGTCCCAGGGCGGCGTGGGCCTCTACGAGGCCGCGTTCACCGCGCTCGTCGTCGGGCTGACGCCCCTCGGCGCGAGCACGGCGCTGGCCGCGGCGATCGTCGATCACGCGCTGAAAAACGGCGTCACGCTGGTCGGCGGAGCGGGTTCGGTCGCCTCGTTGGGGATTTCGCTTTCGGACGCGGCGGACTCGAGCCAAGACGCGACGCGGGAGACCGACACGTTTTTAGGTGAGCCTAAAAGATAGCGGAGCAATGAGTCAGGATATCTGTGTCGTCGTCCCGACGATCCGAGAGTACGAGTGCATGCGGTCGTACTTCGCGAACGCGCGCGATCACGGCTTCGACCTCTCGCGGCTGCACGTCGTGCTCGTCACCGAGGACTTCTGTGACACCGACGAGATGGAAGCGATGCTCGAGGACGAGGGCGTTTCGGGCGAGGTCTTCGACGGCAGCCGTCGCGAGGAGTGGTACGCGGACCACGACGTCGCCGAGTACGGCCACATCGTCCCGGCGGCGAGCCACGCCGAGACGAGCTTCGGCCTGCTCTACATGTGGGCCCACGACGAGTTCGACTACGGCTTCTTCATCGACGACGACACGCTTCCCCACGAGGATCAGGACTTCTTCGGGACGCACATGGAGAACATCGCCTTCGAGGGCGAGATCGAAGAGGTCTCCTCCGACGAGCAGTGGGTCAACGTCCTCTACCAGAACGCCGACGAACACGGCCTCTACCCGCGCGGCTACCCCTACTCGGCGATGAACGAATCCGTCGAAACCGGGACGACCGAGATCGCCGGGGGCGAGGTCGTCGCTTCGCAGGGCCTGTGGACCAACGTCCCCGACCTGGACGCCGTTCGCATCCTCATGGACGGCGACCTCGAGGGACAGGCCCAGACCCGAACCTCGAGCGACGACTTCGGCGACGACTTCGTCGCCGCGCGGCGCAACTACCTCACCGTCTGCTCGATGAACCTCGCCTTCCGGCGCGAGGTGATCCCGGCGTTCTACCAGCTCCCGATGGACGACAACGAGTGGGAGGTCGGCCGCTTCGACGACATCTGGTCGGGCGTCTTCCTCAAGCGCGCCTGCGACGTCCTCGGCAAACGCATCTACAACGGAGCGCCCCTCTGTGAGCACAACAAGGCCCCCCGGAGCACGTTCGACGACCTCAACAACGAGGTTCCGGGCCTCGAGCTGAACGAACACCTCTGGCGCATCGTCGACGAGGTCGGCTCGGACGCGGACGATTACGAGGAGGTCTTCGAAGACATGGCCGACGAACTCGCCGAGGGCGACTGGGAGGAGTACAACAACGGCGCGTTCTTCAACTACGTCGGCGAGCACATGCGCGACTGGCTCGAGTGTCTCTCGGCGCTCGAGCGCACCGCTCCGGTTGTGGAGAATCGACGCCTATAAGTATATTTAGGGTAGCCTAAAACACATGACGAAGCAATACGATTCCACGGGACGGCGAGCGTTTCTCGCCGGCTCGGCTGCGATCGGCACGGCCGGGCTGGCCGGCTGTACGGGTCTAATCGGAAGCGAGGAGGAGGACGAAGACGGCGGCAACGTCTTCAACCAGATCGGTTCCGGGCGGGCCGGTCGGGGCACGCCCGGCGGGACGCCGATGGCGGAGCTCCCCGACCTCGAGGGCGAACTGCACATCTACTCCGGTCGAAACGAGTTCCTCGTCGGAACGCTCATCAGCAGCCTCGTAGACGAGTACGACGATTTCGAGGTCGTCGGACCGCGCTACGGCGGCTCCGCCGATCTCGCGAACCAGATGGTCGAAGCGGGCTCGGGGACGGACGCGGACGTCTTCTTCACCGTCGACTCCGCCGCACTCGGCGAGGTCGCGAGCGAGGGACTCGCCCGGTCGCTGTCGGACGACGTCCTCGAGATGGTCCCCAGCGAGTTCCGGACCGATCAGTGGATCGGTACCTCCGGTCGCATTCGGACGATCCCGTATAATACGGAGGAATACTCCGAGAGCGACCTGCCGACGAGCATCGACGCTTACGCCGACTTCGAGGGCGACCTCGGCTGGGCCCCCTCCTACGGCTCCTGCCAGTCGTTCGTCACCGCGATGCGCATCCTCCAGGGCGAAGAGGAAACCCGCGAGTGGCTCCAGAGCGTCGTCGACAACGGAATCCAGTCCTATCCCGACGAACTGGCCGTCTGTCAGGCCGTCGCGGACGGCGAGATCGACGCCGGCTTCACGAACCACTACTACATCCAGCGGGTGCTCGAGGGATCGCCGGACGCGCCGATCGCCACGACGTTCACCGAGGGCGACGCGGGTGCGACCTTCGACGTCGCGGGCGCGACCGTGATCGACAGCACGGACGTCCCCGATCTGGCCGAGAACTTCATCCGCCACCTGCTCTCGGCGGAGGCCCAGGAGTTCTTCGCCGTGGAAACGTTCGAGTATCCGCTGATCCCCGAGGCCGAACCGGTCGGCGATCTGCCGTCGATCGACGAGCTGAACGTCCCGGAAGACATCGACCTGACCGAACTGTCCGACCTTCAGCCGACGATAGACCTGATGCGAAGCATCGACGGGATCAGCATCTAAGCAGTCCCCACTCTCCTCGTGATCCGCGATTCGCTTCGCTGGGTTCGGTCGTCGGAATACGGTCCCGACCGAGTCCGTCGCGTCCACCTCGCCGCACTCGCCGTCGTCTGTCTCGCCGGCCTCGCAGTGGCAATACTCGCGACCGAGCTCTTCCCCTATCACTCGAGCAACGACGACGAGGGCGTCTACCTCCTGCAGGCCGCGTTGCTACTCGAGGGGCAACTCGAGATGCACGCCGGCGAGCTCGCCGACGCGTTCCGGCCGTGGTTTTTCGTTCAGGACGGCGGCCGACTCTATTCGAAGTACTCGCCGGTCATCCCCGCGATGTACGCCGTCTCGATGGCGCTGTTCGGCGAGCCGCGGGTGACGCTCGTCGCCGTTGCGGTGGGCAACACTGCGCTCGTCTACCTCCTCGGGTCGATGGTGTTCGACCGATGGGTCGGCGTCGTCGCTGCGGCCGTCTTCGCTGCCGCCCCCATGACGCTACTCACGTCGTCGGTGTTTCTGCCGTACGCGCCGACCACGTTTCTGAATCTCCTCTTTGCGGTGTGGTACCTCCGCGGCGTCCGCACGGGGCGACTCCGCAATGCCGTCTCGGCGGGAGCCGCGATCGGGATCGCCTTCTTCGCGCGGCCGTACACCGCCGTCCTGTTCGCACTCCCCTTCATCTGTCACGCGGGCTGGTCGGTGCTGCGATCGGTTCGCGGCCGCTGGTGGCAGCGGGGATTCCGACCGCTTCCGGACCCCGTTCGACGGAACGTCGCGACCGCCGCGATCGGGCTGGCTCTCGTCGGATTGACGCTCGCGTACAACGCTCGCGTCACGGGGTCACCCCTCACCTTCCCGTACGCCGCGTTCGCCCCGCTCGATGGGCCCGGGTTCGGCCACCGCGAACTCCTCGATCACTCGCTCGAGTACACGCCGGCCGTCGCCCTGGAGGCGAACGGTGCTGCACTCTGGTACTTCGCCACCCGGTGGTTCACCGCGGGGCTGCTCGGAACGGGCACCGCGCTGCTGGGGACGGCAGTCGCGCTGTGGCGCTGGCTCCCAGGTCGCGACGCCGACGGCGAGCGCGAGCGTCAGAGCGATCGAACTGCGGGCCTGCTGGTGGCCGCGCTCTTCGGCTCCGTCACGCTCGGTAACGTCGCGTTCTGGGGCAACTACAACGTTCACGCCGGGATCGCCGATCCGACCACCGGGCTGCTCTCGAAATTCGGCCCGTTCTATCACTTCGACCTGCTCGTTCCTCTCTCGATCTTCGCCGGGTTCGCCGTCGCCGTCGGGTTCCGGCGGTGTCGCGACGCCGCGCTCCGGAGCCGGATCGCCGCCGTCGCGTCGCCCCGGACGGCCCGCGCCCTCGTCCTCTCCGCCCTGCTCGTGAGCGTCCTCGTCGCCGGCGCGGCCAACGCCGCCCTCCTCTCGGCCCCGGTCGAGCGCAACGCCGCCCACACCGAGCGGTTCGAGTCGGCCTACGAGCCGTTCGAGGACCGCGACCTCGAGAACGCGCTGGTCTTCCTGCCGGCGCCCTACGGCCAGTGGCAGAACCACCCGTTCCAGGCCCTTCGGAACGACGGCGGCCTCGACGGAGAGGTGGTCTACGCGCTCGAGGGCTCTCCGGAACGCGATTTCGCCGTCCTCGACGCCTATCCGAACCGCGACTATTACCGGTACACGTACCAGGGCGCATGGACGGCCACGCCCGACGACGAGATCGTCGCCCAGATCGAACCGCTCTCGGTCCGGTCGGGCGAGCGCCTCGAGGGGACCACCACCGTCGGAATCGCCAGTCGCGTCGATCGGGTCCGCGTTCGCCTCGAGAACGACGGCGAGGTCGCGGGCTACACCGTCGCCAACCCCGACAGCGAACTGTCAATCGGGTGGTCCCTCGAGCGCGACGCGGCGGGCGGCCGCAACGGCGGAAAGAACGCTACTGACGCCCGCGGCAGCGTCGCGCTGAACCGATCGCCGAACGAGACGGTATCGTTCGACGGGGCCGACGAGATCGTGCTGACGATCACCCAGGTTCAGCCGGGAGGGGCGACGTACACCTACCGACAGGAGGTGACCGTCCGGCCGACCGAGGACGGCGTCGAGGCGATCTGGCCGCCCGAGCGGACGGGCTGTCGGCTCGCTACCGACTGCGGCACCGAAGGAACCTATCTCCCCGACCGGCCGGAGACCCACAGCCAGTGGGAGACGTTCGAAACGCGACTCGAGGAGTGAGACCCGGTATCGGAGACGCATTCCGACCGTCGGCGACTCGGGAAGTGGCTGGCCGGGTCAATTCAGGCACCACCATTAGGGATCGACTGCTCGGCAGAAGGAGTATGACCGAACCGCGCTGCGGTCACGTCACGAGCACTAGCGGAGTCGATCGCGCAGGGGCGATCTGTTGCTGGCGGCCGACGTGGGAGGACACCGATCGGTGTATCTGGCACGCCGAGACTGCCGTTCCGATGGCGGCGTACGAACGGGAGTCGCCGGAGACGGGCGAGCGGCTCGACGGGGCGAACTTTCGGGGAGCGACGCTAAGCGGCACGTCGTTTCTCGCGGGTCGGTCCCTCGTCGGCGCGGACTTCACGGATGCGGTCCTCGACGGTGCCGACCTCTCGAAGACGGACCTCCGCCGGGCGACGTTTCGGGACGTCGATGCACACGGAACGTCGTTCCGGAAGGCGAACCTCCACGACGCGGTGTTCGTCTTCGTCGATCTCCGCGACGCGGACTTTCGAGACGCGAGGCTCTATCGTGCGGGCCTGACCGACGTTCGGATCAATCTCGAAACCGCGTTCGGCGAGCGGACGGTGTACGAGGACGGGATCGTTGAGGCGTCGGACAGCGTGCTCGCGGATCGAGTCGACTCCGCACAGTGGGTCTACCGGGAGCTCCAGCGGCTGTACGACGAGAACGCGTTTCCCGAACTGGTCCACACCTACTACCTGCGCGAGATGGACTTCCGCCGACGGCAGGCCTGGCGGGTCGGAAACTACCTCCAGGCGCTCAAGCTCGCCGGCTCGCGCTGGGTCATGCAGTACGGGACGAGCCCGTGGCGGGTCGTGGCGACGTCGCTGCTCTTGATACTCGTCTGCGCGGGGCTCTATCCGCTGACCGGCGGCATTCGAGAGGTCGGGACCGACAGTGCGGTCACGTATCAGATCGACGACCCCACCGATGCACCGAGGTGGCTCCTCGTTCGGGCGTTCCTCAAGAGCCTCTACTTCAGCGTCATTACCTTCGCGACGCTCGGCTACGGCGACATCCAGCCGGTCGGCGGGTGGGCTCGTGCCATCGCCGGTGTCGAAACCCTGCTCGGATCCCTCCTGATGGCACTGCTGGTCTTCGTCCTCACGCGAAGCGTCCACTACTAAACCGACCGGGATCGAAAAGCGTCCACCACTCGATCGACAGCGATCCCGTTCCGAATCGGTCCTCGAGGCCGCCGCTCGAGCGTCGAATCCGGATGCGATACGCGACTCGTCGACTTGCGGAATCGCTACTGCGACGGTCGATGTGGCAGCTCTCGGAGGCGCTCCTCGAGCGAGACTTTGACGATCGATCTGGCGATTTCCATACCGCCTTTCAGCGGATCGAGCTTTGTCTGGCCGGCGCGCTCGCGGTACTCGATGGGATGCTCGCGCACGTCGTAGCCGCGCATCAGCGGGCGTATCAGGAGTTCGGCCGAGAGCCCGGTGTTCTCGGTCCACTCGATCGATTCGACCACGTCGCGGCGGTAGGCCCGCATGCCGGTCGTCGTGTCGTGGACGCGGGTGCCCATCAGGACGCTCGCGACCGCCGCGAAGACCTGATTGCCGAAGCGGTTGAATCCGGGCATCGCGTCGGCACCGTGGTAGAGCCGATCGCCGCTGACGACGTCGTGGCCGTCGTTGATCAGCGCGAGGAATTCGGGCAGTTGCTCCATCGGGTAGGTGTCGTCGCAGTCGGTCGTGACGACGATCGGGCGATCGGGCTCGAGGATCGCCGCGCGCACGGCGACGCCGTACCCCTGTGGCTCCTGTTCGATGACTGTGGCACCGTGCTCGCGAGCGATCTCGGGCGTGCGGTCCGAGGAGCCGTCGACGCAGACGACCTCCGCCTTCCCGTCGGTGACGTCCTCGATGTCCGAGAGCACTTTCCCGATCGCTTCCTCCTCGTTGTAGGTTCCCATGACGACGCTGAGATCGTCGAAGGTGTACTCCTCCCCGTCGCGTTCGTCCGTCGTCTCGGTCTGCTCTCCGCTACTCATTGGCGGTACTCTCTGCCCGCCGTATTTATATTTTTAGGTTCGCCTAAATCAAAGGGGTTCGGTAGCTACGCCGACTCGAGCACGTGATCCGCGGCCTTCAGCGCGAGCGCCGCGATCGTCAGCGTCGGGTTCATCGCCCCGCCGGTCGGGAAGACGCTGCTCGAGGCGATCCAGCAGTTCTCGAGGTCGTGCGTTCGCAGGTCGGGGCCGACGACGCTCTCGGCGGGGTCGTTCCCCATGCGGGTCGTTCCCATATGGTGATTGGTCGGAATGGTGTTTTCGGGACCCTCCTGCCACTCGATCTCGGCACCCAGCTCCTCGAAGACGTCTCGCTGGATCTCGTTCGCCCGCTCCATCGTCCGGCGTGCTCGATCGCCGACGGTCCAGTGGACGTCGGGGACGGGGTTGCCGCGGTCGTCGGTCCGCTCGGGATCGAGCCCGACGTAGCTGTCCTCCTGGGGGAGCTGTTCGATCAGCGCTCCCATGGCGATGTGGGTGCCGTAGTCGCCGCGGATCCGCTCGAGCAGGTCGTCGCCCCAGTCGTCGCCGGTCAGCGCCATGCCGACCGGCGAGGGGCCGGCGAAGTTGAAGAACTCGAGTTTGAATGGCGCGTACTCTGCGTCGGCGTCGTCGTAGAACTGGTGGGACTCGCTGGTCAGGAAGCCGACGTGGTTCTGCCGGGTCGGCTCGTCGAGGACGCCGAACGTGCCCGCAAACGAGTGTTCCATGAAGTACCGACCGACGAGGCCGCTCGAGTTGGCCAGTCCGTCGGGGTAGTGACTCGACTCCGAGAGGAGCAGCAGGCGGGGCGTCTCGACGCCGCCGCAGGCCACGACGAAGGCGTCGGCCTCCTGCCGGTGGCGCTCGTCGTCGGGCGTGGCGTAGACGGCCGCCGAAATCGAGTCGGCGTCGTGTTCGAGGCGCTGGACCGGCGCGCGATCGATCACTGTCGCGCCCTTGCGCTCGGCGCGTTCGACGTGGACGCTCGCGTCGTATTTCGCACCGGAGGGACAGACCGGTCGACAGGTGCCGTAGCCGACGCAGGCGCTTCGGTCGTCGTAGCTCTCGGAGTTGCGCGCGTTCGGCACGGAGTGCATCGCGATCTCGAGTTCGTCACAGGCTTCGGCGAACAGCGAATCGCTATAGGAGGGCGGGAACGCCGGCATCGGATGTGGCTCCTCGCGGGGCGGCGCGAAGGGGTTGTCGGCGGCCCCGGCGACCCCCAGTTCCCGCTCGGCCCGGGCGTAGTACGGTCGGAGGTCCTCGTAGTCGATCGGCCAGTCCGCGCCGACCCCGCGGACGCTCCGAGAGTTGAAATCGGCCTCGTGAAGGCGCATGACCATCCCCTGCCAGTGAAGCGTCGAGCCGCCGACGCCCCTGGAACGGGTGCGGTTCAGTGGGTAGTGTCGGTCGCCCGACGCGGAGTACGCGTCGCGTTCGGGGTCGCCGTCCCAGACGTCCTGGCGATCGTACGACGGCCTGATCGCCCGTTCCTGTCTGGCGAGCCTGTCGGCCGGATCGAACCGCGGTCCGGCCTCCATGATCACGACCTCGCGACCCGCCTCGGCAAGTCGATCCGCGACGATTCCCCCCGCCGGACCCGCGCCGATCACGCAGACGTCGGCGTTCTCGACCGGCGTGCGATCGGCGTCCGCATCGGTGACAGGCCCCGCGGATTCGGCGGGCGGACGAGTCCCGCTCACGCGTCCGGCCCCCGCTGGTAGCTCTCGAGGCCGCCGGGATGGCCCTGCGGGTTCTCGAGGCCGACCAGCTCCCCGCCCGTCGGCGACGTGTACAGTGCCAGTAGGAGGTCGTTAACCACGTAGTATCGGATCCGTTCGCGAGTACTCCCGTCGGGGTTTTCCGCGGCGGTGTCCGCGCCGACTTCCCGCAGGAACCGATCACGATCGTCCGGAGCAAGCGTCGGGAATGGGCCGCCGTACCAGCTCTCACCGAGGTCGTTCAGTTCCGCGACCGTCTCGTCGAGGGCCACCGCGTGCGAGGGGTCCTCGAGTCGTCCCTCGAGGAACGTTTCGACGAACGACGTTGTCCCGGAGACTGCGCTTGGATAGACGACCTCGGCAGCCGCCACCATCGTTTCCTGGATCCGTTCGGTGTCGATATCGACCGCCGGATCACCGTCGTTCCCGGGGGCCGACCCAGGTGGGGCCACGCAGCCCGACAGGGTCCCACCGGTACCGAGTGCGGCCAGCGCGGCGATCGCGTCTCGCCTGGTCAGCTCCATGCGAGCGGATTAGGTAAACCTAAACCTTATACTCGTTGGAACGGGACGATTCGATATCGAGGCGTAGTACCGGTCGAACGCGAACGGGAGCCGTCCATCACGGCGAATCCGGACGCCCGGAGCAGAATCGCCAACTATTCCGTCGCGTCCGACCGACTGTCGAACACGCGCCACCGATTGCGCATCCGGCACCACTACCGCTGACTCACCTATGAGATCTCTCCGCTCACGACGACGCGAAACGACCGACGGACCGCCGCTCGGGCTGTTGCTCCTGTCCGGTGCCATCGCCGTGGGTATGTTGTTCCCGCTTACGTATCTCGTCTTCACGGCGACGACCGTCGAGACGGCCCGGCTCTGGGAGATGCTCATCCGCCCACAGACCGCGACAGTCATTACGAACAGTCTCCTGCTAATGGCCGGCGTCACGGTGTTCTCGGCCCTCATCGGTGTCCCGCTGGCGTGGCTCACCGTCCAGACTGACATCCCCTTCCGCCGGTTCTGGGCCGTCGTCGCCGCCCTCCCGCTGGTCGTCCCGAGCTATATCGGTGCGTTCACCTTCGTCTCCGCCTTCGGCCCGCAAGGCGAGTTCCAGTCCGTTCTCGAACCGCTCGGCATTCAGACGCTCCCGGAGATTTACGGCCTGCCCGGTGCGACGCTGGTCATCACGCTCTACACCTACCCGTACGTCTACCTGACGACGCGTGCAGCCCTGCTCTCGTTCGACACGACGCTCCTCGACGCCGCCCGAACCCTGAACCACGATACGTGGTCGGCCTTTCGCCGCGTGACGCTCCCGCAGGTCCGGCCAGCCGTCGTCGCCGGCAGCCTGCTCGCGGCGCTCTACGCCGTCTCGGACTTCGGCACGCCGGCGATCATGCGCCTGCCGGTCTTCACCCAGCAGATCTACGTCGAATACAACAGCTTCGGCGTGGACTACGCGGCCTTCCTCTCCCTCCAGTTACTCGCCATCGTCGTCGTCGTCCTCGTCCTCGAGTGGTACGTCCGACCGAACCGAACGGTTCAGGGCGACGGCTCCGAGGGCTCGAACGACCCGGTCGTCGAGCTCGGTCGGTGGCGGTGGCCGGCGATGCTGCTTCCCGCGAGCGTGACGGGAATCGCGCTGCTGGTCCCGCTGTGGATCCTCGGGCTCTGGCTCGTGACGGCCGATCCGGACGCGCGGCCCTCGCTGGCCTTCGAACTCGAGTACGCCCTCAACTCCGTGCTCGTCGCCGGTGGGGCGGCACTCGTCGCCGTGCTCGTCGCCGTGCCCGTCGCGTACGTGGCTGCCAGACACGAGTCGCCGCTGTCAACGATCTTCGAGCGGGCAACGTACGTCGGCTTCGCGGTGCCCGGCATCGTCCTCGGCCTCGCGCTCGTCTCGTTTGCGACGAGCTACGACGCCCTTCTCGATCAGTATAGCCTCACCATACTGCCGGAACTCCATCAGACGATTCCACTGTTAGTGTTCGCCTACGTCGTGCGATTCATGCCGCAGGCGGTCGGGTCGATTCGAACCACGACGCTGCAGGTCGACACGAAACTGGTCGAGGCCGCACAGACGCTCGGCGAGACGCCGCTTCGCACGTTCCGCAAGGTGACACTGCCGCTCATCGCGCCGGGCGTAACCGCCGGCGCGGCTCTCGTCTTCCTGACGACGATGAAGGAGCTCCCCGCGACCCTGCTCCTCCGGCCGACCGGGTTCGAAACCCTCGTGACGATCATCTGGAAGGCACAGGGCGAGGCGTTCTTCCAGTACGCGGTCATCCCCGCGTTGCTGTTGCTCGCCGTCTCCGGACTCTCGCTCCTCGTCCTCCTCTCCCAGGGCGGCAGGGAAGGGCTCTGAATCGCGTTCCAGCGGCCGATCTCCGTTCCGACAATCTACCTACGCACTCTCGAGCGGCTCGATCAGCGACGGATCGTCCGTCGCCGGATCGTTCACCGCCGTCGAGACGGGATACGCGCGCATCCCGTCGGCGGAATGGGGCTCGAGTAGCTCCCCCGGATCGTCGCCCGACAGCCACCGTCGCTCGGAATCCGGGTCGAGAATCACGGCCATCCGATGATGGAGATCCGACACGAGGTCGTTCGGTTCGGTCGTAACGATGGTAAACGTCTCGAGCGGCCCGCTCTCGGAATTGCCATCGACACCGCCACCGAAGGCGTCGAGGCCGGTCTGGGTCGTCGTCGGTTCCCAGCGCTCCCAGAGGCCGGCCATCGCGAACACGCTCTCGTCCTCGAAGCACACTCGATACGGCTGTTTCCCGTCCACAGTCTCGACCCACTCGTAGAACCCGTCCGCGGGAACGAGGCACCGCCGTCGCTCGTACGCCTCCCGAAAACTCGGTTTCTCGTCGACGGACTCCGCCCGCGCGTTGACCAGCCCGCCGCTGTCGTCGTCGGCCCACGACGGGACCAGCCCCCACTCGAGGTGCCGGAACGTCTCCGGCTCCTCGTTCGTGATTACCGGTAGCTCCTGTCCGGGAGCCACGTTGTAGCGAGGGGCGAACGCCGCGTCCCGAAACCGGGCGTCGAAGCGCGACTCGAGATCGTCCTGCTCGACGACGAGCGTATAGCGACCGCACATGGTTGTTCCACGCGCTGCCGGAGCAAAGGGTTATCCGATCGCGATCGGGCGCGACAGCGCAAAATACCAGTTCCGACCACCTCCGATTACAGTAGTATGATGTTTTTACGTCGATCCGAGCGATCGGTATGCGCCCCGTTACGATATCCGATCCCGGACGAGTCGATAGCGGGGTCATCATGAACGACCGATACGAAATGGTGGTGTGTCAAAGCGGCAGTCTCGAACTCAGAGATCCGGATGACCCCCGCTGCTGGATCTCGACTGACTCCCCGGTCGAACTCGAGCGCTGACACGCTCCTCCCCCTACCCTTCCCCTTCCCCGTTGACGTCACCTCCGGCCAGCGGCGGCATCGAGAGTCGTCTCTCCGGGACGCCCCGATCCGAAAAACGCGGACTGGAATTCGAACCGCTCGAAGACGGTCTCGCTCGCCTCGCTCGGCTATCCGGGCTGCGACTTCTCTCCTCCAAATCCTCTCGTTTACGTTTCGTCGAAATCGCGACTCGCTCAGCTACGCATCGCTCGTCGGTCGATATCGACAGAATATACCGTCAACTGTAACGGTTACACGCATTCGCCGCGCAATTGTGGCGAATGCGTTCACTGACTTACAGTGACGGTATACGCCAGAACAGGGATTTGAACAGATGCGAGACGGTCGGCCTCACTCCGTTCGGCCGCATGCGACTCGCGTGTTCACATCCTGTCTGTGTCGTTTCGTGATTTTGGATTACTCGCGCCGCTACGCGTCGCTCGTCGCAAGTAAAATCACGAAAACGCCAGGACAGGGATTTGAACCCTGAATCCCAAAGGGAACACGCTTTCCAGGCGTGCGCCTTACCGTTCGGCCATCCTGGCTCAGGTCATCCTAACCGCGTCCGTCGTTTAACTGTTACGAGATACGCCTATCTCTCCCCGCGATCGGCCGCCCGCGCAGCGAGTCGGGGCTCGAGCAGGTACGCGCCTGCTCCGGCACTCATGCCGACCAGCAGCGCGAGCGCTAGCGCCTGGGTGATCGTCACGAGCGGCTCGGCGAGCAGCGCGTAGCCCTGCACGAGCACCAGGAACGACAGGAGTCCGACGAGGCCCCACAGGAAGGCGGATTTGGCTCGCGGGTCGATCCCCATCCGCCCGGACGGGTAGCCGCTCACGCGTCCCTCACTCGTCCTGATCGACGCTCGCGATGGCTTCGATCTCGACGCCGACGCCCTTCGGGAGCGCGGCGACCTCGACGGCGCTGCGGGCCGGCGGCTGGTCGTCGAAGTAGTCCGCGTAGGCCTCGTTCATCGCGTCGAAGTCGTCGATGTCCTCCAGGAAGACGGTCACCTTGAGGACGTCCGCGTAGCTCGCGCCGGCCTCGTCGAGGACGGCGTCGAGGTTGTAGAGGGCCTGGTTCGTCTGGTTCTCGATCGGCTCGTCGTCGAGCAGGTCGCCGTCGGCCGTCATGGGGATCTGGCCGGCGGTGAACACGAGCGAGCCGTTGCTGGTCGCCTGACTGTAGGCACCGACCGCGGCGGGCGCGTCGTCCGTTTCGATGATTTTCTTCATACCCAACACCTCGCACCGAGGCGGCTTAAATGCGGGCGAAGTCGGGTTCGCAATGTGACGATTCAGGCCGTCCGATCCCGCCACACAGTCAGTAATGCCAATCCGAAGAACGCCATACAACAAATCCAGAGCAGAATCGCGGTTGACGACCCGATCAGGTAAGGAATGGAAACGAGCGTTCCGCTATACAGGCCGATGACGAGATCGAAGCCGAACCAGGAGAGAAACGCTGCGACGAAGTAATACCAACTCCTGTGCGGATCGAACCGCCATTTGATCACGAGAAACAGGACGAGACCGAACAGGGGAATCGAAATATCCAGCGCTCTCGTGCCACCCCCAATCCACTCTAGCATCGGTTCGAAATGATACCCACCTCTTCATTACTCTTGTTATCTCACTAACTAGTTAGTGGCCTCGTCGAGCGAGTGTGTGATAGTTTCCGTTCGCATACGGACCTGCTGCGAATGCCGTATTGAGAAACTTGCTCCTCGAGACAGCGAATCAGCGGTCTGTACGAGGGTTGCCGTATCGGCCAAGTCGCCGTACGGTGGCGCGCGCTGTGGCGCGGTTCGCCGTTGCCGAACCGCGAGACAAAATTGCGCGTGGTCTTCGTGAATAGCGAGGGACCAGCGGTCCCTCGGACCGTTCGCGCGGCAACGCCGCGCGAAGACGCAGTGAACGAAGTCGTTCGAGACGGCAACGCCGTCCCGCCAGACTTCGCGAGGTCCGCGAAACCGGAGGTTTCGCTTGATGCCAAAAATCGGGATTTTTGAGCAGCTTGTCAGAGCGTGCTCTGACAGTGGATGAACGAGTGAAACGAGCGTTAGCGCGGAACCTGCGATTCCGCGAACCATACGAACGGACGCTTCGCGTCCGTGAGTAGAAATCGGCTGGGGAGGGCGTGGTGATTCCGTGTTGCCAGTCTGAGCAGAACACTCATCGCCGTGGTCCCTCCGCCCGTTCACTCGTTCTATTCACCGGCGCACTTCCTGTGGGTGCTGTACCCATGAATCTCGTCCTCGAGTCCAGTTGGTCATCGGTACGTACAGACCAACTACTCAGCACAGGTCTGACAGCCGCAAAAGGTGAAAATCACGTCGGAATTGGTGGGAGCCGTGCCTGCTCAACCCAAAACGTCTCAAAACGATCTACAAGAGAAATGAACTCGGCAGGATCTGTTGGCTTGGTCAGATAGGCATTAGCACGGGCATCATAGCACCGCGCAACATCTTCGTCAGCCTCTGAGCTCGTGAGCATAAGCACAGGCAGCGGTTTGAGCCGGGGATCATCCCGAATAATTTCAAGGACCTCACATCCATCTCGACCGGGCAGTTCGTTGTCCGAAGACTCCTGTAAGAACCTCACAGCGTCATCACCATTAGTGACTGTCTGTAGTGTTATCTCTTGTTTGGACGACTTGAATGCCTCTCGAGTGAGCCGAATGTCACCGGGGTTATCTTCGACAAGCAAGATGTCGATCTTATCGTCGCTAGAGGACTGGTTAGCAGGAGTGTCGAGCATGTAGATGGCCGAGAATCAACTCTTGATGGGCCTGTGACCGGTATACTGCTTCTCGACGGCCACGTACCCGTCAGAGAACACGCTGATCTCGCAACCGTTATAGTTGAATATCACTTTTCCAACGGTCAGGGCATCGTCAAAAATTCGGTCCAAGGCCTCGGGATCAATGACGTCGTACAGTGGGGGCCTGAGTTCTACAGGGCGCACACCTTCTGCTTCAGCAACTGCTTCAATCACAGTCTGACTAACACCCCTCTCCTCGGGTATTTCGGTCTGGATTTTGTTCACACCCTCTGTAGACCAACGAGGTTCTTAAACCTATAGCTTGATTGATATTTTCCAGAGGGACTTAAACTAGTCTGGAAATTAGCCATCGGTCTTCTCGTCTGCGAACTCCTTCCCGAAGTGATTGTATGGATTGGCTCGTTCTTGTTTCATGATCTCCATCCGTTCGATGTGCACACCGAGCCTGTCCAGGTCTTCGAGGCTCTCCTCGAGTTCTTCTTGGGTGTGAGCGACCAACTCCAATGACAAGTTCTCCTTATTCGTTAACAACTCACGGATGCTTACGACTCCGGAGATTTCCATAATATCGTCTAACAGTTCCTCTCGTTCCGTAAGCGGGACCGTCGCACTCACGAGCAGGTGATGGCCTAGCCCGGCTTCTCTATACTTGACGATGGGATGGTAGCCGAGGATGACATCGCGTTCTTCGAGGCGATTGATTCGGTTAGCGACCGTACTGGAGGAAACACCGACTCTCTCGCCGATCTCGGTAACCGTGTTTCCGCGGGCATCCTGTTGGAGCAGGTAGAGGATTCCCTTATCGACGTTATCAATTTCTTTACCGACCACACTCAGCGTAACGGATGTACCAGTATGTGTGTTCTGCCGGAGCCAGCAGACACCGACTCAATGCATTGAGTTCACAGTTTGTATTATGTGTCAAACGGTATGATAAAATAGTTAGAACGGAACGAAACCGATTGTCCACTTCTTCGACGGAATGAATCTGAAGACGTAGTTACTTGTGGATGGAGACTCCATGAAAATAGGATAGTCGAACTCGAGTCAACAGGAAGTACAGACGATTAACAGAACATTTGTTTTTAAACGTTCTTATGAGTTGATTCATCTCACTGCTACACGTCTACGTCTTCGATAACAGTCCTGTCGTCGCTCATAATACGAAGTTCGGCATTTCTACATGAGCAAGCTGGCCCCCTTCTAGTCCACATTATCCGTATTTCGCCGTCAGGGTCGAAATGTACTGCAAGCGCAGTTCCACAGGTATCACACACTGCTACTGCCTTCTGTATTTCAGTAGTACTAGCCATCTCTACTGAAGCGTAGGAGACAACGGCTCTTATGTCCCTGACATTTTCACCAACTCACTGTGTTTTGATTAACTGGGAGAATCAATCCGCGTTTAGTTTGCACATTTAGTGAGTCGGTATTTCGTGGGCATCTGGCCCGATGACAAGTCCAACTGATCCCTTTCCTAACTACTTTAGATCCAGCATCTCGAGACGGTTCTCCCTCTTTGCGACCGCTACCGCTCGCCTCGGGATGCAGATCCGAATTGGATCCCGCTCGCGCCACGTCGATAAATCCATCACCGAAAACAATAGGTATAAGTAACAACACGGTGACGATTAGATCGGAGGCTGCGTCTCCAGAACGGGGGCAGCGTACAAATGCCCCGGGTGTAGCAGCACCCGAGACGCGGCTTCCAAACCCATCGAGGTTTCGGAAGCATGATTCCGTACATTCTACCGGGATATAAACGTCCCGCACGACAGCCGAATCGCCCGATACGAGTAGCGTCGACGCCAACCACGGCCGCGAGGCGCGATCGCCATGTGTGACGACACCGATGGCAGCGACGACCGCGATTCGTCGCCGCCCGAGTGTCCTACCTGCGGCGGACCCGTACACGTCGTCACCGCCAGCAGCCCGTACTCGGGGACCGTCTACCCCTGTGGCTGCTCGGTGAATTCAGTTCTGGTCACGACCGACCCCGCCGACCGCGGACTGGGGACGGGTAACTGATGGGCGAACCTCGAGTCGATGAACCGAAGCGCTGCCCCGACTGCGGCGCAGTGCTCCCGCTCCGCGATCCGATCGTCGGCTGGTGGCTCTGTGACGACTGCAAACTCGGGGTCGACGAGAACGGCGAGCGGATCGCGTAACTGAGCCGCTGCGGTTGCTATGGGTGGGGGACAGGCTCGAGCGCCTCCGTCAATCGGCGGCGCTCGGCGACTGCGGTCGGAATGGGTGGACCCGGAGCAGTCGCTCACGGTAGAAATGGGTGGGGTCGGGGGCTACTATCGTTGCCCGGTGTACTCCCGTATTTAATAGTACAGATCCGCGATCCGATCCGCCGTCCGGAGCGCGAGCGCCTGCCCGGAATTCGTCGGGTTCGGCCCGCCGACGCCGTTGGCCAGCGCGGAGTGATCGGCGACGAACAGCCGGTTGACGTTCTTCGCCTCCGCGTTGGCGTCGAGGACCTTGCCCATGCGCATCGAGGACTGCATGTGGAGCAAGAGGGGCGGCCACTCGCATCGGTGGACGTGTTCGGCACCCGCTTCTTTGTGGATCCGGGCCGCGATTCGAGACAGCTCGTCGCGCTTGGCGTCGTCGTCCGGGTGTGGCTCCCACTTGATTTCGGGAACGGCACCGTGCTCGTCGCTGAACGAATCGTTCAGGGAGACGCCGTTTTCCTTTCGCGGGAGGTCGTCGGTCAGGATCAGTAGCGCCTTCGTCTGCTTGTAGTTGGACATGCGGCGCTTCAGTTCCTTGCCGACGACGTAGCCGCGGGTGTCCCACGGCTCGTCGGGATCGACCGGCGTGTCGAAGCTGTACCCCGCCTCGGTGAACAGGTAATCCGCGTAGGAGACGAGACCCGGGGACATCCCGATGTCCTCCATCCCGCCGACGCCGGGCTTGTCGAAGCGCGCCGCGGAGTTCTGCCCGATGTACGGGTCCATGTGCTCCGCCTCGGGGTTGATCTCCGCGACCGTCTCGTCGTCGTAGACGCCGACGACCCAGTCGAACCAGTGAGTGGTGAGGCCCTTCCCCACCCAGCCGTCGTCCGGGAGATCGCTGTTGAGCCAGAGCCGGGGCGACTCGATGCAGCCCGCGGCGAGGACGACCGTGTCCGCCTCGATCGTCTCGGTGTCGCCCGACCAGGTGTCCCGAACGTCGACGCCGGTCGCCTCGATGGTGCCGATGCCGTCGTTGGTGTTGATATTCGTAACGAACGTGTTCGGTCGAAGCGCGACGTTCCCCATTTCGGGGTCCTTGGTGGCGTCTAGTGCGCGCGGAACCCACCCGACGTTACTGGATTTCCGCGCCTTGTCGCGGACCGGCGCGTCGACCGGAGTCGACGACCCCTGGAAGTGATCGCCGACGAGCGTGTCGCCGCGGAAGCCGTCGTCGTAACTGAACGAGCCCTCGTAGTCGGCGTCGAGCGGCTCGCCGTTCGACGTTTCGCGGCCGGGTTCTTCGATCGCGTTCGGCTGCGGCCGCCACCCCGTGTCGGTGACGTTCAACGAATCGAGTTTGTCGAATCCCGCGTTCTCCGCGCCCTCGATGAACACCTCTTCGGCCGCGGTCATCGGGGCCTGCTGGGTACTCGTCACCTCCTCGTTGAGCTGGTAGTACGGGACGAGGTCCTCGTAACTGATCTCGTCCGGCCAGTGCTCCTGTTCGTCGATGGCGTGCGGATAGGCTCGGGGATGGTTCCCGAAGTAGTGGGCGGTGGTTCCGCCGACGGCCGACACCTGCCAGATGAACGCGTTCTGGTGGAGGTTCCGGAACCACGGCGCTCGAGAGTGATCTGCCGGACCCACGCGGAGGTAGCCCCAGGTCGGATCGTTGGCGTCGGCCTCTCGGTGGGTATACTGCTCGTCCATCAGCTTGCCATCGAGATCGTCGGGATCCGTACTGACCGTCCCACCGGCGTCGGCGTGCGGTTTCGGCCACTTGGAGTTCCCGTGCCACGGGCCGGCCTCGAGCACGAGCACGTCCAGGCCGTGCTCGCGAGCGAGCCGGGCGGCGGTAACCGGACCGTCGGCACCGGCACCGATGACGACGACGTCGGGGTCCTCCATCACGCATCACCCCCGGCGACGACGTCGTCGCCAGTGAGGTCGTCGGAGAGCTCGAGTTCGTCCGCGTCCGGATCATCGAAGCCTCCCTCGATCGCGTGTCGCCAGTCGGCGGCGTAGCCGTCGGCGGGCCCGGGGTAGTTCGTCTGCTGGCGGCTCTGGACCTCGCCTTCGTCGACCTCGAGCTCGCGATCGTTCGGCGTGTCCGTCTTCGTGCTGCCGTAGCCGGACCACTCGGTGTAGTAACCGAAGCCGTGGAGTCCGTTGACGGCCATCACGACGAACTTCAGGATGCCGACGTCGGGAATCAGCGGCTCGATCAGGTCGTCGAGTCGATCGACGGCTCCTCCGTCGACGATGGTCCAGAGGCAGCGGAGCCGGTCTTCGCGCGAGAGTCGCGTGAACGTGCCGCCTCCCGGGAAGTCGTAATCACCCGGCTCGTCGTGGTTGTTCCCTTTCGCGAGGAATTCCGCGGCGACCAGGTCGAACACCAGCGGAAACGCCGGCGCGTACGGGTAGTTCCCGAGGACCCGCTGGTACTGCTCGTCGTCCGTCTCGACGGTGACTTCGAACTCGGCGGGACCCTCCGTGTCGGTGTCGAGGTCCTTGAAGACCGACTTGTACCGGTTGACGGGCCCGAAGGTGAGGCGCTCGGACAGCGCCCGCTCGTTGAGGTCGTCGTCGAGCACGTCGAGATCCGCGAGGTCCATCAGGGCGTCGAGCGCGTCGTCGAAGTCGTCCAGATCGAGCGTCACTTCGAACCTGTCTCTCGACATCCCGTCGTCGAGCAGATCGAGGCCGTCGGAGACCAACTCCGAGCGAATCTCTTGGAAGTGGTTGAAGTCCCAGATGAGGAACTTCTCGAGTTCGACGTCGAGTCCACCCGGCACGTGCTCCGGACCGAGTTCGTCCTCGAGCTCGGGCGTGCGGGGGATGATCGCGTCGACGATCGCGCGGTACGTATCGGCCGTATGCGGATCGCTCGAAAGGGGATCGTCTAGCGCCGCCTGTGCGTTTGCGAAGGTCGCGTTGGACATCGAGAGCGCGGCGAGGCCGCCGATGCCTTTGACGACTCCACGTCGCGTCGCGGATGGATTGTCATTCTCAGTCATGAGTGGTTCTGACTTGCACCAGATCGGGGGATGTTACCCGTTTACATAAAGTTGCTGTTAGTTATAGAATAGTATACACTTCGGAACTATGTAGGAAACCAAAGTAGTTGTTAGAAGCTCTGAAAAAGGCACTAATGCGCATTAATGCGTAGTGTACTTGTGAGATTATACACCAGTTGGTGGGAGGAAATAAACAGTGCTAAAACATTCTTGTCATATAATATATTTGTTATAATAGGTCTATTGACTACTACTCGTCGAGCGAATCGTCCGGCATTACCAAACGATTTGAACTCGAGGATGAATGGACACGCATGACGAGCTACCCAGTGAAAGCGATCAAGGTCTCACACGATGTCATCGAGACACTCGTCGATCGAGGGACGATCGGCGTGACCGAGGTCGCGACCGCCCTCGACATCCCGAAGAGTACGGCCTACGACCACCTTCGAACGCTCGAGCAGGTCGGATACGTCGTCAACGACGACGGAACGTACCGGCTGAGTACGCAGTTTCTCCACATCGGTGAGGTCGCGCGGAACAACCACGAGCTGTTCGTTCGAGGCCGTGACGAAGCGCTCGAACTGGTCGAGGCGACTGACGAAAGAGCGCACGTACAGCTGGTCACCGAAGAGAGCAGACGCTGTGCCGTGTTGATCGCAACGCGCTGGCAGCGGGCGAACCTTCAGCCGCAGGCGACACAGACCTATCCCACGCGCATACAGCTACACACGAATGCACCTGGGAAAGCAATTCTCGCCCACAAGGACGACGAGACGGTCGAACGCATCCTCCGCGAGGACGACCTTCAGGAACGGACGCCGAATACGATTACGGACGAAGCCGAGTTGTGTGCGGACCTCGATCGCATCCGTGAGGACGGATACGCGGTCGACGACGGGGAACTGATCGCGGGAATGGCCGGTATCGCCGCGCCGATCGTAACCGAGGACGAAGTCCGCGGATCTATCGCCATTTACTGTGCCAGCGACCGATTAGATACCGATCTTCGAGAGTCGGAGTTCGTGGATATGGTTCGAGAAACTGCGAGGGAGATACGAGCCAATTTCATCTTCACGTGACGTGTCTTCCGACAGAGAAGTGATCCAGAGGTAGCTCGCACACGGTGCGTGCGATATCACCGGACGGTTCTCCCCGTCGAATGTATGCGTAACGACAGTTCTGCCACCGCCCGAAACATTAGCTCAAAAACACATCAATAATTGGTTAGAAAGTGACTTGCCAGCACATATCAAAGCCGGTGACGATGAACTTCGCCAATCACGTCGACGTCGCGGCGCGGAACCAGCCGGCGGCCGTGGCGATCAGCGATTCGGATTCGTCGCTCACCTTCGAACGGCTGGCCGAACGGTCGAATCGCATCGCAGACGCGCTGGAGCGAGGCGGCGTCGGCGTCGGCGATCACGTGGCGATTCACATCCCGAACAGCGTGGCGTTCGTCTGTACCTACCTCGGTGCGATGAAACGCGGTGCCGTACCGGTCCCCATCAACACGCGCTTTACCGACCGGCAGATCCAGTATATACTGTCCGACAGTAACGCTATCGCCGTCGTCACGAGCAGCCATCACGAGACTCCCCCTGAGACGGACGACCGAGCGCTTCGACACTATACTGACCTGGTCGACTACGGCGAACCGAACTACGACGTGACGCCTCGTCGATCCAGTTCGATGGCCGAACTCCTGTATACCAGCGGGACGACAGGCGCCCCGAAGGGCGTCTATCACACCCACGGCAACCTCGAGGCGAACGCGAACGGCTTCGTCGCGTACAACGACTGGGCTCGAGACGACGTCGCACTGACGGTCTGTCAGTGCTTTCACGTAACCGGCCTCAACGTCACTACGACCCCGTTTCTCCATCTGGAGGCGCGAAATCACTTGTTAGCGGAGTGGGACGTCGATGCGGTACTCGCGGCGATCGAGCGCCACGACGTGACGTACACCTTCCTCATTCCGACGATGGTCGTCGAGCTGCTGGATCACGACGGTGTCGAGGACTACGACATTTCGACCCTCCAGGCGATCGGTGTCGGCGGTTCGCCGATGCCGAGAAAGCGTATCGACGAAGCCGAACGAACGCTCGGCTGTACCCTGCTCGAGGGGTACGGAATGACCGAGACGACGCCGCTGGCCACGCTCAATCTGCCGACCAGCGAGGGGCGCAAAGCGGGCAGCGTCGGCCGCCCGGCCGAGGAGGCCGTCGAGATTCGGATCGAAGACCTCCAAACTCGCGACCCGGTCGAACGCGGCGAACGCGGGGAGATCCTCTGGCGCGGAGATACAGTTACGCCTCGGTACAACAGGGCCCAACTCACCGAGAACAAGTTCGTCGAACGGCAGGGGAAACGGTGGCTCACGTCGGGCGATATCGGATGGCGGGACGGGGACGGCTTCCTGTTCGTCGTCGACCGGATCGAAGACATGTTTACGACCGGTTGTGGAGAGATCTATCCGCGCGAGATCGAGGAGGTAATCTACGAAATCGACCCGGTTCAGAAGGTCGCGATCATCGACACGAAAGACGACGTCCGCGGCGCGACGGTGACGGCGATCGTCGAACGGCGAAGCGAGGGAACGGTGTCGGCGGCGGACATCGAACGAACGTGTCACCGCGAACTGGAAAGTCACGAGGTCCCGGACCGGATCGAGTTCGTCGGCGACTTTCCCCGTACCGCGACCGGAAAGATCGATCGGGTTTCGCTTCGAGAGCAGTTCGAGTAGCGCACTACTGTGACGCGTTTTTCGTGATCGATACGTTACGGTCGACGCCCAAGTGATCGTTATCCCGTATAAATCGATCGTTCAATGGTTCTATTCCACTGAATTCGACGGAATCGGCCGAAACGGTCGGGCCGGTATTTGGACTACTCCGGCGAAGTACCGGACTCCCAGTGTGTGTTCGATGGCGAGGCCTCCCTCCCTCCCCGACCAGCGATCCGCCGACTCGAGCCCCTCGAGCGACCGCCCCGACGACGAGCACGGCGTCCTCGAGCGCACGGCACCGGGACTCGCGACTCCGATCCGTGCGGCGGGGTTCTGGACGGCGATTGCGCTCCCGATCCTGTACCCCCCGCTGCTCGCGACGGGGCTGTCCTCTTCGCTCGAGGCATCCGCGTTCGTCGTCCTGATCGTCGGCCACCTCCTCGCGTTGTACGTCGGGCACGGACACCGCCAGTGAGGCTCAGTCGCTCGAACTCCGCGACCGGACGTACCCGAACTCCCGTCGGATCGCCCGGCGCTTCACGAGGAGGAAGCCGACGGCGATGAGGGCGAAGCCCGCCAGCGTCGCCGTATCGACGGCTTCGCGGAGGTAGAGCCAGCCGACCACCGCGGTGACGATCGGTGCGACGTACGACACCATGTTGATCTCGACGGCCCCCAGCCGATCGAGCAGGTCGAAGTAGATGAGGAACCCGACGGCGCTCGCGCCGACCGACAGGTAGGCGAGCGCGCCGATCGCCTCGGGGGTAGTCCACGCGGCCGGCTCGAGCGGCTCGCCGAGCGCGATGCTCACGAGGTGCATCACGAGCGCGCCGCCGAGCATCGACCAGGCTTCCATCGTCTCGATCGGGAGCGAGGCATCGAGTCGGCGCGTGAGGACGCTCCCCAGCGCGAACGCTGCCGTCGCACAGAAGACGAATCCCTTCGCGACGGCGTCGGTAGTCAGCAGGTTCGAGGGGTCGGGTTGGACGATGACGGCGACGCCGAGGAGCCCGACGAGGACGCCGACGACGCCGACCGGCGAGAGCGCGTCGGAGGGGACCAGCAGCCGCGCGAACCCGCTGCTCAACACGGGCGAGAGGCTGACCAGAATCGCCGCTGCCGCCGCCGTCGTGTGTTGTTGTCCGACGAACAGGAAGGCGTGGTAGGCCGCGATTAAGAGCACGGCACCGACGGCGACCTGCGTCCATTCGGCCTGCCCGCGGGGCCGCCAGTGATCGACGGCGTAGACCGCGTAGCCGAGCATCAGGACGCCGGCAATATCGTAGCGCAGGGCTGCGAACAGAACCGGCGGGATGTGGGACAGTCCGGCGCTAATCGCGACGAACGCCGAGCCCCACAGCGTTGCGAGCGTCAGGAAGAGGGCGAGATTCCGATAGCGGGTCACAGTGGCTGTCCACCGAGGGATCCCGTATGAATTTCGATTCGAAACGGAGTCGCGCTCCGAGGGTCGGGTATCGGGTCGTCGATCCCGTCGGAGCGTCCGCAGTCGAAAAGTCGATCGCCAGGGGTCGGTTCCGATTTCGCTCGTCCGGACGTCTCAGAGAGGGGGTCGCTCGCGGATCTCGGGTTTTTCTTCGGTCTGTCTGAACTGCTCGAGGAGCGGTCTGATGTCCTCGAACCCGTCGGCGAGGACGATATCACCGCTGCGCAGGTCGTACTCGATGATGTCGTAATCGGCGAGCCGGGGCAAGTGGTTGTGGACCAGCGACACGTACACGCGCTGTCTGACCTCCTTGTCGATCGTCTCGGCACGGGTGTCGAGCTCCCAGGCTGCGACCTGGGCGATCAGGTCCTCGAGGTTCGCGGTCTGGTCGTCCGCGAGCTGGTAGAGCAGAAAGCGTCGTTCGGACTCGGCGAGAAGGGAACAGGCTGCTTCCATCCGACCGGCGTTCGTCTGGTTCATACTTTCTGCAAGCACCCGGTGGTATTACACCTGCTGCCAACACAGATTGGGTCCCGTTTCCCCTCGGTTCGAGAGCGATTTCGAGCACCTCGTCGACGGGGCCCGAGACAGCCCGATTCTGCCGATTTCGGCATTTATATGGCATTTCGAGACTGTTTCGGACATCGACATGCTGACGTCGTTGCCGCGAATCAGGGTGACCGTCCGCTCGCCTCACGGATCGCTCCGCTCCCCGTTTGGCTATCCGATTCGCGTCGCGCATCGCGCAGCTCGCCGTCGGAGTGACCGGCCACCGAGTGCCTTTTGCCGGCGGGTTCAGTTGCCCGTTCGCAGACGGTCTCGAGTAGCAAGCGAGAGTAGCTGCCGGAGTTCCAGAACCCTGAGAACCGTGGCTCACACCACGTGATTTCGCCCGTAAGTTTAAGTTCCTTTCATCACGTACTCCCTTCCATGGCCGCTCACGGCCGGCCCGCACTGCGGGATTTGTTCGACGAGTCGCCCACGCCGCACATCGCCCATCCCCCGCGGACCCATCATCGTGATTTCTACGTCGCTACCGACGGGTCCTTCCGGGGACCGGGCGGTGGCCTGGGCGCCGTCATCGAAACGCGCGACGGCACCCGCGTCGCACGCGTCGCGACCGCGGACACGCCGCCGGACAACAACGTCGCCGAGTATCGGGCACTCCACCTCGGACTGGACGTCCTCGCCGCGCGAGCGCCGCGAGACGCCTCGGTCGGCGTCCTCATCGACCACGACGCGCTCGCCAGCAACGTCAACAGTGCCATCCTCGCGACGCGCCATCCCGACGGGAAGTCGCCGCGCCCCGTCTCCATCCCGACCGCGACGCGGTATCACTGGCGCGGGATTCGGGCCCGTCTCAACGGGTTCGACGAGGTGCGGGCCGCCCGGATCGACAGCGATCAAAACCCCGCCCACCCGCTCGCGAACGCGCCGGACCAGTACCGCCACGTCAACCGCGAACCCGACCGCTGTGTCCTCCCCGAGACGCCGGAGCCCAGCGCCGCCGAGTTCCCACCGCCGTCCCGAGCCGATCGAAACGGCGACGGCGGCGGTCGCGCCTCCGACTGATCGCCGACCGGCCCGGGTTCCGTCCCGACAGCACCGTCCGGAACCGCCATCGTTTTTTCACCGCTCGAGGAAGTCGTCTCCGATGAGCCTTCGCGTCGCGGTCGCCGCCCCGTTCATCCAGAACGGGACCCGCCACCTCAAGGAAAACGAGTTCGTCGTCGCCCTCTCGCTCGACCGGGACTGGTTCTCCCCCGACCAGGCCAAACGGCTGATCGACATCGCCACGCAAGAGGGGCTCCTCGAGCGCGAGGACGACGGGCTCGCGGTCACGTTCGACCCCTCGGAGGTGACGGTGCCCGAGGAGTTCGTCCCCGACGAGGACCTCCTGCAGGAACGGTCCGCCTTCGAACGGGTCCTCGATTCGCTGGTCGCCGAGGGAATGGAGAAACACGAGGCCGTCGGCGCGATCAACACGCTCCAGCAGGAACTCGGCCTGACCATCGAGGCCGCTGCAGTGGTCTACGCCCGGCGGCGGGGAGTCGACGTCGACGACCTCGTTCCCATCGCCCGCTCGGCCGTGCTCGACACCGAAGAC